>NZ_JBRFVG010000013.1:0-137674 GCF_052950655.1 Ralstonia sp. VS2407
TGTGCGCGAGCTGCTCGACGTCGTGCCCGTCGTTCTGGTGGAACCCGGACAAGTTCGTTGGCCCCGCCGGTCTGCTGCAGGCGTATCGTTTCATCGCCGACAGCCGCGATCAGGCCACCAGCGAGCGCCTGGACAACCTGGAAGATCCGTATCGCCTCTTCCGCTGCCACACCATCATGAACTGCGTCGATGTGTGCCCGAAGGGTCTGAACCCGACCAAGGCCATCGGCAAGATCAAGGAATTGATGGTGCGTCGCGCGGTGTAAGCCGCGAGTCAGCGCACTTTGGCATTGTGTGTCGCCGGAGCGGTTTCTCCGGCGACGCATTTTTAGGAAGTATGGTTGCTGTGAACACTCCGACGTTCTCCCATCAGTCCGATCCGCACAAGCGAGCCCGTTTGCGCTGGCGTGCCCGACGCGGCCTGCTCGAGAACGACATCATCGTCGAGCGCTTCTTCAACCGCTACGAGACGGAACTGTCGGATGACGACGTTGCCGCACTCTCGCAGTTGTTCGAGCTACCCGACAACGACCTGATGGATCTCCTGCTTGCACGCAAGGAGCCGGAGGGCGAACTCGACGTGCCTCACATCCAGCACGTCCTGACCTTGCTGCGCTCGGTCTAAACCGGCGCGCGAGAGGTTGCCGCAAGACGAATCAGTCCAGCCGCCCCCGGCCGGCGCCCCTTGATCCGTCTGGCGGGAGTCTCCCGACTTTATTTTTATAAACAGCAGAGAAGGAAACCGACATGACGCCGTCCGAAGTGAAAGCCACCCTATCGTTTTCCGATGGCTCGCCCAGCGTCGAGCTGCCGATCTACAAGGGCACGGTTGGCCCGGACGTGATCGACATTCGCAAGCTGTACGGTCAGACGGGCAAGTTCACGTACGACCCCGGCTTCATGTCGACCGCGTCGTGCAATTCCAAGATCACCTACATTGATGGTGACAAAGGTGAGCTGCTGTACCGTGGCTACGCCATCGACGATCTGGCCAGCAAGTGCGATTTCATGGAAATCTGCTATCTCCTGCTGAAGGGTGAGCTGCCCAATGCCAAGCAGAAGGAAGAGTTCAACCATGTGGTGACAAATCACACCATGGTGCACGAGCAGATGCAGTTCTTCCTGCGCGGGTTCCGTCGTGACGCCCATCCGATGGCCGTGCTGACTGGCCTGGTTGGTGCCATGAGCGCCTTCTATCCGGACGCTGCCAACATCAACGACCCGCGCGAGCGCGAAATCTCGCAGATCCGCCTGATCGCCAAGCTGCCGACGCTGGTGGCCATGGCGTACAAGTACAACATCGGCCAGCCGAACATCTATCCGCAGAACAACCTGTCGTACACGGGTAACTTCATGCGCATGATGTTTGCCACGCCGTGCGAAGACTACAAGGTGAACCCGGTGCTGGAGAAGGCACTGGACCGGATCTTCATCCTGCACGCAGACCACGAGCAGAACGCCTCGACTTCGACGGTGCGTCTGGCCGGTTCATCGGGCACCAACCCGATCGCTGCCATTGCGGCCGGTATCGCTTGCCTGTGGGGCCCGGCGCACGGCGGCGCGAACGAAGCTGCGCTGAACATGCTGGAAGAAATCGGAACCGTCGACAAGGTGCCCGAGTTCATCAAGCAGGTGAAGGACAAGAACAGCGGCGTGCGCCTGATGGGCTTTGGCCACCGCGTGTACAAGAACTACGATCCGCGCGCCAAGCTGATGCGCGAAACCTGCCATGAAGTGCTGAACGAACTGGGCCTGCACAACGACCCGCTGTTCAAGCTGGCCATGGAGCTGGAAAAGATCGCGCTGGAAGACGAGTACTTCGTCAGCCGCAAGCTGTACCCGAACGTCGACTTCTATTCGGGCATCGTTCAGCGCGCGCTGGGCATCCCGACTTCGATGTTCACCTGCATCTTCGCGCTGGCCCGCTCGGTGGGCTGGATTGCACAGTGGGAAGAGATGATCACGGATCCGGAATACAAGATCGGCCGTCCGCGCCAGTTGTTCAACGGTGCTGCAACCCGCGAAGTGCCGTCGATCGACAAGCGCTAAGCCAGGCTGTTTGCTTTACAGAAGCCCCGCTCGGGAAACCAGCGGGGCTTTTTGTTGCCCGCAGCCGCCAGAAGGGCTTTCGCATAATGGCGAAACCCCCTTTCGTCAGTCACGTCCGGTGCCCAATGCACCGGGTGGCATAATCGATCACTCCCCACGAAACTGCTCGCGCGGCGGCCCTGAAATAAGAAAGGGCGCGTTGTGCACGGATCGCATCATGGCCAAGACGCTCTACGACAAACTCTGGGACGATCACGTCGTTCATACCGAAGAAGACGGCACGACCGTCCTCTACATCGATCGTCAACTGCTGCACGAAGTGACGAGCCCGCAGGCCTTCGAAGGCCTGAAGATGGCCGAGCGTCCGGTGTGGCGCATCAGCGCCAACCTGGCTGTGTCGGATCACAACGTGCCCACCACCGATCGTTCGCACGGCATTGCCGATCCGGTTTCGAAGCTGCAAGTCGATACGCTCGATGCCAACTGCGACAGCTACGGCATCACGCAATTCAAGATGAATGACAAGCGTCAGGGCATCGTGCACGTGATCGGGCCGGAGCAGGGCGCGACGCTGCCTGGCATGACAGTCGTGTGCGGCGATTCGCATACCAGCACGCACGGTGCGTTTGGCGCGCTTGCGCATGGCATCGGCACGTCGGAAGTCGAGCACGTGTTGGCTACGCAAACGCTGCTCGCCAAGAAGAGCAAGAACATGCTCGTGAAGGTGGAAGGCACGCTGCCGCGCGGCTGCACCGCCAAGGACATCGTGCTTGCCATCATTGGCAAGATCGGTACGGCCGGAGGCACGGGCTATGCCATGGAATTCGGTGGCTCGGCCATCCGCGCGCTGTCGATGGAAGGCCGCATGACGGTGTGCAACATGGCGATCGAAGGCGGCGCACGCGCAGGCATGGTCGCCGTGGACGATGTCACGCTCGAATACATCAAGGGTCGTCCGTTCGCGCCGCAGGGCGTGGAGTGGGAACAGGCCGTCGCCTATTGGCGCACGCTGCATTCCGACGAAGGTGCGCACTTCGATCAGGTGGTCGAGCTGCGTGCTGAAGAGATTCGCCCGCAGGTGAGCTGGGGCACGTCGCCGGAAATGGTGGTCAGCATTGAAGACCGCGTGCCGGATCCTGAAAAGGAAAAAGACCCGAACAAGCGCAACGCCATGGAGCGTGCGCTCGAATACATGGGCCTGCAGCCGAACGTCGCCATCAGCGACATCAACATCGACAAGGTGTTCATCGGCTCGTGCACCAACAGCCGCATCGAAGACATGCGCGCTGCCGCGTGGGTCGTGCAGAAGCTGGGCAAGCGCATTGCCTCGAACGTGAAGCTGGCGATGGTCGTGCCGGGCTCGGGCCTCGTGAAGGAACAGGCCGAGCGCGAAGGGCTCGACAAGATCTTCAAGGCGGCGGGTTTTGAATGGCGCGAGCCGGGTTGCTCGATGTGTCTGGCAATGAATGCCGACCGCCTCGACCCGGGCGAGCGCTGCGCATCCACGTCCAACCGCAACTTCGAAGGCCGTCAGGGCGCGGGTGGCCGCACCCATCTGGTCAGCCCGGCGATGGCCGCTGCGGCTGCGCTGGAAGGCCACTTCGTTGACGTGCGCAAGCTCGCTTGAGCGGCAGGATAGAGAGAGCAATCATGGAACAATTCACCATCCACACCGGCCTCGTGGCGCCGCTCGACCGCGAAAACGTCGACACCGACGCCATCATCCCGAAGCAATTCCTCAAATCGATCAAGCGCACGGGCTTCGGCCCGAACCTGTTCGACGAGTGGCGCTACAAGGACGTCGGCGAGCCTGGGCAGGACAACAGCAAGCGTCCGCTGAACCCGGATTTCGTACTGAACCAGCCGCGTTACAAGGGCGCCTCGGTGTTGCTGGCGCGCAAGAATTTCGGCTGCGGCAGCTCGCGTGAGCACGCGCCGTGGGCGCTGCAGCAGTACGGCTTCCGCGCCATCATCGCGCCGAGCTTTGCCGACATCTTCTTCAACAATTGCTTCAAGAACGGCCTGCTGCCGATCGTGCTGACAGAGTCGCAAGTCGACCATCTGTTCAACGAGACGCAAGCCTTTACCGGCTACCAGCTGACTGTCGATCTGGACAAGCAGATCGTCGTCACGCCGGGCGGTACGGCGTACCCATTCGACATCACGGCGTTCCGCAAATACTGCCTGCTCAACGGCTTCGACGACATCGGTCTGACCCTGCGCTACGCCGACCAGATCAAGGCTTACGAAGCGCAGCGCTTGGCCAGGATGCCGTGGCTCGCGCACAAGCTCGTCGGCTGAGCGGATACCAGAACAACAAGGACAACTACATGACCAAGATTGCAGTGTTGCCGGGTGACGGCATTGGCAAGGAAATCGTCGCCGAGGCCGTGAAGGTGCTCAAGGTATTGGGCGAGCCCTTCGAGATGGAATTCGCCCCGGTGGGCGGCGCCGGTTACGAGGCCAAGGGCCATCCGCTGCCGGAAGACACGCTCAAGCTCGCCAAGGAGGCTGACGCCATCCTGTTCGGCGCCGTGGGCGATTGGAAGTACGACACGCTGGCGCGCGAGCTGCGCCCGGAGCAGGCCATCCTCGGCTTGCGCAAGCACCTGCAGCTGTTCGCCAATTTCCGTCCGGCGATCTGCTATCCGGAACTGGCCGGCGCATCGAGCCTGAAGCCCGAGATCGTCTCCGGCCTCGACATCCTGATCGTGCGCGAACTGACCGGCGACATCTACTTCGGCCAGCCGCGCGGCGTGCGTTCGGCCCCGGACGGCGCGTTTGCCGGTGCGCGCGAAGGCTTCGACACGATGCGCTACGCCGAGCCGGAAATCCGCCGCATCGCGCACGTCGCCTTCCAGGCTGCCGCCAAGCGCGGCAAGAAGCTGTGCAGCGTCGACAAGGCCAACGTGCTTGAGACATTCCAGTTCTGGAAGGACATCGTCACCGATGTGCACAAGGAATATGCGGAAGTCGAGCTGTCGCACATGTACGTCGACAACGCGGCCATGCAACTCGTGAAGGCGCCGAAGAACTTCGACGTGATCGTTACCGGCAACATGTTCGGCGACATCCTTTCGGACGAGGCTGCCATGCTGACGGGCTCGATCGGCATGCTGCCGTCGGCGTCGCTCGATGCGAACAACAAGGGCCTGTATGAGCCGTCGCACGGCTCCGCGCCGGACATCGCGGGCAAGGGCGTTGCCAACCCGCTGGCGACTATCCTGTCGGCGGCGATGATGCTGCGCTACTCGCTGAACAAGGCCGAGCAGGCTGATCGCATCGAAACGGCTGTCAAGAAGGTGCTGGCACAGGGCTACCGGACCGGCGACATCCTGACGCCGGGCTGCAAGCAGGTCGGCACTGTGGAGATGGGCGACGCGGTGGTCGCTGCCTTGTAAATCAAACCATGCGTTGCGGTGCCATCACATGCGGCACCGCAATCGTCGTTTTTTCGGTGGACACATGTTGCAGTGCATTGTGTGGCCGCCAAATCGTGTATATTTTTGCAGATGATCTCGATCGCGCTCCCCGTCCTCGTACTGGGCATTCTGGGCACCCTGGCCATTGCCGCCAAGGGCACCGCCGCGCGCACTCGCATGACGCCTGTCGAGATTCGCACGACCACGAAAATCATTACCAAAAAAACGATCTCGTAGATCGTCCGTCGTGCCCGTTCGCCTTCCCCGCGCGGTCACGCCGGGCGACCGAGGCGGGGAAAATCACTAGAGGTTCACAATCATGAAGGTAGGTCTCGTCGGTTGGCGCGGCATGGTCGGTAGCGTGCTGATGCAGCGCATGCAGGAAGAAAAGGATTTCGACCTGATCGACACCGTGTTTTTCAGCACCAGCAACGCTGGCGGCAAGGCACCCGCATTCGCCAAGACGGATGCGCCCCTGGCCGACGCGAATGACATCGAAGCGCTGAAGGCGTGCGACACGATCATCACGTGCCAGGGCGGCGACTACACGACCGAAGTCTTCCCGAAGCTGCGCGCGGCCGGCTGGAATGGCTACTGGATCGACGCCGCCTCGACGCTGCGCATGGAAGACGATGCCGTGATCGTGCTGGACCCGGTCAACCTGTCGCTCATCAAGAATGCGGTGGCGGCCGGCACCAAGAATTTCATCGGTGGCAATTGCACCAACTCCATCCTGCTGATGGGCGTGGGCGGTCTGTTCCGCGAAGGCTTGGTCGAATGGGTCAGCTCGATGACCTACCAGGCAGCCTCGGGCGGTGGTGCGAACCACATGCGCGAACTGCTCAAGGGCATGGGCGTGATCCACGGTGCTGTGGCCGATGAGCTGGCCAACCCGGCCTCCGCCATCCTGGACATCGACCGCAAGGTTGCCAAGACCATCCGCGAAGACGTGCCGACCGAATTCTTCCCGGCGCCGCTGGCTGGTGGGTTGATCCCGTGGATCGACAAGCAGCTCGACAACGGTCAGTCCAAGGAAGAGTGGAAGGGTCAGGCCGAGGTCAACAAGATCCTGGGCACGGCGCAGACGATTCCGGTTGATGGCCTGTGCGTGCGGATCGGCGCGATGCGCTGCCACAGCCTGGGCTTGACGCTCAAGCTCAAGCGCGACCTGCCGCTCGACGAAATCGAGCAGATCATCCGCTCGGGCAACCCCTGGGTGAAGTGGGTGCCGAACGACCGCAGCATCACCGAGAAGGAACTGACGCCGGCTTCCATCACGGGTGGCCTGGAAATCGGCGTGGGCCGTGTGCGCAAGCTGAACATGGGGCCCGAGTATGTGAGCGCCTTCGTGATCGGCGATCAGCTTCTGTGGGGCGCCGCCGAGCCGCTGCGCCGTACGTTGCGTATCCTGCTGGGCAAGTGATTCGGCCTTTGCTTTCCTTGTCAGACCGGGCATCGACGGCTGTCGTTGCGGCCTGACAACAGAAAGTGCGCTTTTTCTACCAACGCCGCGCGGCCTGCGCGGCGTTGTGCCATCTGGACGCCCACGGTCTGTAACGTTGGTACACAATAGCGGCCGGAACGCTGTCCGCCCATTCGTGGGGTGGACGGGGCACGGGGAAGGGGTAGCGCCGCATGAAGCACACGCATTCCGGGGGGTACGTCGGGTGCTTCAGAATCTCGCCAATTGTGTCGTTTTCATAAAGATTGACGGCGGTTCTTATCCAGCATTTCACTTTTTGGGTGAACTTGCTGCGCTAACTCGTTGATGTTAAGTTCGTTTGCACATTAAAAGATAACGGAGTCGAAGGTGAGGGTGAGCCAATACCGCCGGAGAGAATCGTCCCATCGCAGTCCTCGCTGGTCGGCCGTCGCGTTTGCTGCGGCGAGCCTGCTGCTGATTCAGCCCGCTGCGCAAGCGGCCGGTTTCGGCGCGCTGCACGTGCGTTCCAGCCTCGGCCAGCCGCTGCAGGCCGAAATCGATCTAACCGGCGTGACGCCCGAAGAGGCGCAAAACCTGGTCGCCAAACTGGCCGCGCCGGATGCCTATTCGCGTGCCGGCCTGACCTACAACCCGATCGTCTCCTCGCTGCGTGCCTCGCTGGAGCGCCAGTCGAATGGTAACTACGTGGTGCGTCTGCGCTCGACGCAGCCCGTCGCCGAGCCGTTCGTTGATGTTCTGGTCGACTTGAACTGGGCGAGCGGCCACGTTTCGCGCGCCTATACGTTCTTGCTGGACCCGGTGGGCTCCAGCAATACCGCACAGAATTTCGCGCCGACGCCGGTGGTGCAGGCCACCACGCCGGGCGCCGCTGAATCGACGTCGGCTGCCTCGGCAGCTCAACCGCAAGCTGCAGCCCCGACTGCGGCCGCACCGGCACCGGCACGCCAGCCCCGTGCTGCTCGCCAAGCCGCGCGTGCCCAGCAAGCTGCTCCTGCTGCTGCCGCGCCGGACGCTACGCCTGGTGGCTCGTACACCGTGCAGCGCGGCGATAGCCTGTATGACGTGGCATCGACGGCCGCTCAAGGTCAGGATGCCGTGTCGCTCGACCAGATGCTGCTTGCCCTGTATCGGAACAACCCCAACGCTTTCATTGGCGGCAACATCAACCGGCTGCGCACCGGTTCGGTGCTGAAAGTGCCGTCGCAGGCCGAAGCGCAGAAAACGCCTGCGCGTGAAGCACGCCGCGAGGTCATTGCGCAAACGTCCGGCTTCGCTGGCTACCGCAATCGCCTCGCAACGGCAGCGGAAGCCAACGCGGCCACGGATACCGATTCCGCCCGCCAGCAAAGCGGCAGCGTGTCGGCCCGTGTGCAGGATCAAGCTACGCCCGCTGCCAGCGGCCGTGACGAATTGCGTCTGTCCAAGGCTGACCGTGCCGGCAAGGCTGGCGCGGCAGCCGCCCGCGACGAGGAACTCGTCGCCAAGGAGCGCGCGCTCAAGGAGATGGAGTCACGCGTTGCACAGTTGGAGAAGAATCTCTCTGACATGCAACGCCTGGTTGAATTGAAGAACGCTGAACTGGCCAAGGCCGCCAGCGCTGCCAAGCCGGCCGCTGGTGCTGCACCGTCGACGGCGGCTCCGGCAGTGGCGGCTGCCAATGCGCCCGCTCCCGCACCGTCAGCAGCGTCCACGTCTGCCCCGGCCCCTGTTGCCGCTGCGCCGGCGGAAACGGCCGCCGCCCCGGCTTCGTCGGCGACGGCTGCAGCGTCGGCTTCCGCACCGGAGGCCGCATCGGCGCCGTTGGCGGCAGCCTCTGCACCGCAAGCAACTGCCAGCGCACCGGTTGCTGCTGCGTCGGCTCCCGCTGCCGCGCCGAAGAAGGCGCCCGTGGTTGTGGCCCCGCCGCCGCCGATCCAGGAAGAATCGTTCCTCTCGTCGCTGCTGGGCAACCCGATGGCTCTGGGCCTGGGTGGCTTGGTGGTCGCCCTGCTGGGTGGTCTGGTGGTGTATCGCCGTCGCCAGCAGAAGCCTGAGCAGGCGCATGGCTTCCAGGACAGCCTGCTGTCGCAGGAAAGCACTGTGATGGCGGGTGCCAACTCGCTATTTGGCGCGGCCGGTGGTCAAAGCGTCGACACTTCGCAGCACAGCGTGTTCGGTGCGGATTTCCGCATTGGTGGCGGCAACGAGAGCAATGAAGTCGACCCGATTGCCGAGGCCGATGTCTACATCGCCTACGGTCGCGACGTACAAGCCGAAGAAATCCTGCGCGAGGCTCTGGAGCAGCATCCGGAGCGCCAAGCCATTCGTCTGAAGTTGATGGAAATTTACGCCAATCGTCAGGACGCCCATGGCTTCCAGACCATTGCTGAAGAGATGCTGGCGCAAGTCGGCGCGGCCTCGTCGGAATGGGCAGAGGCGGCTGCGATGGGCCGCAAGTTTGATCCCGCCAACCCGCTGTACCTGACGGTGCAGGGTGATGGGAGCCATGTTGGTGCCGAAGCCCATGCGGAACCGAGTCACGCTGGCGCCGCAGTGGCAGGTGCCGCTGCCCTGGCCGGTGTGGGCGCCGCAGTGGCTGCCGAGGCCTTCAGCCCGACGGTGACCGGTCAAACCACCCGTCGCGGGGACGACTGGACCACGCTGTCTCCGGATCTGGACCCGTCCGCACCGTCGACCAAAGCGCCGCAACTGGCCGATTTCGATCTGCCGCTAGAGTCGTTCCCGGCGCCGGCAGCAGGGGAGCCGATCACTGCGCCCGAAGAAGCCTCGGACATCTTCAAGGTGCATGCCGAACCTGAAGCGGACCTGCCCCAATTCAACGCGCACGCTGGCGAGGCTTATCAGCCCGTCGCCGCGCCCCCGCTGCACATGGACCTGTCGGACTTGTCGCTGGATCTGAACCCGACGCCGCCTGCCGCAGAAACGGCTGCTCCGGCAGCCTCGGTTGCTGCAGAGGAAAGCCTGCCGAGCTGGGCTCAGCCGACCGACCTGTCGCAGGCCCCGATGCACTTCGAATCCGAGCCGCACCACGCAGAGCACGCGGAAGTCGCGAACGACGAACCGCAATCGGCTATCCGCCTGGACACCAACCTGCCGCACACGCTGTCCGGTGAGCACGGTGCCGACGGTGTGCGCGATCTGCAGATCAAGTTCGATCTGGCCAAGGCCTACATCGAGATTGGCGACAAGGAAGGCGCACGCGAACTGCTGCAGGAAGTGCTGGATTTGGGCGATCCGTCGTTCCACGCCGAGGCGCAAGCCTTGATGCGCCAGATCGGCTGACGCAACGCGTTTTACGCCATCGACAGCGCCGGCAGGGTGGTATCCTGCCGGCGTTTTTCTTTCCGCATGGGGATTCACACGGCATGACGCGCATCGCGCTTGGCATTCAGTACGACGGTGCCGCGTTTTCGGGATGGCAATCGCAGCCGCACGGCAACACCGTGCAGGACGCACTGGAGGCGGCCCTGCGACAGTTTGCCGGCGTGGCGCTCCCGACCACGGTGGCCGGCCGCACCGATGCGGGTGTGCATGCGCTGGGCCAGGTCGTCCACCTGGATACCGACCTCGTGCGCGAGCCGTTTTCGTGGGTGCGCGGCACCAACGCGTTTCTGCCCCCCACGGTGGCCGTGCGATGGGCGCAGGAAATGCCGGAGGACTTCCACGCGCGCTTCTCCGCGCATCGCCGCACGTATTACTACGCGCTGACCTTCGGCCCGACGCGCGCACCATTGCTCGAAGACAAGGCCGGCTACGTGATGCTGCCGCCTGGCCAAGCGCTTGACGTGGCAGCCATGAACGAGGCTGCGCAGGTCTTGGTCGGTGAGCACGATTTCTCGTCGTTCCGCGCGGCCGAATGCCAAGCCAAGTCGCCCGTCAAAACGATGTACTCGATCGAGGTGCGAGGCGAGGGCGAGTGGGTATTCGTCCGTATTCGTGGCAGTGCATTCCTGCACCACATGGTGCGCAACATCATGGGCTGCCTGGTGGCGATCGGGCGGGGCCGGCAACCATCTTCCTGGATGCGCGATGTACTGGCAGCACGCAGCCGCGTCGCCGCCGCCCCGACCTTCATGCCCGACGGGTTGTATCTGGCCGAGGTCGGCTATCCTGATGTCTTCTCGTTGCCGGCATCTCCGGCATCGTCCAGCCTGTTTCGTGGCGTGTTCGACGAACACGTCGGCCCGTGAACTCCGCTTCCACCATGCCGTTGCACCGTACCCGTATCAAGCTGTGTGGCCTGACCCAGCCGGCCGACGTCGACCACGCCGTCGAGCTCGGCGCCGATGCGATCGGGCTCGTCTTCTATCCGCCCAGCCCGCGTTACGTCGCCACCGAACGCGCTGCCGAGCTGGCTCGCCGCGCCGGTCCGTTCGTCACCGTGACGGGCCTGTTCGTCAACGCCAGCGCGGACGACGTGGCGCGTGTGCTGGACAAAGTGCCGCTTACGCTGCTTCAGTTCCACGGTGACGAGCCGGCAGAGCTGTGCGCCGAGGTTGCAGCGAAGGTGCGGCTGCCGTGGCTGCGTGCCCTGCGTGTTCAGCCCGGGGCCGATTTGGTAGAATTCGGCAATCGGTTTGCCGCTGCTCAAGGCCTGCTGCTCGACGCATTTGTTGAGGGGTATGGCGGCGGCGGCCACGTCTTCGACTGGACTCTCATTCCTCCGCAATGGCTCCCGCAATCGCCATCCTTGCCAACCACAAGCGCCGCTCCTCGGCTCGTTTTGAGTGGTGGGTTGAGCGCGCAAAACGTCGCTGGCGCGATTGAACGCGTGCGGCCATACGCTGTTGACGTCAGCAGCGGGATCGAGGCCGCACGGGGCGTGAAAGACCACGCCCGGATGACCGCATTTGTGCGTGCGGTCCGCGAGGCCGATGCAGCCCTGGCTGCATCGGTGCAGGCCTGAGCCGATCCGGCAGGTCTTTCGTGACGCACGCCTTCCTGAATATCTCCGCCGACGGGGGCTTCACCCTGACCTCGGCGGACGCCTCGAGAGATTGCCATGTACAACCTGCCCGACGCCCACGGCCATTTCGGCCCCTACGGCGGCACCTTCGTTGCCGAAACGCTGTCCCACGCGCTGGATGAGCTGCGCGACGCCTATGCGCGCTATCAGCACGATCCCGAGTTCATCAAGGAATACGAATACGAGCTGAAGCATTTCGTCGGTCGGCCGTCGCCCATCTATCACGCACGCCGCCTGACCGAACACTGCGGCGGCGCGCAGATCTACCTCAAGCGCGAGGACCTGAACCACACCGGCGCGCACAAGGTGAACAACGTGATCGGCCAGGCATTGCTCGCGCGCCGCATGGGCAAGCCACGCGTGATTGCCGAAACGGGCGCCGGCCAGCACGGTGTTGCCACCGCCACGATTGCCGCGCGCTACGGCATGGAATGCGTCGTCTACATGGGCAGCGAAGACGTGCGCCGCCAGGCCGCCAACGTCTACCGCATGAAGCTGCTGGGCGCGACCGTGGTGCCGGTGGAGTCGGGCTCGCGCACACTCAAGGACGCGCTGAACGAAGCGATGCGCGACTGGGTGACCAACGTGGCCGACACCTTCTACATCATCGGCACGGTGGCAGGCCCGCACCCGTATCCGATGATGGTGCGCGACTTCCAGGCCGTGATCGGCGAGGAATGCAAAGTGCAGATGCCGGAGATGACCGGCCGCCAGCCGGACGCGGTGATCGCCTGTGTGGGCGGCGGCTCCAACGCCATGGGCATCTTCTATCCGTACATTGACCACACCGACGTGAAGCTGATCGGCGTGGAGGCGGCGGGCGAGGGCATCGAGACCGGTCGCCACGCCGCGTCGCTTACGGGCGGCTCACCGGGCGTACTGCACGGTAACCGCACCTATCTGCTGCAGGATGAAGACGGCCAGATCATCGAGACGCATTCGATCTCGGCCGGGCTCGATTATCCGGGTGTCGGTCCGGAGCACGCCTGGTTGAAGGACGTGCGGCGCGCGGAATACGTCGGCATTACCGACAAGGAAGCGCTGCAGTCCTTCCACGACCTGTGCCGCATGGAGGGCATCATCCCGGCGCTGGAATCGAGCCATGCGCTGGCGTATGCGTGCAAGCTGGCGCCGACGCTGCCCAAGGACAAGATCCTGCTGGTGAACCTGTCCGGCCGTGGCGACAAGGATATGCATACCGTCGCCGAATTTTCCGGCATCAAACTCTAACGGCACTGGCACACGCATGACCGAGCGCGCCATCGACGGCATCTTCAACGAGGACTGCATTACCGGGGTCGAGCATCTGGCCGATGGCAGTGTGGACCTCGTGATCGCCGATCCGCCGTACGGGCTGGGCAAGGATTACGGCAACGACTCCGACAAACTGTCGGGCGATGCATACCTCGCCTGGTCCGAACGCTGGATCGATGCGGTGCGGCCGAAGCTGGCGCGCAACGGATCGTTCTACCTGTTTTGCACGTGGCAATACGCGCCGGAACTGTTCGTGATGCTCAAGCGGCGCCTCACGATGGTCAACGAGATCATCTGGGACCGCCGAGTGCCGAGTATGGGCGGCAGCACGCGCAAGTTCTCGTCGGTGCACGACAACATCGGCTTTTTTGCCGCTTCACGCGATTACTACTTCGATGTCGACGCCGTGCGCATTCCGTACGATGCCGAGACGAAAAAAGCGCGCAGCCGCAAGCGTTTCGAGGGCAAGAAGTGGCTGGAAGTCGGCTATAACCCGAAGGACGTGTGGAGCGTGTCGCGCCTGCACCGGCAAGACCCGGAGCGCGCCGAGCATCCAACCCAAAAGCCGCTGGAACTGGTGGAACGCATGATTCTGGCAAGCTGCCCGCCGGGCGGTCTGGTGCTGGACCCGTTCCTGGGCAGCGGCACCACGGCGGCCGCGTGTGCAAGGCTTGACCGCCGCTTCGCCGGCTTCGAGATCAATGCCGACTATTGCCGCGTGGCGCGCGAGCGGGTGGCTGCTGTGCATGCCGCCGCTGCCGCCAACGTCCAACCGACTGAATCGCAGGCGCCTGAGACTATCAAGGTCGCCTGAAACCTGATCCCCCTATGTCCCGCATCGCTCAAACTTTTTCGCAGTTGTCCGCACAGGGCCGCAAGGGCCTGATTCCGTTCATCACGGCGGGTGATCCGTACCCCGAGATGACCGTCGACCTGATGCACGCGCTGGTCAAGGGCGGTTCCAACGTCATCGAACTGGGCGTACCGTTCTCCGACCCGATGGCGGACGGCCCAGTTATTCAGCGTGCTTCGGAGCGCGCATTGGCCAAAAAGGTCGGTCTGCGCACGGTGCTGGAGTATGTGCGTGCATTCCGCACCACCGATTCAACGACGCCCGTGGTGCTCATGGGCTACGCCAACCCGATCGAGCGCATGGGCGTGGAGGTTTTTGCCAAAGCTGCATCCGAAGCCGGCGTGGACGGCGTGCTCGTGGTCGACTATCCGCCCGAAGAGTGCGAGGCTTTTGCCAACACCATGCGCGCCGCTGGCATTGATCCGATCTTCCTGCTGGCGCCCACGTCCACCGAAACGCGTATCGCGCAGATCGCGCGCGTGGCGAGTGGCTACATCTACTACGTGTCGCTCAAAGGCGTGACTGGCGCGGCCACCATCGACCTCGACGCTGTGGCGGCACGCATCCCGCAAATCCGCCAGCACGCGCGGCTGCCGGTGGGCGTCGGGTTCGGCATTCGTGATGCTGCAACGGCACGTGCGATCAGCGGTGTGGCGGATGCGGTGGTCATCGGATCCCGCATTGTGCAATTGCTTGAAGAAGCACCTCGCGAACAAGCGGTACAATACTTGACTGATTTCATCGCGGAGATTCGCCAGGCGCTCGACGCCTGATCTCGGCGACACCGCATTCAAGGAGCACGCATGAGCTGGCTGGACAAACTGCTTCCGCCCAAGATCCAACAGACCGACCCGTCGCAACGCAAGGGCATTCCGGAGGGCCTCTGGGTCAAATGCCCGGCCTGCGAGTCGGTGCTGTATCGGACCGACGTCGAGGCCAACCTGCACGTCTGCCCGAAGTGCGACCACCACATGCGCATCGGCGCCCGTGCTCGCCTGGACGCGCTGCTGGACGCCGAAGGGCGCTATGAGTTGGGTCAGGAGATCCTCCCGGTCGACGCGCTCAAGTTCAAGGACAGCAAAAAGTACCCCGACCGCATCAAGGCCGCCATGGACAACACCGGCGAGACCGATGCCATGGTCGTGATGGGCGGCGCCATCCATGCGTTGCCCGTGGTGGTGGCCTGCTTTGAGTTCGAATTCATGACGGGCTCGATGGGCTCGGTGGTAGGCGAGCGTTTCGCGCGTGGTGCGCAGATGGCGCTGGAACAGAAGGTGCCGTTCATCTGTGTGACGGCCTCTGGCGGCGCGCGCATGCAGGAAAGCCTGCTGTCGCTCATGCAAATGGCCAAGACCACTGCGATGGTCCAGAAGCTGGCGCTAGCCAAGCTGCCGTTCATCAGCGTGCTAACCGATCCGACCACGGGCGGCGTGTCCGCCAGCTTCGCCTTCATGGGCGACGTGGTGATCGCCGAGCCCAAGGCAATGATCGGCTTTGCCGGTCCGCGTGTGATCGAGCAGACCGTTCGCGAGAAACTGCCGGAAGGCTTCCAACGCGCTGAGTTCCTGCTGCAGAAGGGCGCCATCGACATGATTGTCGACCGCCGCAACATGCGCCGCGAGATCGCAGAGCTTCTTGCGCTCCTGCAGAAGCAACCGGCCGACGCACTGGCCTGATGCAGCACATCTGTTGAACCGAAGCGCGGGCGTGAGTCCGCGCTTCTTGTTTTTGCGCGGCCCGTTTCCCTGACGTCGCGCCACCTATTTCGCATGCCTACATTCGACACGCTGCCCGACTGGCTGGCCCACCTGGAAACCGCACACCCGGTCGGCATCGACATGGGCTTGGCCCGCATCAGTCGCGTGCGCGATGCGCTCGGGCTGGAATTCAAGTCAGTCGTCTTTACGGTGGGCGGCACCAATGGCAAGGGCTCGACCTGCGCGATGCTCGAGGCGATCTTGCTGGCCGCCGGCTACAAGGTCGGTTGCCATACCTCGCCACACCTGATCGACTTTAACGAGCGCGCTCGCGTGAATGGAGAGATCGCCACCGACGCGATGCTGCTGCCGCACTTCGAGGCCGTAGAGCGCGCGCGCTGCAGCTTCCCCGAGCCCGTCAGCCTGACTTATTTCGAATTCACCACGCTGGCGATCATGCATCTGTTCGCCAACGCGGGTCTTGATGCGGTGATCCTCGAAGTCGGCCTGGGTGGCCGGTTGGACGCGGTCAACATTGTCGACACGGATTGCGCCATCATCACCAGCGTCGATCTCGACCACATGGCCTACCTGGGCGATACCCGCGAGGCGATCGGCTTTGAGAAAGCCGGCATCTTCCGTGCAGGCAAGCCGGCAATCTGCTCTGACCCGGTGCCGCCGATCTCCCTAGTGAAACACGCCGAGGCCATTGGCGCAGATCTCTGGCTGGTCGGTCGCGATTTCAACTTCCAGGGCGACAAGCAGCAGTGGGGCTTTAGCGGCCGCGGGCGCCGTTGGCCGAGCCTGGGCTATCCCGCATTGCGCGGGGCAAATCAACTGCTCAATGCGTCGGCGGCGCTGGCTGCTTTGGAATCAGTGCGCGATCGGTTGCCGATCTCGGCGCAGGACGTGCGTCTGGGGCTGTCGCAGGTGGTGCTGCCGGGGCGCTTCCAGGTTCTTCCCGGGCGTCCGTCCGTGATCCTGGATGTCGCACACAACCCGCACGCGTCGGCCGCGCTGGGCCAGAACCTCGAGAACATGGGCTTCTACCGCTACACCTACGCGGTGTTCGGTGCGATGCAGGACAAGGACATCGAAGGTGTGCTCCGGCACATGCTCGACAAGGTCGATCACTGGTGCCTGACCGACTTGCCGACGCCGCGCGCGGCGACTGCCGCAAGCCTGGCGCAGGTGCTGGCCGACGCCGGTTTCCGCGCAGGCAAGGAATCGAGCGTGAGCACATTCAGCGATCCCACCACAGCCTATCGCAACGCCATGGAGCGGGCCACCGAGGATGATAGAATCGTGGTCTTCGGATCGTTCTACACCGTTGCCGGCGTGCTGGCGGAGCGCAAGAGTCGCGCGCACTAAAACCGGGGCCCTCATGGGACTGTTTTCCATCTTTTCCTCCCGCAAGAACGCTGAAGGCCAACGCACACGCGGCGCAGCCGCCGGTAGTGCTGCCGATGTGGCTCGCGATGCGGTGCGGGGTTCGCGCGCATCGTCGAATGCTCGCAGCCGCGCTTCCCGTCGCTCCGACGATGACGACGACGGTCTTGACCCTGAACTCCCGCAAAAACAACGCGCTCGCCGCAGGCTGATCGGTGCCGTGGTGCTGGTTGGCGCCGCCGTGATCGTGCTGCCCCTCGTGTTTGATTCCAAGCCGCGCCCCGTGACCGATGCCGTGGCCGTGCAGATCCAGGATCAGCCGGTCGATCGTGGCGCCAAGGCCTCGACCGACGAGCCGAAGGTCGCCAGCCGGCGTTCTGCGTCGCGTCCCGCAGCCTCGTCGACGGATCAGGCGCAGGCGCTTGACCAGGGCGAAGAGGTTGTCGCAAGCAATGACGCGCCGCCCGCAGCCCAGAACCCGCCGGCTGCAGCCAAGCCCGCGACACCGCCCAAGCCCGTCGCCAGTCCGACGCCACCTGCTGAATCCAAGCCCGCAGCGAAACCTGCCCAACCGGCCGCCCAGCCCCCACAGCAAGCGGCTGCACCGAGCACCGATGCCAACGGCGGCAAGTTCATTCTCCTGATTGGCGCATTCGCTTCAGAGGACCGCGCCCGCAATTGGCTGGGCAAGCTCAAGGGCGAGAAGATTCCGGGTTACATCGAACACAAGAAGGTGCCTGAGAAGGGCGATCTGGCCTTGCTGCGAGCGGGGCCGTTCAACGATCGTGCGTCTGCGGAAGCGGCGCAGAAGCGTGCAGAGCAGATTGGCCTGACGCCCAAACTCGTGCAGCAATGATGATGCGGCCGAACGTGGACTCAGCGCGCTCGTCAGATTTGCTGATTCATCACCCCGCACTCCGCCACAGTCAATCTAAGCCGCTGCCCGATGCAACCGACTTTCTTTGACTACGGTGTGCTGTTCATCATCGTCACGTCGGCGCTGATTGGGTTGTTTCGCGGGCTGATCCGCGAAGTGCTGGCGCTGCTCGGGTGGCTGTTTGCCGCGTGGGTGGCATACACGTTTTCTGGTGTGGCGGCGGGCTGGATGCCGGAATCGCTGCCCGGTGGGCCGGTCGCACGCACCATTCTCGGTTTCGTCCTACTGTTTATCGTGACGGTGATTGCAACTTCGCTGGTGGGCGCACTGCTTTCGGCGGCCCTGGCGAGCGCGGGGCTCAAGCCGGCAGATCGCGGTTTGGGTATGGTGTTCGGGTTGGCACGCGGTGGCGTGATCATCCTCGTGTTGATGACGGTGGCGGGCTTTACCAGTCTGCCTGAGCAACCGTTCTGGCGCGATTCGATTACCCGACCCTATGCGGAGCAGGCAGCACAAGCGGCCAAGCCGTTGTTGCCCCCGGACGTCGCGAAGTATGTTCACTATTGATCTGGAGCGCCTGGCCACGAGCTAGGCGATCCGGAAAGCTTTTTCGGCGCCCGCAACGGGTGTGGGCGCCACCAAATACGTTCTCGCTGGAGTTCGACATGTGCGGTATCGTTGGGGTGGTTTCAGCCACGCCCGTCAATCAGCTGATCTACGACAGTCTGTTGCTCCTGCAACACCGGGGGCAAGACGCGGCGGGCATTGCCACCGCATCAGGCAGCACTTTCCACATGCACAAGGCCAACGGCATGGTTCGGGACGTGTTCCGCACCCGTAACATGCGCGGCCTGCCAGGTACGAGTGGCATCGGCCAAGTGCGCTATCCGACCGCGGGTTCCTCCAGCGAAGAAGAGGCCCAACCGTTCTATGTCAACGCGCCGTTCGGCATCGTGCTGGCACACAACGGCAACCTGACGAACTCCGATCAGCTGCGCGACGAGATGTTCCGGCGCGACCGCCGCCACATCAACACGCAGTCCGACTCGGAAGTGCTGCTCAATGTGCTGGCCGACGAGCTGCAACGCGCCAGTAACGACATCCCGCTGAATCGCGATTCCATCTTCACGGCCGTGGAAGGCCTGCACCGCCGCGTGCGCGGTTCGTATGCCATCGCTGCCGAGATTTCCGGCTACGGCGTGCTGGCTGTGCGCGACCCGTTTGGCATCCGCCCGCTCGCACTGGGTAGCCAGGAAACGCCGGAGGGCCACATCGAATACATGGTCGCTTCGGAGTCCGTGGCGCTGGAGGGCATCGGCTTCAAGTTTGAGCGCGATGTGGCCCCGGGCGAAGCCATCTTCATCGACCTCGAGGGCAAGCTGCACACCAAGCAGTGCGCCGCCAACCCTGTGCTTTCGCCGTGCATTTTTGAATACGTGTACCTCGCCCGCCCGGACTCCCGCATGGATGGCGTGTCGGTGTACGACGCGCGCCTGCGCATGGGCGATTACCTGGCCGAAAAGATCAAGCGCGAGGTCACCGACAAGATCGACGTGGTGATGCCGATCCCGGATTCATCGCGTCCGGCCGCAATGCAAGTGGCCAACCACCTGGGCGTGCCGTATCGCGAAGGTTTCTTCAAGAACCGCTACGTGGGCCGTACCTTCATCATGCCGGGCCAGGCGGTGCGCAAGAAGTCCGTGCGTCAGAAGCTCAACGCCATGGCGATCGAGTTCAAGGACAAGAACGTGCTGATCGTCGACGACTCCATCGTGCGCGGCACGACCTCGTCGGAGATCGTGCAGATGGCGCGCGATGCCGGTGCGAAGAAGGTGATCTTCGCTTCGGCCGCGCCGCCGGTGAAGTTCCCGAACGTGTACGGTATCGACATGCCGACGCGCGGCGAACTGGTGGCTTATGGCCGCACGCACGAAGAGATTGCCAAGATCATCGGCGCCGACCAGCTCGTGTACCAAGACGTGGAAGACATGAAGCGCGCCGTGCGCGACGTCAATCCGGCGCTGAAGGATTTCGATGCGTCATGCTTTGACGGCAAATACGTAACCGGCGACATTGACGAGGCTTACCTTGATCGCCTGGAGGCTGCGCGCAACAACTCGGCCAAGGCCGATCGTGAGAATGCGCAGAACGATGATCCGCGTACGCAATTGCATCTGCAGCGCTCTGCCGTGAACGAGTAAATCTCGAGCGCAGCAAAAGAAAAGCCCGTCATCGCGACGGGCTTTTTTGTTGGGCGTTGCGATCGCGCCTTACTTGAGCATGCGACGACGCAGCAGCCACAGGCACAGCAGCAGCGCGCCAACGGCGTAGAGAAGCAGCACGCCGAGGTGCAGCAGGATGTTCTCCGGCGTGCGGCCCAGCATCAGCGGGCGGATCAGGTCCACCGCGTGCGGCAATGGCAGCACGCTCGTCGCTGCGCGCACGGGCGCCGGCAGTTGCGAGAGCGGAAAGAACACGCCCGAGAGCAGCATCATCGGCGTGATCACCAGCGTCTGGTAGAACATGAAGAAGTCGTAGTTGGGCGCGAGCGCCGTCATGTTCATCGCCAGGCAGGCAAAGGTAAAACCGGTCAGCACGATGACGGGTAGGGCGAGCAGTGCTTGCGGCATCGACGCATAGCCGAGAGCACCGGCAACCAGCATGATCGCCAGGCCCGAGAGCACCGACTTGCTGGCGGCCCAGAGCAGCTCCCCAAGGACCACGTCACCCAGGCTGAGCGGCGCGTACAGAATTGCTTCCCAGGTACGTTGCACGTGCATGCGCGAAAACGCGGAATACATCGCCTCGAAGCTCGCCGACATCATCGTGCTGGACGCCACCGTGCCGGCTGCCAGGAATGCGATGTACGACACGCCGTCGACGCGCCCGACCAGCAGGCCCAGGCCGAGCCCAAGGCCGAACAGGTAAATCATCGGGTCAGCCAGATTGCCGGCCATCGACGGAATGGCCAGCTTGCGCCACACCATGAAGTTGCGCAGCCAGACGTACTGCCAGTTGCGGAAGTTCAGCGGTAGCAGGGGCTGCGGAAAGGCGCGTTTCTGCGTTGGGGTGAGTGCGGTTTCAGTGGACATGGGCGGTTCTCTCAGTCGCGCATTTCGCGGCCGGTCAGGCGCAGGAACACATCTTCGAGATTGGCCGGGCGGTGCAGATAGCGCAGCCCGGGCATGGTGTGCGTTTCTGCCTGCGTGCGCAGCGCGGCCACCAGCGGCTGCGGATCGCGTGCATAGCAGAAGAGCGTCTCGCCACTGGTTTCGACGCGATCTGCGAGCGGTGTCAGCAGCGCGCGCAGGGCGTTGAGGTCGTCGCCGTAGACTTCAACGACGTCGCAACCGATTTCGCGTGCGATGAGTTCTTGTGGCTTGCCTTGCGCGATCTTCCGGCCGTTGTCGATCACGCAAAGCTCATCGCACAGGCGCTCGGCTTCTTCCATGAAATGCGTGGTCAGCAAGATGGTCTTGCCTGCTGCGAGCAATGAGCGCAGGCGCTCCCAGATCAAATGTCGCGCTTGCGGGTCGAGCCCCGTGGTGGGCTCGTCCATGACGAGGATGTCGGGATCGTTGATCAGCGCGCGCGCTACCGTCAGCCGTCGCTTCATGCCGCCCGAGAGGGCGCGTACGGGCGCATCGGCCTTCTGTTCGAGCCGCGCGAACTCCAGCAGGGTAGGAATGCGCTCGCGAATGGTCGCAGACGAGAGGCCAAAGTAGCGCCCAAAGATCCGCAGGTTTTCCGAGACGGAGAAATCAGGATCGAGATTGTCGAACTGCGGCACGACGCCCACACGCATGCGCGCGCGGTGCGCGGCCTCGGGGACGGGCTCGTCGCACAGTCTCAGGCTGCCCGCATCGGGCATCGTCATGCCGAGCAGCATGCGCAGCGTGGTGGTCTTGCCGGCACCGTTGGGGCCGAGCAGGCCAAAGCACTGGCCGCGGCGCACGCTGAAGCTCAGGTTGTCGACGACAGTCTGGTCGCCGTAACGTTTGCGCAGGCCTTCGACGCTGAGGATCGGTGTGCTGCTCACGCCAAAACCTTCTTGCTCGTATCGCACATTGCCTCCGTTGCAAAACGCCGATTATGCGCCGGCATCCGCATACGCGTATGGGGGGAATCTGCGACGACATTGCGCGGCTCTCAGGCAACAAAAAGGGCCAGGCGACATGCCTGGCCCGAGCTTGCAGCGCGCGCATCACTGCGCGCTCTGGCGAGGTTACTTGGTGACGGCGTTACCGACCACGCCACCCAGTGCCGCACCACCCAGCGTGGCGCCCGGACCGCCCCAGATGGCCGCCCCGGCGACACCACCTGCGGCTGCGCCTAGCGCAGTGTTGCGCTGCTTGGGCGTCATGTCCGCGCATCCGCTGACGGATGCCAATGCGGCCGCCAGGATCAAGGATACGAAGGCACGCATAACAAACTCCTTTTGTCGTCTGTGTAACTTCATTCAAGAGCATGCACGCCGCTATGTGCAGGGCAGGTTGCCTGAAAGGCTTGTCAGCCGATTCCCACACCTTCAGCGTGGCTGCAGAGGACAAAGTTCCCCGGCTCGTCAGGCCTTGGCCGGCTTTTGCTGACGCTCGTACTTGAATTCCGGCAGCGCCTTGATGGCGTCTTTGGTCGCGCCAGGCAGCACGATTCTGCCTTGATCGTACTGGAACTGATTCACAGGAATGGCCACGTCATGCCGGCCCAGGCCCACAAAGCCGCCCGCCCCCACGATGGCAAACGACACGGCGTTTTCCGGCGTCACGATCAAGTCCTGCACATTGCCGACCTTCTCCTTGGCCTCGTTGTAGACCGGCTTGCCAAGCACCTGCTTCTTCACACTCACGCCCTTGATGACGGCATCGAGTTCAGTAACGGACACCCCCAGCGCAGCGTGGCCCGCGACCTGCGCGAAAGCCTGCGGTGTGGCGGCAATGGTGGCGCTAGCGATCAGGGCGGCGGCGAGACGTTTCATCGTGACTCCGTGGTCTGGTGAAGGATGCGATTCACTCTAACGCGCACACGGGCGGCACCGCAGGCGATGGCGTCCGAAACACCTGTAGGACAAACGGTTGAGGTCAAGGAAATCGGCATCCTGCGCGGCTACACTGAAACGCCCGGCACATGCTGGACGTATTCACCGATCTCACGAGGGAGTAACCGACATGATGACTCTGGAGCAACTCGGCGTTCTGCAACGATCGCAGCTCGAAACCTGGATGGCGGTCACGGAAGAGGCCGTGAACGGCGTCAATCGCTTGATCGGGCTCAATCTGCAGGCCCTCAAGACCGGTCTTGGCGAAACGGAGCACTGCCTGCACGACGCCGCCGGTGCGCACGACGCCGGCGAATGGTGGAACGCACAAGCGCGTTATCTGCAACCGGCTGGCGAACGTGTCTCTGGCTATACCCGCAACTTTGTTGAAATCGGCGTCGAGACACAGAACGGAATTGCCCGCGCCTTGCAACGCCACGGTGACGAAGTGCGCCGCCAATGGGGCTTCCTCGCGGAAAACCTTGTGGACGCCGCGCCTCCTGGTGCCGAGGCGGCCGTGAATTTTTTCAAAGCATCGGTCGGCCTGGAGGTGGCCGCCGCAGAGGCGGCCGAAGATGCCGGTACGAGCCGGATCCTGAGCCCAAGTGACGTAACCGCCAAGGACGGCACTGCACACTAGGCCTCCTCTGTACGGGTGAGAAGCGTCGGCGTGGGCCGACAGTCATTTCGGTACAGTCCTACAAAACGGCGCGGGCGGAACTCGACAGTCCGCCGGTGCGCGCGTCTCTACACTTCCTACATGCCTATCAACATGTGGGAGGTTCTCATGCCCTATCTCGTTGCGTGGCTCTTGGGTGTTCCCGCGCTTGTGTTGCTGGTGATCTGGCTCTTCGTGCATTGACACGGAGCTCGACCTATCCAATACGAACCGGAGGCCACATGACTTTCCGAGACGACTGCAAAATCGAGGTATCCGCCTATGAGCTTTCACCGCAAGCATGGCGCGCAGAAGTGAGCATCCTGCGCGCCAGTAACGGTGAGACCCTGTTAGCCCGCACCACCGTGCGCGAATCCGCCAACACGTATTCGAGCGCCGCCAGGGCCTTGGAAGCCGCGCGAGCGTATGCCGAAGCGATGATCGCCGCAGGCGAGTTCGACTGCAGCCCCGCGCTCGACTGATGAGGCGAGCGTGATGCGCGGAGTGGTGTTACGTTCTGTTACTAATTCGCCAGCGCCGTATCACCTGTGTTAGCGGCCCTGAATACAATACAGATACCGTATTCCGCGCCGGCTACGGACTCGCTCGGCGCTCTAGCTGCAGGTGATCAAGATGATTCGACGCAATGTGCTGTGGATTGCAGGTGCAGCCGCACTGGCAGTGCTGGCCGTGCCGCGGATGGCGTCGGCGCATGTGAGCGTCGGCATCGGGTTTGGCGTGCCGGTGGCGCCTGTGTATGTGGCACCTGCGCCGGTGTACTATCCGCCGCCGCCTCCGGTCTACTACCCGCCCCCGCCGCCTCCGGCGTATTACGCCCCGGCGCCTGTGTATTACGGTCCGCCTGCGTATGGCCCGGCCCCGGTTGTGGTGGGCCCCGGCTGGTACCGTTGGGGTCCTCGCTATCGCTGGTACGACGGCCGTCACTGGCGCCACTGGCGTTAAGCGGGCATCTGCCAAGAGAAGGCTCCTTCGGGAGCTTTTTTCTTTGGCGGCACGAGCCCGGGTGGCATGGCACGTGCGTCAATTTGGATGACGGGTAATCGAGTAGCCAGCCCCGTGACAAAGCAGCGCGGTGGAGAACTGGCGCCTCGCTCACCCGGTCGATATGACGTCCGCGTGAATTACGCGGACACGTGTGTCACAGCGGCGCACGTCATGTTCGCAGTGTCCTGACCGAAGGAGTCCTCATGCAAGTCACCACGCAACGCTTTGCAACGCGCACCTTGGTTGCAGCCGCAAGCGGCTTGGCCCTGGCGCTAGGCGCGGCGGTCGCGCACGCCGGCTCGATCGATCCGTATCAGGCCACCCACAAGGTGAGCCGCGCCGATCCTTACACCGATGGGGCCAAGGTCAGCCGTGCTGATCCCTACACCGATGGCGCAAAAATGGGCCGCACCGACCCCTATACCGACGGGGCGAAGATGGGGCGCGCCGATCCCTACACCGATGGCGCCTGCAGCGGCCGTCCGTCATAAACCGAGAGCGGCAGGGTTGCTGCCGCATCGCAACATCAAGCCCGGGCCATACCCGGGCTTTTTCTTTGTGCATCTTTATGATGCATGCCGCGTGTTAACGTAGGCTCCCAAGGGACTCAGGAAACGCTGGCGTACGGCGCAAGCGCAACGATACTCGACGATACTGAAGCGCAGGAATGTATCGGCTCTTTTGCGTCATGGGTGCGGGATCATGCTGTGGAAGCGCTCACTGCCGATGGCATACTTTTGCCTGATACGGGCTTTACACAGCCCTTGCGCCTTTGCATTACAACCACCAAGGAGAACGTCATGAAAACGAAACCGTGCCTGTGCCAGGACGATGTCACCAAGATCCTGGACGCTGCCGAGAAAGAAGCGCGCGCGCACCAATGGAACGTGACGATCGCCGTGGTGGACGACGGCGGCCATCTGATGGGCCTGCGCCGCATGGACGGCTGCGCCACCATCTCGGCGTACATCGCCCCGGAAAAAGCCCGTACCGCAGCGCTGGGCCGTCGCGAGTCTAAGATCTACGAAGACATCATCAACAACGGTCGTATCTCGTTCCTGTCTGCGCCGCATCTGCAGGGCATGCTCGAAGGCGGTGTGCCGGTGATGGTGGAAGGCGTGTGCGCCGGTGCGGTGGGTGTGTCGGGCGTGAAGTCCACGGAAGATGTGGTGATCGCCAAGGCGGGCATTGCCGCTGTGAACGTGATCTGCTGATACGCAATCACGCTGGACGAATCAGCAAAGGGAAGGGCGCGGCAGGGGGCGCGCCCTTTTTCTTTGGGCGCGCGATGCAGGGAAAGAGCGGCGTGGCTGGCGGTCGTCTGGCCATGCGAAACGGCCATGCGAAACGACGACGGCTGGCTAGGGCCGAATGTCTCCTGAGAGAGACGTCCCCACAAAAGCCGGTGCGTGTTGCGGTGTTACTTGGTCAGAATCAGCTTGCCGAAGCGCGTGACGCGCAGCGTGTAGATCGCGCCGTTGTGGCGGATGGCCACGGCATTTTGGCCGGCAAAGAGTTGCTCGGAAGTCATCACCCGCGTGTCACCGATGGCAGACGGAATATCCCGCACGGCTTCGGGTGCCGCTGATGCGGCCTCCGTTGCGGGCGCGGCATTCAGATCGGCGGGGCGTTTGCGAGCCACGATGACGTGACGACGACGCGTCACGGTACGTCCTGCGTCTTGGTGTTCGGCAACATTCATAGCAATGTCCTGGCGAGCGAAAAACGAGGCTGGGGCGCTGGCTGAAGTCAGCCCAGCGAATTCCAGATAGAGTAAATGAGAATCGTTATCACTACAAGCGTGATCTGAGAATGCGCTGATCCGTGCTCGAAAAAAAAACCGGGCGCGTGGCCCGGTTGCGTTAGGTTCTGAAGCGACAAACCCTCGAAGACGAGGTTCGTTGGGCACGGTGATGCGTGCCGCCTAGTGCTGCGGCTCCGTCACGAAGCCGATGCGGGAGAGCCCACCACGCTGGATGGAGGCCATCACCTGTGCCACGCGCTCGTAGCGCACGTTGCGGTCAGCGCGCAGGTGCATTTCCGGCTGCGGCTGCTGCTGCGCAGCCTGGGCGATGTCGGCCTGCAGCGTGGCCTCGTCGACCGGCTGGTTGTTCCAGAACACCTGGCCGTCTGCGTTGATCTCGACGTTCACGCTTTGCGGCTTGGCGTCGTCGGGTTTGTTGGACGCGCGCGGCAGGTCGATCTTCACCGCGTGGTTGATCACCGGAATGGTGATGATGAAGATGATCAGCAGCACCAGCATGACGTCGACCAGCGGCGTCATGTTGATCTCGCTCATCACCTCGTCGTCGCTGTCGAAAGATCCGAAGGACATGGTCTCTCCTTACTGCTGCTTGACCGCCGCCAGACGCACGCCGGCGTCGTCACGCGAAGTGCCCGGGCGCAGGCGCGCGCCGGTCACAAAGTAAGCGTGCAGGTCGTGCGCAAAGCGGTTGAGCTTGGCGATGATGGCCTTGTTGCCGCGCGTGAGGGCGTTGTAGCCGAGCACCGCGGGAATGGCCACGGCCAGACCGAAGGCCGTCATGATGAGCGATTCGCCCACGGGGCCGGCCACCTTGTCGATGGTCGGAACGCCCACGGCGCCGATGCCGAGCAGGGCGTGATAAATGCCCCACACCGTGCCGAACAGACCGACGAACGGTGCGGTCGAGCCGACCGAGGCCAGTACGGCCAAGCCCGATTGCATCTGGCCCACCGACTCGTCGATCGCGCTCTTGAGCGAGCGCGTGATCCAGTCGGAGATGTCCATCACATCGTGCAGCTGCGGCTGGCTGGCGCGATGGTGCTGTGCAGCCTCGCGGCCGGTTTGCGCCAACATGTGGAACGGGTTGTCCTTGGCTGAGCCCAGCGTCTGCATGGCGTGATCGAAGTCATCCGAGTGCCAGAAACGCTTTTCAGCGCCTTGCGCCATCGACTTCAGGCGCACGATGTCCCATGCCTTGGTGAAGATGACGATCCACGAGGCGAGCGACATGATGAGCAGCAGAATTGCCGTGGCGCGGGTAACGATATCGCCTTGTGTCCAGAGATGGAAAAGACCGAGTTCCTGCATGATGAATGTCCTGAATTGAGCGAGAGGCTAAGCGAGAAGCGGGATCGAATCAGTTATCGAGCTTGAAGACGAACGGCTTGCTGGCCACCACGGGCACGGCGTGGCCGTTCTGCTTGTAAGGGCTGCACTTGATGGCGCGCGCGGCATCGGTGGCGGCACGGTCAAGGCGCGGCGAGCCGGACGACGAGGTGACCGTCACGTTGGTGACTTCACCCGCCGTGCCAATGGAAATCTTGACCATGGCACGGCCTTCCTCGCCCATCTTCTGCGACATGCTGGGATAGACGAGCGGCGGATCGCTGCATTGAATGTCGTTGATGCCGACGCTGATTGGGCCAGACGAAACCGGTGCCGGCGCGGGCGCAGGTTCCGGAGCCGGTGCCGGCGGCGTGGGCGGTGCGGCGGGCACCACGGGGGCATTGTCCGACGGCGGCAGCGTGGGCGTCGGCATCGGCGTGGGCTTGGGCTTGGGTTGCGCGACCGGCTTGACGATGTTGACGGGCTTGGGCGCCTCTTGCTTGACCGGCTGCTGCTTGGGCGGCTCCGGCTGCTTGATCGGCTCAGGCGCGGCCGGAATGATGTGCGCCTGGATTTCCAGTGGTTCTTCGACAGTCGGGCGCGGCGCGATCAGGCCAAGCTGAATCAGCATCAGCACGCCCGCATGCAGCAACAGCACGACCACCAGGATCTTGAGAGTACGAGGGTGAATCATCAACGACCGTGAATCGAAAGCAGAGAAAAGGAATGCGATGCGATGGTGGTGGGATGAACGACGAAAGCGGCGTAGCGTCAGCGCTTGCCGAAGACGATCAGTGAAACCCCAATGCTGATGAGCAGACTCAGGAGCAATTCCATGGCGCCTAGCGTTGAAGCCAGCCGGCCGTCGCCAGCGTGACAGGTATTGTAGGCCTGCAAGTGCAACAGTGTTGCGACAACCGAACAGAGTTTGCGTTCAGTCTATTGGGCCGATGGGCTAAGTATAAACGATAATGATTCCTATTTGCGCACAAAATTCCCTCTCTTTCGTGGGGTGGGACTCACGTCCAGACGGCCGATGGCGGGAAACTGCCTGTGCAGGCGGTTGGCCATTCAAGGCGCTGCGGGCGCGCAACTTGCAAAGACACGGGTCCACCCGGGGTACGCTGTGTGCGCAAACGCGCTAGGATGAAAACCATTCAAACACGGTGACCGGCCGGCCAACCGTGAAACGGGGAAGAAGGGGGCGACCATGGATGAAGCCAACCTCAACATGGACGACGCTGACGACGATGGCACGTTCGTCCCCACGGGCGGCAGGCAGCCGCAGGCGCTGCTGTTGTCCTCGCTCGATTCCATGTGCGCACAGTTTGCGCTGCGCACGGTCTGTGCGATGGGCCTGCGCTTCAACCTGCGCACCAATATCAATGACATTCTCACCGTTTGCGCGCCGGAGCTGATCTGGCCCGTCACGGTTATCCAGCGGCTGCAGCGTTTTCTGTCTGCGCGCTGCGCCGACATGCCTGGCTGGCGTGCGGTCGGCAAGCTCGATTTGCCCACCTTCATGGAGCGCCACGGCCAGTGGAGCAGCGCCTTCGATGAAGGCTCGCTGTTCTATTACCTCGACGAGTACGTCAAGCATCACGCCAAGGACATGTTCACCGTGTTTGGCGCGTCGTGCGATGCGCTGGGCGAGCGATTGTCCGGTGAACGTGTCCTGCTCGTCGGCAACATCGACATGCTGGCCCGCGTGCTCGGCCTGCCGCCGCACGAACGCGCGCTGCTGCTGTTTGCCTCCCTGGTGAAGTACAAGCGCGACCTGCGCGCAGTGATGGTCGATTGCAAGGTTGCGCACAGCCAGGAAGCGTTCCAACTGCTCGCCAGTCTGGCGGGAGCGAGCACGTCCGAAGTTGCCGCGTCATTGCGGCCCGGTTCGCGACTGGAGACGCTGGGTCTCATCGAGCCGCCTCTGCCGGAGAACAGCGTCACCGACCTGGGCGATCTGATGCGCATCTCCGACCGCCTGCTGCATGTGCTGCTGGGCGACTACGCGAGCGAGGCGGACATGATGGCCGTCTTCACGCGGCCTGCCCCGCCGACCACGCTGTCGCAGTCCGATTACCCGCATGTGGAAACCGATGCGCGCTACCTGACCGCGCTGTTGGAGAACGCGTCGCAGCAGCGTGCCTCGGGGGTCAATATCCTGCTGTACGGCGCGCCTGGCACCGGCAAGACGGAACTGGCCCGCGTACTGGCACGTGACGCTGGTTGCGAACTGTACGAGGTGGATTGTCTCGACAAGGACGGCAACAGCCTCACGGGCAAAGACCGCTATCGCTCGCTGCAGGTGTCGCAGGCGTTCCTGCGCGGGCGACCCGGCGCGGTACTGCTGTTCGACGAAGTGGAAGACGTATTCCCTGGTCCGACGCGCGAGCTGATGAGCCTCTTCGGCCACGAGGAGCCGCGTGGCTCGGTCAACGGCAAGGCGTGGGTGAACCAGACGCTGGAGCAGAACCCCGTGCCGGTGATCTGGGTGTCGAATTCGATCCGCCAGATCGATCCGGCATATCTTCGCCGCTTCCAGTTCCACCTCGAGCTGAAGGTGCCGCCGCCGACGGTGCGCGAAAGCATCATCCGCAAGCATCTGGAAGGGCTGGAGGTGTCGGACGCGTTCATGGCCAAGCTGGCGGCGCGCAAGACGCTCACGCCTGCGCAGATCGATTCTGCCGCACGCTTTGCGCGCCTGACGCAGCCGGCAATGGAGGAGCCTGCCGAATCGCTGATCGAGCGTCAGCTGGACCACGCAGATCAGGCGATGGGTTTGCGCCCGGACGTGCAGGCGCACCGCGTCGTGACCGAATACAAGCTGGACTATTTGAACCTCGAGACACGGTTTTCCGTCGAGCGCATCATCGAAGCGCTGCGCGCGCGGCGACGCGGGACGCTGTGCTTCTACGGGCCGCCGGGCACGGGCAAAACGGTGCTGGCCGAGCACATCGCGGCGCAGCTCGACATGCCGTTGATGATTCGCCGCGCGTCGGACTTGATGAGCAAGTACGTTGGCGAAACCGAGCAGCAGATTGCTGCGATGTTCTCGCGCGCCGAAGAGGAACGTGCTCTGCTTCTGCTCGACGAGGCGGACAGCTTCATGCAGAGCCGCCAGGGTGCAGTGCGCAATTACGAAGTGTCGGAAGTCAACGAGATGCTGCAGGGCATGGAGCGCTTTGACGGCATCTTCGTCTGCACGACCAACTTGTTTGATCGGATTGACGAGGCGGCGCTGCGGCGGTTTGCGTTCAAGATCCGCTTCAAGCCGCTGATGCGTGCCCAGCGTGAGCAGATGTTCATTGCCGAGGCGCTGGGAGGCAAGGCCGAGGCGCTCAAACCGGTGTGGCGTGAGATGCTGGCGTCGCTCGACATGCTTACGCCGGGCGACTTTGCGGTGGTCAAGCAGCAATCTGTGCTGCTGGGCGAGACGCTTGACCCGGAGGCCTTCCTTGCCCAACTGCGGCAGGAGCATTCCATCAAGCCGGAGTTGCGCGAGCGGCGCTCGATTGGATTCACGCCGCGCTGACGCTTAACGCACATCAAGCGCAGGTAGACGCGTCTGCGCTAACGTGGTCGGCTGGATAGATGTCCGACTGACAGATGCCGACCGCCCCCACGCTGTTCTACGAACGCATGCCGCCCGCCGGCGTGGTGTTCGGCTGCCTGCTGCCGGTGCCGTGGATGGGCTCAGCGGCAGGTCTTCTGCTGGCGCTGGGGCCATCTGCGGGTTTGCCTGACCGGTTTGCTCCGCTGTCGCTCGCGCTGGTGCACGCCTTGGCCGTGGGCATGCTCTTGCCGGCGATGCTCGGTGCGCTATTTCAATTGTTGCCCGTGGTGGCCGGCGTGCCAGTCCGTGGCGCTAGACGGGTGTCACCTTGGGTGGCCTTGTGGTGCGTGGCAACGGCATCGGCGCTGGCAACGGGTTTCCTGGGCGCAAGCCATCGCGCGTTCGTGCTGGCTGCATGGTTGGGAGCGCCGCTGCTGGCTGTGCCCGCTGCGTTGATCGCCGTCGCGGGGATGCGCGTGGTGCAGACGCGCGCCACGCACGCGACGGTGCGAACACTGCGCCGCATCGGCTGGGCCTTGCTGGCAACGCTGGCGAGCGGTGCAACGCTCGCCACGGCATTGGCCAGCGGATGGTTCGCGCCATCCCCCGGGCTGCTGGCTTTGCATGCCGGGTGGGGCCTCGGCGGCTGGCTGGCAACGTTGGTTGCGGGCGTGGCCTCGACCGTGCTGCCGATGTTCTGGCAGACACCGCGTCTACCAGCGTCTTGGCATCGGCTGATGCCGTGGTGGCTGTGGGCGCCGCTGATCATTGGGAGTCTGTCCGGCGGGGCGGGCGGTGCGGTGTTTTGGCAGACATGGGGATGGCTCGCGCTGGCAGCGCTGGCGATGGCGGGCGTGCGCGCCGTGTGCAGCGCGCGTCGTCGGCACGATCCGGGCTGGCGGCTGTGGCTGGCGGCTGCCGTTGCTTGGCTGGTGGTTGCCTTGTTGGGTCTGACCGCATCGTGGTTGCCGGCAGACTGGCCCATCGCGTGGGAGATGGGCGTGTTGGCGTTGGTGGGCGGGGGCGTGCTGCCTGTCAACGCGATGCTCGGCAAGATCATCCCGTTCATGATCTGGATGCACTTGCGCAGACGCGTGCCGCGGCATGTGCGGCTGCCGGCCATGCAAACGTTGATCGGCGAGCGGCAGCAGCATTGGCACGCGCGCTTGCTGCTGCTCGTATTGCTGGCGTTATTGCTGGTGCCGTTGCAGCCTGAGCGGATGGCGGTGATTGCCGGCGTGCTGTTCGCGCTGTCGCACGCGTGGCTGGGTGCGATGCTGTGCCGGGCGCTGCTGACGTTTCGCCGTGTCTCGCGAGCGTTTGCGCCCGGTTGACGGAACGCAAAACCACAATGGCGGACAAGTCGCAGACTGGCCGCCATGACACAGAACGCTTCCCCCATTGAACTGGTGGCGCCCGCAGGCAGCCTGGCCGCACTCAAGGCGGCGGTGGAGGCCGGGGCCGATACCGTCTACCTCGGCTTGAAGAACGCGACCAACGCGCGCAACTTCGCCGGCCTGAACTTTACCGAGAACGACATCCGTGCCGGGGTCGAATTTGCGCATCGGAAAGGGCGCCAGGTGCTGTTTGCCATCAACACGTTTCCGCAGCCTGGCCGTGCCATCGAGTGGCGCATGGCCGTCGATGCCGCCTACATGCTGGGCGCCGATGCCGTCATCCTGGCCGACCCCGGGTTGATGGCCTATGCGCGCGACCGCTATCCGAATCTTCGGCTGCATCTGTCGGTGCAGGGTTCGGCCACGCATGCCGGCGCCATCGAGCTGATGCGCGAGCAGTTCGGCATCCACCGCGCTGTGTTGCCGCGTGTGCTGACCTTGACCGAAGTTGAACGCGTGATCCAGCAGACGTCGGTGCAGATCGAGGTGTTCGGCTTTGGCAGCCTGTGCGTGATGGCCGAAGGGCGCTGCCTGTTGTCGTCGTATGCCACCGGCGATTCGCCCAACAACAAGGGCGTGTGTTCGCCTGCGCATGCTGTGCGCTGGGTGGAGCGAGACGGCAGCCTGGATGCACGCCTGAACAACATCATGATCGACCAATACGCACCGGGCGAACCGGCTGGGTACCCGACGCTGTGCAAGGGGCGCTTTCTTGTCGACGGCGAAGTCGACCACGTGCTGGAAGAGCCCACGAGCCTCAATGCGCTCAGCCTGTTGCCCCGGTTGATCGCCATGGGCGTGTCGGCAATCAAGATCGAGGGGCGCCAGCGCAGTCCGGCGTACGTTGCGCAGGTGGTGGCCACATTGCGCGCCGCATTGGATGCGGCACAGGCAGACCCGGCGCGCTTCTCCGTCAAGCCCGACTGGCAGGCGGCACTCGTGCGCCACGCAGAAGGCGCGCATGTCACGCAAGGCGCGTTTGATCGGCCCTGGAAATAGAAGGCACATCATGTCTTACGAAATTTCGCTTGGCCCACTGCTGTATTACTGGCCGCGGCTACAGACATTCGACTTTTACACGGAGGTCGCCGCCAGCCCTGTCGACATCGTCTACGTGGGCGAGACGGTCTGCAGCCGTCGCCACGAATTGCGGGCGGACGACTGGCTCGATATCGCGGCCATGCTGCGCGAGGCGGGCAAATCGGTGGTGCTGTCGACGCGCACGCTCATCGAAACCAGTGCCGAGGCGCAGGCGTTGCGCAAGCAATGTCAGCAGGACGACTGGATGGTCGAAGCCGGCGAGCTTGGCGCTGTGCGGTTGCTGAACGGTCGGCCATTCGTTGCGGGGCCGCATTGCAACGCATATCACGGCGCGACGCTGGCGTGGCTGGCTGGGCTGGGTGCGGTGCGTGCGGTCATGCCGCTGGAGATGAGCCAGGCCACACTGGCCGAGCTGATGCGCGAGAAGCCTGCCGAGTTGGCGATCGAAGCGATGGTGTGGGGACGCTTGCCATTGGCATTTTCTGCACGCTGCTTTACGGCGCGGCACTTTCGCCTCAACAAGGACGACTGCGGCTTCCGCTGCATCGAGCATCCCGATGGCCTGGCGGTGCGCACGCGCGAAGGGCAGGAGTTTCTCGCCATCAACGGTATCCAGACGCAATCGGGGCAATGCCTCGACATTCTCGATCAGGCGCCCGCGCTGTCTGCACTGGGCGTGAAGGTGCTGCGTGTCAGCCCACAATCGCAAGGCACGCTGGACGCCCTGGCGGCACTGGATGCCCTGCGCCTTGGTCTGCCTGCGCGGGAAGTGCAGCCTCCGGAGGGCATTGGGCGCTGCAATGGTTATTGGCACGGGCAGTCCGGCATTGAATGGTTGGAGGCGCCGCAATGACACGCTTACGCCCCCCCGAAATGTTCGTCCGCATGGCGCGCAGCCTGCCGGTGCCGCTCACGTCGTTCCCTTTTGTGCTGGGCCTCGATCTGGCCCGGCGCCTGTCGTGGCTCACGCCGCCCCCGGAACTGGAAGGGCGGCGCTTTGCCATCACCGTGGAGGACCTCGGCCTGCGCGCCTGCTTTTGCTGCCGCGGTGGAGCGTTCCACACGCTTTCCGCTTCAAGCCCCGAACCAGAGCTGGAGTTGCGTGCCGGTGTGGCCGATTTCGTTGCGCTCATTCGGGGCACTGCCGACGCAGATACGCTGTTTTTCCAGCGCCGCCTCAAGATTGCAGGCGACACGGAGCTTGGGCTGATCGTCAAGAACTGGCTCGATGCGGCTGCACGCCCGGCGTGGCTTGCACGCTGGCAATCGCGATAGCGAGGGGCGCCATGTCATCACGTGCATTGCCGCTCGTCTATGCATGCTCGGGTTGTTCAAGCGTGGCGCAGGCGGCAAATCGTTTGGCCGTCGATCTGGACCGTGCAGGCAGGGCAGAGATGTCCTGCATCAGCGGTGTCGGCGGCGGGGTGCGCGCGCTCGTCAAGACAGCACGCAGCGGGCGGCCCATTCTCGCGCTCGACGGTTGCGCACTGGCGTGCGTCAAGGCCTGCCTGGCGACGGCGGGCGTGGCGCCGGATATTCACCTCGTGCTCAACCAGTGCGGCGCCAAGAAGCGCTATCACGCAGATTGCAGTGACGACGAATTGAGTGCCGCCGCTGCGCTGGTCGATGACGCAGTCAACACGCTCCAGCATCGCCTTGATACCGCAGGCGATTGATCTGCGTCGATTGCCTGCTTTTATCCCGCGATGAGCTGGCGCTGCAACGCCGTGGTGTTCGGGATGACAACCTCGCGGCCTTCCACGCGGATCAGTCCGTCGCGAATCAACTGACGCAGCGTGCGGGAAAGCGTGGCCGGCGCCAGCCCCAGCTTGGACGCGACCAGGCTCTTGCTGCATGGAAACCGCGTGCGGTCAAACTTGCGCGGCAGCGAGAGCAAATACCCGATCAACCGTTCATTGGCGCTTTGCAGGTTCACGGTTTCGATGTCGCACATCAACGTGTGCAGTCGCGCGGACAGCCCTGCCAGCATTTGTCGCGCGAGGCGCGGATGCACGTGCAGTGCATCGTCGATGGCGCGCTTGTCGATCCAGACCAGCAGGCTGTCTTCCATGGCTTGCGCATCTGCCGCGTAAGGGCGGTTCAGGAACATGAAGGGCTCGCCAAAACACGCGCCCGGGCCAAAGAATTCGATGACCTTGCATTGGCCGTGCGCACCCGGCAACACAAGCTTGATCGCACCGACCACCACGACGTAGAAGCCATCGGCTCGATCGCCACGGTGAAACGCGAAGTCGTGTCGCGACACGCGCACTGCGTGGCTGTCACGCGTAAGCACGGCCATGTCATCATCGTCAAAATCCAGGAACAGCGGGCTGTGCTTGAGCAGAGCGCCCACATCGAGGGGGTCGTGCATGGTGTCACCGGCAACAGAAAGAAGAAAAACAGGCGGCCAATGCGCGCTGGGTGCCCTCGCTGGGCAGCGTGATGGCCGGGGTTCCGGGGGCACTTCGGTAGGCTTGTAGTGCGTAGTGTTTCACGCCGCGCCGGCTGAGGTTTTGCGCCAGCGCAAGAAGTTCGGGTTCTGGCAGCCAATCGGGGTGCCACGTGGTGCGGCACTCAAATCCGCTGCCGTTCTGCAGCAGAAGATCCAGGCATGCTTCGACCGGCGCAGCACTCCCGCGGCGGCCTGTGAGCGCGTCGTAGCGCGGTGCGCTCGTCTTGATGTCGAGCCCGACCCAGTCCACCAGCGGCAGTACGTCGGCAAGGCGCGCCGGATAAATACCGCCGGTGTGCAGGCCAATCTTGTAGCCGAGCGCGCGCACGTCGCGCATCAGTTGCGGCAGATGCGGTTCGCTCAGCGGTTCACCGCCGGAGAAGACAACCGCATCAAGCAGGCCCGCGCGACGCTGTAGAAACGCGAAGACATCGTCCCAATCCAGCGTGCGCGCCCGCGTTTGCAGGTGCGGGTTGTGGCAGTAATGACAGCGCCACGGGCAGCCGGCCACGAATACCACCGCCGCAAGCTGCCCGGGCCAGTCGACGCTGGAGAACGGCGCCAGGCCGCCGATGGCCGGCGGCGGGCAGTGCGGTGGCTCAGCGGGCGCGGTCTTCAACAAAGAAGCGGCGTTCACAGAATTCCCCTTGCTTGCCGATGTTGAACGAGCTGACGGGCCGGTGATAGCCCATCACGCGGGTCCAGACTTCGCATCGTGTGCGCTGGCTGTCGTCGAGTACAGCGGTGTGGTTGGCGGTGTGTGCAGCGGTAGTCATACGGAGGCTCCTTCGTGATGGAGGTGGGTGGAAGAACCTGGGGTGTCCGCCGTTGTGCAGCCGCACTTGCCATGAGGCTGCTGAGCCAGCAGTTCTGCATCGCATTTCGGACAGAACGCGTGATGGCCGGACAGGTAGCCGTGTTTCGGGCAGATTGAAAACGTCGGGGTGATGGTGATGTACGGCAGGCGGAAGTTCGCCAGCGCGCGGCGCACGAGTTCCTTGCACGCCTGCGGCGAGGAGATCGCTTCGTTCATGTAGAGGTGCAGCACCGTGCCGCCCGTGTACTTGCTTTGCAGCGCTTCCTGGCGCGCCAGTGCTTCGAACGGGTCGTCGGTGTAGCCGACGGGCAACTGGCTGGAGTTGGTGTAGTACGGCTGGGCGGTCGTGCCGGCCTGCAGTATGTTTGGCCAGCGCTTGCGGTCTTCACGGGCGAAGCGGTAAGTCGTGCCCTCTGCGGGCGTGGCCTCGAGGTTGTACAGATGCCCCGTCGCCTCCTGGAATTCCGTCATGCGCTGACGCACGTGGTCGAGCAGGCGCACCGCCATGGCGTGGCCGAATGGCGTAGTGATGTCGTCGGCATCGTGCGTGAAGTTGCGCACCATCTCGTTGATGCCGTTCACGCCGAGCGTGCTGAAGTGGTTGCGCAGCGTGCCCAGGTAGCGCCGCGTGTACGGATACAGCCCCTGGTCGATCAACCGCTGGACGAACTTGCGTTTGACTTCCAGCACGTCGCGGCCGAGTGCGAGCAGCATATCGAGCCGCGCCAGCAGCGCCGCCTCATCGCCCGCGTAGAGGTGTCCCAATCGCGCGCAGTTCACCGTCACCACCCCGATGGAGCCGGTCTGCTCGGCCGACCCAAACAATCCGTTGCCGCGCTTGAGCAGCTCGCGCAGGTCAAGCTGCAAGCGGCAGCACATCGAGCGCACCATGTGCGGCTCCAGATCGGAATTCAGGAAGTTCTGGAAGTAGGGCAGCCCGTAGCGTGCCGTCATCTCGAACAGCAGCGTGGTGTTGGGGTGCTCCCAGTCGAAGTCTGGCGTGATGTTGTAGGTCGGAATCGGAAAAGTGAACGCGCGGTCCTTTGCATCGCCGGCCATCATGACCTCGATGTACGCGCGGTTGATCATGTCCATCTCGGGCTGGAGGTCGCCGTAGGTGAAGGGCATCTCTTCGCCGCCGATGTACGGAACCTGCTCGCGCAGGTCCGCCGGGCACGTCCAGTCGAACGTGAGGTTGGTGAACGGCGTCTGCGTGCCCCAGCGGCTGGGCACGTTCAGGTTGTAGATCAGCTCCTGCATGGACTGCTTGACCGCCGCATACGACATCGCGTCGCGGCGGATGAACGGCGCCATGTACGTATCGAACGAACTGAACGCCTGCGCGCCGGCCCATTCGTTCTGCAGCGTGCCGAGAAAGTTGACGATCTGCCCGATCGCTGCGGACATATGCCGCGGCGGCGTCGCCTCCACCTTGCCCGGCACGCCGTTGAATCCCTCCGTCAGCAACTGCCGTAACGACCACCCTGCGCAGTAGCCCGACAGCATGTCGAGATCGTGGATGTGGAGGTCGCCCTCGCGATGCGCTGCGCCCGCCTCTGGGCTGTAGACATGCGAAAGCCAGTAGTTGGCCGTGACCTTGCCCGCCACGTTCAGGATCAGGCCGCCCAGGCTGTACCCCTGATTGGCGTTGGCATTGACCCGCCAGTCGCGCTGCTCAAGGTATTCGTCCATCGTGCTCTCGACATCGACCAGCGTGTGCTTGAGCGAACGCAGCCGGGCGTGCTGCTCGCGGTAGACGATGTAGGCACGCGCGGTGCGCCAATAGCCGGCGTCGACCAGCACCTCTTCCACGCAGTTCTGGATGATTTCGATACCGGGGCTGGGGAGCGAGGCGAGATGCTCGAGCACGCCCGTGGTCAGGCGCTGCGCTTCGACGGTGTCGAATTCGCCGGTGGCCTGTCCGGCTGCCGCGATGGCTTGGCGGATCTTTTGCGCGTCAAACGGGGCCAATGAACCGTCGCGCTTGGTGACTTGCCTGGTGACCTGTGTGCCCGTCATGAGGTACTCCATCTAGTGGTATGGAGTCAGACTAGCACTACATATTGTGGTCGGTGAGCCCTAAAGACCTTGATTTTTAAATCGCTTGACCCCGGTCAACCGGGGCCATTTGCGACGCAGAATGGTCGTGTCGCTGTCAGTCGACGATGAACAGCCTGGCGCCGTTCTTGGTGTAGGACTGATGGGCTTCAGCGTCGTCGCCCACCTGATAGCTCATGCCCGGCGTGAGGGTGAACTTGCGGCCGTCTTCCAGCGTGGTTTCCAATTCGCCATCCAGGCAGAACAGGATGTGGCCCTTCTTGCACCAATGGTCAGCCAAGTAGCCGGGGGTGTACTCGACCATGCGTACACGGATGCGGTTTGACTCGTCCCCGAAGTAACGGGTGCGCCAGATCGCCATGCCGGTCTCGCCGGTGTGCTCGGTAGGTTCAACGGCGGACCAGTCGGTCGTGCCAAAGGCGAAGGGCGCCATTTTCATCGCGGGACTCCGGGTGGGTGACGTAAGCCCATGATGGTATCAGCGGCTTACGTGGTCCACGCGTCGCATTTCATGTGCTTGAAGCGGCGCTTGTTGGTACGCCGTGACGGCATTGCGTGCGGCTCAATAATCCGCTTCTGAGGGGGCTAGTTCCACTGCCAGTGCGGCATCGCAGCAAGGTGTCAACGGCGCCATATCAATGTATGCAGAAATTGCATGGTGCCATGCAACATCGACATAACGATCGCCATGCGCTTCTCTAATATCGTCGCTTTTTACAAAGCGTGACGAAGTTGGGCCAGCCCTTGGCCTCATGAGATCCGCGTCTGTCGCGCGCCGTCCCTCCGGCCACGATATTCCTTGGAGAAAGTCTTGAACACCAAACGTCTGACCTCCCATATCGGGCTGGCAATGCTGCTGGGCATTGCCGTCGGCTGGGGTTGCCACGAATATGCCAAGGACGCTGCGGCGGCCAAGGACATCGCTTCGTACTTCAGCATCATCACCGACATCTTCCTGCGCATGATCAAGATGATCATTGCACCGCTGGTGTTCTCGACCCTGGTGACGGGCCTGGCGAGCATGAGCGGCGGCCGCTCGGTGGGCCGCGTGGGCCTGCGCGCGATGATCTGGTTTGTGTGCGCGTCGGCCACGTCGCTTGCGCTTGGCATGCTGCTGGTCAACTTCTTCCAGCCGGGTGTGCACATGAACCTCGCGCTGCCGGATGTGTCGGCCACGTCGGGCCTGAAGACCGGTGACTTCACCCTCAAGGCCTTCATCACGCACGTGTTCCCGCGCAGCATCGTGGAGGCCATGGCCACCAACGAGATCCTGCAGATCCTGGTGTTCTCGCTGTTCTTCGGCGCCGCGCTGTCGACGATGAAGAACCCGATGGACAGCGTGATCGGCCGTGGCCTGGAAGAGCTGACCAAGCTGATGTTCCGCATTACCGACTACGTGATGCGCTTCGCCCCACTGGGCGTGTTTGCTGCCATGGCCGCTGCCATCACGGTGGAAGGCGTGGGCGTACTGTGGACCTACGGCAAGCTGATCGGCGAGTTCTACCTGGGCCTTGCGCTGCTGTGGGCGATCCTGTTCTTTGTCGGCTACCTGCTGCTGGGCCGTTCGCTGGGCCGTCTGCTGGGGCTGATTCGTGAGCCGACGCTGCTGGCGTTCGCCACGGCGAGCAGCGAATCCGCTTACCCGAAGACGATCGAGGCGCTTGACCGATTTGGCGTGCCCAAGCGCATTTCGAGCTTCGTGCTGCCGCTGGGTTACTCGTTCAACCTCGATGGCTCGATGATGTACCAGGCGTTTGCGGTGCTGTTCATCGCGCAGGCCTACAACATCGAGATGGGCTTCACGCAGCAACTGACGCTGCTGCTGGTCCTGATGCTCACGAGCAAGGGCATGGCCGGTGTGGCGCGTGCCTCGCTGGTGGTGGTGGCAGCCACGCTGCCGATGTTCCATCTGCCCGAAGCCGGTCTGCTGCTGATCATCGGCATCGACCAGTTCTTCGACATGGGCCGCACGGCCACCAACGTGATCGGCAACAGCCTGGCCACGGCCGTGGTGGCGAAGTATGAGCCGGCTGAAGAGGAGGCGGTGGAAGAGACCGCAGAACCCGCAGTGCAGCCGCAGGTCGGCTGACTTTAAGCCAAGACGACAGCGCCGCCTTTTAGGGCGGCGTTGTTGTATCTGAGCGGCGTTATTCCGGTTGAGAAGCGAGCGGTGCCACGGCCGGGCTCAGGGGCGCATCGCCGATGTCGACACGCTGTGCCATCGGTGCCTCTCCCAGCAACGCAGCCACCATGGCTTGCAGCGGAAGCACGTCGCCGGTGCTCATGAAGCGGGGCGATGCGGCGGGGCCTGCTGCCTGCAATCCCGCCGCCGCGAGCGTGCGGCCCAGATGGCGCGCGACGGCGTGGCCGGTGTCGATCAACGTCAGACGATCGCCCGCGATCTCGCGGATGGCGTCTTCCAGGAACGGGTAGTGCGTGCAGCCGAGCACCAACGTGTCGGCGTTTGCGTCCAGCATCGGTTGCAGATACGCCCGCAGCAGCTCCAGCACCGCAGGCGAGTGGGTATCGCCACGTTCGATCAGGGGGACGAGCCCGTAGCCGGGTTGGCTCAGCACTTTGCAATCGCCCGAGGCAGCCGCCAGCAGGCGTGCAAATTTCTCGCTGCGCAGCGTGCTTTCGGTCGCGAGCACGCCGACCACACGGCTCTTCGATGTGGCAACCGCTGGCTTCAAGCCCGGCTCGACGCCAATCACCGGCACCGCGAGTTTTTCGCGTAGCACGTGCACGGCTTGCGCCGTGGCGGTGTTGCACGCGATCACCAACGCCTTGCAGCCCTGGTCGACCAGCCATTCGCACACGCGCAGCGTGCGATCGGCAATGTATTCGGGAGATTTTTCCCCGTACGGGGCATGGCGGGAATCCGCCAGGTAGAGAAGCGATTCGGCCGGCAGTTCGGCGCGAATCGCGCGCAGGACAGAGAGCCCTCCGAGGCCGGAATCAAAGACCCCGACCGGTGCCTGCGCGCGTGTCGTCATATTGAATATGAGTGAACGGATCAGCCTGCTGCGACCGGAATCTTGCCGATCTTCGCCTGCCATTCCGCCGGGCCGGTCTTGTGGACCGACGTGCCCGAGCTATCGACGGCGACGGTCACGGGCATGTCCTTCACGTCGAACTCGTAGATGGCTTCCATGCCCAGGTCTTCGAATGCCAGCACCTTGGAACCACGGATGGCCTTCGACACCAGGTACGCGGCACCGCCCACGGCCATCAGGTAAGCCGACTTGTGCTTCTTGATGGATTCGATGGCGACCGGGCCACGCTCGGCCTTGCCCACCATGGCGATCAGGCCCGTCTGGGCGAGCATCGTCTCGGTGAACTTGTCCATGCGCGTGGCCGTGGTCGGGCCTGCCGGGCCGACAACCTCATCGCGCACCGGATCGACCGGGCCGACGTAGTAGATCACGCGGTTGGTGAAGTCGATTGGCAGCTTCTCGCCCTTGGCGAGCATGTCGGCGATGCGCTTGTGTGCGGCGTCACGGCCGGTCAGCATCTTGCCGTTGAGCAGCAGCGTCTGGCCCGGCTTCCACGAGGCAACTTCTTCCGGCGTGAGCGTGTTCAGGTCGACGCGCTTGGAGGTCTCGGTGTTCGGTGCCCACTCGACCTTCGGCCATTGCGACAGGTCCGGCGCTTCCAGCTTGGCAACGCCGCTGCCGTCCAGCGTGAAGTGTGCGTGGCGCGTGGCGGCGCAGTTCGGGATCATCGCCACGGGCAGGTTGGCCGCGTGGGTCGGGTAGTCCAGGATCTTCACGTCGAGCACGGTGGCCAGGCCGCCCAGGCCTTGCGCGCCAATGCCCAGCGCGTTGACCTTTTCGTACAGCTCGATGCGCAGTTCTTCTGCACGGTTGCTCGGGCCGCGGGCGATCAGGTCTTGAATGTCGATCGGCTCCATCAGGGCTTCCTTGGCCAGCAGCATGGCCTTTTCGGCCGTGCCGCCAATGCCGATGCCCAGCATGCCCGGTGGGCACCAGCCGGCGCCCATCGTCGGCACGGTCTTGAGCACCCAGTCGACGATGGAGTCGGACGGATTCAGCATCACGAACTTCGACTTGGCTTCCGAGCCGCCGCCCTTGGCCGCGACGATCACGTCCACCGTGTCGCCCGGCACGATCGACATGTTGATCACGGCCGGGGTGTTGTCCTTCGTGTTGGTGCGCTTGCCGGCCGGATCGGCCAGCACGCTCGCGCGCAACTTGTTGTCGACGTCGTTGTACGCGCGGCGCACGCCTTCGTTGACCATGTCTTCGAGGCTCATCGTGGCGCCGTCCCAGCGCACGTTCATGCCGACCTTCAGGAACACGGTGACGATGCCGGTGTCCTGGCAGATCGGGCGCTTGCCTTCAGCGCACATGCGGCTGTTGGTCAGGATCTGCGCGATGGCATCCTTGGCGGCCGGGCTCTGCTCCTGCTCATAGGCGCGGCCCAGAGCAGTGATGTAGTCCATCGGGTGGTAGTAGCTGATGTACTGCAGGGCGTCGGCGACGCTCTGGATGAGGTCTTCTTGACGAATGACGGTCATGGTGGGGGACCAACGTATAGGAATGAAAAGCCGGTGCGGCAGGGCAGCGGTCGGTGACCTTCACTCCCCGCCTGTGGCCTGGACGGCGGGCGCCGCAGGCTCAGAACAGCCTGAGATCATACACCCAATGTCGGGCGCGGATTGTCCGATCGCGTTCGTCGGAATCGCCGCGCCAACAAGGGCGCAGCGTCAATGTGCGTCGGCAGCCTCGCCGTGCGGATGCGCGTGCGAAACGATGCGGTCCACCCACGCCATCACCAGCGCAGACACCAGGAATGCCACGTGGATGAGCACCTGCCACAGGATCGTGTGCGTGTCCTTCTGGGCCGCATCGATGAACGTCTTGAGCAGGTGGATCGACGAGATGCTGATCAGCGCCATCGACAGCTTCACCTTCAGCACGCCCGCGTTGACGTGGTCCAGCCACTCAGGCTCATCTTCATGGCCCTCGATGCCGAGCTTGGATACGAAGATGTCGTACCCGCCGATGATCACCATGATCAGCAGGTTGGAGATCATCACCACGTCGATCAGGCCCAGGACGGCCAGCATGATCTTGGTTTCGTCCAGGTCACCCAGGTGTGACACCAGGTGCCAGACCTCGACAATGAACAGATACACATACGCTGCCTGGGCGATGATCAGCCCCAGGTAAAGCGGCAGTTGCAGCCAGCGGGAAAAGAAGATCAGGCGCGGAATCGGGCGCAGCGGGGCGATGGGCGATTTCATGGGCGGAACGGAGCGGGTGGAGGAAAAACCGCGTGATTGTAGCGTTCCGCGATGAGAATTTTGCTTACAGGAAAACGCTTGCGGCGCGCCTCATTCGCGATCCAACGACGGGTCCAGCGGGTCGAGCGGATCGCTCACACGGCCCCGCTGTCGGCCCCGCTGCATCCCCGGGCGCGGGCGCGCTGGCCAGCTCGCTACCAGAATGCCCGCCACCACGCATGCCAGCGCGATGCCGTGGGGCCAGCCCGGCGTTTCGCCCAGCGCCACGATGCCGTACGTTGCGGCCGCAATCGGCAGCACCGAGGTGAACACGCCTGCAAGGTGGGCGGGCACATGCCGAATGCCCTTCATCCACAGCCAGAACGAGAAAATGCTGGCCGATAGTGCATACCAAAGCACCAGGCCCCAGATGGGCAGCGGCACGCTGGACACATTGAAGGTGAGCAGCGGCATCAGCCCCAGCGGCAGCATCAGCAGGCCGCCGATCAGGTGCGTGTATGCGCAGATCTCGATGGCGGGCAATGTTTGAGTCAGCCGCCGCGACAGGATGACGTAGATCGATTCGCAGAGCACCGCACCCATCACGAGCGCATTGCCCAGCAGCGCTTGCGCCGCATCGGCGGGCGCAGCGCCTGAAGATTCACCCCCGCGATAGGCGTTGAGAATGGCGACGCCCGCCACCGCGAGCGCCACCGACACCAGCGTGCGCCCCGACGGCTTCTCGCGCAGCACGAGCCACGACAGCAGCGCCACCGTGGCCGGAATCGTGCTCGTGATAATGCCCGCAGCCAGCGCAGAGGTCAGCCGCACGCCGTTGAGCATGAGCAGCGTGAAGCCGAACGTGCCGAAGAATGCCTGGAGGAACAGGTTGGTCCACTCGCCACGCGTCACGCGGCGCATGCGCGACGGCTTGTACCAGGGCGCCATGCAGACGATGGCAATCAGAAAGCGCAGCAATGCAAACAGCATCACCGGCATGACGGCGACGATCGACTTGCCGAAACCGACGTTGCTGCCGACCAATGCCATGGCAGCAATCAGGAAAAGGGCGTGGATGGGCACGATGAGGAATCAGTGGAAACCGGCACGGGGCGCGGCTCTGTAGCCGGCCATGTTGCGTTGCGATGCGTGCCGTAATGTGAAGTGACGCATTATAGTAGTGCCCTTCACGTCGGCTTGCGGTGCAGAAATGCGTAAGGCTGGAGTCAGGTCAGCCCCTTAGATTCGCCGCAAAACGACAACAGACATCGCTATCAGGAGACACCATGGCTGGCATTGAATCTGTCCTGCAGGAAACGCGCGTGTTCAACCCGCCCGAATCCTTTGTTAAACAGGCAAACATCGCCGGCATGGATGCGTACCGTGCGCTGTGTGCCGAAGCCGAGAAAGATTACGAGGGTTTCTGGGCGCGCCTCGCACACGAGCACCTGCTTTGGCACAAGCCTTTCAGCAAGGTGCTGGACGAGTCCAACGCACCGTTCTACAAGTGGTTTGAAGACGGCGAACTCAACGCCTCGTACAACTGCCTCGAACGCAACCTTGAAAACGGCAACGCCGACAAGGTCGCCATCATTTTCGAGACTGACGATGGCAAGGTATCGCGCGTCACGTATCGCGAATTGCATGCACGCGTTTGCCGCTTCGCCAATGGCCTGAAGGCCCTGGGCATCAAGAAGGGCGACCGTGTGGTGATCTACATGCCGATGTCGATCGAAGGCATTGTGGCCATGCAGGCGTGCGCGCGCATCGGTGCGACGCACTCGGTGGTGTTTGGCGGGTTCTCGGCCAAATCGCTGCAGGAACGCATCGTCGACGTGGGCGCCGTGGCGCTCATTACGGCCGACGAACAGATGCGCGGCGGCAAGGCGCTGCCGCTCAAGGCCATCGCCGATGAGGCGCTCGCCATGGAAGGCACCGACGCCGTCAAGCACGTGATCGTCTATCGCCGCACCAACGGCAATGTGAACTGGGTGGAAGGCCGCGACCGCGCGATGGACGAGGTCGAAGCCGGCCAGCCCGACACCTGCGAAGTCACGCCGGTGGGCGCGGAACACCCGCTGTTCATCCTCTACACCTCGGGTTCGACGGGCAAGCCGAAGGGCGTGCAGCACAGCACGGGCGGCTACCTGCTGTGGGCCCTGCTCACCATGCAGTGGACGTTCGACCTGAAACCGGACGACATCTTCTGGTGCACCGCCGACATCGGCTGGGTGACGGGCCACAGCTATATTGCGTACGGCCCGCTCGCTGCCGGCGCCACGCAGGTCGTGTTCGAGGGTGTGCCGACGTATCCGAACGCCGGCCGCTTCTGGGACATGATCCAGCGTCACAAGGTCAACACGTTCTACACCGCGCCGACCGCCATCCGCTCGCTGATCAAGGCCGCCGAAGCAGACGAGAAGGTCCACCCGAAGCAGTACGATCTCTCCAGCCTGCGCCTGCTGGGCACCGTGGGCGAGCCGATTAATCCGGAAGCCTGGATGTGGTACCACACGAACATTGGCGGCGGCCGTTGCCCGATCGTCGATACGTTCTGGCAGACCGAAACGGGCGGCCACATGATGACGCCGCTGCCGGGCGCCACGCCGCTGGTGCCGGGTTCGTGCACGCTGCCGCTGCCGGGCATCATGGCCGCCGTTGTTGACGAAACCGGGCACGACGTGCCGAACGGGCAGGGCGGCATCCTGGTCGTCAAGCGTCCGTGGCCGTCGATGATCCGCAACATCTGGGGCGACCCGGAACGCTTCAAGAAGAGCTACTTCCCGGAAGAGCTGGGCGGCAAGCTGTATCTGGCGGGCGATGGCTCCATCCGCGACAAGGACACCGGCTACTTCACCATCATGGGCCGCATTGACGACGTGCTGAACGTCTCGGGCCACCGCATGGGCACGATGGAGATCGAATCGGCGCTGGTGGCCAATCCGATCGTGGCCGAAGCCGCCGTGGTGGGCCGCCCCGACGACATGACGGGCGAAGCCATCTGCGCCTTCGTGGTGCTCAAGCGCTCGCGCCCCGATGGCGACGAAGCCAAGCAGATCGCCAACGAGCTGCGCAACTGGGTCGGCAAGGAGATCGGGCCGATCGCCAAGCCGAAGGACATCCGCTTTGGCGACAACCTGCCCAAGACGCGCTCGGGCAAGATCATGCGTCGCCTGTTGCGTTCGCTGGCCAAGGGCGAGGACATCACGCAGGATACGTCCACGCTTGAGAACCCGGCCATCCTCGATCAACTGAAGGAAACGCGCTAACCGCCAGCGCTGGTCGCCAACCTTGGCCGCCGACTCCCAACAAGACAGCCGCTTCCGCAAGCGGCTGTTTCTCTATTACGGGCTCTATACCGTAGGGCTGCTGCTGTTCATCGTGATGATGGGCGCGATTGAACGCGTGCGCGGGCCAGGCGTGTGGCTCGGCTATGTGTTCCTGTTCGTCACCATCGCCATTTATGCGTGTATCGGGCTGATCTGCCGCACGGCCGATCTGACCGAGTATTACGTGGCGGGGCGCCGCGTGCCGGCGTTCTTCAACGGCATGGCGACTGCGGCCGACTGGATGAGCGCCGCCTCGTTCATCGGCCTGGCCGGCATCGTGTTCGCCTCGGGCTATGAGGGCCTCGCTTATGTGATGGGATGGACGGGCGGCTACTGCCTCGTCGCTTTCCTTCTCGCGCCGTACCTGCGCAAGTTCGGTGGCTACACGGTGCCGGATTTCCTGGCCAACCGCTATGGCAACGGCGAGCGCGGCGGCAGCTCTGTCGTGCGCGGCATCGCGGTGCTGGGCGCGACGCTGTGTTCGTTCGTCTATCTCGTCGCGCAGATCCAGGGTGTGGGGTTGGTGGTCACGCGTTTTATCGGCGTCGAGTTTTCGGTGGGCGTGTTCTTCGGGCTGGCGGGCATTCTGGTGTGTTCGTTCCTGGGTGGCATGCGTGCGGTGACGTGGACACAGGTGGCGCAGTACATCATCATGATCGTGTCGTTCCTGGGCGTGGTGTCGATCATCGGCTGGCATCGGTATCACGATCCGGTGCCGCAGTTGTCGACGGGCCGCCTGCTGCTGCAGATCGAGAAAGAGGAACAGCGCATCGCGCACGACCCTGCAGAGCAGCACGTGCGCGACCAGTTTCTGAGCGAGGCGCAGGCGCTGCAGGAGCGCATCTCGCAGCTACCGCAGTCGTTCGAGCAGGCGCGGGAAACACTGAACACGCAGCTCAAGCTTGCACGTGAACGCAATGCGCCGCTGCGCGAGATCAAGGCGCTGGAGCGCCAGCGCGAAGAATTTCCGCCGGATGCGACCGCCGCGTCGATCCTGTGGAACCAGCAGCGCGAAGACGCGCTGGCGCGCAGCCGCATGGCGCCGCCATCCATCGAGCCATTTCCGTCGGCGTCGGAGAACGAGCGCGGCACCGAGCGGCTGAACTTCGTGCTGCTGGTGTTCTGCCTGATGGTGGGCACGGCCAGTCTGCCGCACATCCTCACGCGCTTTCACACCACGCCGTCGGTGCGCGAGACACGCAATTCCGTGAGTTGGACCCTGGTTTTCGTGGCGCTGCTGTATGTCTCGGCACCGGCGCTGGCGGCGCTCGTCAAGCTCGATCTGCTGCAGCATCTGGTCGGGGCGCCGTTTGCCGACCTGCCGCAGTGGATCGTGCCGTGGCGCAAGGTCGATCCGGCCGTGTTTGCGCTGCATGACATCAACGGCGACGGCATCGTGCAGTGGGCAGAGGTGATGATGCAGCCGGACATGGTCGTGCTGGCCGCGCCCGAGATTGCGGGGCTGCCGTACGTGTTGTCCGGGTTGATTGCGGCGGGTGCGTTGGCGGCCGCGCTGTCGACTGCCGATGGTCTTTTGCTGACCATCGCCAACGCCTTATCGCACGACGTGTACTTCCACATGATCGACAACACGGCCAGCCACCAGCGGCGCGTGACGAGCGCCAAGGTGGTGCTGCTGGGCGTAGCGTTGCTGGCCGCGTATGTGACGTCGTTGAAGCCGGGCAACATCCTCTTCCTGGTTGGGGCGGCTTTCTCATTGGCGGCCTCGTGCTTCTTTCCGGTATTGGTGCTGGGCGTGTTCTGGAAGCGCACCAATCGTGCCGGTGCCATCGCGGGCATGCTGACGGGGCTGGCTGTGAGTGTGTACTACATCATCGCTAACTACCCGTTCTTCACGCGCATGACGGGTGTGCTTGGCCAGCCGTGGTTTGGCGTCGACCCGATTGCATCGGGTGCGTTCGGCGTGCCAGCGGGTTTTGTCGCGGCGATTGTCGTGAGCCTGCTCACCAGGCCGAACCGGCCGGTGGTCGACAAACTTGTTGGCTACATTCGCGATCCGCAGTAAAAAAACCGGCTCCCGACGAGCCGGCAAAGGGCGGGGCCGGAATGTGGGGACTCCGACCCCAGGGCTGACCTCTCCCGCCAGCCCACAACGCGAGTGAGGCAGCGCGGCGAGGCGGCGCGGGCTCAGGCGGGTGAGGGGTGCGTCTGCGGTCTGTCGTTCGATAACGTTTGGATGGCCCGCTCCAGCGGCGCCGCACTGACGCTGACTTCGCCTGCAAAGGGCCGGTCCACGGCCAGCACAAAGAAGAACGCCAGGCCCAGCGTGGTCGCCCACACCGCCACCAGCGCCATATGAAAGCGCGTGGCCGGCAGCGCATAGAGCAGCAACAACGACAGGCCGCTGGCGATCAGCATCACGCCCCAGAGCGTGCCGGGCATGGCGGCTTCCAGGTTCTGCAGACGTTTCTCCCGGTACTTCACCATCTCGTTGACGCGGGCGAGCACTTCAATCAGCAGCACCCGCTCGCGGTCGTCGCGGGGTGTGATGCGGTTGGCCGTGGCAAACATGCTGTTGAACGCAGCCTCCGTGCCGGCATCTGGGCGCGCTTGCTGCTGCATGCTCGGCCATTCGTCGTGGACGACGTGGCCCAGATACGTGATCAGTTCGTTCCGTGCGGTCGTGGCGCTCGGGTGTGAGAACGCCGACAGGTCGCGTGCGAGTTCCGTCGCGCATGCGGCTTCGGCGGCCACGATATCGGCGGCGGCCTGATACGCACCCCATACCGAGATGGCCGAGAAGGCGACCAGCAACGAGTTGATGGTGGTGACGGCGGTCATCATGGCGATGGTCATGTTGCGCTGTTCGGCGTCGAGCGTGACGGGAAACGCGCGGCGGAACAGCGCGTAGCCGCCCAATGCCACGAACAGCGTGGCAAAGACGATGACAGCGCCCATCGCCCATGCGGGGATGTTGTAGAGGAACAGCATGAGGTCACTCCTTGGATGGCCGGTTGGAGGCAGAGGGAGGCGCAGAGGCGGGTGCATCGGTGGCGGCCAGCATGGCGCGCGTGAAGTCGGCCAGGCGTTGGCGCATCGCCTCGGGAGAGGCATTGCTGTCGAACGACTGCTGCAGATCGATCAGGTTGGCGGCGAGTTCGCTCTGCCATTGCGTGCGCTCGCCGGCGGCACGCGCGCGGTAGGTCTGCATGGCTGCGTCGGCATCTGCCGAGCGGTCACCGCGTACGAGTGTTTCGAGCGCATCCACCAGCCGCTGCAGCAGCCGGTGCACAGCGGTGGCAGAGAAACCACCCAGCATCGCCAGTGCCGGTTTGCCGAAGTTGTGCATGCTGCCGTGGTCGAACAATTGCGCTGGCAGCATCTCGACCAGGATCAGCCCGGCTATCACGCCGAGGATCAACCGCGCGCCGTAGGAGGCGTCGTACTTCGGATCGTACGTAGAAGCGGCCACATAGCGATGCGCCTGAAACAGCGTGGCAAACGACGCGCCCAGCCCCGCGCAGAACAGCAGGAACAGCGTGTTCCACAGCAGGGGCGCGCCGTCCGAATCCAGGAAGCCCCGGTCGATGTTTGCGCTCGACACGTCGGGCGACATGCCGGTGGCAATCACTGCGATCAGGAAGACGATTGCAGCGCCGGTCAGCAGCCGGATCAGCGGCACAGGGCCGAGCCACGCGAACGGATGATCGCTGCGATGCTGCGCGTCGAGCAGTGTGACCGCCTGCGGCGTGGCCGGTGCGATGGCCGCAGCAAGCTTGCGGTGGATGGCCGCCAGTGCATGGTGCGGTGTGGCCTGCGGCGGCATCTGCCGGTCGATGAGCGCGCCCAGCTGGGCGATGAGTTCCGGCGCAACCGGCAAGCCGTGATGCAGGGCATAGCGGGCCATGGCCGCGCACTCTTCACGCAACTGTTCAGCGAGAGCCGGGTTCGGTTGCGGCTGCGGCGCCGTGCGCGACAGCAGCCGCCGTGTGAAGGCAAGCGGGATCATGCCGGCCTCTCGTCATGGCATTGCTTGGGTGACATGCGCGGCATGACGGCGCTGGACAGACTGCGCCGCGAGTCTGGGGTCTTCGCTTGCATGGTGGCCTTCGTCGGCAAGGTGGGCCGTGCGCGGCCCCGGCTTGCTCCGCCGTGAATGTCGAGCGGAGCAAGTTCACTTTGCGTCGTGCATGCAAGCCCGCCAATGCAGCGGAAGTCACGAACGACGGCCTAACGAAAGACACAGGACACCAAGAGAAAACGCCCGCAGCCTTTCGGCGGCGGGCGCAATGACAGCTTGGAGATGACAACTACTACGGTGACAGTGCCTGGCTCAGGCGTGTGCAGCGTGCGGATCGACGCGGAAGAAGGACATCGCAGCGTTCAGCTCTTGTCCCTGGTCCTGCAGCGATTGTGATGCGGCTGCGGCTTCTTCCACCAGCGCCGCATTGCGCTGCGTGACTTCATCCATTTGCGAGATCGCCTGGTTGACCTGTTCAATGCCGCGCTTCTGCTCGACCGAGGCGGCGGCAATTTCTTCCATGATGTGCGTGACGCGGGCCACGGCCTGCGTGACCTCCGTCATGGTCTCACCAGCTTGGCCCGCCAGCGTGGAGCCATCGTGAATGCGCTCCACCGACGAGGCGATCAGTTCCTTGATCTCCTTGGCCGCCGTTGACGAGCGTTGCGCCAGGCTGCGCACCTCGCTGGCGACCACCGCAAAGCCGCGGCCCTGCTCGCCTGCGCGTGCGGCTTCCACGGCGGCATTCAGCGCGAGGATGTTGGTCTGGAACGCAATGCCTTCGATGATGCCGGTGATGTCGGCAATCTTGCTCGAACGGTCGCTGATGTCCTGCATGGTCGATACGACCTGGCTGACGACCGTGCTGCCCTTGAGCGCCACTTCAGACGCAGTGGAGGCGAGCGCGGTGGCGTGCTGGGCGTTGTCGGCGTTCTGCTTCACGGTGGACGTCAGCTCTTCCATGCTGGCTGCCGTTTCCTGCAGCGACGATGCCTGTGCTTCCGTGCGTTGGCTCAGGTCGGCATTGCCCGCCGCGATCTGTTTGGCTGCGCCGGCCACGCTGGTGCTGCTGTCGCGAACCTTGTCGACGATCTCGGTCAGGCGGCCGTTCATGTCGCGCAGGGCAGAGAGCAGGTAGCTTGTCTCATCCTTGCCTTGTACCTCGATGCGGCTGCTCAGGTCGCCGCGTGCCACCGTCCGCGCGACATCCACAGCGGTGCGGATTGGCTGCGTGATCGAGCGCGTGATGATGATCCCGGCGATCACCGCCAGCAGCACCGCGCCGATCGACAGGCCGGCCAGCAGATTGCGCTGCATGACGTACTGCGCCTCATACGCCTGCACGAGCTGCTCCTGGCGCTCGTGCGTGTACGTGGCATACGCGTCGGTGGTCTTGATGAGGGCGGCCAGCAGCGGGCGGCACTCGTTGTCCATCTTCTGGATGGCTTCGTCGCGTTTGCCCGCCAGTGCCAGCCCGACGATGTCGGTCGCCACCGGGCCGTACTGTGCTTCCACGCGGTTGATGTCTTCCACCAGCTTACGGGCGCGGTCGTTGGTGTCCTTGGCGCCCGCAATCATGTCGTTGAGCTGCTTGAGCTTGTTCTTCACATCGTCGTGCGCCTGAAAGACGTCGGCCTTCTCCAGATCCAGGTCTTTTTGCGTGACCACGAGAACCAGGTTGCGTGCGGCGATGGCGCGGCGATCCACCGCCGTGCGCACGTCGTTTGCCACATCTGCGCGGGCGCTGATGCCGTGCACGTAGTTCGAGAACCCTTCCGTCGATTCGGACAGCGCCCGCAGCGACATGCCCGATACCACGACAACAATGGCTGCCAGCACGCCAAAGCCGGTTGTGAGCTTGGCTTTGATGGTCATCTGAGAAAGGTTCACTGCGTCCTCCGGTTTGCTGAATGGGTTGAGATGTGGTCGGGCACCGGAGCGGCTTAGAAAGAAAGACGGTCGGCGACCACGTTGTTATGTGCAACGACTGCGTACTTGAGAAAGGTGCAGGTTATGTCACGGTATGACCGATTTGTATGCGTCGGATTTTTGGAGCTTCACCGGGTTATCGGCATTGAAAAGAAAATCCTGAATAACATTCTTTCTGAGCGTTTTCACTTAATGCAAATTGTGGGCCTTTGTTTTGCCGGTGAAACCTTGTCTGGCAAGGCCTGGGCGCCATTTTTTCGAATCGTGAGACGGATTATGCAGGCTGGATGGCGCCAACGTTTTCCTACTCTATTTGCGTTATTTATATTCAGATGTTGATATTTTCACTACAGTATTCGCGATGCGCGGTTTTACGGATGCAATTGGCGGATTACATATTTTGGTGGTGCCCGATATCCAAAGAAAACGGCCCGCGAAGCGGGCCGTCAGATCACCGCGGACGGGCGCTTGCTACAGCGCCGTGGCCGGCACCACGGGCAGCACAACCTTGGAGGGATGGGCCGCATCGCTGTAGATCGTCAGCACGCCGACGAGCGAGTTGAGCAGCGTGGGCAGTGGCGGCACGCCTTGCGGCAGGTTGCTGGCGCCCACGGCCACCCGCAGCTTGTGGCCCTTGGCGATGAGCGCACTCGTCGGGAACACCTCCACCGGCACCATGACGGCCTGGCCCGGCATGAGTGCCTGCACGGAGCTTGGGGTGAACGGATGCCATGGCTGGATCATCAAACCATTCATCGTGCGGGAACGGCTGGCGTCCACCGCGCGAAGCGAGGCTGTCTGAAGCCCATCGGTGAGTGGCGTGACGTTCCCCGCCGCGTCCACGTCGTCAATGCGGACCGAGACGCCGGCATCCAGAGCGGTGGTCGAGATCCAAACATCGGCCTCAATCGGCCCGTTGAGGTAGACATCCGCCGGCATGGGTGGCGTCTCGAACTTCACGTCGGCGGCTTCGGCGATGGTGTCGTCGGTCTGGCATGGCAGCGGGAGGAAACCCGTCAATCCAGCCGTCCATTGCGACAGGCTGATCGAACATGCGCCGTTCAGTGGCAGCTGTGCGACCGTGTTGGACGCTTCGTTTGCCGCAGGCGCGGTGGCCGACAGGCTCTTGTCGCCGCGCAGGAAGAGCTGCTGCGCCTGCACCTGCGGATGCGGCCAGTCTGTAGCGGTGGCGTAGTGGCCGAGGCCGCTCACGTATTGCGTGACGTTGGGCTGCGCATCGGCGCCCACGTTCATGCCTTTGACGTACTGGTCGAACCATTGCAACTGAATGTGGTTCAGCGGCGGCACGCCATCGACCGGCAACCCGCTTCCCAACGCGGCCTGCAGATGTGTCCACGGGCCGATCAGCAGCTTGGCCGGTGCCTGCGTCTTGATGCTCTCGTACGTGAGTGGTTCACTGCGCTGGAAGAGATCGTGCAGGCCGCCCACCACGAAGGTCGGCACCTTGATCTTGCCGTCGTTTTCCAGCGGCGAACGCGTCGCCCAGAATGCGCCGTCATATGCGGTGGCGGTCGTGCCGAGCAGCGCCTGCAGCATGGTCGGCAACTGGAACGTCGTGACCGCAGACACCAAGTGCTGCAGCACGGCCGGCAAACCGATCGTGGGGTCTGTCACCAGCGTCGGATCGGTCAGGCTAAGCACTGATACCAAACCGAACCACGCCGGGATAAAGGTCAGGTTTGTCTGCCCACCCGTGAAGACGATGTCGCGGTAGCCATCACCGATCGGCACGATAGGGAAGGCCGCCTTGACCGCGGGATGGTTCTGCGCCGCCGTGATGACCGTCGTGATGCCGAGGTACGACACGCCGTAAAGGCCGATGGCGCCGTTGCTCCACGACTGCTGGGTCACCCAGTCGACCACGCGGCCGTAGTCGCTTTGCTCATCGGCGCCAAAGGCGTCCCATGTACCTTGCGACTGGCCTGTGCCGCGTACGTCCACCACCACCGTCGCGTAGCCGTGCTGGACGATGTACGGATCGGCCGCGCCGAGCGCAGCGCCAATCGAGGCTTCGTATTGCGCGTTGCCACCGTTGTACGAGGTTTGCACCAGCACCGTGGGGAACGGGCCGGCGGCGGCGTTGCCCGATGCGTCGGCCGGCAAGGTGACATAGGCCGCGAGCTTCGTTCCGTCGGGCATGGTGATGTACTGCGTGGCTTGGCGCGCGACGCCCGCGTAAAGCATGGGCGGGTTGTAGTCGACCCACTTCGCGCCCGCGTTGCTCTTGATGGATGTTCCCGGTTGCGCCGGTGTGGCACGCGTACCCAGCGTGGTCCAGTTGGCTGCGGCTGGCTGCACCGGCTGCGTGGTGTTTGAATCTGCGGCGATGCTGTTGGCGACGGTCGAGCCGTCACCGCCGCCGCAGCCCGACAGTGACAGCGCCGCGCACAGCAGCGCCGACATCAGCATGCGGCCGCGCCGCACGTGTGGGTTACCCATTTGCATGGGGTGTCTCCTCTTGAATGCTTTTGTTGTGTGTGGGGGGAGGGCGGCGTGCCGAGGGTGGCGGCACGCGGCCGATCGCTTCCGGTTCGGAAGCGGAGCAAGCGAAGAGGCCGGCGCAGAAGAGGGGTGGGTGACACGACCGACCGCGCGCCAGCGGGCTTGGGCGCACGGATAAAGCACCAAGCATGCCCACGGCGCGATACCCGCAGATGGCGCTGTACGGCGATGTGGCACGTCCGTTGGGTCTCGGAACGCTACCGGCGTTACGTAACGTTCCGCGTAACGCGGGGCCTGATGCCGCCGTTTTCAGATGAGAAATTCGCACCCCACCAACGGAGGGATGCTGCCCGCCAAGCCCCGTCCACAGGGCGTTTCAAACAGATCAAAACGACAACGCGTGCATGCAAAAAGTGCGTGTGGACCGGCTCATCGGTGTTGGCATGGACGTTGCGTATTCAGGCTGCGCGCCCGGCACAGGGCGCCACACGAAGAGCGCAACAACAGCACAGACAGCAAGGGGCCCATCATGAATCGCACCGTTCAAGACGTCGAAATTGCCGCTGCCATCGACTCGGACCTGCTCCGCCGCCGCGAGCAGTTTGTTGGTCAGCCCGCCGCGTGGCGGGTGTGGTCAGAAGCCGCTCATGTCGCCACATTGAATGAACGCGCACGTAACGCCTTTATCGAGCACGTGGCCAACGCCCGCGGTGCCGATATTGCCCTGCGCCTGCTGCTCAAAGCGCAGTCGATTCGCGATCAGGTCACGCAGACGCTGCTGACGAACGAGACGCCAGCCACGCTGCATTGAGTTACGCGAGGGGATGCCGGCCGCGCCAGATGTGTCGGCGGTGGGATGCAAAAGGCCTTGTCGGGAGACCGGGCCTTTTGTTTGTGAGGGAACTTGGCGAGCCGGCACGGTGTGCTACAATCGCGGGCTTCGGAGAGATGGATGAGTGGTTTAAGTCGCACGCCTGGAAAGCGTGTATAGGTTAATAACCTATCGGGGGTTCGAATCCCCCTCTCTCCGCCAGGAATTCAAGGCCCGGGCACGCAAGTGCTCGGGCCTTTTTGCATTCCGGGCCGTTGCCATGTCGAGGTGGACCACTATTGCTGACCTCAGCCGTTTGAACGTACGCTTGGCCAGCAAAAAAATCACACAAGCCAAGGAGACCACCGCCCCATGGATTTGGACGTCAACCACAAGCCGGTCAGCGTTGATTGCGACCCGGCCACGCCCCTGTTGTGGGTGCTGCGTGACCACCTGAACCTGACCGGTACGAAGTTCGGCTGCGGCGTTGCGGCATGCGGCGCCTGCACGGTGCACGTGGACGGCACGGCCGTGCGGTCCTGCGTGCTGCCGGTCGCGGCTGTCGCCGGCAAGCACATCACTACCATTGAGGGACTTGCCGGCGCCGAGGGCAAACGCCACGCGTTGCAACAAGCCTGGATAGATGAGCAGGTGCCCCAGTGCGGCTACTGCCAATCCGGCATGCTGATGGCCGCGGCGGATTTGCTTGCCCAACACCCCGATCCGAGCGATGCCGACATCGACGCGGCCATGACCAACATCTGCCGCTGCGGCACATATCCGCGCATGCGCGCCGCCATCAAGCGCGCCGCCAAGGCGTTGCGGGAGGCCCGCGCATGAACGCGAAGACAACGAAACCGCGTAGCGGACGCCGCCGTTTCCTGCTCGGCGCGCTTGGCATTGGTGGCGCACTGGTGGTGGGTTGGGGCGTCATGCCGCCGCGCAGCCGCGTGGGCGATCCGGGCGTCTTCCCCGAGCACAACGGCGAGATTGCGCTGAACGGCTGGATCAAGATCACCCCCGAAGGCAATGTCGTGCTCGCGATGCCGCGTGTGGAGATGGGGCAGGGCATCCACACCGCGCTCTCGATGCTGGCGGCAGAAGAGCTGGACATTCCGCTCTCGCGCGTGAGCATCGAAAGCTCGCCCGTGGAGCGCATCTACGGCAACGTCGTCGCCATGGGCGACAGCTCGCTGCCGCTGCACCCCGATAGCGCCGACAAGACCTGGGCACGCGCACTGCATTGGATCATGGCCAAGAGTGCGCGCGAGATCGGCCTCATCATCACCGGCGGCAGCAGCAGCACCGCCGATGGCTGGCAGCCCGTGCGCGAGGCCGCCGCCACGGCGCGTGCGGCGCTGGTGGAGGCGGCAGCGCGTGAATGGAACGTGTCGGCTGCGCAAGTCAGCATCCGCGAAGGCCAGTTGATTGGCCCCGGCGGCAAGCAATCCACGTTTGGCGGCATGGCTAAGTCGGCGCGCGGTATTTCTGCGCCGTCCACTGTCACGCTCAAGCCGGCTTCGCAATACCAGTTGATCGGCAAGCCGGCGCCGCGTAACGATCTCGCGGCCAAGACAGATGGCAGCGCGCGTTTCTCCATCGACACGCGCCTGCCCGGCATGCTGTATGCCGCCGTCGTGATGTGCCCGGTGTTTGGCGGCAAGCTCAAGACCTTCCAATCGAAGGCCGCGCTTGGCATGCCGGGCGTGCGTTACGTGGTGCCGTTCGAGGGCACCGCCGGCGGCGCACCTGGCGTGGCAGTGGTGGCAGATCATTACTGGCAGGCGCGTCAGGCGCTGGCAGCGCTGGAACCCGTGTGGGACAACGGCCCGCATGCCAAGCTCGATTCCGAAGGCATCCGGCAGCAGCTTGTCAGCGCGCTCGACAGCGACAAGGGCGGCTTCACGTACCGCTCGATGGGCGATGGCCTGAAAGCCTTCGACAAGGCCGATGGCGCCACCATCGTCGAAGCGGAGTACACCGCGCCGTATCTCGCGCACACGACGATGGAGCCGATCAACTGCACTGCGCAGGTAACGGCGGACGGCGTGCATCTCTGGGCGCCCACGCAGGTCGCCACGCTCGCGCAACTGGTGGCGGCGCGCGCGGCGGGTGTCAGCGGCGACAAGGTGCGTATCGACATCCCGTTGATCGGCGGCGGCTTCGGGCGGCGGCTGGAATCGGATTTCATCGGCCAGACCGTCACCATCGCCACAAAGACCGAAGGCAAGCCCGTGCAGGTCATCTGGTCGCGTGAAGAGGACGTTCGCCACGACTTTTATCGCCCGCAGGCCATCGCACGGCTCAAGGCGCGTGTCGAGAACGGCAAGGTCACGGCGATTGCGTCGCGCAGCGCCGGACAATCGATTCTGGCGGGCGAGCTGGATCGCCTGTTCGGTGCGCCGTCTGTGGGTATCGACCGCTACACCGCCGAAGGCCTGTTCGATCTGCCGTACGAAATCGAGCACGAGCACATCGCGCACCTGGCAGTCGATCTGCCGGTTCCCGTGGGGTTCTGGCGCAGCGTGGGGCACTCGTACAACGGGTTCTTCATGGAGGGCTTTCTCAACGACGTGGCGGCGGCAGCCAAGCTTGACCCGTTGGCGATGCGGCGTGACTTGCTGAAGGCCCATCCGCGTGAGTTGAAGGTGTTGGACACGGCAGCGCAGGCGGCCGGTTGGGGACAGCCGCTGGCACCAGCCGCCGACGGCGCACCCCGTGCACGCGGCATTGCCTTGCACCCGAGCTTCGGCTCCGTGGTCGCGCAGGTCGTGGAGGTGTCGATGAAGGACGGCAAGCCGCGCGTGCATCGCGTTGTGTGCGCGGTCGATTGCGGCACGGTGGTCAATCCGGGCATCGTTGCGCAGCAGATGGAAAGCGCGGTCATTTTTGGCCTGACGGCAGCGCTGTATGGCCGGATCGATATCAAGAACGGGCAGGTCGTGCAGTCGAATTTTCCGGACTATCCGGCGCTCAAGATGGCCGAGACGCCTGTCATCGAAACGCACATCGTGCCGAGCACGGCAGAGCCCAGCGGGATGGGCGAGGTGGGTGTGCCGCCAATCGCTCCGGCCGTGGCCCATGCCGTGGCGCAGTTGACCGGCAAGCCGGTGCGGCAACTACCGATGGTGTGACGCTGCTGCATTGAAAACGAAAAAGCCGCAGGTTCGCGCCTGCGGCTTTCTCTTTGGAGGGGTGCTGCCCAGCTCAGGTTGCGTCCGGAAACACGGGTTCGCCCAAATTCAGCATCAGTCGATTCGCCCACGCAAAGATGGCCACCGCGTGGATCAGGTCGAGAATCTCCGCGTCGGTCAGGCCAGCGGCCTTGAGGGGCTGCAGGTCTTCGCCGCGCACATCGCCCGGGCGCAGTGTCAGGTCGATCGAGAACAGCACGATGGCACGCTCACGCGCATTCGTGCCTGCGATGTGCGGGTCTTCAAAAACCTGCTTGATCACGTCGTTGCGCTTGGCAAGCTGCTCGAAGCGCTGCGCGTGGACAGACGCGCAATACACGCAGCCGTTGACGCGCGACACCACGGCGCTGGCGAGTTCGCGCTCCGCACGCGACAGGCCGCCCGGCGCATACATGATCGCGTTGAACGCCGCCGAGCGCTGACGCAGGATCTCTGGCTGGTGAACGAGAAAACGGTAGTAGTCAGACGTTTTTGCCTTCGGGTGGCTTTCTTCCAGCACGGCGATCTGCTCGGGCGTGGCGCGGTCGAGGTCGACCACATCGAGCCACGCGTGCCACTCCAGCGATTCGTTGGTGAAGCCGTGGGCGCGGATGATCTCGGTCATGCTGCGGTCTCCGTGGAGGCAGTGGCGCTGCCGGTGCCGGCGGCTTCGCCAAGTGCACGCAAGCCGGCGACGAGCCGCGTCTGATACGACAGGAAGGCGATGAGCTGCGCGAGCGTTACCACGTCGGCCGTGGCGAGGCCCGCTGCGGGCAAGCGCAACAGCGCGTCTCGGTCCCCCTCGATGGGGCGCTCCACGAGCGTGCGCGTGAAGGTGAGGATGGCGTGCAGGCGCGCGTCGGTCAGCGTGTCGATATCGCCATGGTCCACCGCTTGCAGCGCAATTGCGTCGACCGGCGTGTTCGCGAGGCGTGCGCGGTAGTGGTCAGCCAGTTCCGGCGCGGGCGTCAGACGGCACGCGTACAGCGCCACGAGCAAGCGTTCGCCCAGCGTGAGGCCGGGCAAGGCAGCGTCGAACAATGCGTCGTAGCTGCCCTGGGTGGCCGTTGCGACCTTTTCGCGGGCGTGGCGCAGCGCATGCGTGGGGCTGCCGTCGCCAAGGTCGGCAACCTGGTCGACCACATCTTGTGCGGGCGTGAAATCCATCGATGAAAGACTCCGAGAATCAGGTACGGAGGCGCCGCGCGCAGCCACCGCGCTGGCGAGGAAGCGTCGCACCGCTGCCCACGATTGGGCGTCCGCGCGGGCGTTGGCGCGTGGCTCGCCGCCGCCGGTGCTGATGCGGCCCGACACCGGATGCGCATAGACGAGCTGCGTGGTCGGCACGTACGGGAACACGATGGCGTGGCCCGCGCCTTCGTAATCGAAGTGCTGGACAGGGTAGGGGTGGCGTACCTCGGCCAGTTTGGCCGTCACCATGCGCGCGTAGTCGCTTGAGGGCCAGGAGCCGTCATCCGCGGCCGAGAGCAGCAGCACCGGCCCGCGTGCGTGCTCGATGCGGATACGCGCGCGCGCCACGGCGTCGGCATCCTGCAGCGCCGTGCGGATAGCGCGTTCATGCCGATGCGGCGCGGGGCCCTCGTCAAACGGTGCCCAGGAAGCGGTGCGGTTGCCTTCCCACAGGTGCGGCAGCGGCTGACCGCGATACAGCCACGTCGGGCCTTCGCGGCCGACAGCAGGGTCCGCGGCGTTCTGCCCGCTGTGCACGACGGCGCCCGGCACGTAGCCGATGACTGCAGACACCGCCTCAGGGAATGTCGCGCCCAGCAGCAATGCCAGTTCACCTCCACGCGACTGCCCGCTCACGGCAACGAAGTCGTGCAGCGGCGCCACGCGTTTGCGCAGCCAGGCGAGCGCGCGCTCGAAATATTCCAGCGGCGTATTCGAGATGTAGTCCGACAGCCCCGGCGCCTTGAAGTACGCCAGCGCGAATGCCGCATAACCGTGCGAGGCATACAGCGCCGCGCGCGGTTCGTTGATGCCGCCGCCCGACCCGTTGAGGATGAGCACGGCCGGGCGCGGGCCCGGGTGCGCGTACGGGTCGGGCAGGTACAGCGTGCCGACCAGGCCCTCTTCGTTGTCCGGCGCGCGCACATCGTGGCGAGTCACGCCCGGCGCGGCCAGCCGTTGTAGGAAGCTGGCGTGGACCGACTCACCGTTGGCAGTGGCGGTGAGCGTGGTCGTCAACGGCTCTGTTGCCGACAGCGCAAACACGTCGCGCGCCTTGCCGTCGTCGGGGCGCTGGCTCCAGATAAGGCCCATCGCGCTGACGCCGGTGTAGTCGCCCGAGACGGGAGCGTCGCGCGTGAGGTTCACGGTGCCTTGGGCGTCGGCGACGAACGCGGCGCGGCTGTGCCACAGCACGCCGTTGCCGCGACGCGTTTGCGCGACGATGCCGACCTGGGCGCCGGGCACAAGCCCCGTCACGACGATGCCGCGCGATACGTCGATCAGGTCATCCGCCGGCGTGACGCTGAGCGCGAGCGTTCCCATGGCGCTTACTTGCCGTCCTTGGTGACCATTTGGGCTGCCGTGCGATCGCTCGTCATCGGCGTTACCTTCAGGCCCTTCTTGGCGGCCCACACGTTCTGGTAGTGGTACAGCGGCATCACGCCCACGTCATCCGACACCAGCTTGACCGAGTGGCGCAGGATGGCCGCGCGCTTTTCCACGTTGAACTCTTCAGTGGAGGCGTTCAGCGCGTTGTCCACGGCGGGGTTGCTGTAGTGCCCCCAGTTGGAGGCACCCAGTCCCTTCTTGGTGTCGACCGTGGCCAGCACGTTGACCAGCGCGTAGCTTGCCTCGCCCGTGCCGTTGCCCCACGCCAGCATGCTCATCGCATATTCATTCTTGTTGGCGCGGCCGGAGTAGACCGACCAGGGCACCACTTCCACGCGCGCCTTCACGCCGATGCGGGTCCAGAACTGCGCCACCGCCTGCGCTGTTTCGGGGCCTTGCGGGTAACGGTCGTTCGGCACGTGCATCACGAGGTTGAAGCCCTGCGGAAAGCCCGCGTCGGCCAGCAGCTTCTTGGCCTGCGCCGGGTCGTAGGCGATGTCCTTCACGTCGGGGTTGTAGCCGTACGTGTCCGACGGCATCCACTGGTTGGCGACGGTGGCGGCGCCTTGCAGGATGCGGTCGACGATGGCCTTGCGGTCGATGGCGAGCGACAGCGCGCGGCGCACGCGCACATCCAGCAGCGGATTGTTCGGCAGCGGCTTGCCGTCGTTGCCGGTGATGTAATCGTTCGGCCCCTTGCGGAAGCTCGGTTGCAGCAGCATCACGCGCAGGCCCGGATAGGCGAACACCTTCACGTTGGGCGACTGGCGTAGGCGGGCAAGGTCAGACACCGACACCTTGTCGATAACATCCACTTCGCCTGAGAGCAGGTTGGCCGTGCGCGCAGCAGCGTTGTTGATGTAGCGGTAGTTGACCTTCTCCCAGAGTTGTTTGCCGCCCCAGTAGTTGTCGTTGCGCGCCATCACCACGCGGTCGCCAGGCACATACGAGACGAACTTGTACGGGCCCGTGCCCACCACGGCGCGGCCGGCGTTGTAGTCCTCAGTCGACGATTTTTCCCCCACGTGCTTGCTGACGATGTGCACGGATGCGAGGTTCAGCGGCAGGTCCGGGTTTGGGATGTTCGTCTTGATGATCAGCGTGAGCGGGTCTTTGGCCGTGACGGACTCCACCGTGCGCAGATAGCCGGCGAACGTTGCCACGCTGCCCGGCACGCTGCGCGCGCGTTGGTACGAGAAGATGACGTCATCGGCCGTAAACGGCTGGCCGTCGTGCCATTTCACGTTCGGGCGCAGCTTGAATTCCCAGGTCTTCGGGTCCAGCGTCTTCCACGACAGCGCCAGGCCCGGCTGCAGCTTGTTCCACTTGTTTTCAACCAGCAGATCCCAGAAATGCACGTCGACGGAGCGGTCGCCAGCGTGGTTGTTCAACTGAGGGTCCAGCGACGACAGCGGATCGGCAAAGGCGATGTTCAGCGTCTGCGCGCTGACAGCGCCAGCGGCAGTCAGCACGGCAACGGCAAGCGATGAAGCGAGGAGGCGTTTCACGTTGATTTCCCTTTTCCCTTTTTGTTGGAATCGTTGGCTTATTGCAGATCGTTCAGATCGCGTCGTTCAAGTGGCAGGCGCTGACGTGGTTGACCGCAATGCCGCGCAGCGTCGGTGTTTCGGTCTTGCAGCGGGGCATGGCGTGCGGGCATCGCGGGTGGAAATGGCAGCCGGTGGGCGGGTGCAGCGGGCTCGGCATCTCACCCTGAATGGCGGTGAACGTCTTGTGCCGGGCCGACAGACGCGGGATCTCCGCCAGCAATGTCTGCGTGTAAGGATGGTTCGGGCGGCGGAACACTTCCTCCGCCGTCGCCGATTCCACCACGCGGCCGAGATACATGATCACCACGCGGTCCGAGAGGTGCTCCACCACGCCAAGGTCGTGGCTGATGAACAGGTAGGTCAGGTTGAGCTGCTCGCGCAGGTCCATGAACAGGTTCAGGATCTGCGCCTGGATCGACACGTCCAGCGCGGCCACCGCCTCATCGCAGACGAGCATCGACGGCTGCACCGCCAGCGCGCGCGCGATGCCGATGCGCTGCCGCTGGCCGCCGCTGAACTGATGCGGGTAGCGGTCGCGCAGGGCGGGGTCCAGGCCCGCGCGCTGCATCTGCGCAGCGACGTAGTCGGTAAAGTTGGCGCGGTCGGTCAGGCCATGCACGCGTGCCGCCTCGCCAACGATCTCTTCCACGCGCAGGCGCGGGTTGAGGCTCGCGTACGGGTCCTGAAAGATCATCTGGATCTTCAGGCGCGCCGCGCGGGCTTCTTCTGCGGAAAGCGTGTCGACAGCCTTGCCGTCCACGCGCACCTCGCCGGCCGAGGGCGGCATCAAGCCCGCAGCAATGCGGCCGAGTGTGGACTTGCCGCAGCCCGATTCGCCGACGAGCCCCACGACTTCACCGGGCTGGATCGCAAGGTCGACACCGTCGACCGCACGAACAATCGCCGGCGGATGCGCCAGGCCAAAGCGCTGCAGAACGCGATCGGCCGCGCCGACCTTGCGATCGCCAAAGCGTTTGCTGACCTGTTTGAGTTCAACGAGAGGTGTGCTCATGCGACCTCCCGCGAGGACGCGTGCTGCGCGCCCGGATGGAAACAGCGCACGAGGCGCTCAGGTATCAGTTGGGTGATTTCCGGAGCGGCGCCGCAGACATCGGTGGCGCGCGGGCAGCGCGCCGCAAACGCGCAGCCCGCGGGCAGCGACAGCAGGTTCGGTGTCATGCCGGGAATCTGGCGCAGGCGCTGGCCGCGGCGGTTCTCGCTGGGCAGGCTGTCGATCAGGCCCATGGTGTAGGGGTGCAGCGGGGCATCGAGCACGGCATCCACCGGCCCGTGTTCGACGATGCGCCCGGCGTACATCACGGCCACCTCGTCGGCCAGCCCGGCCACGACAGACAGGTCATGCGTGATCCAGATCAGCGCCGTGCCGTGCATGCGCGCGAGCTTCTGCACTTCGGACAGGATCTGCGCTTGGATGGTCACGTCCAGCGCCGTGGTCGGTTCGTCGGCAATGATCAGGTCGGGCCGATGCAGCATCGCAATGGCAATCGCCACGCGCTGGCGCATGCCGCCCGAAAGCTGATGCGGATAGGCGCGCAGCCGTTCTTCGGGGCTCGGAATGCCCATCAGACCGAGCGTGTCGCGCGCATGGTCCCACGCCTGTTTGTGGCTCATGCTGCTGTGCGCGCGCACGGCCTCGATCATCTGGGCATCGATGCGCAGCACGGGGTTGAGCGTCATCATCGGGTCCTGGAAGACCATGGCGATGCGGTTGCCCTGCAGCTTGCGTAATTCGCGCGGAGGCAGTTTGGTGAGGTCGCGCCCTTGGTAGAGGATCTCGCCGCCGACCACGCGGCCGGGCGGGTCCACCAGGCCCATGATCGAGAAGCCGGTGACGGACTTGCCTGAGCCCGACTCGCCCACCAGCCCGAGGATGCGCCCGCGCGCGAGCGAGAACGACACATCATCCACCGCCGGCAGCACGCCTTCGCGCGTGAAGAAATGTGTGCGCAGGTTCCGGACTTCGAGGGTGGTCGCGTTGGTGGACGCCGTCATCGTTGCGTCCTCGGGTTCAGCACTTCACGCAGGCGGTCGCCCACCAGGTTGATGGCCACCAGCGCCAGCAACAGCGCGATGCCCGGATAGAAACTGATCCAGTACTGGCCTGAGAGCATGTATTGGTATCCGTTGGAAATCAGCAGACCAAGAGACGGCTCGGTAATCGGCACGCCCAGGCCCAGGAACGACAGCGTGGCCTCCAGCGTGATCGCGCGCGCCACCTGCAGCGTGCCCACGACGATCAGCGGCGGCAGGCAGTTCGGCAGGATGTGCCTGAGCGCGATGCGCCAGCCGGGCAGGGCGAGCGAACGCGCGGCTTCTACGTATTCGCGGCGACGCTCGACCAGCGCTTGCCCGCGCACAGTCCGCGCGTAATACGCCCACTCCAGCAGCACCAGCGTCAGCACGACATTCGTGATGCTCTTGCCGAGATAGGCGAGGATCATCATCGCCACCAGCACGGATGGGAACGACAGCAGCAGGTCGACCGTGCGCATGATGAGGCTATCGACGCGGCCGCCGGCATACGCCGCAATCAGCCCCATCAACGTACCGATCACCGCCGCCACGGCTGCCGAACCGATCCCCACACCCAGGCTGATGCGCAGGCCATAAAGGATGCCGGAATATAAGTCACGCCCCTGGCCATCCGTCCCGAGCCAATACGTGAACGTGCCCGTGCCGGAAGGCGACCCGGGTGGCAGTCGCGAGTCGAGCACGTCGAGCTGCATCAGGTCGTACGGATTCTGCGGCGTGATCCAGGGTGCGGCCAGCGCGGCCAGAATCAGCACCACCACAACGACCAGCCCGAAGATAGCGGCCTTGGAGGCGAGGAAATCCGACGCCACGCGCCGCCAGGGTGATTGCCTGCGCGGGGCTGACACCGTCGTCGCCGTCGTGGATTGCGAAGTCGTATTCATCATGCAGCCTCCGCGTTATCGGCCGCACGCACGCGTGGGTCCAGCATCCGATACAGGATGTCGACGATCAGGTTGAGCGACACGAACAGGCACACCACCACGATGAGGTAGGACACGATGACCGGCCGGTCCAGCGAGTTGATGCTATCGAGAATCAGCTTGCCCGCGCCGGGCCACGCGAAGATGCTCTCCGTCACCACCGCAAAGGCGATGGTCGAGCCCAGCTCCAGGCCGAGCACCGTCACCAGCGGGATCAGCGTATTGCGCAGCACGTGCGCCAGCACCACGCGCAGCGGCGACAGGCCCTTGGCACGCGCGAATTTCACGAAGTCCTGCGGCAGTACCTCGCGCACGCCGGCAGAGGTCAGCCGCAGCACCAGCGAGAGCTTGAACAGCGACAGGTTGACCGCCGGCAGCACAAGGTGCCGCAGGCCATCCACCGTTAGCCACGACCATTCGATGCCGAAGAGGCGTGCCGTTTCGCCGCGCCCGCTGGCGGGCAGCCAGCCCAGGCTCACGCTGAACGCCATGATGAGCATCAGGCCCACCCAGAACGTCGGCAGCGAAAAGCCCACCACACTGCCCGTCATGAGCAGGCGCGACACCGGATGGCGCGGATACAACCCGGCGAACAGCCCCAGCGGCACGCCGATCACCACCGCGATGATCAGCGCCGAAAACGCTAGCTCCAGCGTGGCCGGCAGGCGCTGCAGGATCAGTTGGATGGCTGGCTCGTTGTAGACGAAGCTCTTGCCCAGATTGCCGTGCAGCGCGCCGTTCAGGAAGGCGAGGTACTGCTCCCACAGCGGCTTGTCCAGACCCAACTCGGCAATGATGCGTGCGCGGTCGATCTGGTCCACGTCCTGGCCGATCAGGATGTCGACCGGGTTGCCGATGGCGTGCAGACCGATGAAGACGATCACCGTCATCACCAGCACGACCAGCAGCGCCTGGCCGATGCGGCGGATTAGCCAACCTGTCATCGTGCAGCCTCCTGGCCGGAAGTGGCATTTGCTTCCACACCGGGCGGTGGGGCGGGGGTCCATTCATCGCCGAAGATCTCCGGCTCGGCGTAGGCCTGGATGGCGGCGTAGTGCGCGTCGATGTCTTCCTGGTACAGCAACCCGGCAATGCCCTGCGCCAGCCGCTTCGCACCTTCGCTGATGGCCGGGATGTCGCCCGAGACACTGCCGTGCGTGACCGACGCCGGATAACAGAAGCAATGCACGCGCGACAGGCCGGGCAGCGTGCCGGGCGTCTTCTCGCGAAATTCGAACGCGTGGCCGAGGTCGGGCGAATCGGCGAGTTCAGCGTCTTCCTCGCCGGGGCGCGGGGTGTAGCGGTCGCGCCATTGGCGAATGTGCGGTGCCAGTGCGCTGAATTCCGGGCGCGCGGCCCAGTCGGTGCGAAAGCCTGTCGAGAAGATCAGGAAGTCCAACTGGAATACGCCCTTTGTGGTGGCCACGTGCAGCACGCCGTCGTGCTCGTCCACGCCCAGGATGCCGCAACCGAGGTTGAAGCGCGCATTCGGATGTCGCGACACACGCAGCGTGCTGCCGCGCGGCGGAGGGACCTGCTCGACATTGATGTAATGGCGGATGCGCCATTTCCATGCGTCGGGCAGGTGCAGGTGGCCGTGCACGAGCCCCGGGCTGCCGGCGCCCTTGCCCTTGTTCACGCGCGGCAGGTCGGGGCGGCGGATCAGCATGTCGACGCTGGCAGCGCCAACCTCAAGCGCCGTGGCAGCCGAATCCATGGCAGACGCGCCAGCGCCGATCACGCCCACGCGCTTGCCGGCAAGCGCGCCGTAGTCCATCTCGTCAGACGAATGGGCCCACCAGCGGCGCGGCAGCCGATGCGCGAAGTCGGGCACGGATGGGCCGCCCAACCCATCACGGCCGGTAGCCAGCACCACGCGGCGCGCAAACACACGCTGCGTCAGTTGGCCCGGCGCGTCGATCAGCAATTCAACGGCGCCATCCACGCGCGGGTGGATCGCCTTCACGTAATGATCGTTGCGCACGTCCAGTTGCAGCACGCGGCGGTACCAGCGCAGGTAGTCCATCCATTGCAGGCGCGGAATCTTGTCGAGCACCTCCCACGCATCGGTGCCGAACTGCGCCTCAAACCATGCGCGAAACGTCAACGCCGGCAGGCCGAGCGCGGGGCCGGTCAGCTGTTTGGGCGAGCGCAGCGTTTCCATGCGCGCGGTCGTTGCCCACGGGCCTTCGAAGCCGGCCGGGGAGCGGTCGAATATCACCACGCCGATGCCGAGATGCTTGAGCGATGCGGCTGCCGCCAGGCCGGCCATGCCGCCCCCGATGACGGCCACATCCAGCACGGGCTGCCCTTCCAACGTGTGGGGCAGCGTCCAGTTTTTTGCGGGAAGTTCGAGCCACGAGAGGTCCTGATGCAAGCGGGCTTCCAGCGCGGCGAGCCCGGTGACTTGCAGCGCGTTGTCTTGTGGTGCAACGGTCATGCGGACGCGCCTTCGGTTTCGTTGATGGATTCGCCATACACCATCTGCAGCATGCTGGCATGGCGTGCCGGATCGTGCAGCTTGCAGTCCGGCAGCAGGCGCTGTGCCGCGCGCGCGAGGGCGTCGGTCAGTGAGGTCACCGCCGCCGAGGGCCGCCTGGCCTCAGGCGTGATCACGCCAAAGAAGAAGGGGATGTCGGCGTCGATCGGGCGCACGGTCACGCCGTCGATCGGCACGCCGTACGCCGTCACGGGCTCCAGCAACGCGACACCCAGGCCCGCACGCACGGCGGTCAGCGCATTCAGCGAGGCGTTCGTCTCGATGAGCGCGGTGGGTTCCACGCCGGCCTTCGCCAGCGCTTGGTCCAGGCGTCGGCGCAATCGATAGGGGTTGTGCATGGTGATGATGCGCTGTCGGGCGCAATCGGCCAATGCGACGCGCTTGCCGGCGGCGAGCGGGTCGTGTGTCTGCACGGCAGCCACGCACGCCGCTTCGCCGATCCAGTGCACGGTGACGCCACGATGCTCCAGCGGCAGGCTGCTGAGGCCAAGGTCTGCCGCGCCGGTGAGCACCGCGTGCACAACCTGCTCGGGCGAGGCGCTGCGAATCTGGATGTGCTGCGCGAGTTCCGGCTCATCGGCCAAGGCCGCGGGCAGCAAGCCGGCCGCCAACGCGGACGTCGCTGCCAGGCGCAGCGGGCGTGCCTCGCCGCGCGCGATTTCTTCGGCACGCGTGCGGATCTGCCGTAAGCTGATCAGCGTATGCTCAACGTCTTCGTACAGCAGGAAACCTTGCTCCGTCGGCGAGACGCGCGGCCCCGCGCGGGTGAACAGGGCATAGCCGATTTCAGCTTCCAGATCCTGGATGAGCCGGCTGATGGCGGGCTGCGAGCGTCCCAGCAGCTTGCCCGCCGCGGTGACGCTGCCGGTCGACATGACCGCGGCAAACGCTTCGAGTTGTCGGAGTTCCATCCGCCTGTTTGATCCCAGTCATGCATGTAGTTCGTGCATTCTGGTAGAGGCAGTATGCGAGTTCCAAATAGTATTTTCTTATGTACTCATGCGTTTTTCGCTGGCAACCGCTATTTCCTGCGGTGCAACAACTGCCGAGGCAGGCTGCACCGCAGCGCAACCACATCTATTTCACGAAGGTGCCGTTCGGCCCGATCACTGTCAGCTCGACATAGTTCGATCCCTTACGCAGGTTTGGACCGTAGTGGACTTCCAGGCCGCCCAGGTCGATCGTGCCGGCCGATTCCAGCCCCGAGACAAAGCTGGCCCGCGTGGGCGACTTGCCTGCACGCTTGAGCCCCTCGACCAGCACGCGCGCGGCTGCGTAGCCTTCCATCATCGCGTACGACGGCGTCACGCCGGCAGACTTCGCGCTGGACTCCAGCTCCCGTCCCAGCAATGAGGTCGAGCGCACCGGTGACGGCATCACCTGTGAGATCACAACGCCGCGCCCCAGCGCCCCGAGCGATTTCGCAAACGCCAAGCCGGCGTTGTTGGACAGCGCCGCAATCTGCGTCACCGTGCCTTGCTTGTTGAGCGCCTCGATCATGGCGCGCGCAGTCGTGCCCGGGCAGGCCAGGATCACCGCTTGCGGCGCGAACTTGCCAACGTCTGCGGCCGCCTTGGCGACGTCCGGTTTCAGGCGGTCGACGGTGAGGATGCTGTGCGCGTCGGCGGGAAGCTTTTTCGTGGCGTTGTTGAAGCCGATCTCGGTGTCCTTGCCGAAGGTGTCGTTCACGTTGACCAGCGCGAGGCGTCGCAAGCCTAGCGTGTCGAAGTAATGCACCAGCTCGGCAATCTCTGCCTGGTATTTCGCGCGCACGACGAAGAGCAGCGGATCGGGCTGATCGAAGAACGTTGAGGCACCGGTGGACGGCGCCACCACCGGCGCGCCCACCGGCCGGGCTTCGGTCATGATCGCCTCGGTATTCGGGGTGCCGCGCGGCAGGAAGAGGGCAAAGACCTGTTTATCGAGCAGCAGCGCGTGCGCGTGCTTCTTCGAGGCAGCCGCATCAAAGCCGTCGTCTTCCGAGATCAGCTCGATCTTGCGTCCATTCACGCCGCCCGCGCGGTTCACGGCATCCAAGTAGAGCTTGGCGCCCTGCGTCATCTCCTTGACCTGCTCGCCGGCGGGGCCCGTGAAGCCGGCGGTCTGGCCGATGACGATCTTGGTGTCGGTGATGCCCGGTTCGGCCATCGCCTGGCCAGACGCCAGCAACAATCCCGCCAGCCACGCGCATGCAATGGCGCTGCGCAACGCAGCGTTGCGACCTGTCATGTCTCCCCCTTTTTTCTGGGTGATTGTTTTGTCGTATGCCGATACGGCAGCGTGCACCGCAGCATCGGCCGGACGATGCTAGCTGAGAAGCCTCGCGTCGCCCCTCCGGATTTCCCTAGGGCTGCAACATTGCTGCAACGCTTCATGCGGGTTCCGCGCAAAAAAAAACCGCCGTACGAGACGGCGGCATTGGCGTGCAGCGAAGCGCCGGTCAGTTGTTCTGCTTCGTGATCTTCGTGCCCTCGATCGACGCGCCGGCCATCAGGCCCGCGTTGGTCAGGTTGAAGCCGATGATCGGCTGCTGTGCGGTGTTGGTATCGACCGCGCCGTTCGCGCCGATCTTTGCCAGCGCCACGGTGGCATCCACGCCGGCTGTCCAGCCTTGGCTAGCCTGGAATTTCTGCAGCGCTTCATCCGTCATGAACAGGATGATGAGCGCACGCGATTGCGCACCAGCCTGGAAGCCCACCGAAGCGGAGGCGATGTTGTAGTAGCCCAGCGGACGCCCGCCGCCGGTGCGCAGCACGCCTTCGCCGTATTGGCCACCCACCACAAAGCCGGCGTTCAGCACCGACGGGAACACGAGCACGCCCTTGGCGCGTCCGACCAGCTCGCGGGAGCCGTTGGCCGTGGTGTACAGGCGCGAGAGCACGGAATCGGCCTGCGAGTTGGTGGTGGCGTGCTTGTTGGTGGACGACATCACGTCGGAGCCCTGTGCATTGGGGCTGGTCGTGGTACAGGCCGCGATCTGGGTACCGAGCAGTGCGACAGCAGCAAGCGCGGCGGCGCGGGTGACGATGGTCTGGCGGCTAATGAGGTTCTTTTTCATGGCGATTGATCTCACTGTCTTTGTTGTTGACGAGGGACACAGGCACACGCGCATCCCGGCTCTGACTCGGTCCCATGCATTGAGCAAGGGTGTCGACCAAGGTGGAGCAAGCGGCGTGCCCGCCATATCGCATAAGCGCCGGAGCGCTCAATTCCTGACATTAGGCGAGATTTGTGCCCCATGTGGCGCTTTTGCTTCACTGCTTTGTAAAAACGCAAGCCGACCGCAATGCAGGTAGCTTTGTCACGCGCAACAAAAAACCGGCGCTTCAGGCCGGTTCTTTGTGCAAAGCAGGAGAGGGGGAGGGTTGGCGGTCAGATCCAGATGATCAACGCTGCCACGCCAATGATCAGGCCGAACTTCACCACGTAATAGACCTTGCGGTTCCATGCCTTGAAGCGGCGGCGATACTGGCCCATCACCCACACGTAGCGGAACAGCTTGTTGATGCCGCCGGTTTGGTCGCCATCATCGTTGGGCGAGCTGGCAGCAGTCATGACCTTGCGGCCCAGCCATTTGTTGATGCGCTGTGCCCAGCCGAATTTCATCGGGCGTTCGATATCACAGAAGAGGATCAGGCGATCCTTGTCGGAGGCGTTTTCGGCCCAGTGCAGATAGGTCTCGTCAAAGACTACGCCCTGGCCGTCGCGCCAGCTGTGGCGCTCGCCGTCGACTTCGATGAAGCAGCGGTCGTCGTTGGGCGTGGACAGGCCAAGGTGATAGCGCAGCGAGCCGGCAAATGGATCACGGTGCGGATTCAGCTTGCCGCCCGGCGGCAGCTCGGCAAACATCGCTGCCTTCACGCTGGGTAGGTCACGCAGCAGCGCGACGGTCTGGGGGCAGAGCTGTTCAGCTGAAGGGTGATGGGCTTCGTACCACTTCAGGTAGAAACGCTTCCAGCCATTCTTGAAGAACGAGTTGAAGCCGGCGTCGTCGTTCTTCTCGGCAGCCTTGATCTTGCGCAGGTTGATGAGCGCCAGGCCTTCGTCGCGGATCTGCGGCCACGCGGCCTGCAGCTTTTCCAGATCCGGAAAGCGCTCGACCGGCACATACGGCGTCTGCGGCACGCCCGAAAACGCGTACATGAAGCAGTTGACCGGCGCGACTACGGCCGAGTGGTCGAACATCTGGCGCCAGAATTTCAGGCGCACCTTGCCGCGAAAGTGCACGTACAGAATGGAGCCCAGATAGAGGGCTACGATAATCCACTTGATCAAGGCGATTTCCTTGCCGCACAGAGGCGGTCAGCAATTGATTGCATGCGCTGGCAGCGCAATCTGGCATTTTACCCGTGGCGGGACCGCATCGCGTAGGTCGTCGCCAACAGCGCACGGTGGCTTGGTGACGCCACGTTACCGTTTGCGCTGCTTTTGCAATAAGGAACCTCTGTGTTCATTTGTCGTGAAATGTGCGCCGCGTTCTACAATCCAGCTTCGCCAGCCCGGCACCATAGCCGGGGGCGATTACCGGAGGGAGCGATGGACGTCAAAAAGCGCGACGAAGAATCCAGCGACATGCCGACCACCATTGGCATCGTGCCGGGCAATGCGGAATCGCTGGACGCGTCCATCCGCCGTGCTCAGGAAGCGCTGTCCGCGGTGTCTGCCCGCTTGGCAAGCCGGCCTGCACCGCCGCGCCCGAACCCGGCGACAGATCGCTTCGTTGAAACCGACGACACCATGTCCCCCGCAGAAGCGCGCGCCCTGGCCGAACGTTGCATCGCTGGCGAGTCAGCGGAGCCCGCAAGCCTGGCGCGGGCGTTTTCCGCATTGCTTGGGCAGATCGATGGGTTGGAAGCCGACCATGCCGGCCGGCGCCGCGTGCTGCGGCAGTGGATGGTGAGCCAGCTCACCTACAAGATGCTGTATCTGCACCACACGGGCCAGGATTCGACCGTGCCGCCGCGTGCGCTGCGCGCTCAGAAAGAGCGGGTGAAGGCGCAGGTTTCGGCATTGCTGGATGCCGGGCGCTCCTACGCCGATGTGCGCCTGACCGACCTGCGCTTTGCCGAGGATGGCAGCGCCGCAGGTCAGGGCTAGGCGATCAGGCGATCAATCCTCGTCGTCGTCCGGTTCGGAGTCGAGGAAGTCGCGGCGGGTGAGCCAGTCGGCGATGGCTTGGTCGCAGGCATCCTTTAGCTTGGACTTGTTATCCACCTTGTCGAACAGCGTGAAGTTCATCAGCGCCAGGCCCAAGTCCGTGATGTAGAACATCCGCTTGGGGTTGTCGAAGTGGACGATGCGGCCGTCGATGTCGCCTTCGTCTTCCGGCTCGGCCGGTGCGTCTTCGAGTTCGACCACGCGGCAGGTGAAGCGCGGCGCGCGGGTGTGCGTCAGATATTCGAATTCATCGTGCGACACTTCGCCGGACGGTGTGACGGCAATGGCGAAGCCCCAGATAAAGCGCGGGGTCGGCAGATCCGACAGCTCGTCGATTTCATCCATCCTTGTTTCTCCAGTCTGATGACGGCTTGTATTAACGGCGCATTATCGCGCGACCCGTGCTGCACGGAAAGCACAATGCACGCCCGACATGATGGGGCGCAGAAATGACCGACCCGCGAATACAACGCATACGAGACGGCCTTGCCGCCCGGCAGGCGTTCGACGCTGACGCACTCGTTCCGTGGATTGTTGCCGGACAACGTGTCGGCTGGCTGAGTCGCGAGCGCGCTGCGCTGCTTGGGCGCTGGCCGCAGTGGTTCGACGTATCGGCGCAGCGGGTCGATTTGCAGGAGACGCTCGCCAGCGAGGCCGAGCGCACCGCCGCGCTGGCCGAAGTCGTCATGCGCCTGGCGGAAGACGGCCACGTGCGCGGTTGGCGCGACGAGCGTTTCGCCGTCAACACTGGCTGGGGCACGCCCACGCTGGCGCTGATCGAACGCGCCGCCGCGCGCTTCTTCGGCATTCGAACCTATGCGACGCACATGAACGGCCTGATCGACGGCGGTGAGGCTGCCGAGCCGGCGCTCTGGCTGGCCCGCCGCGCCCAAACCAAGCCGATCGACCCCGGCATGTGGGACAACCTCGTTGCTGGCGGCATTGGCCACGGCTTTGATGCGCGTGGCGCGCTGGAAAAGGAATGCTGGGAAGAAGCGGGCATCGGCACCGAACTGGCAGCCCGTCTGGTGCCGCGCGGCACGCAGGATGTGCTGCGCGAAGTGCCCGAAGGTATCCAGTGCGAGACGCTTTTTGCCTTCGACCTGACGTTGCCAGCCAGCTTCGTCCCCGCCAATCAGGACGGCGAGGTCGCCGGCCACCTGCGCGCCAGCCCCGACGCGGCGCTTGATATCATGGCGGACTTCGCGATGACGGTCGACGCCACGCTCGTTACCCTTGACGCCCTGGCGCGCCTGGGTTTGGCACATGCGCCGCAGCGGTTTGCGTCCGACAACAATACATAAAACGCTTCATGAGTCACTCCGGTTTCATTCTTACCCTGTCGTGTCCGGACCAGCCGGGCATCGTCCATGCCGTGTCGGGCCTGCTTTTCGAGCAGGGCTGCAACATTCTCGATTCGGACCAGTTTGGCGACGAATTCACGGGCCGCTTCTTCATGCGCGTGCATTTTGTTCCGCAGGGCCAGCCGCTGGGCCTCGCCATGCTGCGTGACCGCTTTGCACCGATCGGGGAACGTTTCACCATGCAGTGGGGCATGTTCGACGCGGCAGTCAAGCCGCGCGTGATGATCCTGGTCTCGAAGATCGGCCATTGCCTGAACGACCTGCTGTTCCGTGCCCGCGCCGGCCAACTGCCGATCGAGATTGCAGCCATCGTCTCGAACCACCGCGATTTCTACCAACTGGCGGCGTCTTACGACGTGCCGTTCATGCACCTGCCGTTGCTGCAGGCGACGGACGCGCAGAAGGCGCAGCAGGAAGCCCGCATCTGGGAAATCGCGCAGGAGCAGCAGATCGATCTGGTCGTGCTTGCGCGCTATATGCAGATACTTTCCGACGACCTGTGCCGCAAGCTGGAAGGCCGCGCCATCAACATCCACCACTCATTCCTGCCGAGCTTCAAGGGCGCCAAGCCGTATTACCAGGCGCATGAGCGCGGCGTGAAGCTGATCGGCGCAACGGCCCACTACGTGACGGCTGACCTGGACGAAGGCCCGATCATCGAACAGGAAATCGAGCGCGTGGACCACAGCATGGACCCGGAGCAGCTCACCGCTGTCGGCCGCGACGTGGAATGCGTGGCGCTGGCGCGCGCCGTGAAGTGGCATGCCGAACACCGCATCCTGCTCAACGGCCACAAGACCGTCGTCTTCAAGTAATCCAGTCAGAGTAGGGGAGCGCGCGATGCGACAGATCATTCTCGATACCGAAACCACCGGCCTGAATGCCGCCACCGGCGACCGCGTGATCGAAATCGGCTGCGTGGAGATGGTCAACCGCCGCCTGACCGGCCGCAACCTGCACTTCTACATCAACCCCGAACGTGAGATCGACGCGGGCGCGATGGCCGTGCATGGCATCACCAACGAGTTCGTGGCCGACAAGCCGAAGTTTGCCGACATCGTCAACGAAATCCGCGACTACGTGCAGGGCGCCGAGGCGATCATCCACAACGCCGCGTTCGACCTGGGCTTCCTCGACATGGAATTCCAGCGCCTGGGCCTGCCTGCCTTCCGCGAGCACCTGTCGGGCCATATCGACACGCTGCGCGAGGCGCGCCAGATGTTCCCCGGTAAGCGCAACTCGCTGGATGCACTGTGCGACCGTCTGGGCGTGAGCAATGCGCACCGTACGCTGCACGGCGCATTGCTGGATGCGGAACTGCTGGCCGAGGTCTACCTCGCCATGACGCGCGGCCAGAACACGCTGGTGATCGACATGCTGGAGTCGGGCGAGGGCGCATCGGCCGAGGCCGTCGCCGTCGACCTGAGCGCGTTGCAATTGCCGGTGCTGCTGGCAACCGAAGCGGAGGCCGAAGCGCACGCCGGCGTGCTCAAGGAGATCGACAAGGCCAGCGGGGGCAAGACCGTCTGGACGCGTGAACCTGTGGAATCTGTGCAGCCGGCTGCCTGATCAAAAAAATGTGCGGCCAGGGTATTTACACGGCCGCACCTTTTAGCCATAATCTCGTTTTCACCGCATTCGGGTGGTTAGCTCAGCGGTAGAGCACTGCCTTCACACGGCAGGGGTCACAGGTTCAATCCCTGTACCACCCACCAAACTGGCGAGAAATCGCTTAAAAGGCCCTCAGGCAAATGCCGAGGGCCTTTTTCTTTGTCCGTTCTCCGTGCGGGCTTTTCGGGCCGCGTCTTTGTCGCATCGGGCAAAACTCCCTCTGGCGCAAAAAAGAGACACCTTCGGTCGGATCCGTTTCGGTCCTGCGGCTCGGAGTTGTGGGCACATGCGAGGCGATGAACGCATTTCACCTTACGCGTTGCGCAATGCTTCGTTGTCTCCCAGGGAGAAAAGCTGCCGCTACAAGCGTCGCGTCGCTGTTGCGCGCCATGCGCGATACCACAGTTGGCGAGACACGAAAACGCAGGGATATCCCCCTCCTGATTCCACCGAGCGCGCGGGAACTCGCGCGGATCGGTTACGTACCAACCTGCGAGCCCGAGAAGGCGACATAGGTACGCTTTCTGCTGTGCTCGAGGTAGCCGATCGTCGTGGTGCACGCGTGTTGATGCATCGTGCAAGGTCCGTTTAGCACTTCATGCTGTCGAGCGCTAACGCAATTGCAACGGTTGTGCACCGTTCCAGGCTCTCAACCGTTCTTGTGATCATCGGTGATTCGTCTACAGTGGAATCAGCAACGCACGCAAGAACTAGCCTGGCTCTCGCTTGTTGGTGTGGAGTAGGGAAGAAATCTACGGGGGAGATATGGATATTTTCCGCCACTACGCAACGCGTTTTGAAGCTCGCAAAGAGGACGAGTACAGCATCCAGGAGTATCTGGATATCTGCAAAAAAGACTCGACCGCCTATGCGACCGCCGCCGAGCGCATGCTCACCGCAATCGGTCAGCCCGAACTGGTGGACACCCACCACGATCCTCGGCTGTCGCGATTGTTCTTCAATAAGGTCATCAAGATCTATCCGGCCTTCCGGGAGTTCTACGGCATGGAGGACACGATCGAGCAGATCGTCTCCTTCTTCAAGCATGCCGCACAGGGCCTTGAGGAACGCAAACAAATTCTTTACCTGCTCGGCCCTCCGGGCGGCGGCAAGTCGTCGCTCGCCGAGAAGTTGAAGTCGTTGATGGAGCAGATCCCCATCTACGCGCTCAAGGGCTCGCCCATTCACGAGTCCCCGCTCGGGCTGTTCTCGCCCGAGGAAGACGGCAAGATCCTGGAGGAGGACTACGGCATACCAAGACGCTATCTGAACTCGATTGCCTCGCCGTGGGCGGTCAAGCGACTGCATGAGTTCAATGGCGACATCACGCGTTTCCGCGTAGTGAAGCTGCATCCGTCGGTGCTGTCGCAGATTGCGATTTCCAAGACGGAGCCGGGCGACGAAAACAATCAGGACATTTCGTCTCTGGTAGGCAAGGTCGACATCCGCAAGCTGGAGGACTATCCGCAGGACGATCCGGATGCGTATTCGTATTCGGGCGGGCTGTGTCTGGCCAACCGCGGGTTGCTTGAGTTCGTCGAGATGTTCAAGGCGCCGATCAAGGTCTTGCACCCGCTGCTGACGGCCACGCAGGAAGGCAACTACAAGGGCACGGAGGGCTTTGGCGCGATCCCGTTCGATGGCGTCATCCTGGCGCACTCGAACGAGGCGGAGTGGCAGAGCTTCAAGTCCGATCGCAACAACGAGGCGTTCCTTGATCGCATCTACATCGTCAAGGTGCCGTATTGCCTGCGCGTGTCGGACGAGGTGAAGATCTACGACAAGCTGCTGCGCAACAGCTCGCTGGCGGCCGCGCCGTGCGCGCCGAACACGCTGAAGATGATGGCGCAGTTCGCGGTGCTCACGCGTATCAAGGAGCCCGAGAATTCCAACATCTTTTCGAAGATGCGTGTGTACGACGGCGAGAGCCTGAAAGATGTCGACCCGAAAGCCAAGTCGTATCAGGAGTACCGCGACTTTGCAGGCATCGACGAGGGCATGACAGGCTTGTCGACGCGCTTTGCGTTCAAGGTGCTCTCGAAGGTCTTCAACTTCGATGGGACGGAGGTGGCGGCCAATCCGGTGCACTTGCTGTACGTGCTCGAGCAGCAGATCGAGCGCGAGCAGTTCCCGCCGGAGACGGAATCCAAGCTGATGTCCTACATCAAGGAATACCTCACGTCACCGTACGTGGAGTTCATCGGCAAGGAGATCCAGACCTCGTATCTGGAGTCCTATTCGGAGTACGGGCAGAACATCTTCGACCGCTACGTGGTGTTTGCCGACCTGTGGATCCAGGATCAGGAATATCGCGACCCGAACACCGGCGAGATTCTCGATCGCAGCGCATTGAACGACGAGTTGGAGAAGGTGGAAAAACCGGCGGGCATTTCCAACCCGAAGGATTTCCGCAACGAGATCGTCAATTTCGTGCTGCGCGCGCGGGCCAAGAACGGAGGCAAGAACCCGGTCTGGACCAGCTACGAGAAGCTGCGCGCGGTGATCGAGAAGCGGATGTTCTCGACCACGGAGGATCTGCTGCCCGTGATCTCGTTCAATGCCAAGTCGTCGCATGACGACAAGGAGAAGCACGAGAACTTCGTCAACCGCATGGTGGAGAAGGGCTATACCCAGAAGCAGGTGCGCTTGCTGGTCGAGTGGTATCTGCGCGTCAGGAAGTCATCGTAAGGAGGTCAGGAGAGGGCAAGGACACCCAGCGAACTTCCAATCGAGGGCAGTCACATGGGCACGATCATTGATCGGCGGGAGAACGGTGGCGGCAAGAGCACCGTCAACAAGCAACGCTTCATCAAGCGTTACCGAGACCAGATCCGCCGCGCGGTGGCCAAGGCGGTGACGGGTCGCAAGATCATGGACATCGAGCAGAGCGGGCAGGTGTCCATTCCGGTCAAGGACATCTCCGAGCCCATGTTCCACCACGGCTCGGGCGGGCGCCGAGAAGGCGTTCACCCGGGCAACAAAGAGTTCATTCGCGGCGACAGCTTCGACCGCCCGCAGCAGGGCAGCGGCGGCTCAGGCTCGCAGGCCAGCGACTCGGGCGAGGGCGAAGACGATTTCATCTTCACGCTCTCGCGCGAGGACTTTCTCAACTTCTTTTTCGAAGACATGGCGTTGCCCGATCTCGCCAAGCGCAGCCTTGCCAAGATCGCGGAGGTGCGCAAGGTGCGCGCGGGGTTCTCACTCGACGGCACACCGTCCAACCTGTCGATTCTGCGGACGATGCGTAGCTCGCTCGGTCGCCGCATTGCGTTGTCCAGCCCATATCAACGTCGGCTGCATGAGCTGGAAGGCCACTACAACGAAGAACTGGAAAACGACGGCCCTTACAGCGTACGTGCGCAAGAGCTGATGAAGGAGATGCGCCATCTGCGCTCCTGCCTGGATCGCGTGCCGTTCATTGAAAAGCTCGACCTGCGCTACAACAATCGCGTGCTGCGCAAGCGGCCGCAGGCGCAGGCGGTGATGTTCTGCGTGATGGACGTGTCCGGCTCGATGGACGAGTCGCGCAAGGACCTGGCCAAGCGTTTCTTCATGTTGCTGTACCTGTTCCTGAAGCGGAACTACGAACGGATCGACGTCGTCTTCATCCGCCACCACACGGTGGCCAAGGAGGTGGATGAGGAGGATTTTTTCCACTCCCGCGAGTCTGGCGGCACTGTCGTGTCGAGCGCACTCAAGCTGATGGCGGAAGTGATTCAGGAGCGCTATTCGCCCAGCCAATGGAACATCTACTGCGCGCAGGCTTCGGATGGAGATAACTGGGCTGGGGACTCGGAGCTGTGCGCCAAGATCCTGCGCGAGTCGATCCTGCCGCTGACTCAGTACTACGCCTATGTTGAGGTGGTCTCCACGGAGCCGCAGAACCTGTGGGAGGAGTATCTTACGTTGAAGGCTGGGCACGACAACTTCGCGATGCAGCGCATTCTCAAGGCGGACGAAATCTATCCGGTGTTGCACGAGCTGTTTCAGAAGCGCGCCGCCTGATTGCTGATCGGGCTGCAGCAGGTTGCTCCCAGCTGGGCACTGCCGCCGTGCAGAGGCAGCGTGTGCCATGGCGAGCACGCCACCTGTGACCCTGTGTGATGGACCAACGGGAACGAGCATGGCCTACCTATCTACGGGCTCGGAATGGACCTTCGAGCTGATCAGGCGCTACGACCAAAGCATCGCCCAGATTGCCGCAGATTTCGGCCTGGACACCTATCCGAACCAGATCGAGATCATCACCGCCGAGCAGATGCTGGATGCCTATGCGTCGTCCGGCCTGCCGCTGGGCTACAACCATTGGTCGTACGGCAAGCACTTCCTTGCATCGGAGCGCGGCTACCAGCGCGGCCTCATGGGGCTGGCCTACGAGATTGTCATCAACTCGAACCCCTGCATTGCCTACCTGATGGAGGAGAACACGATGCCGATGCAGGCGCTGACCATCGCGCATGCCTGCTACGGCCACAACTCCTTCTTCAAGGGAAACTACCTGTTCCGCACGTGGACGAACGCTGACGCCATCGTCGATTACCTGCTTTTCGCCAAGAACTACGTGGCCGAATGCGAGCAGCGCTACGGCGAGCAGGAGGTGGAACTGCTGCTCGACTCCTGCCATGCGTTGCAGAACTACGGGGTCGATCGTTATCGGCGGCCCAAGAAGCTGTCGATCAACGAGGAGCAGGCCCGCCAGGCGGAGCGCGAGAAATATCTTGAAGCACAGGTGAACGACCTGTGGCGTACGCTGCCCACGCACCGCGCACGCGCGCTGGCAACTGCCGACGATGCCCCGGAGCCCGATCCGCAGTTTCCGCCGGAGCCGGAAGAGAACCTGCTGTACTTCATCGAGAAGAACGCGCCCAAGTTGCAGCCGTGGCAACGAGAGATCGTGCGCATCGTGCGCAAGATCGCGCAGTACTTCTATCCGCAGCGGCAGACCAAGGTGATGAACGAAGGCTGGGCCACGTTCTGGCACTACACCATCCTGCACAAGCTCTACGACGAGAAACTCGTCAACGATGCGTTCATGCTCGAGCTGCTGCAGGCGCATACCAACGTGATCTACCAGCCGCCGTTCAACAGCCCGTACTACAGCGGCCTGAACCCGTACACGCTGGGTTTCCTGATGTTCCAGGACATCCGGCGCATTTGCGAATCCCCTGACGAAGAGGACTACCGCTGGGCGCCCGAGATTGCCGGCAGTGATTGGCAGAAGACGCTCGACTTCGCCATGCGTAACTTCAAGGACGAGAGCTTCCTGCTGCAGTTCCTGTCGCCGCGCGTGATCCGTGAGCTGAAGCTGTTCTCCGTGCTCGACGACGACCGCGACGCCAGGCTGCGCGTCACCGCCATCCATGACGACGATGGCTATCGCAAGATCCGCGAGTTGTTGGCAGGGCAGTACGACCTCTCAAACATCGAGCCCAACATCCAGGTGACCAACGTGGACGTGGGCGGCGATCGCTCATTGACGCTGCGTCACCTGCAGAGCAACCGACGCCCGCTTGGGCCGAACTACGAAGAGATGCTGCGGCACGTCGTACGCCTATGGGGCTTCACATGCCGGCTGGAGGTGGTCTACGAAGACGGGCGACGCGAGATGAAGCACGAGTGCAAGCCTGACTAGCTCGCGCCTGCTTCCACAAGGCCAGCTTTGCGCTGGCCTTCTTTTTGTTCGCGGCAGACATAGATGTCGGCCATGCTGCTCACTGCGCAGCTACATCCCGAAGCGGAAATGGCCGCTGCGCAGCACGATGTTGTGCGAGTCGGTCAGCTTGAACAGCGAGCGCGCCATGTCTTCAATCGTGCCACGGTGGGTTTCCATCGCTTGCAGCAGATCTTCCCGCCGCCACGACCGTGCGCCGAAATGCTCTTCGAGCGCTTCAGCCGTCACTGCATAGCACGCGGGGGTGCCGTCGACGCTGGCGGTGCAGGTGAGGGTGAGATCCGCGGCGCAGTAGCGTGGTGGGCTGGTGTGGAATTCGATGATCTCCATGGGCGGCCTCCATGAAAAAACGGCGATGCACCGTGCGCTGCCTTCCAAGCAGTGTATGGCGTGGTTGCGTGAATGCAATGGAGTCTGCTCGGTGTTTTCACTGGGGCGAAGCCTGGGGCCCGTAGCCTCCGACGAGGCGGCCGGCTGCCACGGGCGAGTGGAGGCGGGCGCCGCTACATCGCGCACATCTGCACGCGGACGAGGCTCGCCTTGCAGCGCGAGAGCCAGAGCGCGGCCTCAGTCCGGTTGTTGACGCCAATCTGCCGGAACAGCGCGTACAGATGGTTCTTGATGGTGCCCTCGGCCACGTTCAGCACGCGACAGATTTGCTTGTTGGATTTTCCCTCTGCAAGCAGTTGCAGCACCTCATGCTGCCGCGGCGTGAGCCGGCGCCAGAGTTCGACCGGACTTTCTCCCAGGCTTTGGCGCGGATCGTCGGGTGAGAGATTGCTGATGGGCGGCAAGTAGACCGCGCCCGAGGTAATGCGTTGCAGGGCTTCGAGCAGAACGTCGGCCGTGGCCTGCCGGTCGACCACGCCGGCCGCGCCAAAGCGCAGCGCATCGCCCACCACGTGCCGGCCGACCGCTTGCACCGTCAACAGCACAGGCACTTCCGGCAACACCGCTTTCAACTCCGACAGGCGCTGCCGTGCGTCGTCATCCTGTGCGCTCCATTCCATCACGACAGCGCTGGGTTCGGCTTGCCTGCAAGCCGGTCCGATTTGCTCGGCGTAGTGAGTATCGATAAACACACCCTGCGCGTCGAGTGCATTCAATACATTGGACACACCTGCCGCAAAAAGCGGCAAGCTATCGATTACCAGAATATTCATCGACCCCTCGTACTTCAGTTAATTGTTTTCGGTGAAACCGATTATTTTGTAGAGCGGGATCGATCCGGATGCATTGAAACGGAAGTTCAGTGCCGAAAGTCACGGGCAGCCTATCGCCACGTACTGGGCCGCTGTTCCGTGGCCTTGGCTGGGACTTTCGAGGCATCGAACCCCGCAGGAAAAACTCTTACTTTGGATTCGGGCACACAAACCTGTGCGTCCAAATAATTCAATGTGAGGAGTTTTAAATGGACAACGGACTTATCGGGTCGGTTATCAATGCGCTGCCGATCGACAAGATGATCTCTGCGCCGCTGCAGGCAATGATCGCAGCGCAAACCTCGGCGGCAAAATCCTATGCGGATTTTCTGCTGCAGGTGTGTATTCAGAACGGCAAAGCCGTTGCGGTGCAATTTGACTACGACGAGACCATCGTCGACGAGAAGGGCGTGTCGCAGGGCACCATCCAGAAGACGATGCGCATTCCGCTGCTGTGCGCGGTCGTGCATCCGGTGATCGCCATCGAAGAAGGCACGATCGACTTCGAGCTGGAGATTTCGCAGTCGGAGAAATCGTCGTCCAGCACCGAGGCGGAAGGGTCGTTCCAGGCCAAGCTCGGCTGGGGCCCGTTCAGTGTGTCGGTGTCGGGCCGCGCCTCGCACAAGTCGGAGCAGACCCGCAGTACCGACACGCGTGCCAAGTACTCCTTCCACACCCAGGTCAAGCGTCAGAACCCGCCGGAAGCGCTGATGCGCGTGATGGAATTTTTGACTGACGCGGCAACCAAGCCCGTGGTCGTCAAGGGCAAGGAGAACGACGTCAAGCCGCTGCCGGCCACGCCGACCGACGGCACGATGATCGGCGAAAAGGTGCCCGCTGGCGGCAACGCGCCGGCCCCGGCTCCGGCCAATCCCTAAGCCGCTACGGTAACGGACGCCGGCCGGCCTCCCCACGGCCGGTGTCCTGATCGGTGCGCGCCCGCCGCGCGCCGCCTATTGATCTGATCGATCCGACCGACCCGACACCATGTTCAAACTCTTCAGCCGCCGCGGGCGTGACGATAACCGTGCGTCGTCAGCGCCCGCCACACCGCCAGCGCCGCCTGCCAGCGCTCCACCAGCGCCACCCGTGTCGGCGCAGCCCGCTGGGCATTCCGATGCCGCACCGTTTGCAGAGACTGCGTCCGATGCGTCTGCGCCGCCGCCAGGTTCGTCGCCGCCGGGCGGCGGGGCCGGTGGTGGTGGCAGCAACAGCCACGGTCATCCGGGCTTGAACGGCCTGACGCTCGACGACATCACGCGCGGCATGCAGCACGCCGCCGCGTCTGCCAACCAGATGCTGGCGCAGCAGTACACCGCGTTGCTCGACCAGTTTTTCGATGCCGACGAGAGCGGCACGCTGGTCGCCCGCGAAGTAGAGCTTGCACTCGACAGTCAGCACCGGCTTGCGCTGCCGCTGGTGTCGCTGGCAATGCCGCGTGGCCTCGCGCTCGATGAGATGACGGTGAACATGACCGTGCGCAGCGACCTCGCCGAAGCGTTGCCCTTACACGGCGCAGCCACGGGCGGTGTTGGCCGGTTCTACGTCTCGCTGGCGCCGCATTCCAAGCGGGATACGGGCCGCGACAGCGAGCACATCGACATCGAGATGAAGTTTACCGCGCTGCAGCCGCCGGAAGCTGTGATGCGCGTGATCGACGAATACACGAATCGACTGGTGCCACGGCCCACGCAGCCCAATGCTGCGGGTTCCGACGGCCCTGGCACACCTAGCACGGCCCAGGAGAAAAGCGATGAGCACTGAGCACAACCCGCGTACCACCGGCGAGCGAGGCCTCGCGCTGATCAAGGAATCGGAAGGACTGCGTCTGTCGACGTATCTGGATGCGGTCGGCAAGCCGACCATCGGCTACGGCCACCTGATTCGGCCCGGCGAGACCTTCAACGGGCCGATCTCGCAGCAGCAGGCGGAGGCACTGCTGCGCAAGGACCTGGCCGACACCGAGCAGGGCATTGCCAAGGCCGTGCGCGTGTCGATCACGCAAGGGCAGTTCGACGCGCTGGCGTCGTTCGTCTTCAACCTGGGCGCGGGGCGGCTGCGCTCGTCAACGCTGCTGCGCAAGCTCAACGCCGGCGACTACGCCGGCGCGGCCAACCAGTTCCTGCTGTGGGACAAGGCAGGCGGCAAGCCGCTCAAGGGGCTGACGAAGCGTCGTCAGGCCGAACGCAAGTTGTTCCTGTCCTGATTCACCACCACGTTACTTCACCGGAGAAACTCGCATGCATACCGAACCGATGTCCGTGATTCCCACCACCCGCCCGCGCCGCCTGTATCGCGCATTGACGTGGCTTGCCGCCGCAGCCATTGCGATCGGCATGTCCTACGCCCACGCGGCCGACAATGCCGCGCCAACGTGCATGGCGGAGGCGCAGCGCATCCGCGCTGAACTCGGAAACCAGGATCTGCCGACGTTCAACGATCAAGCAGGACGTTACCTCGCCGACACGCTGAGTCAGCTCTACGCCTATGGCACGTTGCCCAACCGCTACGTGCCCGAGCGCCAGGCCAACTGGGAACCGGGTACGAATCGCCCCGTCATGATGCAGAAGCGCAGCATCGGTGGAGATTCATGGGCGCAGACTGGCCTGCTGCAGGCGGATATTGACGATGGCCTTTCCAAGCGCGGCCCGCTGCGATTGATCTACGCGCAGGATGGCAAGCCGCAATACATCACGACCACCGCCGCGAATGCGCCGCAGATCCCGACGCAGCGCTGTGCGGGCAGGTAGGCGACTGTGTGGCCGCGTCAGGCGCTGGCTTGGCGCGCCATCTCGACGCCCTTGTTGGCCAGCGCATCGGCGCGCTCGTTGCCGGGATGGCCGGCATGGCCCTTGACCCAATGCCAGCTCACGTCATGTCCGGCGACGAGTTCGTCGAGCGTGCGCCAGAGGTCGTCGTTCTTGACCGGCTTCTTGTCGGCTGTTTTCCAGCCGCGCGCCTTCCAGCCGGCCAGCCATTCGCTGATGCCTTTCTGCACGTACTGCGAATCGGTGTACACCTGCACCCGGCACGGCCGCTTCAGCGCGCGAAACGCCTCGATCACGGCCATCAGTTCCATGCGGTTGTTGGTGGTCAGCGTTTCGCCGCCAAAGAGTTCTTTTTCGTGGCTGCCCGAGACGAGCACGGTGCCCCAGCCGCCAAGGCCGGGGTTGCCCTTGCATGCGCCATCGGAATAGACGGTGACTTCCTGCATTGAGAAAACGATGGGTGATCAGTGAGTGGAAGGGGCGCGATCAGGCGCCCGATTTGCCGTCACGCGCTGTGGCCGATGGCGCCTTCGTCGAATGCGAGCCCGAAGGTGTCGCGACCGGCGTACCGGCTGGCACCAGCGCCGGGGATTTGCGCGTCTTCCAAGCCGGACCAACCAGGCGCATGGTGCGCACGCGCTTGACAGCCTGCAGCATATAAACCGCGCCGAAGATCGGCCACCAGCGGTCGCCGGCCTTTTCCATGAACGCGGTGCGCTGCAGCCATTTGTCCGAGCGATTGGGCGGGCAGTAGCAGCCGAAACGGCCGCGCACGATATCAAATCCGAGCAGCTTGAGCCAGTCCTTCAGGCGCGTGAACGCAATCATCTGGCTCTGCGCAGGCAGGAACGATTCCGTGCCCAGTCGCCGCATGCCCTGTCGCATGCCCCACAGGCTCAGCGGGTTGAAGCCGGTGATGACCAGGCGCCCCTCGGGCATCAGCACGCGCGCCACTTCGCGCAGCACTTCGTGCGGGTCGTCCGTGAACTCCAGCACGTGGGGCAGGGCGACGAGGTCGATGCTCTGCGACGCGAAGGGCAGTTCGTCATAGCGGCAGATGACGCGCGGTGTGGCCTGGCGCTGGGGCGTGGTGGCGTCCGGCTCTCCGTCGGCCGCATCGGCGGATTCGGCGGGGTCGCCGTCCATAGGGTCGAGCGTTTCGGTGGGGGCGGTCGGGTCGATGTCATCCACCACACGCGCGATCAGCGGGATGCGGTTCTCGCGCAGCGCCCCAAAGCCAGGGTGGCCGAGTTGCAGCGCGTGATAGCCGAACATGTCGGCCACCGTGCGATCGAACTGGGCCTGTTCCCAACGCAGGACGTATTGCCCGGGCGGCGAGGCGAGCCAGTGGTGCCAATCTATAATGCGACGATCGTTAGAGGAGTCGGACATGGTCCAGGGTGGTGTGCCGCGTGGTGTAGCGCTTGAGGTCGAGGCGATCGCTGCGTTTGCCGACAATTATATTTGGGCACTACACGATGGTCGGGTGGCGGCTGTCGTCGATCCGGGCGACGCGCAACCGGTGCTGCGTTTCCTGAAGGAACGCGGGCTTGCGCTCGGTGCCATTGTAATCACACATCATCATGGCGATCACGTTGGCGGCGTGCGCGACCTGCTCGCGGCATATCCGGAGAATCCCGGGGGGGCGCCGCTGCCGGTCATCGGCCCAGCGGGTGAATCGATTCCGGGCCGCACGCTGGCCGTGCGCGAAGGCGACGTCGTTACGCTCGCGCAGCCGGCCGCCACATTCCGGGTGATCGATGTGCCGGGCCATACCAGCGGTCACGTCGCCTATGTGGGCCACCTTCAGGGTAATGCCGCATCGGCGAGCCTGTTTTGTGGCGATACACTCTTCGCCACCGGTTGCGGCCGGCTTTTTGAGGGCACGCCTGCGCAGATGCGCGCGTCGCTGGCCAAGCTGGCGGCGCTGGCTCCCGATACGCGTGTTTACTGCGCGCATGAATACACTGCATCGAATGTGCGCTTTGCGCGTGCAGTCGAACCTGGCAACGCCGACTTGGCGGCCTGGGAGGATGAGGTAACGGCGTTGCGGGCCGAGGGCCGCTCGACTGTACCCACTACCGTTGGCCACGAGCGCGCGACCAATCCCTTCATGCGATCGGATGACGCCAATGTGACGCAGGCCGTGGTACGCCATGCGGGTATCGACGCGAATGATCCGGTTGCGGTATTCGCTGCGTTGCGCCAGTGGAAGAACGATTTCCGTTGAGAAACCTCGGCGCGCGGCGACGACGCGGCCAATGTGATGCATCCAGCAGGCGCCACGCCGGGTGAACGCGGGTTGACGCGGTCGGATGCGTTTCTTACTATCTGGGGCAATTTTTAGCCCTAACCCCACAGAACTTGATGCGATCCGTGCGACTTCTTGCGGCAACTGTGCTCAGTCTGCTCCTTGCGGCCTGTGCAACGGCCCCCGGGCCGAACGCCGACACAGCCAGCACCAGCGCCTCCACTGCCACCGGCCAGACCCCAGCGCCGGTCGTCAATGTCGATCAGCAGCCCGTGGCGTCCCTGAAAGGGCCGGCCAAGGATCTCTGGGCCCGCATTCGCCAAGGTTTCTCCATGCCCGACCTGCAAAGCTCGGCCGTGGACGATCGTACCGACTGGTATGCGCAGCGCCCGGACGCCTTCCGGCGCATGGTGGACCGCTCCAACCGGTACCTGTATCACATCGTCGAAGAGCTGGAGCGGCGCAATATGCCCACCGAGCTCGCCCTGCTGCCGTTCGTGGAAAGTGCGTTCAACCCGCAGGCTGTATCGAGCGCCAAAGCTGCTGGAATGTGGCAGTTCATTCCGAGCACCGGCAAGACCTACAACCTCAAGCAGAACGTCTTCCAGGATGAGCGCCGCGATGTGCTTGCCTCGACCGATGCTGCGCTGGACTATCTATCCAAGCTGCACGACCAGTTTGGCGACTGGCAACTCGCGCTCGCCGCTTACAACTGGGGCGAAGGTGCGGTGGCGCGGGCGATTGCGCGCAACCAGGCAGCCGGGCTGTCGACCGATTACGTCAACCTGAACATGCCCGCCGAGACGCGCATGTACGTGCCCAAGCTCCAGGCGGTGAAGAACATCATCGCCAACCCGGAGCGCTACGGCGTCACTCTGCCCGAGATACCGAACCATCCGTACTTCGTCACCGTCACGACTTCACGCGATATTGATGTGACGCTGGCCGCCAAGCTGGCCAATTTGCCGATGGATGAGTTCAAGGCGCTCAACCCATCGTTCAACCGGCCGGTGATCCTGGGCGCGTCCAACCCGCAGATCCTGCTGCCCTACGACAACGCCGAAACGTTCCAGTACAACCTGAATACGTATCATGGCGGTCTTTCGAGCTGGACGGCCGTAACGGTCGGCAACCGCGAGCGTGTGGAAGCGTTGGCGGCGCGGCTGAAGGTTGATCCCGACACCATTCGCGAGATCAACCGCATTCCGAAGGGCATGCGTTTGAAGGCCGGCTCCACCGTGGTCGTGCCGCGTGCCGATGGCGCCCAGGAAAACGCACCCGACATCAGCCCCGAATTGGCTGAGAACGCCACCATGGCGGTCGAACCCGACATGCCTGATCTTAGAAAGGTGGTGGTTCGCGCTGGCAAGCGCGACACGATTGCGGGTTTGTCGCGACGCTACGGCGTGTCCGTCGCCCAGATTCGTGCGTGGAACCAACTCCCCGGCGATGCCATCCCCAAGGGGCATAGCGTCGTGCTGATGCTGCCGCAAGCGCGCGGTGGCAGTCGTGGCGGGCATGTGCGCGTGATGCGCGTGTCGGCCAAGACGGCGCGCTCCACTGCCGCGACTACGCGCGTGCCGACTGCCAAGGTGGCCGGCAAGCCGGTGGTCAAGGCCAAACCGGTGGCAAGCTCATCGAGTTCGGCCAAGCGCAAGAAGCGCTGAGGCTGGCAAGAGAAACGGCGTCCTGCGGGGCGCCGTTTTGTTTTGGGGCGGCGGTAAGACCTGCGTAAGTTGGCGACCGCAAAGTAGGTGTATCCAAGCACAATCAAGATCGAGCCATCGCACACGATGGCCAGGAGACAACGTCATGCCCATGTCCGCCGCGTATCGCGCGCTGTATCAGCGCTCCATTGACGACCCCGCAGGCTTTTGGGGCGAACAGGCTCAGCGCATTGAGTGGCAAACGCCGTATTCGGCAGTCCTCGACGATTCGCGCTTGCCGTTCGCCAAGTGGTTCGTGGGCGGTCGCACCAACCTTTGCCACAACGCCGTCGACCGGCATCTCGCCACGCGCGGCGAGCAAGCAGCGCTGGTGTACGTCTCCACTGAGACAGGCCTGGAGACCACTTACACGTATCGCCAGCTCCATCGCGAGGTCAACCGCATGGCAGCGAGCCTGCAGGCGCTGGGCGTCAAACGCGGCGATCGCGTGCTGATTTATCTGCCGATGATTCCTGAAGCCGCGTTTGCCATGCTGGCCTGTGCGCGCATCGGTGCGATCCATTCGGTGGTGTTCGGCGGTTTCGCATCCAACAGCCTCGCCACGCGCATTGACGACGCTACGCCGCGTGTGATCGTCAGTGCGGATGCGGGCTCGCGCGCAGGCAAGGTAGTCGAATACAAGCCGTTGCTTGACGCGGCGATTGGCTTGGCGGCGCACAAGCCTGAACGCGTGTTGCTCGTCGATCGCAAACTGGCGCCCATGCAGCACAACCCGCGCGATGTTGATTACGCAACGCTTGCGGCAGAGCATGCGAATGCCGATGTGCCGTGCGAATGGATGGAGTCGAGCGAGCCCTCGTACATCCTCTACACCTCGGGTACGACCGGCAAACCGAAAGGCGTGCAGCGCGACACCGGCGGCTATGCGGTGGCACTGGCTGCGTCGATGCCGCTCATTTTCGGTGCGCAGCCCGGCGACACGATGTTCACTGCGTCGGATGTTGGCTGGGTGGTCGGGCACAGCTACATCGTCTATGCGCCGCTGCTCGCGGGCCTCACGACGGTCATGTACGAAGGCACGCCGATCCGCCCCGACGGCGCCGTCTGGTGGCGCATCGTCGAGCAATACCGCGTGAACGTGATGTTCACGGCCCCCACCGCCATTCGCGTGCTCAAGAAGCAGGATCCGGCGCTGCTACAGCGGCATGACCTGTCGAGCCTGCGCCGCCTGTTCCTTGCCGGCGAGCCGCTGGACGAGCCCACCGCCAGTTGGATTGGCGAGGCCCTGCACAAGCCCATCGTTGACAACTACTGGCAGACCGAGACCGGCTGGCCGATGTTGGCCATTCCGCAAGGGGTCGAGCCTTCCGAGCAAAAGCTCGGCTCGCCGGGCTTCCCGGTCTACGGCTACAAGCTCGACATCCTGGATGAGGCCACCGGGGAGCCGTGCGCCCCAGGCGAGAAGGGGCTCCTCGCCGTTGCCGCGCCCCTGCCGCCAGGCTGCATGACCACCGTCTGGGGCGACGACGCCCGCTTCCTGCAGACATACTGGTCGGCGTTTCCCGGTCGGCACATCTATTCGAGCTTCGACTGGGGTGTGCGTGATGAGGAGGGCTACGTGACCATCCTCGGCCGCACCGACGATGTGATCAACGTTGCAGGCCACCGCCTCGGCACCCGCGAGATCGAAGAGAGTCTGTCGTCACATCCGGCCATCGCCGAGGTGGCGGTGGTCGGCGTAGCAGATCAACTCAAAGGGCAGGTGGCGATGGGGTTTGCCATCGTGCGTGACGCCTCGCGCATTTCTGAGGCGGCGAGGCGCTTGGCCCTGGAGGGAGAACTGATGCGCACGGTCGAGGCGCAACTCGGCGCAGTGGCGCGGCCCTCGCGCGTATTCTTCGTCGGGGCCTTGCCCAAGACGCGCTCCGGAAAACTGCTGCGCCGCGCAATGCAGGCCGTAGCAGAGGGCCGTGACCCGGGCGATCTGACCACCATCGAGGACCCCACGGCATTGGCTCAGGTGCAGGCTGCCATGCGAGGCGAGTAGGGCACTGCAAACGTGACGTTCTCGCCCGCTTGGAGCTGGGCGTCAGGGCATGACGGGAGGGCGCCATGCGGGTGGCGCTCGCCGTTAAGTCCTTCCTTTTATTGAGTTTTTTGCGGTGTCCGGGTATACTTGTTGGGTTTGAGTTCAGAAACCCATCACCCTAGCGCCAACCGCTTCCTACCTCCCGCCTACCGCCCCGTCTGCCTCGTTTCTCGGTGATTTCTGGTGAGTTCTGTCCCAGCCCGACTCGCGACGCGCGAACGGCCCGGATTCCGCGCAGCCGGAATTCCGCTTCGGCGACAAGGTGATCAGGTCGGCACAGGGTGAATCCAGCAGGAGCTACCCGTGTTGCCGTCTTTCCCGCCCGCCATCCTCGCGCTTGCAGACGGCACGGTCTTTCGTGGCTATTCCATCGGTGCGGCCGGTCATACGATCGGCGAAGTGGTGTTCAACACTGCCATCACCGGCTATCAGGAAATCCTTACCGATCCGAGCTACTCGCGCCAGATCGTCACGCTCACGTATCCGCATATCGGTAACGTTGGCGTGAACCGTGAGGACGTCGAAGCTACGAAAGTCCATGCCGCCGGCCTCATCATCAAGGATCTGCCGATCCTCGCGTCCAATTTCCGCAAGGAACACTCGCTCTCGCATTACCTGAAGGGTGAGAAGGTGGTCGCCATTGCCGGAATCGATACCCGCAAGCTGACTCGGATTCTGCGTGAGAAGGGCGCCCAGAATGGTTGCATTCTCGCCGGCGAAGACAACGTGCAGAAGGCCATCGACCTCGCGCGTTCGTTCCCGGGCCTGTCGGGCATGGATCTGGCCAAGGTCGTATCTGTGACCGAGCCGTACGAATGGACCCAGACCGAATGGGAGCTGGGTCGCGGCTACGGCAAGCAGGAAGCCCCGAAGTATCACGTGGTCGCGTACGACTTCGGCGTCAAGTTCAACATCCTGCGCATGCTGGCCGAGCGTGGCTGCCGTGTAACGGTGGTGCCGGCGCAAACCAGCGCAGCCGATGTCCTGGCGCATAACCCGGATGGCGTGTTCCTCTCCAACGGCCCCGGCGATCCGGAGCCGTGCGACTACGCGATCGCCGCTGCCAAGGAATTCCTGGAGCGTCGCCTCCCGACGTTCGGTATCTGCCTGGGTCATCAGATCATGGGCCTGGCTGTGGGCGCCAAGACGCTCAAGATGAAGACCGGCCACCACGGCGCCAACCACCCGGTCAAGGATCTGCAGGATGGCCGCGTGGTCATCACCTCGCAGAACCACGGCTTTGCAGTGGACCCGGAATCGCTGCCGGCCAACGCCCGCGTGACGCACGTTTCGTTGTTCGACGGCACGCTGCAGGGCTTCGAGCTGACCGACCGTCCGGCATTCTGCTTCCAGGGCCACCCTGAAGCGTCGCCCGGTCCGCACGACATCGCGTATCTGTTCGACCGCTTCACCGCGGCGATGGACGCAGCCAAGCAGTAAAGCCTACGAGATCGCATCGTCATGAACGCCTTCATGCTCGCCCACTTCGGCATCACCGAGTTCTGGACCTTCCTGCTCGGCACGATCTTCATCGTGCTGCTGCCGGGGCCGAACTCGATGTACGTGCTGTCGGTGGCGGCCCGACGCGGTGTGCGCGCGGGCTACCAGGGCGCATGCGGTGTGTTTCTGGGCGATGCCATCCTGATGGTGTTGTCGGCAGCGGGCGTGGCTTCGCTGTTGAAGGCGAGTCCGGCGCTGTTCTACGTCGTGAAGTACATCGGTGCGGCGTACCTTGCGTGGATCGGTCTGCAGATGCTGCGTGGCGCGGTGCGCAATTGGCGCGCGCGCAAGGCCAGCGGGTCCGTCGAACAAAACGCGGTCCCGGCCGATGAATCGCATCCCTTCAAGAAGGCGCTGATTATCAGCCTGCTGAACCCGAAGGCGATCCTGTTCTTCATCTCGTTCTTCATCCAGTTCGTCGACCCCCACTACGCGCTGCCGGTGGTGTCGTTCGTCGTGCTGGGGCTGGTCTGCCAGATCTGCAGCTTCCTGTACCTGACCACCATCATCTTCGTGGGCGCGCGGCTGGCCGCGGCGTTCCGCGCGCGACGACGTTTGTCTGCTGGTATGAGCAGCGGCGTCGGCGCCATGTTTATCGGCTTTTCCGCCAAGCTGGCGACGGCCACACTGAATTAATCGAATCGAGCGGGTTATGCCAAAACGTACAGATATCAAAACCATCCTGATCATCGGCGCGGGTCCGATCATCATCGGCCAGGCGTGTGAATTCGATTACTCCGGCGCGCAGGCTTGCAAGGCGCTCCGTGAAGAAGGCTTCAAGGTGGTCCTGGTCAACAGCAACCCGGCCACGATCATGACCGACCCCAACACGGCCGACGTGACCTACATCGAGCCGATCACCTGGGAAGTCGTCGAGCGCATCATCGCCAAGGAACGCCCCGACGCGATCCTACCGACCATGGGCGGCCAGACCGCGCTGAACTGCGCGCTGGACCTGCACCGCCACGGCGTGCTGAAGAAGTACAACGTCGAGCTGATCGGCGCATCGCCCGAGGCCATCGACAAGGCCGAAGACCGGCAGAAGTTCAAGGACGCGATGACCAAGATCGGCCTGGGTTCGGCCAAGTCCGGCATTGCGCATTCGATGGACGAAGCCGTGGCCGTGCAGTCGCAGATCGCCAAGGAAACCGGCACGAGCGGCTACCCGATCGTGATCCGTCCGTCGTTCACGCTGGGTGGCACGGGCGGCGGTATTGCATACAACCGCGAAGAATTCGAAGAGATCTGCAAGCGCGGTCTCGACCTCTCGCCGACCAACGAGCTGCTGATCGAAGAGTCGCTGCTCGGCTGGAAGGAATACGAGATGGAAGTCGTGCGCGACAAGGCCGACAACTGCATCATCGTCTGCTCGATTGAAAACCTGGACCCGATGGGCATCCACACCGGTGACTCCATCACCGTGGCCCCGGCGCAGACGCTGACCGACAAGGAATACCAGATCCTGCGTAACGCCTCGCTGGCCGTGCTGCGCGAGATCGGCGTGGATACCGGTGGCTCGAACGTACAGTTCTCGATCAATCCGAAGGATGGCCGGATGATCGTGATCGAGATGAACCCGCGTGTGTCGCGTTCGTCGGCGCTGGCTTCCAAGGCCACCGGTTTCCCGATCGCCAAGGTTGCTGCCAAGCTGGCCGTGGGTTACACGCTGGACGAGCTGAAGAACGAGATCACCGGTGGTGCGACCCCGGCGTCGTTCGAGCCGTCGATCGACTACGTGGTCACCAAGGTGCCCCGTTTCGCGTTCGAAAAATTCCCGCAGGCCGACAGCCACCTGACCACGCAGATGAAGTCCGTGGGCGAGGTGATGGCCATGGGGCGGACCTTCCAGGAATCGTTCCAGAAGGCGCTGCGCGGCCTGGAAGTCGGCGTGGACGGCCTGGACGAAAAGTCCACCGACCGCGACGAGATCATCGAAGAGATCGGCGAAGCCGGTCCGGACCGCATCTGGTACCTGGGTGACGCATTCCGCCTGGGCCTGTCGATCGACGAGGTCTACGCAGAGACGTCCATCGACCCGTGGTTCCTCGCGCAGATCGAAGACATCGTCAAGACCGAAGCGCTGGTCAAGGCGCGCACGCTGGATAGCCTGTCGGCTGCCGAGCTGCGCTTGCTCAAGCAGAAGGGGTTCTCCGACCGCCGCTTGGCCAAGCTGATGAAGACGACTTCCAAGGCCGTGCGTGAGAAGCGTATCGCCGAGAAGGTCCGCCCGGTCTACAAGCGCGTGGACACCTGCGCTGCCGAATTCGCCACCAACACCGCGTATCTGTACTCGACCTATGAGGCCGAGCACGGCGAGTGCGAAGCCGAGCCGACCAGCAACAAGAAGATCATGGTGCTGGGCGGTGGCCCGAACCGGATCGGCCAAGGCATCGAGTTCGACTATTGCTGCGTGCACGCCGCGCTGGCACTGCGCGAAGACGGGTACGAGACCATCATGGTCAACTGCAACCCGGAAACCGTCTCGACCGACTACGACACGTCCGACCGCCTGTACTTCGAGCCGGTGACGCTAGAAGACGTGCTCGAGATCGTCGACAAGGAAAAGCCGGTCGGCGTGATCGTGCAATACGGTGGCCAGACGCCGCTGAAGCTCGCGCTCGACCTGGAAGCCAATGGCGTGCCCATCATCGGCACGTCGCCGGACATGATCGACGCGGCCGAAGACCGTGAGCGCTTCCAGAAGCTGCTGCACGAGCTGGGCCTGCGCCAGCCCCCCAACCGCACCGCGCGTGCCGAAGACGAAGCGCTCAAGCTGGCCGAAGAAATCGGCTACCCGCTGGTGGTGCGTCCGTCGTACGTGCTGGGTGGCCGCGCGATGGAAATCGTGCATGAGCCGCGCGACCTCGAGCGCTACATGCGCGAGGCCGTGAAGGTATCGAACGACAGCCCCGTGCTGCTCGACCGCTTCCTGAATGACGCCATCGAGTGCGACGTGGATTGCCTGTCTGACGGCAAGCGCGTCTTCATCGGCGGCGTGATGGAGCACATCGAGCAGGCCGGCGTGCACTCGGGCGACTCGGCTTGCTCGCTGCCGCCGTATTCGCTGTCGCAAGCCACCGTTGATGAGCTCAAGCGCCAGACCGCTGCGATGGCCAAGGCGCTGAACGTGGTGGGGCTGATGAACGTGCAGTTCGCGATCCAGCAGAAGGGCGGTGAGGACATCGTCTACGTGCTGGAAGTGAACCCGCGCGCGTCGCGTACCGTGCCGTACGTTTCGAAGGCGACCGGTGTCTCGTTGGCCAAGGTCGCGGCGCGCTGCATGGCCGGTCAGTCGCTCGATTCGCAAGGCATCGAAAAGGAAGTCGTGCCGGCGTACTACAGCGTGAAGGAAGCGGTGTTCCCGTTCAACAAGTTCCCGGGTGTCGACCCGGTGCTTGGACCGGAAATGCGCTCCACCGGCGAGGTGATGGGTGTGGGCAAGACCTTTGGCGAGGCGCTCTTCAAGAGCCAGCTCGCCGCCGGTTCGCGCCTGCCCGAGAAGGGCACCGTGCTCATGACGGTCAAGGACAGCGACAAGCCGCAAGCCGTGGAAGTGGCCCGCGCGCTGCATACGCTGGGCTACCCGATCGTGGCGACGCGCGGTACGGCTTCAGCCATTGAAGCCGCCGGCATTCCGGTGCGCGTGGTCAACAAGGTGAAGGACGGCCGTCCGCACATTGTCGACATGATCAAGAACAGCGAGATCGCGCTCGTCTTCACGACTGTCGACGAGACGCGTGCCGCGATTGCCGACTCGCGTTCCATCCGCCAGGCTGCATTGGCGCAGCGTGTCACGTACTACACGACCATCGCCGGTGCGCGCGCCGCGGTGGAAGGCCTGAAGCACATGCAGCACCTGGATGTGTATGACCTGCAGGGTCTGCACGCCACCCTGTAAGCCCATCCTCAGGGCCCGCGACGCGGCATAGCGTCGCGGTGAGCCGGCCGGAGAGGAGCAGTTGCCGCCTCCGGACGGTTCGCCTAAACTAGAGCGTCCGTGTCAAAACAACGACAGCCGCCGTCAGGCGGGTGTGCGCTACGCGCCCTCCCGCTTCGCAGCGGCTGATTTTTTTGTGATTCCGAATTACTTACGATGAGCACCATTCCGATTACCAAGCGCGGTGCCGAGATGCTGAAAGAAGAGCTTCAACGTCTGAAGACCAAGGAGCGTCCGGCCGTTGTCAACGCCATCGCCGAGGCACGCGCCCAGGGCGATCTGTCCGAAAACGCCGACTATGATGCCGCCAAGGAGCGCCAGGGCTTCATCGAAGGCCGTATCCAGGAAATCGAAGGCAAGCTGTCCGCTGCGCAGATCATCGATCCGGCTTCGCTGGATGCCGATGGCCGTGTGGTTTTTGGCGCCACCATCGACCTCGAAGACTTGGATTCGGGTAAGCCCGTCACGTACCAGATCGTCGGCGATGACGAGGCCGATCTGGAAACCGGCAAGATTTCGATCAGCTCGCCGATCGCCCGTGCGTTGATCGGCAAGTTCGAAGGCGATGTCGCCACCGTGGTTGCCCCCGGCGGCGAACGCGAGTACGAAGTCCTGGCCGTCAAGTACCTCTAACCCGATCCGAGGCAACCGCCATGCCGCAGCGCTTCTTCCAGTTGCTTGCCACGGTGTGGTGCGGTTCGCTCTGGACCATCGGTTACATCGTCGCTCCGACGCTGTTTGCGATGCTGAATGATCGCCAGTTGGCCGGCTCGATTGCCGGCCGGTTGTTTCATGCGCAAGCGTGGATCGGTTTGGCGACAGGGTGCTTGCTGCTGCTGGCTGCCACGGCGCTGGTGCGTCGCGGTCAGGCCGGATACCGGCGGCTGCGCTGGCTTGTCCTGGCGATGCTGCTTTGCGTGCTGGTGGGATATTTCGGCCTGCAGCCCTTCATGGCGTCGCTGCGCGAACAGGCCGATGCGCTCGGCGTGGCGGTGGGGGATTCGCCTTATCGCGCACAGTTTGGCATGCTGCACGGCGTATCGAGTGTGTTCTATCTGGTGCAGAGCCTGCTGGGGTTGGCGCTGATCTGGAAGGCGGCCGGTATTCGGTAAGCCGCCTGCTGCCAAAAAAAAGACCGGCTGGAAAGCCGGTCGTTTTCTGTACGGTGCCGAATTGAATCAGGACAGCGCTTTCTTTTTCTGGCTGGTTTGACGCGGTTTCGCGCGCTTGACGTTGCCGCCGGCCGTGACGCGCTCGTTGCCGAGCACGCTCAGGCGGACCGGCTTCGGACGGCGCGCGCTGTTCGGGTTCGGCTTGCGCACGGTGACCGAGCGCGGGCCGGCACCAACGGTCGTCTTGCGCGGCGGCTTGAGGTCTCGCGGCTGGTTTTCCTTCAGGTACGCCGGGCCTTCGCGCCAGATCACCAGCAGCTTACCGATGTGCTGTACCGGGGCCGCCTGCAGCCGGGCGCAGATGGTGTCATAGAGTTCGATCCGAGCTTCGCGGTCATCGCCGAAGACGCGGATCTTGATCAGCCCGTGGGCCGCCAGCGAGCGGTCGATTTCGGCCAGAACGGCCTTGGTCAGGCCCTCCGCACCGATGATGACGACCGGGTTCAACGCGTGCGCTTCGGAGCGCAGTTCCGATCGTTGGGCAGGGGTGAGGATAAGGGCGGGCATAAATAAGGGCGGAATCGCGCAAAAAGACAAACGGCGCGTATTATCCGCCAAAACCAGTCCTGGCTGCCATGTTTGGCGCGACATCCGGGCGAAATTGCAACCAATTCGATGGCAAAGAACAAGTTCAACCAGTCGTGGCTGCACGACCATATCAACGATCCGTACGTAAAGCTCGCGCAGCGCGAAGGCTATCGCGCACGAGCTGCCTACAAGCTCAAAGAGATTGATGAGCAGGACAAGCTGATCAAGCCGGGCCAGGTCATCGTTGATCTGGGCGCCGCGCCGGGCAGCTGGAGCCAATACGTGCGCAACAAGCTGGCCGCATCGCCGCGCGCCAAGGATGGCCGTATCGATGGGGCAATCGTCGCCATCGACATCCTCCCAATGGAAGCCATTGCCGACGTCACTTTCATCCAGGGTGACTTTCGCGAGGACGACGTTTTCCGGCAGTTGGAAGAAATCGTGCTGGAAGCTAGTGGCGGCGGCAAAGTGGACCTTGTTTTGTCCGATATGGCCCCCAATCTCTCAGGCGTGGCGTCGGCAGACGCCGCGCGTATGGAGCACATCGCTGAACTGGCTGTGGAATTTGCCATGGCGCACCTGAAACCTGAGGGCGCACTGCTGATCAAATGTTTTCACGGCAGTGGCTATAGTCAGATCGTCGAGATGTTCAAACGCCATTTCAAGATCGTTGCGCCGCGCAAGCCTAAAGCCTCCCGCGACAAATCGTCCGAAACATTCCTGTTGGGCCGGCAGCTCAAGCAACCGGGCTGACGGACGATACTCACAGAGGGCCCCCTGCTAGCACGGTGGTGCCTCGGTCTTGCGGGCAATCAACCCGCGGCGGTGTCCGTGCATTACAATGCCAAGCATCCCGTCAAGGCATTTCTAAAGGAGTCTCGCCTTGAATAACAACTGGTTTCAGAAGGCGGCCATCTGGCTGGTGATTGCTTTGGTGCTGTTCACCGTCTTCAAGCAGTTCGACAAGCCGCGCACCCAAGAGGGTGTGACGTACTCGCAATTCATGGATGACGCGAAGGCCGGCAAGGTCAAGCGTGTCGAAGTCCAGGGCCGCACGCTGTTGGTCACGCCCAACGAAGGCAACAAATATTCCATCATCTCGCCCGGCGACATCTGGATGGTGGGCGACCTGATGAAGTACGGCGTGCAGGTGACCGGCAAGGCAGAAGAAGAGCAAGGTGTGCTTCTCACCGCGCTTTACTACCTCGGCCCCACGTTGCTGATCATCGTGTTCTGGTTCTACATGATGCGGCAGATGCAGGGCGGCGGGAAAGGCGGCGCCTTCTCGTTCGGCAAATCGCGAGCGCGGTTGATCGATGAGAACAACAACAGCGTCACGTTTGCTGACGTGGCAGGCTGTGACGAGTCCAAGGAGGAAGTCGTCGAGCTGGTTGACTTCCTGAAGGATCCGCAGAAATTTCAGAAGCTGGGCGGGCGGATCCCCCGCGGCGTACTGCTGGTGGGCCCTCCGGGTACCGGTAAGACGCTGCTGGCTCGCGCCATTGCCGGCGAAGCCAAGGTACCGTTCTTCAGCATTTCCGGTTCGGACTTCGTTGAAATGTTCGTTGGCGTGGGCGCTGCCCGCGTGCGCGACATGTTCGAAAACGCCAAGAAGCAGGCCCCCTGCATCGTGTTCATCGATGAAATCGATGCGGTTGGCCGTCATCGTGGCGCGGGCATGGGCGGCGGCAACGACGAGCGCGAGCAGACCCTGAACCAGATGCTGGTCGAGATGGACGGCTTCGAGGCCAACTCGGGCGTCATCGTGATCGCGGCAACCAACCGTGCAGATGTGCTCGACAAGGCGCTGCTGCGTCCGGGCCGCTTCGACCGTCAGGTCTACGTTGGGCTGCCTGACATTCGCGGCCGCGAGCAGATTCTCAAGGTGCACATGCGCAAGGTGCCTATCGGCAACGATGTTGATGCATCGGTGCTGGCGCGCGGTACCCCGGGCTTTTCGGGTGCCGATCTGGCCAACTTGGTCAACGAAGCTGCGTTGTTTGCTGCACGCCGTAACAAGCGCGTGGTCGACATGCAGGACTTCGAAGATGCAAAGGACAAGATCTTCATGGGTCCGGAGCGCAAGTCGGCTGTGATCCGCGAAGAGGAACGCCGCGCTACGGCGTACCACGAATCGGGCCATGCGGTGGTGGCCAAGCTCCTGCCGAAGGCTGATCCGGTGCACAAGGTCACGATCATGCCGCGCGGCTGGGCTGGCGGTCTGACATGGCAACTGCCGGAGCACGACAAGCACTATGCCTATAAGGACACGATGCTCGAAGAGGTCGCGATTCTGTTCGGTGGCCGTGCTGCAGAAGAGGTGTTCCTGGGTGCGATGAGCACCGGTGCTTCCAACGACTTCGAACGTGCCACCAAGATGGCCCGCGACATGGTGACGCGCTATGGCATGAGCGATGCGCTTGGCACCATGGTCTACGTCGATACGGAGCAGGACGGTTTCTTCGGCCGTATGGCATCCAAGACGGTGTCTGAGGCCACGCAGCAGAAGGTGGATTCGGAAATCCGCCGCATCGTCGACGAGCAATACGCCCTGGCCAAGGGGCTGCTGGAAGCGAATCGCGAAAAGGTTGAAGCCATGACTGCGGCGCTGCTCGAGTGGGAAACCATCGACGCCGATCAGGTCAACGACATCATGGACGGCAAGCCGCCGCGCCCGCCGCGCTACGGCTCGACCGGCGGTGGCAGCACCCCGCCGGGTGGTGGTACGCCGGCTGGTGTGAACCCGGGCAATGTGCCTGCCACGGCCTGATGATGACCCGTTAGTTTGTCGCCCCGGCGGTGACACAGAAAAGCCGGTGCAAACGCACCGGCTTTTTTGTTGGCGTTTTCCGGTACGCCTGGCGTAGCATTCCGGTCCTGCGCAGCATTTCCGTCTATCTATCTTGTCCGCTTTCAATCCCACCACAACGCACTTCCAGTGCGGACGTTTCCGTTACGCACGTGATCGGCGTCCGCTGGTTATGGGCATTCTCAACGTCACGCCCGATTCATTCTCCGATGGAGGGCAGCACGCCACGCGCGATGCGGCCTTGCGCCATGCTGAAAAACTGATCGCAGAAGGCGTCGACATGATCGACATCGGCGGCGAATCGAGCCGGCCTGGTGCCGAACCGTTGAGCCTGCAAGCCGAGTTGGATCGCGTGATGCCCATCGTCGAGGCGCTCCGCGAATGCGGCAAACCGTTGTCCATCGATACTTACAAGCCCGAGGTGATGCGCGCCACGCTGGATGCAGGCGCCGATCTGATCAACGATATCTGGGGCTTTCGCCGGCCTGGCGCGATTGAAGCAGTGGCCAAGGGCGACGCGGGCCTGTGCGTCATGCACATGCAGCGTGACCCTGAAACGATGCAGGAATCGCCCAGCTACGCCGACCTGATGGGCGAGGTTGAAACCTTCCTGCGTGCGCAAACGGAGGCGCTGATGGCCGCTGGCGTGGCGGCTGAGCGTATTTCACTCGATCCGGGATTTGGTTTTGGCAAAACGCCGGATCACAATCTCACCATGCTCAATCGCTTGGCGGAGTTCAATCGGATCGGTTTGCCGCTGCTCGTTGGTTTATCGCGCAAATCGACGCTCGGCGCGGTGCTGGGTGGCAAACCGCCGGCCGAGCGCGTGGCGGCCAGTGTAGCGGCCGCATTGCTGGCCGCAGAGCGAGGCGCGTTCATCGTGCGTGTGCACGACGTGCGGCCAACGGTGGAAGCGATTCAATTGTGGTGGGCGATGCGTCATGAACGCGTCGATCCGCCAGTCGCCTGAGAGCCGCCCCGGCCTCACGCGGCGGGGGGTCAAGCAAATAGAGGATTGCCCGGCGATGGCCGGCGCCTTACAAACAAAGAAAGAAACATTCTCCAGGAGAGACTCCCAATGTCCAGGAAGTATTTCGGCACCGACGGCATCCGTGGGCGTGTCGGTGAAAGCCCGATCACGCCGGATTTCGTGTTGCGCCTTGGGTATGCAGCAGGCCGAGTGCTGGCTCATGGCGGAGAGGCGCACGGCCATGGCCGTCCCACCGTGCTGATCGGCAAGGACACGCGCCTGTCGGGCTACATGCTGGAAGCCGCGTTGGAAGCGGGCTTTACCGCAGCCGGTGTTGACGTCCTGATGAGCGGGCCGCTGCCCACGCCGGGCGTGGCGTATCTCACGCGCGCACTGCGGCTGTCGGCGGGGGTGGTGATTTCTGCGTCACATAACCCGTATTACGACAACGGCATCAAGTTTTTCTCAGCCACCGGCGACAAGCTGCCGGACGAAACCGAACTGCAGATCGAGGCCGAGCTGGAAAGGCCGATGGAGTACGCAGCCTCAGACGCGTTGGGCCGTGCCCGTCGTATCGAGGATGCCGCTGGCCGCTACATTGAGTTCTGCAAGAGCACGTTCCCCAGCGACCTGAACCTGTTCGGCATGAAGGTCGTGCTGGACAGCGCGCATGGCGCGGCCTATCACATCGCACCGCACGTCTTCCATGAGTTGGGTGCGGACGTCGTGTCGATCGGCAACCAGCCGAATGGTCGCAACATCAACGACGGCTATGGCGCGACGGCGCCAGGCAAGTTGGTCGAGGCCACGCGCGAGCATGGGGCCGACATCGGCCTGGCCTTCGACGGCGATGCCGACCGCCTGCAGGTGGTGGACCGCAATGGCCGACTCTACAACGGCGACGAACTGCTCTACGTCATGGTGCAGGCGCGCCGCGCGGCGGGCCAGACGGTGCCGGGTGCGGTCGGCACGCTCATGACCAATCTTGCTGTGGAGCTGGCGCTCAAGGCGCAGGGCGTTGAATTCGTGCGCGCCAAGGTGGGCGACCGCTACGTGCTGGAAGAGCTGAAGAAGAATGGTTGGCTCCTGGGCGGCGAAGGGTCGGGCCACTTGCTCTGCCTGGATAAGCACAGCACGGGCGACGGCATCATCTCGGCGCTGCAGGTGCTTGCGGCATTGCGTCGCAGTGGCCAGACGCTGGACCAGATGCTGGACGGTGTGCGCCTGTTCCCGCAAAAGCTCATCAATGTGCGGGTCGAAAAGGGGTTCGACTGGAAATCGCACGCTGGCCTGCAAGCGGCGCTGAAGACCAGCGAGGCAGAGCTCGACGGCAAGGGGCGGGTGCTGATTCGTCCGTCGGGTACGGAGCCGGTCGTCCGCGTGATGGTGGAAGCGCAGGACGCAGAGCTGGCCAACCAACATGCGGAGCGTCTTGCCGCGACGTTGCAGTAAGTTCCTGCCCGGTCGAGTCAGCGAGTCAGAAAGCGGTCTTCGGGCCGCTTTTTTTATGCGCGTGGGCCGACTTTCATGCTCTGCAGGTCAGTTATGAGAAGTTTTCGTGTTGTCACAGAACTGTCATCCAAGCCGCCTAAAGTTCGGATGTCAAAAATCTGTCATCGCTCAACCGCTCCTCTGGAGAACTCATGAAACTGGTCAAAACCGCAATCGCTGGCGTGGCTGCACTCGCTTTCGCTGGTGCCGCATTTGCTATAGACATCACTGGCGCAGGTGCAACGTTCCCGGCACCCGTCTACAACAAGTGGGCGGCCGACTACAACAAGGCGACCCAAACCAAGGTGAACTACCAAGGTATCGGCTCGTCGGGCGGCATCAAGCAGATCACCGCCAAGACCGTCGACTTCGGCGCATCGGACATGCCGCTGAAGGACGAGGAGTTGAACAAGGATGGCCTGATCCAGTTCCCGACCGTGATCGGCGGCGTGGTGCCTGTGATCAATCTGCCGGGCGTGAAGCCGGGCGAGCTGACGCTGAACGGCCAGTTGCTGGGTGATATCTACCTGGGCAAGATCAAGAAGTGGAATGATCCGGCCATCGCCAAGCTGAATCCGAAGGCCAAGCTGCCGGACCAGGACATCCTGGTGGTGCGCCGTGCTGACGGTTCGGGCACCTCGTTCATCTTCACGAACTACCTGTCGAAGGTGAATACTGAGTGGAAGAGCAAGGTCGGTGAAGGCACGACCGTGAACTGGCCCACCGGTACGGGTGGCAAGGGCAACGAAGGCGTGGCTGCGTTCGTGCAGCGTCTGGGTGGTGCAGTGGGCTACGTTGAGTACGCCTACGCCAAGCAGAACAAGATGACGTACGTGAACCTGCAGAACAAGTCGGGCGCCGTGGTGCAACCGACCGCTGAAGCCTTCAAGGCTGCGGCTGCTGGCGCCGAGTGGAGCAAGTCGTACTACCAAATCCTGACGGACGAACCGGGCAAGGACGCATGGCCGATCGCTGGTGCGACGTTCATCCTGCTGCACAAGACGCAAGCCAAGCCGGCGCAGGGCGCTGAAGTCATGAAGTTCTTCGACTGGGCCTACAAGGGTGGTGATGAGGCTGCCAAGGGCCTGGACTACGTGCCGCTGCCGGACGCTGTGAAGAACCAGATCCGCGCAACGTGGAAGTCGAGCGTGAAGGATGCGTCGGGTAAGGTTGTCTACAACCAATGATGGTTGCCTGCTGCATCAGGGTTCGTAAGTAGGTGCAGCACAAGGTGCGGGAGGGCGGTACGAATCGGTCGCCCGCACCATTTCAAAAGCTTCTTTCCCGGCTGACCGGTTTCCCTCATGGCCACGCTCTCTGATTCCTCTGGCGCTTCCCGTATGCGAGCACCCAGCCGCCTTGGCGATCTGGTGTTCGGCGGTCTGACCCGCCTTGCCGCAATCGTTACGCTGTTACTGCTGGGCGGCATCATCATCTCGCTCATCATCAGCTCCTGGCCCACGATTCAGAAATTCGGCCTGTCGTTCCTGTGGAATTCGGAGTGGGATCCACCCTCCGATATTTATGGCGCGCTGGTGCCCGTCTACGGCACGCTGGTCACGTCGCTGATCGCGCTCATCATTGCCGTGCCCGTGAGCTTCGGCATTGCGCTGTTTCTGACCGAGCTGTCGCCGGCGTGGCTGCGCCGACCGCTGGGTACCGCCATCGAGCTGCTCGCTGCAGTGCCGTCCATCGTGTACGGCATGTGGGGTCTGCTCGTGTTTGCTCCCATCTTCGGCGAATACTTTCAAAAACCGCTGGCCGCGACCGTCGGCAAGATCCCGGTCATCGGGGTGCTGTTCCAAGGAGCGCCGATCGGCATCGGCCTGCTGTGCGCTGGGGTGATCCTGGCGATCATGATCATCCCGTACATTTCGGCGGTGATGCGCGACGTGTTCGAAATTACGCCGACGCTGCTCAAGGAATCTGCCTACGGCGTGGGCTGCACGACGTGGGAAGTCATGTGGAACGTGGTGCTGCCGTACACCAAGGCGGGGGTGATCGGCGGTGTGATGTTGGGCCTGGGCCGCGCGCTGGGCGAGACCATGGCTGTGACGTTCGTAATCGGCAACACCAACTTGCTGTCCGATCCATCGTTGTTCTCGCCGGGCAACAGCATTACGTCGGCGCTGGCCAATGAATTTGCGGAAGCGGGGCAGGGCCTGCATACCGCGGCGCTCATGGAGCTGGGCTTGATCCTGTTCGTCATCACGTTCATCGTGCTGGCGGCCTCCAAGTTGCTGCTTCTGCGCCTGCAGAAGAGCGAGGGTCAAAAGTGAACCAACGCGATCTGCCTGACGCTATGAGACCCAACACCATGCGTACGTCTTCCATTCCTGCCGTCCGCGCCGACTCTGAAAAGGTCAAGGCACGCTTGCAGGCCCGCCGCCGCAACGTCAACGGGATTGCGCTGGCGCTGTCGCTTGCCGCCATGGCTTTCGGTCTGGTGTGGCTGGCATGGATTCTGTGGACCACGCTCTCGCTGGGTGTGGGCGGCCTGTCGATGTCGCTCTTCACTGAGATGACTCCGGCGCCCAACACCCCGGGAGGCGGCCTTGCCAACGCCATCGCAGGGTCGTTCCTGCTGGTGGGCATGGCCACGCTGGTCGGTACGCCGCTGGGCATCCTGGCGGGCATTTATCTTGCCGAATACGGCAAGACTTCAATGCTTGCGAGCGCCACCCGCTTCATCAATGACATCCTGCTGTCGGCGCCGTCCATCGTGATCGGCCTGTTCGTGTATGCCGTCGTGGTGGCGCGCGTGCAGCACTTCTCGGGTATCGCCGGCGTGCTTGCACTCGCGCTGCTGCAGATTCCGATCGTGGTACGCACCACCGAAAACATGCTGAACCTGGTGCCCAACGCGATGCGTGAAGCTGCCATGGCGCTTGGCACGCCCAAGTGGAAGATGATCCTGTCGATTACGCTCAAGGCGTCGTATGCCGGCGTGATTACCGGTGTGCTGCTGGCCATCGCGCGCATTGCCGGTGAAACCGCGCCGCTGCTCTTTACCGCGTTGAACAACCAGTTCTGGAGCCTGGATCTGAATCAGCCGGTGGCCACGCTGCCGACCGTGATCTTCAAGTTTGCGATGAGCCCGTTCCCCGAGTGGCAGCAATTGGCCTGGGCCGGGGTGTTCCTGATTACGCTGGGTGTGCTGGGGCTGAACGTCCTTGCGCGTGCCTTGTTCACCAAGAAATGACCATGACTGCTACGTCCCTCGAAGTGCGCACGCAAAGCCCGAAGATCGATGTTCGCGACCTGAACTTCTACTACGGCAAGTTCCACGCGCTGAAGAACATCTCGCTGCAGATTCCCGAGAAGCAGGTGACGGCGTTCATCGGTCCGTCGGGCTGCGGCAAGTCGACACTGCTGCGTACGTTCAACAAGATGTACGCGCTGTATCCGGAGCAGCGTGCCGAAGGCCAGATCAACATGGACGGCGAGAACCTGCTGACCTCGCGCATGGACATCGCCCTGTTGCGTGCCAAGGTCGGCATGGTGTTTCAGAAGCCGACGCCGTTCCCGATGTCGATCTACGACAACATCGCGTTCGGTGTGAAGCTGTTCGAGCGCCTGTCGCGTTCCGAAATGGACGACCGCGTGGAATGGGCGCTCACCAAGGCCGCGTTGTGGAATGAAGTGAAGGACAAGCTTAACCAGTCGGGCTACGGCTTGTCGGGTGGTCAGCAGCAGCGTCTGTGTATCGCGCGCGGCATTGCCATCCGCCCTGAAGTGCTGCTGCTGGACGAGCCGTGCTCGGCGCTGGACCCGATTTCCACGGGCAAGATCGAAGAGCTGATCGCCGAACTGAAAGACGACTACACGGTCGTCATCGTCACGCACAACATGCAACAGGCGGCGCGTTGCTCCGACTACACGGCGTACATGTACCTGGGTGAGTTGATCGAATTCGGCGATACCGAAAAGATCTTCATCAAGCCGCAGCGCAAAGAAACAGAAGACTACATTACCGGCCGCTTCGGCTGACCTGCAACAACGCTGAAGCTGAAGCGACAAGGAGAAACCGATGTCTGAGAAGCATCTGTCATCGCAGTTTGACACCGACCTGACCTCCATCAGCACCAAGGTGCTGCAGATGGGCGGTCTGGTGGAAGCACAGATTGCACGCGCCATGCGTGCGCTGGCCAATTTCGACATCGCCATGTGCGATCAAGTCATGGCCGTGGAGCTGGAAATCAACGCGCTCGAGATCGAGATCGACAGCGATTGCAACAACATCATCGCGCGCCGCCAACCGACCGCACGTGACCTGCGTTTGGTGATGGCCATCTCCAAGACCATCACCAACCTCGAGCGTGCCGGCGACGAAGCCGAGAAGATCGCCAAGCGCACCAAGCGCATCATGCAAGACCCGTCGGCACATGCACTGAACTACGCCGGTGTGGAGCGCTCGGGTGAGATGGCCGCGACCATCCTGCGTCATGCGCTGGACGCCTTCGCGCGCCTGGATACCGCTGCTGCTGTGTCGATCCTGCAGGAAGACAAGGCCATCGATGAGGAATTCCGCGGCTTCATGCGCGAACTCATCACGTACATGATGGAGAACCCGCGCACGATTTCGGTGGCGCTGGATCTGCTGTTCATTGCCAAGGCTATCGAGCGTATTGGCGATCACGCCAAGAACATCGCCGAGTTTATTATCTACATCGTCAAGGGAACGGACGTCCGGCATGCTTCGCGTGAAGCGCTGGAACGCGAGATCCTGGGTGAGTAAAAGGGCAGGACTGGAGACGTGAGCATGCCGAGCAGTATTCTCGTCGTAGAAGACGAACCGGCGATCGCTGAACTGATCGCCGTCAACCTGCAGCACGCAGGGCACTACCCGATCCGCGCATACAACGCCGAGCAGGCGCTGTCGCTGATGAGCGATGTACTGCCCGACCTCGTCCTGCTCGATTGGATGCTGCCGGGCAAGTCAGGCGTGATGTTCGCCAAGGAGCTGCGCGCCAACGAGCGCACGCGCCAGATCCCGATCATCATGCTGACGGCCCGCAGCGAAGAGCAGGACAAGATCATGGGCCTGGACAGTGGCGCCGACGATTACGTCACGAAGCCGTTCTCGCCCAAGGAATTGTTGGCCCGCATCAAGGCGGTTCTGCGCCGCCGGGCGCCGCAACTGACCGACGACGTGGTGGCCATCAACGGTCTGAAGCTGGACCCGGCCACGCACCGTGTGACGGCCACGAACGTCGAGGCAGAAAACCCGATCAAGCTGGATCTCGGTCCGACGGAGTTCCGATTGCTGCATTTCCTGATGACGCATCCGGAGCGCGTGCACAGCCGCTCGCAGCTGCTCGACCAAGTGTGGGGCGACCATGTGTTCGTGGAAGAGCGCACGGTGGATGTGCACATCAAGCGTCTGCGCGCGGCGCTCGCTCCGGGTGGCTACAGCAACATGATCGAAACCGTGCGCGGCAGCGGCTATCGCCTGGCGCGCAATCCGGGGCAATAACGTAGCAGTCAGACGAGCGCGCGAGCGGGGGATCCATCGCGCGTTCACACGTCCGCCGCGGTCCAGCGCTTAGAATGCCTTCATGAACGTCTTCTGGACCCGCTTTGCCGTCTTTGCCGCCCTTATGGGCATTGTCACGGCATGCCTCTATCTCTTCGTCGACCACGTGGTTGCGCTGGCCGTGCTCAGTGCCATGCTGCTGGCGATGCTCCTCTATTACATCTATCAGATCCAACGCCTGTGGCGCGTGCTGGACTCGCCCGCCTATGGCGAGATCCCCAGCGCGCTGGGTCTGTGGGGCGAGGTCTACTACCGCCTGCACCGGTTGATGAAGGCCTGGCGCACCCAGGTGCTGCAGGTTGAGCAACAGCACAGCCGCTTCATCCAGGCCATCCAGGCCTCGCCCAACGGCGTGCTCATGCTTGACGGCGAAGACCAGATCGAATGGTGCAACGCGGTGGCGGAAGAGCACTTCGGCCTGTCTGCCAAGCGTGATTTGCGTCAACGCATTACCCACCTGATTCGCCGACCGGAGTTCGTGCGCTACCTGGCGCGCGGCGAGTTCGAGGAGCCGCTCACCATGCATGACGTGGGCCCGCACAAGCAAAGCATCATTTCTGCCCAGATTTTGCCGTATGGCGAAGACCGCAAGTTGCTGGTGTCGCAGGACATCACCAAGTTGGAGAACACCGAAGCGATGCGCCGCGATTTCGTGGCCAACGTCTCGCACGAGCTGAAGACGCCGCTGACCGTGCTCTCGGGTTTTCTGGAGACGGTGCGCGACCTACCGCTGCCGGAAGAAGACAAGAGGCGCTACCTGGACATGATGCATACGCAGGCCATGCGCATGCAGCATCTGGTGGAAGACTTGCTGGCGCTCGCCACGCTGGAAGGCAATTCCGAGCCTCCGTCATTGGCGCCCGTGCCGATGCAACGCATGATGCTGCAGCTCCAGCACGATATCGAAGCGCTGTCTGCGGGCCGGCACACCGTCAGCATGACATGCGACCCAGCCGTGAGCGTGTGCGGCGCCGAGCTTGAATTGCTTTCCGCGTTCAGCAATCTGGCATCCAACGCGGTGCGCTATACGCCGGATGGCGGCACGATCCGCCTGGATTGGGGCGTGCGTGATGGGCACGCGGTGTACTCCGTCACCGACACGGGGATCGGCATTGCGCCCGAACATATTCCGCGCTTGACCGAGCGTTTCTATCGCGTGGACCGCAGCCGTTCACGCGACACCGGCGGCACCGGGCTGGGGTTGGCCATTGTGAAGCACGTGCTGTCACGCCACGGTGGGGAACTGCAGGTGACCAGCGAGCACGGCAAGGGCAGCACCTTCCGCGCCGTGTTCCCGCCGGAACGCACGGTGGTGCGCAGTGCCAGTGTTACCGATGAGCGCGTGGCCTGAACGCTGGTTCTTTCCATCCATTGAACGCTAAAAAAACGCACGCTGTTGAGCGTGCGTTTTTGTTTGCAGGCACGGGCTGGCGGATCAGCCCGCGGAGATCTCCACCGGCGCGCGCACCGTCGGTTCCGCAGCCGTTGCCGCCGCCACTGCGGCAGCCGTCTCCGCCGCCGCGGCAGCCTGCGGCGAGAAGTGGTTCAGCAGTTCCAGCTGGCTGATGCGCACGTGCTTGCCACGCGTCTGGCGCTGCACGTAGCTGCCATCCTGCTGCATGACCCACGCCGACGCGTTGTCGCGCAGATGCACCTGCAGGCTTTCCCTGATGACGCGCGCCTTGAGCTTGCGGTCGAGCACGGGGAACGCCACTTCCACGCGGCGGAACAGGTTGCGGTCCATCCAGTCCGCGCTTGAGAGATAGACGACTTCCTCGCCGCCAGCATGGAAGTAATAGACGCGGTGGTGCTCCAGGAAACGCCCGACGATGGAGCGCACGCTGATGTTTTCCGACAGCCCTGGCACGCCCGGCTTGAGGCCACATACTCCGCGCACGATCAGGTCGACCTTCACGCCTGCGCGCGAGGCCTTGTACAGCTCGTCGATGATGGCCGGCTCCAGCAGCGCGTTCATCTTGCCGATGATGCGCGCACGTTTGCCTGCGCGAGCGGCACGCGCTTCGGCTCGGATGTGCTCGATCAGGTTGTCGTGCATCGTGAACGGCGAGTGCCACAGATGATGCAGCTTGATCTGCGCGCCCGTGCCCGTGAGCAACTGGAACACGTGATGCACGTCTTCGCAGATCTGCTCGTTGGCCGTCATCAGGCCGAAGTCGGTGTAGAGGCGGGCGGTCTTGGGGTGGTAGTTTCCCGTGCCCAGGTGCGCGTAGCGGCGCAGCTTGACCGCCTTGCCCTTGCCGGACACCTCACGACGCACCACCAGCAACATCTTTGCGTGACACTTGTGGCCCACCACGCCATACACGACATGGGCGCCGGCCGATTCAAGCTGGTCCGCCCAGTTGATGTTCGTCTCTTCGTCAAAGCGCGCGAGCAGTTCGACGACAACGGTCACCTCCTTGCCGTTGCGCGCCGCTTTGATGAGCGCTTCCATCACCGTGGATTCGTTGCCGGTACGGTAGACAGTCTGCTTGATGGCAACCACGTCCGGGTCGCGCGCAGCTTGCTGAAGCAATTCCAGCACGGGCGTGAAGCTTTCGTACGGATGGTGCAGCAGGATGTCACCCTGGCGGATGGCGTCGAACACGTTCGAGCTGTTGGCGATCTGCCGCACCGTGGCCGGCACGTGCGGCGGGTACTTCAGCACCGGTTTGTCGACCATGTCAGGCACCTGCAGCAGGCGCACCAGATTCACAGGTCCCTTGACGCGGTAGCAGTCCGCATCGGTCAGCCCGAACTCCTGAAGCAGCCGCACCACCAGTGCCGGCGATGTGTCGTGCGCGAGTTCCAGACGCACCGCGTCGCCAAAATGGCGCGTGGACAGTTCGCCCTGAAGCGCTTCGCGCAAGTCCGTGATTTCATCTTCCGACACGAACAAGTCGGAGTTGCGCGTCACGCGGAATTGATAACAGCCGTGTACGTCGATCTGCGGAAACAGCTCATGCACAAAGCCCTGCATGAACGACGACAGCAGCACGAACCCGTACTGGTAGCCCGAGAGTTCCGGCGGCATCTGCACAAGCCGCGGCAGGGCGCGCGGCGCCTGCACGATGGCCAGTTCAGCCTCACGGCCGAAGGCATCCTTGCCCGACAGCTCGATGATGAAGTTCAGGCTCTTGTTGAGCACGCGCGGGAAGGGGTGAGCCGGGTCCAGCGCCATCGGCGTCAGGATGGGCACCAGTTCGCGCTGGAAGAAACTGCGGCACCAGGCGCGCTGGGCTTCATTCCAGTTGGTCGTCATGTGGAAGAAGACGCCTTCCTTCTCCAGCAAGGGCAGGATCTCGTCCTGCAACATGGCATACTGTTGCGCGACCAGTTGCCGCACACGCTCCGAGACCACGCCAAAAGCCTGCTGCACCGACAGCCCGTCAGGCGTGACCGATGAAGGGTTGTCGCGCATCTGTTCCTTCAATCCGGCAATGCGGATTTCAAAGAACTCATCGAGATTGCTCGACACGATGCAGATGAATTTCAGCCGCTCCATCAGCGGCACACCCGGGTCAGCAGCCTGGGCGAGCACACGGGCGTTGAATTCCAGGATGCCCAGTTCGCGATTGAGCAGATCGCCCGCGGGCAATGTCGACATGTTGTGTTCAGACGGATGACGATCCGGCCACTTTTTCATAATTCAGTGTCAAATTTGTGACACATTGGATTTGTCACGTTCGGGACACAATAAAGACATATTTTGTTGCGCATTGTTTCGAACGACAATACTCCGCGCCCCTGATTTTGCTCCTCTCCCGTTTTCATTCATGAGTCCCACCCCCCGTCTGCTGGCTGCTGTCGACATGGGCTCCAACAGCTTCCGGCTGATGATCGGCCGCGTCGACGAAACCCCTGGTGGCACCCAGATATTCCAGGTCGATGCGCTGCGCGAACCCGTGCGTTTGGCCGCCGGGCTTACGCAAGATAAATACCTGGATCAACCGGCACGCCGGCGCGGCGTCGATGCGTTGCGCCGCTTTGGCGATCGCTTGCGTGATTTCCCGCCGGAACATGTACGTGCCGTGGCCACCAACACCTTGCGCGTGGCCAAGAATGCGCAGGAATTCCTGATCGAGGCGGAAGCCGCCCTCGGTTTTCCCATCGAGGTGATTGCCGGCCGCGAAGAGGCACGGCTGATCTATCTCGGTGCATCGCATGACGCACCGGCGTGCCAGGGCAACCGGCTCGTCGTCGACATCGGTGGCGGCTCCACGGAGTTCATCATCGGCAATGGCTACAAGCCCAAGCTGATGGAGTCGCTGTACATCGGTTGCGTTTCGCACAGCCGGCATTTCTTTCCGAACGGCAACGTTGATGAATATGCGATGAAGCAGGCCGAGCTGGCGGCGCGTCGCGAGATCCAGGTGCTCGTGCAGCAATACCGCACGGCGGGCTGGAACCAGGCCGTCGGGTCATCGGGTACGGCGCGCGCGCTGGCCGAGCTGATCGAGCTGAACGGCTTCAATGACAAGAGTAACGAGCACGGCATCACGCGCGAAGGACTGGAGCGCCTGAAGCGCGCGCTCGTCAAGTCGGAGAACACCAACCGCCTGAAGCTCAATGGTCTGAAGGCGGACCGGATTCCGGTGCTGCCGGGCGGCTTGTCGATCATGCTCGGCGTGTTTGCAGAGCTCGATGTCGACCGCATGGACGTGACCGATGGCGCCTTGCGCCTGGGCGTGCTGTATGACCTGCTCGGCCGTACGCACCACGAAGACATGCGTACGGTGACGATCGAGCAGTTCATGCGCCGCTACAGCGTCGACCGTGCGCAGGCGAGCCGCGTTCGCGATGCGGCAACCGCGCTGCTGTCACAGTTTCCCGATCCGCCCGACGAGCGCCGTGAAGACAATCTCGCGCTGCTGGGTTGGGCGGCAAACCTGCACGAGATCGGTATGAGCATCTCGCACAGCGGGTATCACAAGCACTCGGCGTACATTGCCAGCCATGCCGATATGCCGGGCTTCTCCAAGACCGATCAGGCGCGCCTCGCGACGCTGCTGCTGGGCCATGCCGGCAAGCTGGGGAAGCTTTCGGGCGGCGGCAAGTTCCTGGATTGGCGGATGCTGTTCAGCCTGCGTCTGGCGTTTGTGCTGTGCCGCCGGCGGGGAGCGATCCAACTGCCGGGCCTGCGCGTGCGCCATAGCGAGGGCGAGCTGAACGAAGGCGGTTTCGAGGTCGAGCTGCCGAAAAGTTGGATCGAGCAGAACCCGCTGGTGGAATACAGCCTGATGAAGGAAGCCGATGAGTGGCAGCGCATCGGCCGCCGCTACAAGGTGGTGTACGTGTAAGGCGTCTTGCCGCATCCAAAGCAAAACGGCCCGGAGTGACCCGGGCCGTTTTCTTTTGCGCGGCGCTGTTCGGAGTGATATCTGATATCAGCCGCGCAGGAAGTGCCGTGCGTAACGCGGGTTGATGTCCGACAGACGCAGCAGCGTGAGGAAGTCGGCGACGTTGAAGTCGGGGTCCCACGCCGGTGCGCCGCAGATGCGTGCGCCCAGACGCAGATAGCCCTTCACGAGCGCGGGCGGCTCGACTTCCAGATCCTGGTTCAGCTCATCTACCGGCAGCGCCACGCGCGGGAAGGCGTGGTACTCGATCGGTGCGAGCGAGCCGTCGTCAACGAAGCTGCGATACAGGCTTGCGGCAAAGTGCCCGCCATCGCCCATCGACACGCTTGCGCAGCCCAGCATCGACTCGAAGCCGTAGCGCTGCATGTACTCGCCCAGGCCGGCCCAGAGCGCCATGATGACGCTGCCCGAGCGGTAATCGCGGTGCACGCACGAGCGGCCGAGTTCTACCATCTTTGGGCGCAGGTGCGTCAGGCGAACGAGGTCGAACTCCGATTCGGAATACAGGCAGCCGATCTGCTTGGCGGCGTCCGGGCGCAGCACGCGATAGGTGCCGACCACGCGCAGCGTCTTCTGGTCACGCACGATCAGGTGGTCGCACACCGCGTCGAACATGTCGACGTCCAGTTCAGTGTGGGCCGAGGGCAGGCGGGCGCCCATTTCTTCGGCAAACACCTTGTAGCGCAGGCGCTGCGCTTCGCTCACTTCATCCTGATGGCGCGCCCACGAAACGGCCAGAACAGGTTTGTCACGCGCCGCAACAGCGTCGGGTGAGCGAGGAAGGCCCCTCCGTGCGTTGCCCAGATTCAGGCTCGGCAGTGCGTCGATCAACGGCTGAGTGGGCGTCGGCAGGTCTCGCATTCGTGCATCCCCAAGGGTGGATTTCGGGGCGATTCTAGAGACACTGCGTGACAGATCCGCGACAAAAGCGTGTCAATCGTGACCGTTGCGTGAATTTTGCGTGGCGATGCTGTGACGAGGGCGATGTGTCACACGAGATCGGGATTGACCACCGCGCGCAGCACCGTCTGGGCTTCGTCTTCGCGCATGCGGCGGCACAGCCACCACACGCCGGCTTTCTTCACGCTCCAGTCCATCTCCGTGCCTGCGATGAGCAAGCTGGCAAGACGGCCCAGCCACGGCTGATGGCCGACCAGCAGCAGGTTCGTATTCGAGGGCCAGTCCAACGCGTCAAGGATCGCACTGACATCGGCGCCGGGCGCAAGCGCGGTCAGCGTCTGGAAATGCTCGGTGAGGGCGCGCGCGGTCTGTTGCGTGCGCACGGCAGGGCTGGCGAGCACGAGTGTGCCGTCCGGCAAGCGGGGGCGCAGCCAGTTGGCCATCTTCTCGGCTTGCTTGTGACCGCGCTTGGTGAGTTCTCTCTGCAGATCGGTGTTGCGCTGGATGCGCAGCGATGCGGCCACGTCTTCGGCTTCAGCGTGGCGCCACAGGATGAGGTTCATGGAGAAGTGAGCGGCATTGCCTGGATGCGGATGCTGTCTTTATAGCATCGTCAGATGACATCACGAGCTGCACCGAACCGCGCCAAAACAAAAACGGCCTACGTGGTCAACGTAAGCCGTTTGTGTTTGCTGCTCAATTCTGGTCGGGGCGTACTTTCGTGGGAACGCCCCGGGGTCACACGGGTAGTCTGTGCATTTCGCGGACTTGAGGTCGCCGTTGCCGTTGCCTATCTTGATTGTCGAGGCAATGTTGATTGGGTGAAATGGTGCTGGCAAATATCATAAATCGCATTCCGATGTGGGCCTTGATAGCGGGGTTGCTGGCTTTGTTCGGGTACGGCTATGTAAGCGACCAATTGGCGAATGAGCCCAACTGTAAGGCCTATAACAAGGCCTATGGCTTAAAGGGGGACTGCGAGAACGCTGTTTTCAGATGGTTCAAGCAATAGGCCACGAGAACCTTCGTGGGCGCAAACGCAGATGCACAGAAGCAGCAAACAAAAACGGCCTACGTGGTTAACGTAAGCCGTTTTTGTTTGCTGCTCAATTCTGGTCGGGGCGGCAGGATTTGAACCCGCGGTCTTCCGGTCCCAAACCGGACGCGTTACCAGACTACGCTACGCCCCGAAGACCGCGATTGTACCGCTTTCGCAACACGCCGGTCAAATCAGAGTTCGGACAATCATGCCGAGCGCCACGGCGCCCGCAAATGCAGCGAATCCTTGCTGCAGGGCAGGCCCCGCCAAACGCCGCGCAAAGCGCCGGCCCACCAGCATGCCCGTCAACGCGCCGGCCGCAAACGGCAGCGCGATATGCCAATCGACATGCCCTCCAATGGCCGAGGCGACCACACCGCCCGTCGACACCAGCGCAATGACCGCCAACGAGGTGGCGACGATGGTTTGCATCGGCAGATCGGTCGCGCGGCGCAATGCGGGCACGATGACAAAGCCGCCGCCCACACCAAGCAATCCCGACAGGAAGCCTGCGCCCACGCCCGACGCGGCCAATGCACGCGCGCACGGCAGCGTCCAGACCAGCTTGGCCGTGGTGGTGTCGAGGTGACAGGGTGGTGCGGATCGTCTTGGCTGAGGTTCGGTCGATGGCGCGGCGCGCGCTTGCCGAAACATGCGCAGCGCCACGTAGGCGAGCACCACAGCAAACAGCAGCGTGAGCGGCGTGTTCGGCACGCGGTGCGCAACCCAGATGCCGAACGGCGAGATCACCACGCCGCATAGCGCCATCAGCCCGGCGGCCTTGTAGCGAACCTTGCCTTCCCGCAAGCCGAGCATCGCGCCCAGCCCCGCGGACAGTCCCACCGCCAGCAGTGCAATCGGCGCAGCCTGCTGCACCGACAGGTGCAATCCGAAGATCAGCAGCGGCACCGCGACAATGGCCCCGCCCGCGCCCGTCAGCGCCAGGATGAGCCCCACCACAGAGCCCAGCCCCGCGCTGATGATCCAGCCCGCTTCGATCGGCGACATGATCACTGTCCCGCCATCTTCTTCAAGACCTTGCCGCAGTACAGCTCGGAGAGTGTCTGCATGATCTGGATGACCTCGAAGCTGGCGAGCCGGTAGTAGATGTATTTGCCTTCGCGCCGCGTGGTGACAAGGCCCTCGTCACGCAGCACGCCCAACTGCTGCGACAGGCTGGGCTGACGCAGGCCGACCAGTGCCTCCAGCTCGCCGACATTGCGCTCGCCCTGCGTGAGTTGGCAGAGCAGCAGCAGACGGTCTTCGTGGGCCATGGCCTTGAGCACGGCGCACGCCTGCGACGCAGAGGCGCGCAGCATGGAAATGGCCGCCTCGGGCAGCGGCACAACATCGGGACTCGCAGTGGAATGACTCATCGGGGCGCCGTCGAGGTTTCTGTTAACGCTGTTTGCACTATTGGCAGACAGAATGTCAGGCGATATTCTATAAAAATATAGATTGTTCGGGAACGTTCACCATGCATGCCCAGATCGAATCCTTTTTCGACGCCGATACCTGCACCATGACCTACGTGGTGCACGCGGGCCCCGGCACGGCCTGCGCCGTGATCGACTCGGTACTCGACTACGACCCAAAATCGGGCCGCACGACGACCCGATCAGCCGACCGCGTTGCCGCGTTCATCGAAGCGCAGGACTTGCGCATCGAATGGCTGCTGGAGACGCACGCGCATGCCGATCACCTGTCGGCCGCGCCGTATCTGCGGGGGCGCTTCGGCGGGCGCATTGCCATCGGGGAGCGCATTCGCGTCGTGCAGGGTGTGTTCAAGCCGATCTTCAATCTCGAGCCCTCATTCCTGCTCGATGGCTCGCAGTTCGATCATTTGTTCGCGCCAGACGAGGTGTTCCATATCGGCAATCTGGAAGCCAAGGCGCTGGCCGTGCCGGGTCACACGCCGGCAGACATGGCGTATCAGGTGGGCGATGCAGTGTTTGTGGGCGACACTTTGTTCATGCCGGACGTGGGCACGGCGCGCTGCGATTTTCCGGGTGGAAATGCGGGCACGTTGTATCAGTCGATCCGCCGCCTGCTGGATTTGCCGCCGGACACGCGGCTCTACATGTGCCACGACTATCCGCCCGCCGGCCGCGAAGCCATCTGCCACACAACGGTGGCCGAGCAGCGCCGCGCCAACATCCATGTGCGCGATGGCGTGACCGAGGCGGAGTTCGTGCAGATGCGCACGAAGCGCGACGCCACGCTTGGCATGCCCACGCTGATGCTGCCGGCGATCCAGGTGAACATTCGCGCGGGCATGTTGCCCCCGGCCGAGCCGAATGGCGTGCAGTACCTCAAGATTCCGCTGAACGCGCTGTAACCGGTCAGGGCGCGAGCAGCGCGGCACGCGCGGCGCTCAACACCTTGCGGCTGAATTCATCCAGCAGCGCGGATGCCGCCCGCGCATGCTGCCAATACAGCGGAACGTCCAACGGCGTATCCGGCACCAGCTCGACGAGCGAGCCGTCTTCAAGATGCTGCGCAATCAACGCATGCGGATGCAGCCCCCATCCCATGCCGGCCACGGCCGCAGTCACAAACGCCTGTGACGACGGCAACAGATGGCGCGGCATTTCCACATGCCGATGGCACAGGCGCCTTGCCCACGTTGCCTGCAGCGCATCTTTCGTGTTGAACACGAGGCAGGGCGCCTTCGCCAACGTACCTGCGCCGACGCCGTCTGCGAAATGTTCGCGCACGAAAGCCGGGCTGGCCGCAGCCAGATAACGCATGGCTCCGAGTGGGCGGCTGTTGCAGCCTGTGGTCGGCCGCGCCGTGGCCGTAACGGCAGCCAGCACGGCGCCGCTGCGCAGCCATTCGCTGGTGTGATCCTGGTCGTCAACCGCCACCTCCATCAACACCGGATGTGCTGCTGCGAAGGTGGCGATTGTCGGCGCGAGCCAGGTCGCCAGGCTGTCGGCGTTCACGGCAATGGGCAGCGCAACGCGGGCGACACCTTCTGGTGCCAGCGTCGGCAACGCGCCTTGCAGTTCCTGTTCGAGCAGTCGAACGCGATCTACGTGCTGGCACAGCCGCCGGCCGGTGTCAGTCGGGCGGCACGGCTGATCACGCACCACGAGCGCGCAGCCAACGCGTTCTTCCAGCAACCGAATCCGTTGCGAAATGGCCGATGGCGTGACATTGAGTGCGCGGGCAGCCCGCTCGAAGCTGCCTTCTCGGATGACGGCAGCCAAGGCCGCCAAAGCGGAATAGTCGAGCACAAAGATTAGTAAAACTGAATCGGATGAAGGAAAGATAGTTTGTCTTCATCAAGCCGGACCGGCAAGCTGCGCGTATGACGACCTCGATTGCGACTTCCTCTTCCGTGTTCCTGCAGGGCTTGGCCGTGAGCCTGGGGCTGATCGTGGCCATTGGCGCGCAAAACGCGTTCGTGCTGCGTCAAGGCCTGCGCCGTGAGCATGTGGGCAGCGTGGTGCTGTTCTGTGCGATGGCGGATGCGCTGCTGGTCCTGGCGGGTGTGCTTGGCATGGCGCACGCATTGGGCGAACGGCCCAATCTCGCGCGCATTCTTGCGTTGGCGGGTGCCGCATTCCTGCTGCTGTACGGGTTGCAGGCACTGCGGCGCGCACGGCATTCCAGCCAGTTACGGGCCGCCGCAGATGGCGATGGTCTCACTCGAGGCGCGGCGTTGGCACAGGCGGCGGCTTTTACGTTGCTCAATCCGCACGTCTATCTGGATACGGTGTTGCTCGTGGGCAGCATTGGCGCTCAGCAGGCCGCGGCATTGCGTGGCTGGTTTGTGGCGGGTGCAGGTTCGGCCAGCCTGTTCTGGTTCGTCACGCTGGGGTTTGGGGCGCGTTGGCTCGCGCCCTGGTTTGCCCGGCCGAGAGCATGGCAGGTGCTGGACGGGTTGATTGGCGTGACGATGCTGGTGCTGTCTGCCTTGCTGCTGCGTCATGCGCTGGGCGAGGTTTGAGTCGATTCGATTCCGTTACCATAACGCCGCCGCCGTCTGCATGCCCTTGCGCACGCGGAGCACACCCAGCGATTTCAACAGCGCATGCCCCTGCAGGGTCACGCGCGGTGCGGTCACGCCCGGGCTTGGGCGTTCCAGCGTAAGGAGTTGCAGTGCCAGCAGCGTTTCAACGTCCACCGTGTCCAGATCGCGCGGCTGGGAGTCGCCACATACCAAAACCAGCGTCGCGATTTCATGGGGGCTCAGCATCGTTGTCTCCAGCTTGATTGGTATGGGGCGGCGCCCGTTTTGTCGCGCGGATGGCGTTTGTACAAAGCCGTGTGCAAGCGCTACTGCATGGCCTGCATCGGAAGGTGCCCACAGCCGATCTGCGGAGTGCTGTCAGACGATCTGAAGTGCGTTTCCTTTGGCTCTGACGCCGGCATTTTCTGCGTCGGGCGCGGGGGAGGACGCAATTGCCATTCCTGAGGCCGCGATGCGGCGCCCACGAACACGTATGTGTTCCGCTGCCCATGGTGCATGCAGCACGACACGGGGGCGAGGAGTCGAGATGACGACCTGGTCGGGAAGCTGGCGAGGGCAAGCGGGCTTGGCCGCACGCGGTGATGACCCATGCCGACACGTTCGAGCGCGTCTCGGAATGGTCGCGCGCCTCAGCCACGCTTTCTTGCCGGGCGCGCCGGAGGTTCTGCAGCGGGCTGCTTGAGCGGTCGCATGTTCATCTTGTCGAAGACGCGGCGGGCGCGTTCGGCGCAGTCTTCACCGTCGGCCTCGTGGTCGACTTCGCGAATGAGCGCCAGCAAGTCGCGCTTGTTTTGCGCCAGGTGCTGCTCAAGCACATCAATTTCCGCCACTTTGCGGCGTAGGGCCAGCAGCAGTTCTTCGCGCGGCCACGCGCCTTGGTGTCCGGGCAGCAGGGCGCGAATTTCTTCGAGCGAGAACCCCGCGCTTTGCGCGCGCAGGATGATCTCCAGCCGCGTTACGGATTCGGGTGCGTATTCCCGATACCCATTGGATTGCCGCTCAGCCGGCTGCAACAGGCCGCTGGCTTCATAAAACCGGATGCGGGAGGCGGCCACGCCGCTCAGGCGGGCCAATTCACCAATCTTCATGTGCGTGCTCCGCAGGCTTGACATTCAAGTTGACTTTAAGCTTAGGGTTCAGGTGTCGTCAAACGTCGAATCCCGATAGGGCATGCCACCCATGAAGCTCTTCACGCCCCTCGTTCTGCCCAACGGCGCGGTGATTCCCAATCGCCTGGCCAAAGCCGCCATGGAAGAAAACATGGCCGATGCCGATCACGCGCCTTCCGACGCGCTGCTGCGCCTGTATGAAGCCTGGGCGGCAGGCGGTGCCGGCTTGATCCTGACCGGCAACGTGATGGTCGACCACCGCGCCATGACCGGCCCGAACGGCGTCGTGCTGGAAGACGGCACGCATCTGGAACGCTTCCGTCGCTGGGCGCAGGTCGCGCGGGCGCATGGTGCGCATGCGTGGGTGCAGATCAACCATCCGGGACGCCAGATGCCGGCATCGCTCGGGCAACCGACGCTGGCGCCGTCGGCCGTTCCACTGGCGCTTGGCGCGTTATCCAAGCAGTTCCCGGTGCCGCGTGAGATGACCGAGGCGGATATCCGCGAAGTCCAGCAGCGCTTTACGCGCAGCGCGCAACTGGCCGAGCAGAGCGGCTTCACCGGTGTGCAGATCCACGCCGCGCATGGCTATCTGCTGAGCCAGTTTCTGTCGCCCATCTCCAACCGGCGGAAGGACCAGTGGGGCGGCCCGATCGAGAACCGCGCGCGCCTGCTGCTCGATATCGTGCGCAGCGTGCGCGCCGCCGTGTCGCCGCAGTTCGTCGTGGCGGTCAAGCTGAACTCCGCCGATTTCCAGCGCGGCGGCTTCAGCCCGGACGATGCAAAGCAGGTGGTCGAGCTGCTCAACCCGCTGAGTGTCGATCTGGTGGAACTGTCCGGTGGCAGCTATGAAGTGCCCGCCATGCAAGGGCAGGCGCGCGACGGCCGCACGCTCGCCCGCGAAGCGTATTTCCTGGAATTCGCACGCGACATTGCCGGCATTGCCCGCATGCCGCTGATGGTCACGGGCGGCATCCGGCGCCGGGCGGTGGCGGAGCAGGTGGTCGACAGCGGTGTCGATATGGTGGGCATTGCGACGGCGCTGTCCATCGATCCGAACCTGCCGCGCGACTGGGCGGGCGGCAAGAACAGCGCGCCGGTGCTGCAGCCCATCACATGGAAGAACAAGGCGCTGGGCGCACTCGCCAACATGGCCGTCGTCAAGTTCCAGCTCAGCCGGCTGAGCAAGGGGCGCACGACGGCCCCCGGCGTGTCGCCCCTGCGGGCGCTGATCGAGCAGCAACTGGCCGCGGCATGTCAGTCGCGGCGCTATCGCCGGTGGGCGGCGCAACGTCAGGCGCGCTAGAGCGTATTTTCTGACCGGACGGGCGCGCCCTTACCGGTGCGCCGCGTCTCTTGTAGATTCATGTTTTGCCTGACCGATCGGAAAGCACGACATGAAACACGTCACTCTGCCCAACGGCGAACGCGTCCCTGCACTCGGCATGGGCACTTGGAACATGGGCGACGACCGCGCCACGCGCGCCGAAGAAATCGCCACGCTGCGCCTGGGCCTCGACCTGGGTTTGCGCCTGATCGACACCGCCGAGATGTACGGCGAAGGCCTCTCTGAATCGTTGATTGGCGAGGCCATTGCCGGGCGGCGCGATGAGGTCTTTCTCGTCAGCAAGGTCTATCCGCACAACGCCAGCCGGCGCGGTATCGCCGCGGCGTGCGAGCGCAGCCTGCGCCGCCTCGGCACCGACAGGCTCGATTTGTACCTGCTGCACTGGCGTGGCGATGTGCCGTTTGAAGAAACATTGGAAGGCCTGAAGGCCCTGCAGCGCGAGGGCAAGATCCGCCAGTACGGCGTGAGCAATCTTGACCTGTCCGATATGGAGGAGTGGTGGGACACGCCCGGCGGCGATCAGACCGCCGTCAATCAGCTGCTCTACAACCTCAGCCGGCGCGGCATCGAATGGGATGTGTTGCCTTGGCTGCGCGAGCGCCGCGTACCGGTGATGGCCTATTCGCCCATCGAGCAAGCGCGGCTCGTTCGGCATCCGAAGCTGATGCGCTTTGCGCAGGAGTCCGGCATGACGCCGGCACAGATGGCGCTCGCGTGGCTGCTGGCGAATGACGACATCATCGCGATTCCCAAGACCGGCCACCGTGACCGGTTGCGCGAGAACATCGGCGCGCTGTCGCACACGCTCACGGCTGAGCAGCTTGCAACACTGGACAGCATCTTCCCGCCGCCCAAAGGGCCGCGCGCGTTGGAGATGCTCTAAGCGTCCTAAGCGCGCTAAGTGCTCAGCGCGACTTCGCCAGGTAGCGCTCGTGATCGACGTAGCCCATCAGGTAGACGCGGGCTTTCTCGCGGGTGTCTTTGGTGACGCGGTCGGCTGCCTTGCGCGCGCCGGATGAAGACATCGACGCGCTCAGGTGGTCGCGGAAACCGTCGTGCATGGTGCGCAGATCGCCCTCGCAGGCATCGAGCGCGGAGGCGACCACGGACTTCGTCTGCGTGGTGCCCGGCACGCCGCTATCGGCCTGGCGCTGCACGCACGCCATGTAGTTGGCGCGCAGCACCTGCCAGCCGTTGTCTGCGCTGGCGTCGGTGGTTGCCGCAGCGGCGGTGGGCGAATCAACGGGCTGCTGTTGCGGGTGCGATGCGCACGCACCGAGCAAGGCCAGCAGGACGAGAGACGGGCAGGTCAGGGCTTTTTTCATGGCATGGACTGTACTGCACGGCCTCGCTGCTTGCGCGACGCGAAGTCGACCTAAATGCACGTCGTAACATTTGGAAACGAAAAAGGGCGCTGACGAAACGCCCTTGGCCGAACCCGCCGCACGAGCGATTTCAGAAGACAGTGCCCTGACTCATTTCGCTGCGCCGGTGCATCCACCGCAGCCCGCGCCGCGATTCAGCGCGCCACGCGCCGACAGCAAAGCGCGACGCGCGAGACAAGAAGCTCGGGCAGTCGAGCAAAAAGCCTCGTGCGCCGAGTTCTGAGCCTCAACCGCCGAGCAAAAAGCTCGACACGCGGAGCAAAAAGCTGGACACACGGAGCAAATAGCTCGACACACGGAGCAAATAGCTCGACACACGGAGCAAATAGCTCGACACGCCGAGCAAATAGCTCGACACGCCGAGCAAAAAGGTCGGCACGCGGAGCAAAAAGCTCGACACGCCGAGCAAATAGCTCCACACATCGAGCAAAAAGCCTCAACCGTCGAGCTTCGATCTCCGCGAGTCGAGCTAAATACTTCGCGAGTGGGCGTTCTTCAGCGCATCCAGGGCGCGTCGACCATCGTGGCGTGTTTGCCGTAGCGTGCAACCGCCTCACGCACCACGGCGTGATCCAGTTCACCGTCGTCGGCGAGCGCCTTCAGTGCGGCGATGACGATGGATGCGCGGTCCACTTCGAAGAACTCGCGCAGCGCCCGGCGTGAATCGCTCCGGCCAAAGCCGTCGGTGCCGAGCGTGACGTAGCGGCGCGGCACGTGCGCACGGATCAGCTCGGGTACGGCGCGCACATAGTCGGTGGCGGCAACGACGGGGCCGCGTGATGCGCGCAAGACGGTTTCCACGTACGACGGCGCGGCTTCCCCGCCCAGGCGGGCGACGCGCTCGGCAGCGATGGCCTCGCGGTGCAGCTCGGAAAAGCTCGTCACGCTCCAGGTGGCGGCGTCGATGTTCCAGTCATCCTTGAGCATCTGCGCGGCGGCCATGACTTCGCCCAGGATGGCGCCGGAGCCCAGCAACTGCACGCGCGCGGTCGGCAGGCGTTGCGGCGTCAGCGGATACATCCCTTTGAGAATCCCCTCGCGCAGATCGCGATCCGGCATCGATGGCTGCGCGTAGTTCTCGTTCGTGACCGTGAGGTAGTAGAACGTGTCCTCCTGGCGCTCCAGCATCGCGCGCATGCCTTCGTCGAGGATGACGGCCACCTCGTAGGAAAACGCCGGGTCCCACGCGCGGCAGTTGGGCACCGTGGATGCGGCAAGGTGGCTCGCGCCGTCCTGATGCTGCAGGCCCTCGCCGCCGAGCGTTGTCTTGCCGGCGGTGGCACCGATCAGGAAGCCGCGCGCACGCTGGTCGGCCGCTGCCCAGATGAGATCGCCGATGCGCTGGAAGCCGAACATCGAGTAGTAGATGTAGAACGGCAGCATCGGCAGATCGTGCGTGCTGTACGCCGTGGCGGCGGCAATCCACGACGAGATGGCGCCGGCCTCCGAGATACCTTCCTCCAGGATCTGCCCGCTCGTGTCTTCGCGGTAATACAGCATCGAACCCAGATCTTCCGGTTCGTATTGCTGGCCCAGCGGCGAATAGATGCCCACCTGGCGGAACATGCTCGCCATGCCGAACGTGCGCGCCTCGTCCGCCACCACCGGCACCATGCGCGGGCCCAGCGTGTCGTCTTTCAGCAGGTTGCCGAACATCCGCACGATCGCCATCGTGGTCGACATCTCGCGCCCCTCGGCTTGCAACGCGAATTGTCCCCAGGATGGCAGTGCAGGCACGGTCAGCGCCTGCGTTGCCGCCTTCCGCCGTCTGGGCAGATAGCCTCCGAGGGCAGCCCGGCGTGCATGCAGGTATTGCATCTCCGGGCTGTCTGGCGCTGGCTTGTAAAACTTCAATTGCTCGACATCGATGTCGGACAGCGGCAGGCGGAAGCGGTCGCGAAACGCCTTGAGCTGATCGACATCGAGCTTCTTTTGCTGGTGCGTCGTCATCCGGCCTTGCCCAACGCTGCCCATGCCGAAACCCTTCATCGTCTTGGCGAGGATCACCGTGGGCTGGCCGGTATGCTGCAGCGCGCGGGCGTAGGCGGCGTGGAGCTTGCGCACGTCGTGGCCGCCGCGGCGCAGGCGGTCGATGTCTTCGTTGCTGAAATGCGAGACGAGCGCGGCAAGTTCCGGGTTTTGGCCGAAGAAGCGCTCACGGTTGTAGGCGCCGTCGTTGGCGGAGAAGGTCTGGAACTGCCCGTCGACGGTCTGCGCGAATGCACGCAGCAAGGCCCCCGAATGGTCGCGGGCGAAGAGGGCATCCCAGTCCGAACCCCATAGCACCTTGATGACGTTCCAGCCCGCGCCGGTGAACTGCGCTTCGAGTTCGTCGACGATGCGCCCGTTGCCGCGTACGGGCCCGTCGAGCCGCTGCAGGTTGCAGTTGATGACGAACACGATGTTGTCGAGCCGCTCGCGCGCCGCCAGCGAGAGCGCGCCGATCGATTCCGGTTCGTCCATTTCACCGTCGCCAAAGAAGCCCCACACCTTGCGTTCGGCGGTTTGCAGCAGCCCGCGGTTGTGCAGGTAGCGCATGAAGCGCGCCTGGTAGATCGCATTGATCGGCCCGATGCCCATCGACCCGGTCGGGAACTGCCAGAACTCGGGCATCAACCACGGATGCGGATACGAGCACAGCCCCGGACCGGTGATTTCGCGCCGATAGTGTTCGAGCTGCGTTTCACTCAGGAAGCCTTCGAGATACGCACGTGCGTAGACGCCAGGCGACGAGTGCGGCTGGAAGTAGACGAGATCGCCGCCGTGCGCCGCGTTGTCTGCCCGGAAGAAATGATTGAAGCCGACTTCGAACAGATCGGCGGCCGATGCGTAGCTGGCGATGTGCCCGCCCAGCTCGCCGTAGGCCTGGTTGGCGCGCACCACCATGGCGAGCGCGTTCCAGCGGAGCGCGGCGGCCAGGCGCTCTTCGGTATCGATGTCGCCGGGATACGGCGGCTGCGCCTCAACGGGGATCGTGTTGGCGTAGGGCGTGACGCGGGCGAGAGCGGTGCCGACGCCCAGCTTTGCGGCGCGCTCCGCGAGGCGGTCGAACAGGAACTGCGCGCGGGCGGTGCCGGCATGCTGGACGACGGCCTCCAGCGCGTCGAGCCATTCGGCGGTTTCCCCTGGGTCGCTGTCTTCGATGCGTTGCGCAAGGGAGCGCATCGACGCGGCCCCCGTCGATAAATCCGTCATGACTGGTCCTGCCTGAAGGAAGGATGGGAAAGCGAGCCGTGATCTCGCGATGCACGCCCGCGCCCGGATGCGCCGCCGCGGCGGCGCCGCATCAACCGTTGCGGAAGATGAAGCTGTAAGCGTTGAGTGCCGGCACGCCGCCCAGATGGGCGTAGAGCACGCGCGAGCCTTCAGGAAATTCACCGTTGCGGACCATGTCGATCATGCCGTGCATGGATTTCCCTTCGTACACGGGGTCGGTCAGCATGGCTTCCTGGCGTGCGCACAGGCGAATGGCTTCGAGCGTGCCTTCATTGGGCAGGCCGTATTCCGGGCCGCCGTAGCGCGTGTCGAGCACCACGTCTTTCTCCGTGATGTTTCTGCCGAGGTCGACCAGCTCGGCGGTGTGCTGCGCGATGCGGAGGATCTGCGCGCGCGTCTGTTCGGGCTTGGCCGAGGCATCGATACCGATCACCTTGTCGGCCCGGCCATCCGCCGCAAAGCCGACGACCATGCCGGCTTGCGTGCTGCCCGTGACGGAGCACACCACGATGTAGTCGAACTTGAAGCCCAGCTCCGCTTCCTGCTGGCGCACTTCTTCGGCAAAGCCGACAAAGCCCAGACCGCCGAGCGGGTGCTCGGAGCAGCCGGCCGGAATCGGGAACGGCTTGCCGCCGCGCTTGCGCACGTCTTCCATGGCCTGTTCCCAGCTGGGCCGGATGCCGATGTCGAAGCCTGCGGCATCGAGGCGCACGTCGGCGCCCATGATGCGCGACATCTCGATATTGCCGACGCGGTCATACACGGCGTCGGAGTAGTTCACCCAGTTTTCCTGCACTAGCACGCACTTGAGGCCCAAGTGTGCAGCGACGGCGGCCACCTGGCGCGTCTGGTTCGACTGAATGCCGCCAATGGACACCAGCGTGTCGTACCCGCCTTCCAGCGCTTCCGGGATCAGGTATTCGAGCTTGCGCGTCTTGTTGCCGCCGAAGGCCAGGCCGCTGTTGCAGTCTTCGCGCTTGGCAAACAGCTCCACCTTGCCACCCAGGTGCGCGCTCAATCGTTTCAGCGGCTGGATGGGCGTCGGGCCGAACGTCAGGGGATAACGGGGAAATCGCTGCAGGTTCATGAGGTGGCTCCTTCAGTGCCGCAAATGGCGGGATGTCGGAAACCAATGGTACGCAGAACGCTGCGAAATGAGGTTGCAAAGATCGTCTACTATCCAGAACGCAACGGGTTGTAGATCGGAATTGAAATCTATTTATTTCTTTGAAATGAAAAAGAGCGAAACAAAATTGCAGAAGAATTCTGACACGTCGACAGCTTCTGCGCGCCACGCCTTGGATCGTACCGATCGCGCGATTCTCCGGGCGCTCCAGCGCGATGCGTCCATCTCGAACGTGGCCCTGGCGGCCAAGGTGAACCTCAGCCCGCCGGCCTGCCTGCGCCGCGTGGAACGGCTCAAGGAGCTGGGGCTGATCAAGGGGATTGTTGCGCTGCTCGATCCGCGTGCGCTGGATCTGGGGTCGCTGGTGATGATCGGCGTCGTGCTGGATCGCTCGACGCCGGAATCATTCACAGCATTCGAGAAGGCGGTGCAGAAGGTGCCCGGTTGCCTGGAATGCCACGTCGTCACGGGCGAATTCGATTACTTCATGCTCGTGCGCACGAAAGACAACGAAGGCTACAACCGGCTCCACGCCGAACAGCTGCTGTATCTGCCGGGCGTGCGGCAGATACGGACGTTCATGGTGCTCAAGCAGGTGCTGTCGACGACGGAGCTGCCGGTGGCGTAGCCCGGGGTAGCGCGAGGCCGCTCAGCCCTTGCGCTGCTCCATCAAGCGGTTCCAAAGCATGCTGGCCCGGTTGCCGCTTCGGCAATACGCGAGGATGGGCTTGGGCAGCGTGTCGACCAAGGCGCCGAATGCGGCAACGTCTGCATCGCCAATGCCATTCGGCTCGACGGGCAGGTAGTGCGCTTCCAGGCCCAGTTCGCGGGCGGCAGCGGCAATGTCTTCAAAGGCAGGCTGGTCGCTGCTCTCGCCATCCGGGCGGTTGCAGATGACCGAGCGGAAGCCTGCGCTGCGGATGGCCTTCAGATCGGCCGGCATGATTTGCCGCGATGCGGTCAACCCGCTCGATGCCGTGGCGCGGCATTGCTCGATCGCGCGCTGGAAGCACGCAACGGCAAAGTCGACGTCCTGTTCGGTCGCAAAGCGGCCCAGGCTGATGCGTACGGTGCGGCCGGCGGCATCGGCATCCAGGCCGATGGCCGTCAGCACGTGCGATGGCGTGCCCGCTGCAGAGTTGCACGCCGATGTGGACGACACGGCAAGGTCGTCGCCCAGCATCATCGGCATGAAGCCGGGCGCGTTGACCGTCAGGCTGAGGGTGTGGGGAATGCGTCGAGCCACGTCGGCGTTCTGCACCACGTCGCCGAGGGCGAGCATCGCTGCCTTCAGCCGCTGGCTCAGCGCACCAATGCGGGTGGTTTCGTGCTCCAGTTCAACGGCCGCCAATTCACACGCCACGCCCATGCCGACAATCTGATGCGTCGCCAGCGTGCCTGAGCGCAGACCACGCTCGTGGCCGCCGCCGTGGATTTGCGGCGCAATGCGCGAGGCGATGTCGCGGCGGACATACAGCGCGCCGATCCCCTTGGGCCCATACACCTTGTGGGCGGACATCGAGAGCATGTCGATGCCGAGCGCGCGCACATCGATCGGCGTCTTGCCGAGTGCCTGTGCGGCATCGACGTGGAACAGCGCGCCGGCTGCATGCACGATCTGAGCGATTGCGCCAACGTTGGTCAGCGTGCCCAACTCGTTGTTCACCAGCATGAGCGAGACAAGCCCGGTGTCGGGCGTCATCGCAGCGGCGACAGCCTCGGGCGTTATTTCACCGTCGCGTGTCGGCGAGAGATACGTCACCGAACAGCCGCGTGCGGACAGGTTCGCCATCGTGTCGAGAATGGCCTTGTGTTCGATGCGGCTGGTGATGAGGTGACGCTTGCCGGTGGCGGCGTCTGCGTAGCCTTTCAGCGCGAGGTTGTTGGATTCGGTGGCGCCCGACGTCCAGATGATCTCGTCGGCATCGGCGCCAATGAGGGCGGCAACTTGCTCGCGCGCTTGCTCGACCTTGTTCCGCGCAACGCGGCCGGTCGCATGCGAACTCGACGCCGGGTTGCCGAAGGCGCCTTCCATGCCCAGGCAGGCGGTCATGGCTGCAATCACGCGAGGGTCGGCCGGCGTGGTGGCTGCGTAGTCGAGGTAGTGGAGGGTGTTGCTGTCGCTCATTTTCGGTTCTGTGCTGCGGTGGAGGCAGGGAAAATGATACGGCGGACAGCCCAGAAAATTAATTCAAAGTTTCCTGGCAAATGCTCGATATGGCAGAAAATGTTCCCTAGAATTCAGGCTTTATAGAAGAAAATTTCTCTACCGAAATGGACGCCATTGACCGCGAACTACTGAGGCTGCTGCAGGCCGATGCGACGCTGCCCATCGCCGAGCTTGCGCAGCGCGTGAACCTCTCGCAAACGCCGTGCTGGAAGCGGGTGCAGCGGCTCAAGGACACGGGCGTCATCCGCGCGCAAGTGGCGCTGTGCGACGCGCGCAAGCTGGGCGTCGGCACCACGGTGTTCGTTGCAGTGCGCACCGATCAACACACCGAGAAATGGGCACAGCGTTTCACGCAGGTGGTGCGCGATATGCCCGAGGTGGTGGAGGTCTACCGGATGAGCGGCGAGATGGACTATCTGCTGCGCGTTGCGGTGGCGGGCATCGAAGACTACGACCGCGTGTACAAGCACCTCATCAAGTCCGTGCCGCTGTCGGATGTGAGTTCATCGTTCTCGATGGAGCAGATCAAGTATTCGACGGCGTTGCCGGTGCGGGATGGGGGGCAGGGGGATTGAGGGTGCGCCGGTGGCGCAGGCCGTCGATGTCTCGCTTAGGCGGCGCGCCGAACAGGCGGCTGTATTCGCGGCTGAACTGCGACGGGCTTTCGTAGCCGACCTTGAATGCCGCGCTCGCTGCGTCCAGGTGTTCGTTTAACATCAGCCGCTTGGCTTCATTCAAGCGCAGCCACTTCTGATATTGCAGCGGGCTCATTGAGGTGAGCTGGCGAAAGTGATGGTGGAACGTCGGCGCACTCATCTGCACGCGCGCGGCGAGCGCTTCAATACGCAGCGGCAGCGTGAAGTTCTGCTTCAGCCAATCGATGGCCTTGGTGATGCGATAGCCCTGGCTGTCGACCGAGGCAATCTGCCGGAGCCGGCCGGCTTGATCGCTGGTCAGCAATCGGTAGTGGATCTCACGCTGGATCAACGGGGCGAGTGCCGGGATGGCGTCAGGCTCGTCCAGCAGCGCCAGCAGGCGCGTGAACGGGGCAAGGATGGTGGGCGTTGCCGTGCCGAGTCCCGCGCTCATCCCGACCGAGCGGTCGCGTGGCGGCGGCAGGCCTCCTTGCGCGATGAGTTCGGCCAGCATGCGCAAATCCAGCTTCAGGACCAGACCGAGGCAGGGCTGCTCGCAACTGGCCACTTTCACTTCCGATGCGGCCGGCAGATCCAACGACGTGATCAGGAAATGCGACGTGTCATACGGATACGCCTCCCCGCCGATCAGCATCTGCTTTGCGCCCTGAGACACAAGAACGATGCTCGGCTCGACCACGCAAAAAGAGGGCGGCGCCGGAGTTTCACGTCGAAAGAAAACGAGGTCGCCAATGGGCGTGGAGTAGTCGCCCGGCCCCGCGGTGTGCGCCGCGATGATGCGGGACAGCACCGCGTGTGCTGCGTCGCGCTCTCGTTGCATGTCGTCGGTCAATGTCATGCGGATGAAACCTCCTGGGCGGACTTTACTGCGAGGGCAGCGTGCCGACCACAAAAACGGCGGCGGCTCATCGGATCAGGCAAGAAAACCAGCGGAATACGCTATCGGTTCCTTGGGCGGCCTGAAGAAAATGCCCTATCCGTCAACGAACAATCCACGGAAGACACCATGCAAATTCATGCCTATGGCGCCCACGCCGGCGACAAACCTCTCGAACCGCTCCAGATCACGCGCCGCAGCCCCGGTGCGCACGACGTCCAGATCGACATCGCGTATTGCGGCATCTGCCATTCAGACTTGCACCAAGTGCGTGCGGAGTGGGCCGGCACGCAGTTTCCGTGTGTGCCCGGGCACGAGATCGTCGGCCGCGTTTCCGCTGTCGGCGCGCACGTGTCGGGTTTCGCGGTGGGTGACCTGGTTGGTGTCGGTTGCATTGTCGACAGCTGCCGGCACTGTGAAGAGTGCGAAGCCGGTCTGGAGAACTACTGCGACAGCATGGTCGGCACCTATAACGGACCGACGGCAGATGCACCGGGCTGGACGCTCGGCGGCTACTCCGAAAAGATCGTCGTGGATGAACGCTACGTGCTGCGCATTCGGCATCCTGAAGCGCAGCTAGCCGCCGTGGCACCGCTGCTGTGCGCGGGCATCACGACCTATTCGCCGCTACGCCACTGGAATGCCGGCCCTGGCAAGAAAGTCGGCGTGGTTGGCATCGGCGGTCTCGGCCACATGGGTATCAAGCTTGCGCACGCCATGGGCGCGCACGTGGTGGCGTTCACCACGTCCGAATCCAAACGCGAAGCCGCCAAGGCGCTGGGCGCCGATGAAGTTGTGGTGTCACGCAATGCCGACGAGATGGGCGCCCATGTCAAGAGCTTCGACTTCATCCTCAATACCGTGGCAGCACCGCATGACTTGGATGCGTTGCTCGCCCTCCTCAAGCGCGACGGCACGATGACGCTGGTCGGCGCGCCGGCCACGCCGCATCCGTCGCCCAACGTGTTCAATCTGATCTTGAAGCGGCGCTCGCTTGCCGGCTCGCTGATCGGCGGCATTCCCGAGACCCAGGAGATGCTCGATTTCTGCGCGGAGCACGGCATCGTCTCCGACATCGAGTTGATCCGCGCAGACCAGATCAACGACGCCTATGAACGCATGCTCAAGGGCGACGTGAAGTACCGCTTCGTGATCGACAGCGCAACGCTGGCTGGTTGAGCGATCTGATCTGTCATAACGGGAGTGTAGGGCGAGTTGGATGGATGCCCACTGTCGCACCGGCGGTGCATCGTGCGCCGGCGCGGTTTCGCATGACAACCCGAACTGACGGGCAGCCTACGCTTTTTGTGAACGGGGGCTCCTCAGTGCTCCCGCGTCCAGCGTTCAACAAGGTCTGCCGGAATCGCCTGAAACACCTCATCAAAGCGCTTGCCGGTCAGCCGTTCGGCTTGCTCGAGCAGAAGCGCCACAGGGCTACTCGGCTCATGCGCCTCAAACCAGATCCGGGCGGTTCGAATGGAGGCAAGGGCGGTATTACGGTCCATGACGGGCTCAGGTGGGTTGCTATCAAGCGGCGTTACTACCGGGCCCTCGGTGGTGGTGCCCATCAAGCCTTGTGAGGCGGCTGGCGAGCGTTCCGAGATCGGACGTGCAATCACAGTAGGTGCTGCCGGTGGCGACGCACCAGTCACCGTATCCAGCAGTCGCAACAAGGTGCCCAGGTCAGGGTAGTCGTCCGGAAGGTGATGTCGCGCCCAGGAGTCGATCAATGACGCAAAGGCTTGCGCCTCGTCCAGCGCGGACAGTACTGCGTCGTTTTGTTTGCGCAGTTCGTGGAGCTGGTGCCGCACTGACTCCGGCGCCAAGGCGTCTGCCGCGCGTGGAGTGCTCAATGATCGCTCGACGTCGCGCACTCGCAGGCGCAGCGCGCCGTTGGTTGAGATCGCCAGGTCCCGCACGTCTTGCATCAGCCCTTGCGGATCGGCCAAGGCGGCCAGTGCGTTAGCACGCACGGCCGGGTCCGCTTCACCGTCCACCACCACTTGCGGGTATATGGTTTCCGGCCATGTCTCAAGCAATCGAGACAGAATGGCCAGCCCGTCCCGCAAGCCAATTGCCTGGCCCAACCGGACCCGGCTGCGCACCAGCAGCACGAGGATACGAATATCCCGCGTGCGCAGCAGCAAGCGACGGCAGTCCCGCTCGACTTCCGTCCAGTTGATTGCCTCGGGAGGGCTGACAAAATCGCCATACTGGGCGTCTTGCTTAGGCGTGACTTGGCTTTGCAGAAGAACGAACTCGGGGTCGTATTCCAGATCGTTCCCGCACGGATGCGCTTCGGAGATTGGCTCCGACAGCTCGGGGAAGATCAGGACGGGGAGCGCGGGCGGCGCGTCTTTGGTTTTCTTGCTGAAGAACATGTGAGGGATACGTGGCAGCTACTTCGGATGGGCGGAGGATCGTCGATGGAGCAACTCAGTGCTTCGCGTACTGCTCAGGTTCGAACACCATGCCCGTAATGGCACGGCTGGGGTCCGGCTCGCCCAGCCAGGTCGACCAGCCCAGGTGTTCCGATGAGCCGAGCACGGCTGGCGGAGCAGCGTCAGGAATCACCTGCAATTCCACCTCCCATACGAACTCGTAGCCAACAAACGAGCGCACCCATTCAATCAGCGCCGGCAAGTCCCGTCCATTGGGCGTGAAGTTCAGATACTGCTGCAGGCTCAACGGGCCAATGACCAGCCGGAATTTGTGCTGCCGATCTGGCACCATCTCGCCCAACATGGCGCCTTGCCCCATCATGCTGGGTGCGCCCGGATGCCCCAATTGAGAAAGCTCGTCTGGGTCAACCGCAATCCAGTGCAGAACAAACTCCTCAAGATGGACCGGCACGCCAAAGAAATGGGCCAGCGTCGCGGAAATGCCGTCGGGGCTGCGCGATTCGCGCACGTGGTGAGCGCTGGCGGCCAACCGCGCATGCGGTGGCAACGGGCTTGCAGCAATCTCGTCTGTGTCGCACCCGCCGAGCCACCCGACATAGCGCGAGAACACTTCGGCATCTGGGCGATCCAGCCCCGCCGTTGATTGTGAATGCGCCCTGAATCGCCCCGCTGCCAGTAGACACCTGTGAGCCTCAAACTAGAGGTTAGACAGGAGTTGCGATGAGTGCGCAGAGATACACCGAAGAATTCAAGGTCGAGGCGGTCAATCAGGTCTTGGACAGA
>NZ_JBRFVG010000014.1:0-125575 GCF_052950655.1 Ralstonia sp. VS2407
GTGGCCCAGTCGGTGCACATCTACAACTATGAGCGGCCTCACCAGGCCCTGAAATACAAAACGCCCGATGCAGTGCATCGGGCGTCTAGTAGCTGAACTGAGTGTCAACCTTTATCAGGACTTGACAGCGAGCGCTGAGGTCAAAGGCTCAGCAATTGCCCTTCTTCGCCTGTCCAGGCGGGCAGAAGCCATTGCCCGGGCCACCTTGCGGGCGTGCGACCGGACCATCGACCGGCACGTAGACGCAACCGCCCAGCAGCGACGCACCCAAAGACAGGATGAGGATGATGTTCTTCATTGTGTTGTGAGGGGCGGGCTCCGCCCCTTTTTTCCCTGGTTAGAAACTGAAGTTGACCCCGGTCTGGCTGCCGGCCGAAACATTGACCGGATTGCTCAGCGTGGCGCCCGTTGCACTGGTGGCCTGCACCGAATACTGGCCGGCAGATGCCGACACCGCCGACAGCGCGATCGGCAGCGTCGCGCTGTACGTGCCGACCAACGGCGCGGCTGCGGGCAATGCCAGCGAGTACGCGCCGGTATCGAGGTTGGCATTGGTCGAGGTGATCTCGTACGACACCGAGTTCACCGTTTGCAGCGCGCGCAATGTGGCCTGCGCCGATGCGGTGGCCGTGCCCGATGCGGTATTGGTGGTCGAGGCCGGCAGCGTAATCGGCGCGCCCGTGGTGGAGACCGTGGTCGTGGTGCTGGCCGTCACGGGCACGGTGCGGATGATGCCCGTGGCGTGGCCGGTCGGCAGCGTGTTGTCGACGATCACCACGTCATACGCACCATTGGTGCTGCTCTGCACCAGCGGCGACAGCACGAACTTGCCCGTGGCGTCTGCCACCGTGCCGCGGATGACCTGGCCGTTCTGTTCGGCATACACCGTGGCGCCGGCCTGTGCGGTGGGCACGTAGCCCGTGATCGAGCCGCTCACCACCGTGGGCGTTGCTGTGACGACCGGCTTGAGGCTGTAGCCGCCATTGCCCTGCTGCACGATCGATTTGCAGGCATTGAAATCCAGCACCAGATCGACCAGCGTGTTGGGCTGCACCGTGAAGGGATGGATGATCTTGTATCCGCTCTGCGTGCCGCTTGGAGTGGCCAACGCCTGCTCGGTCGACGAGCCCGTCACCACCACGGAATTGGCCAGCGTGTTGCCCTGATTGGGAGACAGCACCAGGCGCAACTGCTGATATTGCCCGGCGGGCAGCGGGGCCGTACCGAGGTCAGTCAGCACGCCGTTGGTGAGCGATAGCAGATCGACCTTCTGAGGCGTGGCCAGCGCGATGTCAGTCCAGCCAGCGTCGGCGTCGGCCGCAGACGCGCTGGCGTTCACGCGCACCTTGTTGACGGTGACGTAGACGTGATCAAAACCGCAGGACGGTGCGTCCGTCATCGAGACATGGAGGGTGCCCGTGCCGGCATCCGTACCGCCATCCCCGCCGCCGCATGCAGCGATGAGGAATGGCAGGGGCAATGCAAGGAGGATGTTCCGATAAGTTGTTTTCATGGTTGTCTCCTCGGTTTGGGGGTGCCCGAAGCATAGTCCCGGCCATGGCACGCACTTTGGTCGAATTGAAACCAATCGTAACGCCGCTTGGGCGGGTGTGGTCTCACCCATTTGGGTTGCAAACGCTTGCGGCCCGCCGAAGATATTGCGGCGCGCGACAGGGGGCGCCGATCGTGTATCAGCGATGCAGCAGCGGATACAGCGCCACGCCCAGCAAGGCTGCCCCCGCCACAATCACCGGTTCGGGAAGCTTCTTGAACTTCACCAGCAGCAACACGGTGGCCACGGCCAAGAGTGCCGTCGGCGCATCGACGATGGAGCGCTTGGCCAGCACGATCACCGCGCCGGCAATGGCGCCCACGGCCGCTGCCGTTACGCCATCGACAAAGGCCAGGATGGCGGGCAGCTTGCCGTATTTCTTGAAGTACGGCGCCGGCAGGATGGTGAACAGGTAGCACGGCAGAAACGTGCCCAGCGCGGCCACGCACGCGCCGGGCAGCCCCGCCACCAGATAGCCGATAAAGCCAACGGTGATGACCACCGGGCCGGGCGTGATCATCGCCACGGCCACCGCGTCGACGAATTGCTTATCGTTGAGCCAGTGGTGCTCCGTGACCACGCCGCCGTAAAGGAACGGCACGATGGCGAGCCCCGAGCCGAATACGAACGCACCGGCCTTGGCGAAGAACGCGCCAAGCTGCGCAAGCAGAGGTGAATCGACTGCGCTCAACAAACCACTGGCGGCCGCGACGGGTGCGACGGCAACCGCGTTCATGCGGCCCTGGCGCAGCCACTTGGGCGGCGCACGCCAGAACCACACCAGAACGCCAGCCGCCAGAAACAGCCACGCCACTTCGGATTCAGTCAACACGGTCACTGCCGCCAGCAACAGGTAGACGGCCCACAGCAGCTTGTCTTTGCCAATGCTCTTGGTGGTGAGTTTGTGTGCGCTCATCGCGATGATGCCGATCACCGCGGCGCCCACGCCGTAGAACACCGATTGCATCCACGTGAGCCCGCCGAAGTGCACATAGGCCCAGCCCAGCGCCACCACCATCAGGAATGAAGGCAGCACGAACGCAATGCCGACCAGCGTGGCGCCGACGATGCGGAAGTGCACGTAGCCGAGGTAGATGGCCAGTTGCGCGGCCAGCGGCCCCGGCGCGAGCTGGGCGAGCGCGAGGCCTTCCTTGTAGTCCGCCTCGGTGATCCACTGGCGCGTTTCCACCAGGTCGCGGCGCATGTAGCCGGCCAGTGCAACCGGGCCACCAAAGCCGAGTGCGCCAAGCCGCAGGAAATACAAGATGAGCTGCCGCAGCGAATACGCGGGACGATCAGGCGCAATGTTCATGGGGTACCTGCACGAGGCATGGCGGCGGTTACAACAGCAGCATAGGCGGATGCCCTGTGCGCAGCAATGTACTGCGCCGACACACCCGCCGCCGCACGCACTACGGACCCGACAGACCCATCGCCTTGATCAGGAACGGCTCGACGTCGGCCTCAGCTCGCTGGGCTTGCTCCAGGTTGGCGCCAGTGGAGACGCTTCGGACAGAGAAAGAGCCGCATCAAGCGGCTCTTCTTAGGTCGGCGGCAACGCGCATTTACGCCGCATTATCCCCACCTTCCTGCGCCTCACGCTCTTCGCGTTCCTCGCGCTCTTCACGGGGCAGGGTCAGCATGCCGGTGTTGTACACGTATTCATACACCTCGCCGTAGCGGCCCCATTCGATGCCGATCTTGAGCACGCGCTCGGCTTCTTCGGGCTTGAGGTACGCCTCCAGCTCGCGCAGCACGTGCTCTTCGCGGATCTCGCCGTCCTCATTGGCGTCCAGCTCGGCGCGGATGTGCGCGGCCAGGGCCACGCGCTCCAGCAGCTTCTGGCCGAACAGCACCTTGCGCTCGGGCGGTTCGGTTTCCATGTAGGTCTTGCCGAACGGCGTGACGATGATGTCGCCGCGCTCGATGGTGGCCAGTTGCAGCAGGGCAAGCGCTTCGCACGCGGGCAGCAGATCGTCGTCGGTCACACCGGCTTCTTCTGCCAGGTGCGGGAGGTCGGCACGGCCGTTGAACGGCGCCTCGACCAGCAGGTCGAGAATGGCCTCCATCTGGCCGATCTCGGCATCGGGCAGGCGGTAGGCAAGCTGCTCGGCCGCGGGCTCCACGCCCACATGCACGCCCACACGCTCCGGCGAGGTCATGAGGCCGTACACCTCGTCGATGAGGTTGCGCACGGCGGCGGAATCCCGGTTGCGCGGGCGCGGGAACGGCACGCGCACCTCGGCGCGGATACGCCCCGGATCGCTCGAGAGGATGACGATGCGGTCCGCCATCATCACCGCCTCTTCAATGTTGTGCGAGACGATGAGGATGCTCTTGATGTTGGTGCGGCGGTCTTCCCACAGGTCGAGCATTTCGTCGCGCAGGTTCTCGCCGGTCAGCACGTCGAGCGCGGAGAACGCTTCGTCCATCAGCAGCAGGTCAGGCTCGGTCACCAGCGCGCGCGCAATGCCCACACGCTGGCGCATGCCGCCCGAGAGTTCGCGCGGCAGGGCGCTGTTGAAGCCCGACAAGCCGATCAGGTCGATGGCCTGTTCGGCGCGTTCTTCCCGCTCGGCCTTGGCCACGCCTTGCGCTTCCAGGCCCAGCTCGACGTTCTGCTGCACCGTCAGCCACGGAAACAGCGCAAACGACTGGAACACCATCGCAATGCCCTGCACGGGGCCGGAGTATTCACGCCCTCGAAACAGCACCTGCCCGCGATCGGCGCGCACCAGGCCTGCCATGATGCGCAGCAACGTCGATTTGCCCGAGCCCGACTTGCCCAGCATGGCGACGATCTCGCCCTGGCGCAGGTTGAGGTCCACGCCTTCGAGCACGGCACGGTCTGTGTGGTCTGCGGTGCGGAAGATCTTCGAGACGCCGCGCAGCTCCATGACGCTTTCAGCGCTCTGGCTATGGGTGCTGGTGGTAACCATGTGTGTTCTCAGCTAAATAGGTCGTCTTGGAACGTGCCCAGGATCCGTAGCGCGCGCCCCGAGGTTGGCCCGAGACGCGCAGCCATACATGCGTACGGCGAGCATCGCAGGGTCAAGATCGGGGTGCGCAGCAGGATCATGAGCATGCTCTTACAGGCGGGTGCGCTCTTGCGCGATGTCGTACAGGCGGTTCCACAGCAGCCGGTTGAAGCCGACCACGAACAGGCTCATCACGGCAATCCCGAGTGCAATGCGCGGGAAGTCGCCCTTCGATGTCATCTCGGCGATGTAGCTGCCCAGGCCCGTGGCCACCAGCGTGCGGTCACCCCAGGACACGTATTCGGACACGATGCTGGCGTTCCATGACCCGCCAGCGGCTGTCACCAGACCCGTGAGCAGGTTGGGGAACACGGCGGGGATGAGGAAGCGCTTCCACAGCAGCCAGCCGCGCAGGCCGAAGTTGCGTGCGGCCAGCTTCAGTTCGGTCGGGATGGCCGACGCGCCGGCAATCACGTTGAAGAGGATGTACCACTGCGTGCCGAAAATCATCAGCGGGCTCAGCCAGATTTCCGGATTGAGCGCGAAGCGCGCGATGAGCATCACCGCCAGCGGGAACATCAGGTTGGCCGGGAACGCCGCCAGGAACTGCGCCACCGGCTGCGCGATGCGCGCCACGTTCGGGTTCAGGCCGATGCGGATGCCGATCGGCACCCACACCAGCGCGGCCAGCGCGATCAGCAGGATCACGCGCACCATGGTCAGGAAGCCGAGCCAGAAGACGTGGCCGACCTCGGCCCAGCCCACCTCGGAGCGCACGAACTGCAGCACGTGCGCCACCGCCACCAGTGCGGCCAGGATGATGACGACATCGGCAATCCGGTGCGACCACGGGAAGCGCGGCAGAAAGCCATTGCCGCCAGCGGCCGTGGGCCGCGTGCGTTCGGCACCCCAGGACAGCGTGCGCTCGGCCATCGCGGCGGTACGCTCAAGCAGGGCCTTGACCCATTCAGAGCGGCGCAGCAGGTCAAGCAGCCACGATTGCGGCTCGCGCTCTGACGACATCGTGTCGAAGCGGAAGCGGTCTGCCCAGGCAATCAGCGGGCGGAACAGCAGCTGGTCGTACAGGATGATGCCGATCAGCATGGCCAGGATGGCCCAGCCGATGGCCGGCAGGTTCTGCTGCTGGATCGCCAGCGAGATGTACGAGCCGATGCCCGGCAGCTTGATGTCGTGGCCCGACACCGAGATGGCTTCCGACGCCACCACGAAGAACCAGCCGCCCGACATCGACATCATCATGTTCCACAGCAGGCCCGGCATGGCGAACGGCACTTCCAGGCGCCAGAAGCGCTGCCACTTGGACAGGCGGAACACCGTGGCGGCTTCTTCCAGGTCGGTCGGGATGGTGCGAAACGATTGGTACAACGAGAACGCCATGTTCCACGCCTGCGACGTGAAGATGGCGAAGATGGCCGCGCATTCCACGCCGACGAGGTTGCCCGGAAACAGCGCGATGAACCCCGTGACCGTGATCGACAGAAAACCCAGCACCGGAATCGATTGCAGGATGTCCAGCGCCGGCACCATCACCTTCTCAGCCGTGCGGTTTTTGGAAGCGATGGCGGCAAATGCAAACGAGAACGCCAGCGACGCGCCCAGCGCCAGCAGCATCCGGATGCTGGTGCGCAGCAGGTAATAGGGCAGCTCAATGATGTCCAGACTCACGTCCAGGTGCTCGCCGGGCGTGTAGGGCACGTTCATCTGCTTGGCGGCATAGGCCACGAGCACGATGGCGGCCAGGATGATTGGCAGCAGCGCCAGGTCAAACCGGTTGGGCGGCGCCGTCAGCAAGTGGCCGAAGTTGACGCCAAAGTTGGTACCGAAGGTGGTACCCAAACGGCCCCGGATGGTGGTTTCGTTGTCGTTCTGCTGCATCTTGGATAACCGGGACGGAAACCGCGGACGAAATTCGGGCGCCTCAAGGCCAAAGGCCCAGGCGCAATACATGGCATGGCGTACTACGGGGCTGGGCGCAGTGCTTTTGCGCAAGCGCTGCTTGGCACCCGGCGGCAAGCCGCCTAGTTTACCTTGCGTAACGTCAGAGCCCGCCGCGCGGTTGTCAGTCTGACGACGTCACATTCCAGAAATGTGACAGAGATGCGACAGCGTCGGTTTGTCATGTTTTACCCAACACATCTCCTGCCGTGTTGCACCGGAGGCCCGCCATGTCCGTTATTGCGCAAGTGATCGTTACCGTACAGGGCCGCGTGCAGGGTGTCGGCTACCGCGCAGCCTGTGCGGACCGCGCGCGCCTGCTGGGGTTGCGCGGCTGGGTACGCAACCGCCGCGACGGCGCCGTCGAGGCATTCCTCGCCGGACCCGAGGCCCATGTGCTGAGCATGCGGGAATGGATGTGGGAGGGACCGGACAGTGCGCTGGTCACGCAGCTGGAGGTGGTCACGGGCGAGCATGAAGCGCCGGTCCCCGGTTTCGAGATCCGCCCGACGGTGTAGTTTTCGCCCCGCCGGATCAGTACACGTTCGGCACGATCATCTCTTCCGGCACCGGGTGGCGGATGTACTCGGCGTGGTGCACGCGCTCGGGCAGCAATACCGGCGGATGCGGCACCGGGTGATAAGGCACTTGGCCCAGCAGATGGTGGATGCAGTTCAGGCGCGCGCGCTTCTTGTCGTCGGCCAGCACCACCCACCACGGCGATTCGGGGATGTGCGAGCGCTCGAGCATCGCCTCCTTGGCCTGCGTATAGGCTTCCCAGCGGCGGCGGCTCTCCAGATCCATCGGGCTCAGCTTCCACTGCTTGAGCGGATCATCGATGCGGCTCTGGAACCGCACTTCCTGCTCTTCGTCCGTCACCGAGAACCAGTACTTGACGATCTGGATGCCCGAGCGCACGAGCATCTTTTCGAACTCGGGCACCGAGCGGAAGAACTCGTCGTATTCCTCGTCGGTGCAGAAACCCATCACACGCTCGACGCCGGCGCGGTTGTACCAGCTGCGATCGAACAGGACGATCTCGCCGGCGGCGGGCAGGTGCGCCACATAGCGCTGGAAGTACCACTGCGTACGTTCGCGGTTGGTGGGAGCGGGCAGTGCAGCCACGCGGCACACGCGCGGGTTCAGCCGTTGCGTGATGCGCTTGATGGCGCCGCCCTTGCCAGCGGCATCGCGCCCTTCGAAGATCACCACCAGCCGGTGGCCAGTCTCGATCACCCAGTCCTGCAGCTTGACCAGCTCGCCCTGCAGGCGGAACAGCTCGCGAAAGTACATGCGCCGCGTTTCGCGCGCTTCTTCGCTGATGCCTTCGCCGCCACCGAGCAGGTGGTCGTCGATTTCCATCTCCAGCTCTTCGTCAAGCGTGTCGAGGAGGTCTTCCTGCAGGCGCGCCTGGCGGGCTGCGTCGCGTTCGCTCATGGTGTGTTGCTCCTGCCGATCTTGCGGATATTGCCGATGTTGCCGAGGGGGGCGCTGCGCACGGACAACGCAGTGCAAGTCTAAGCCCGACTAGGTAGCACGGGCATGTGGCAGGGGAGTGACATGGCAGCTTCGCCCATCGCGCCAGGTTTTCGGCTCCCGCCGCTATTGCCCGGCAGCACGCCCGTAATCTGCCTGCGCCGCCGCGTATCCGGCGGACCACAGGAGCTGGAGCTGCCCATGCCGTCCCCATTGCGATCGATCCTAAGCTGCCTCCGTCCGACGCCGCCGGCCGAAGAACACGCCTCCACATCAACCAGCCGCCCGGCCGATCCGGCCGCCCACGCGCCACGCCGTGCGCCAGTGACGTTGCAGGGCTTGGCCAGCTTTGCTGCCCAACGCATGCGTGAGCGGCAGGTCGAGATCAAGGCCTTGGAGCCCGATACGCGCAGGGCGCTGTCCGATGGCGAATGCCAACTGGGCGGTTATGTACACGCCCGGCAGACCGACGGCCGCCCGGTTGAAGGCCGACAACTGGACCGGCTCGTGCGCGCGAACGAAACCGTCATGGAGACCCGCCAAGCCCTGTCGCATGGCCGCGGCAATGTCGTCGACGATATCCATGACAGCAACGGCCAGAGCACGATCCGGGCGGTGGCCGGCCGTGTCGTGAGGACACAGCTTCCATCCAACTACGGTCCAGGGGTCAGCATCGCGGCGAGCGCCATGGCGGCGCAGGCCGGCAACTGCGGCGAACATGCCAACGTGGCGGCGTTTCTGCATGCCGCCAAGCTGGGCAGCGGCGAATACGCGTATGCCGTGGGCAGCACGACAATCGACCACCGCTGGGCGCAGTGGCACGCCGCCAGGGGGCGCGACCCCGACCACGACCTCGTCATGGACCCGTGGGGCAAAGGCCCCGCCATTTTCGCGGTGGATGGTGAGTTTGCTGGCGGCGAGCGCGACGTCGGGATCGAGCGCGAATACGACCAGAGTACGGGTGCCAAGGCCCATGCGGACATGAGCGAACTGCAGCGCGATCACCACCAGCAGATGCAAACGAATCTGCATGTGGCGATGGAGCATCTGGGCCCTGATTTCCGGCTTCGGGACGGTGCAGTCTTTGCCGTCACGCCGGTCATCTCCAGCGAATTCGCAGCACGCGTCAGCCAGAAGATGTCTGCAGCACCGGACGCTGCCAAGTTGGCACCGAAGAACCGACGCCTCGTGCGGCAGGCGAAGGAACGGATACGCACCGGTGAACCCCGGATGGCACCGTTGCGTCAGGAAATCCATGCCACGCAAACGGCGCGGACCTTGGGCGCAAGCGGCGTACGGGAAGTCACGCAGGCGGCTGCTCGCATCGCCCAGGTTGCGGCGGATCTGGAGAACTATCCGCTGGCATCGCATCCAGCGCAGACCGCGCCCGAGAATCTCTAGGCGTACGGCCCGGCCGAGGCGGCCGCGTCAGCTCGACTCGCCTTCCAGCATGAACTTGGCGCCGTCGTCCTGGCCGAGCAGGCGCACCAGCGTGGGCATGGCTTCCTGCAATTGCGCCTTCAGCGTCCACGGCGGGTTGACGATGAACATGCCGCTGCCGTGCAAGCCCAGGCCACCCTCGACCGGGTGCCTGACGGTGAGGGTGACGTGCAGCCAATCCTTGGGGCGCAACTGCTTCAGGCGCGAGGGAAACTGCGCGGCTTCGCGCCGCTGCACAAGCGGATACCAGACCGCATACATGCCGGTGGCAAAACGCTGCAGGCTGTCCTGCAGCGCGTGCACGGTGCGGGCGTAATCCTGCTTGTCTTCAAACGAAGGATCGATCAGCACCAGCGCGCGGCGCGGCGGCGGCGGCAGGATCGCCTTGATGCCGGCAAAGCCGTCGCCGTCGTACAGCATGACCTTGCGGCCTGCACCACGGAAGTTGTTGGACAGCACTTTGATTTCTGAGCTGTGCAGCTCGAACAGGCGCAGGCGATCGGCGTCGCGCAGCATCTGCCACGCCAGCCACGGCGAGCCGGGGTAGTGCCTGAGTTCGCCGTTGGGATTCAGCTCGCGCACCTGGTCGAGGTACGCGTCGAGCAGGGGCGGCAGCGTTTCGCCGGCTTCTGCGGCGCGCCACAGCGGCCCAATGCCGGTATCGAATTCGGCCTTCTTCTGCGCCCATTCGTGGTCCAGCGCGTAGAGGCCGGCACCGGCGTGCGTGTCGATGTACCAGAACGGCTTGTCCTTCTGCGTGAGGTAATCGAGCATCTGCACAAGCACGGCGTGCTTGAGGACATCGGCGTGATTGCCGGCGTGGAAGGCGTGACGGTAACTGAGCATCGGCGGGCCATGTGCGCCCGGAGTATCAGGCGCGGGCAGAGAAAACGGTAGGCGCGAATCCTACCACCGCGCGGGATGCGTCCCCAGGGGCACGCTCGGCAGCGTCCAGTGCGGCGGCGTGTCGGAGAGCTGCCCCGCGTGGCGCAGCGCCGTGAGCGCGCCAAAACCAGACGGCGACGTTTCCAGATACGCGCCGATATCTTCATAGCGCGGGTCGGCCGCATCGAACCCGTTGGCCATGCGGCCGAAGCTGCGCAGCCAGTGCGCCGTCTGGGCGAGCGACACACGCACGTGCCAGCTGCCGCCTTCTGTCATGCGGCGTGCGAGCGCGGTCATTGCGCCGGCGGCCATCAGGTAGCCGGCGCCGTGATCCAGCGCCTGCGCGGGCAGCGGGCGCGGCTTGGCATCGCTGGCCGCTTGCGCTTCGGCCCAGTTGAAACCGCTGGCGGTCTGCACGAGCGAATCGAAGCCTCGGCGATTGGCCCAGGGGCCGTCATAGCCGTATGCGCACAGGCTAACGTAGACGATGCCGGGGCGCAGCGCGGCAACCTGCTCCGGACCAAACTCCAACGCAGCCAGGCCACCGGGCCGATAGCCCTGCACGAAGATATCGGCGTCGCGCAGCAGCGTGCGGAGTTGGTCGGCACCGGCCGCATCGCGCAAGTCGAGCTGCGCAGAGCGCTTGCCACGGCCGGTGTCGATCACCAGCGGTGGGATGGCCGGCAGATGCGGCGCCGTAACGAGCAGCACATCCGCCCCATGCGCTGCGAGCGTCCGGCCGCAGACGGGCCCCGCAATCACGCGCGTGAGATCCAGCACGCGCACGCCCGAGAGCGGACGCCCGTCGGCATGCGCAGGAAGCTGCCGCGATGGCGCATCGCCAATGCGTTCGATCGTCATCAGCGGCTGGCTTGCGACGGCAATGCCTTGCGGGTGCGCGTCCCACTCTTCAAACGTGCGCGCAGCGGTGACGACCATCCCCGCCTGCGCGGCCGCCTCTTCAAACGCTTCGGCCTGCCATTGGTTCAACGCGGCGGCTACAGCGGCCCGGTCATACGCGCGGCCGAGCAGCTTCAGCACACCGTCACGGTGATGCGCAAAGTTGGTGTGCAGGCGCACCCAGCGGCCATCGCCGCAGCGATAGAGCCCAGCGATCTTGTCCCACGGTTCGGGCGGTAACTGCCCGTCGACACGGAAGTAGCGCTCGGAGCGAAATTCCAGCGCGGCGTGGTGCATGTCGACCGATACGATTTGCTGCCGCCCGCTGCGCAACGTGTCGACCTGTGCGGCCGCCAGTGCAGCGGCGGCAATGGTGCTCTGCGCCAGTGTGCCCACGGCAAACGACGACGGCAGCGCCGGCTCGGCGCCCGTGAGCGTGGCGCGCGACAGCACATCGGCCGGCTGACCGAGCACGGTCCATAACTGGCCGAGTGCGCTTGTGGCGCTGACAGTCTGCATGGAAGGATCAACCACATCAGCAACGGGTGACGGCATGGCGGGGCTCCGCGAGCGAGGTGCGCCCATTACAGTCCTGTGCGGCCGATAGCGTCAACATTGACTAGACTGATCAACCTCGATTGCCGCCCACCGCATCCGGCCTGATGACCACTTACCTCAATGCCGCCGAAGCCGCCGAGCGCCTGCGCGTCTCGCGTCCAACGCTGTACGCCTATGTAAGCCGCGGGCTGCTCGCGGCCTACCCGTCGCCCGACGGACGCGGCAGCCGCTACCGCGAAGCCGATGTGGCACGGCTCGCAGATCAGCGTTCCGGCGGACGGCGCCCGCGCCAGGTGGTGCGCCATGCGCTGGACTGGGGCCTGCCCGTGATGGAGTCGGCCATCACGCTCATCGATCACGGGCAGTTGTTCTACCGCGGCATGCCGGCTCTGGAACTGGCCAAACACGCCACGCTGGAAACCGTGGCGGCGCGGCTGTGGCAGTGCGAAGAGGCGGCCGCCTTCAACACGTCTGCCCCGTTGTTGCCGAAAAGTTGGTACGCGGCGCTCACGTCGCTGGCAGACGCGGACATCCGCCAACGCTGCATGGCGCTGTGCGCGCTTGCCCTGCCGGCGCTGGACGAAGCCGCGTGGCGGCAGGACGCTGCACGCACGGCGCGCGATGCCGGTGCGCTGCTGCGCGTCGTGTTTGCCGCCATGCTGGGCCGCAAGCCGGATGCCACGCCCGTACACCTGCAATGCCAGCAGGCATGGAATGTTGACGCGCACGCCGCCGAGGCCATCCGCGTCGCCTTGGTGCTGTGTGCCGATCACGAACTCAATGCCTCGAGCTTTGCGGCGCGCGTGGTGGCATCGACCGGCGCCAGCCTGGGCGCCGTGGTCAGCGCCGGGCTGGCCGCGCTCTCCGGTGGCCGGCATGGCGGCACCACGGCGCGCGTGGAGGCGTTACTGGACGAGCTGGAAGGGGAGCGCTCCGTGACAACGGCATTGCGCCGACGGCTGGATCGCGGCGATACGCTGCCGGGCTTTGGCCACCCGCTGTATCGCAAGGCCGACCCGCGCGCGGATGCGATCCTGGCGCAGTTGCCGAAGACGGGCGCGGTGCGCAAGCGGCTGCAAACCGTGATGGACGCCGTGGCCGGGCTAACGGGCGATGGGCCATCGGTGGATTTCGCACTGGTGGCCACCCGGCGTGTGCTGGCGCTGCCGGAAGGTGCCGGCTTTGGCCTGTTTGCAGCGGGGCGTACGGCAGGGTGGATTGCACACGCGCTTGAGCAGCGCGCGGCAGGGCAGTTGATCCGCCCGAGAGCCGCCTATGTGGGGCCGATGCCAGCCGCGCCGGACGCACCGGCGGGCCGCATCATTCGCGTGAGGTGACGACGCAGGCCGAGGGTCAGGCCTGCGGAATCTCGATCTTCACCTCCAGCACTTCCAGGTTGTCCTGGCGCTCGAGGTTGACCTTGATGTCGTCGTTGCCGATCTTCACGTATTTGGAGATCACCGCCACCAGCTCGCGTTGCAATGCGGGCAGGTAGTCGGCCGGAGCACCGCCGCCGGTGCGTTCATGGGCGAGGATGATCTGCAGGCGTTCCTTGGCAACGCTTGCAGTCTTCTTCTTCTCGCCCAGCAGGAAAGACAGAATCGACATTGAGGCGTCTCCTTACTTGCCGCCGCCGAACAGGCGCTGCAGAAAACCGGGCTTGTTGTATTCGACGTAACGGAGTTCCTTCTCCTTGCCCAGGAAACGGTCGATCACGTCGTGGTAGGCGTTGGCCACGTCCGAGCCCTCCAGGTGGATGGCGGGCAGGCCCTGGTTGGATGCCTGCAGCACGGCTTCCGATTCCGGAATCACGCCGATCAGCTTGATGCGCAGGATTTCCTGGATGTCGCTCAGCGACAGCATCTCGCCTTCGGACACGCGCTTCGGGTTGTAGCGGGTGAGCAGCAGGTGTTCCTTGATCGGCTCCTTGCCTTCCACCGCGCGGCGCGACTTGGACGACAGGATGCCCAGGATGCGATCGGAGTCACGCACCGAAGACACTTCCGGGTTCGTCACCACGATGGCCTCGTCGGCAAAGTACATCGCCATCAGCGCGCCCGATTCGATACCGGCCGGCGAATCGCAGACGATGTATTCGAAGCCCATTTCCTTCAGGCCTTCGATCACCTTCTCGACGCCTTCACGCGTGAGCGCATCTTTGTCGCGCGTTTGCGAGGCGGGGAGGATGAAGAGGTTTTCGCACTTCTTGTCCTTGATGAGGGCCTGGTTCAGGTTGGCCTCACCGTGGATCACGTTGATCAGGTCATACACGACGCGGCGCTCGCAGCCCATGATGAGGTCGAGGTTGCGCAGGCCGACGTCGAAGTCGATGACGGCGGTCTTGTGGCCGCGCAGCGCAAGGCCGGCAGAGAACGCCGCACTGGTGGTCGTCTTGCCGACGCCGCCCTTGCCGGAGGTGACTACGATGATCTTGGTCATGGCTCGTATATCGAAAAGTTAAATCGCTCGGCGCACGGGGTGCGTCACTTCATCCGCAACGGTTCGAAAACCAGCGTGTTGTCCGCGAGCCGGACCTGCGCAGGCTTGCTGGCGTAGGCGTCGGGCCACGGGGTTTCGCCGGTGCGGTAGATGCCGGCGATGGAAATCAGTTGAGGCTCCAGGCACGTGCAGAAGATGCGCGCGTCCAGGTTGCCCTTCACGCCCGCCAGCGCGCGGCCGCGCAGCGAGGCATACACATAGATGTTGCCCTCGGCGATCACCTCGGCGCCGTCGCTCACCAGGTCGAGCACGACGAGGTCGCCGCGCGCATAGATGCGCTGGCCGGAACGCAGGGGGCGATCGACGATCATCGTGCCGGGCTGCATGGCTACGGCGTCGACGGCGGGAACGGCGGGGGTAGGGGCAGGTGCTTCTGCGGCTTGGGCGTGCTCGGGCGCATCCTGTGCGTCCTTGCCGTCCTTCTCACCGCGCGGGCGGCGGCCGTGGCTGTCTAGCAGTGGCAGACCAAAGGCCTGGGCCCACTCGGCCTGCTCGGGGCTGGCCACCACGCCGATCGCATGGGCACGCAGCGCGGTCAGGGTCTCCACCAAACGGTCGATGGGCAGGCGCTCGTCTTCAGCCAGGCGGCGCACATCGATGGCGATCACGTCGTTGGAGAAAAACTCCGGCGTGTCGGCAAAGCGTCGCGTGAGTTCGGCGGCCAAGGCGTCCATGTCGGCGGTGCGCGGCGACAGCAGCAGGGCATCGACGGTGCCGCTGCGGATCTCGAACAGCGGCGCTTTCTTCTGGGACATAGAACGGCTACGCGGAAAAATGGGCTCATTCTAACGTTGTTGACGAAACGCCTTGGATTTTTTGGCCCCGCCGCTCCGCCATCCGGCTGAGACCCGCAACCGGCGCTGTTCTCCACGCTGCCGAGGCCACGCGTAAATGTCATGCGACGGTCACAGCATCGTCATGCACGCTTTTGATACTTCTCCGCTTCTGTGCCCCCCGGCCCAGTCTGTTGTCCTCTCGCGTTGCGCAAACGGTTCCCCCGATTCTGCGTGCGCGTCTGCGTGTCATTCGCTTCATCAGCAATTCGCATTCAGCAGTTCGTAGTTCGCAGACCAAAAAATAAACTTCAGGGAGAAGTTCATGCGAGTCCGACCGTTGTGTTCGGCGGCGTTGCCGCTTGCTGTTGTGTTGTCGATGTCGTTGGCTGCCTGCGGCGGCAGCGGCGATAGCCCATCCACCGGCAGCGCCACGCCTGCCGCCAGCGCCGCCCCTGCAGGCACCAAGGCCACGCTGGCCGTGCTGGAAACGACCGACCTGCACACCAACGTGCTGTCGTACGACTACTTCAAGCTCGCGGCCGACAACTCGCTCGGCTTCGAGCGCGTAGCGACGCTCATCAACCAAGCGCGCGCGCAGTTCCCGAACACGCTGCTGCTGGATAACGGCGACACCATCCAGGGCACCGCGCTGTCGGACTACCAGGCCATGGTCAGCCCCATCACGTGCGACCAGACGCTGGCGATCTACAAGGTGATGAACGCCGCCAAGTACGACGGTGGCGGCATCGGCAACCACGAGTTCAACTACGGCCTGCCGTATCTGTCGCAAGTTACGGGCAATACGTTCAACGTTGATGGCCTGCCCGATCCGGCCACGCAGAAGAAATGCGCGGGCCCGAACTTCCCGCAGGTGCTGGCCAACGTAATCAGCGCCAAGACGAATGCGCCGCTGTTCCAGCCGTACACGATTATCACCAAGACGGTGACGGCCACGGCGCCGGACGGCAGCACGATCAGCGCGCCGGTCAAGGTCGGCATCATCAGCTTTACGCCGCCCACCATCACGAGCTGGGACAAGCGCTGGCTCGACGGCAAGGTCTATACCGTCGGCATCAAGGAGACCGCCGCCAAGTACATCCCGGAAATGCGCGCGAAAGGTGCCGACCTGGTGGTGGCGATTTCGCACGGCGGGCTGGATAACTCGACGTATTCGCCGACGATGGAAAACGGCAGCTGGTGGCTGTCCACCGTGCCGGGCATCGATGCCATGTTGATCGGCCACTCGCACCAGCTCTTCCCGGATGCGAAGAGCACCGTGAGCCAGTTCAACCTGCCGGGGGTGGATAAGGTGGCCGGCACCGTGAATGGCGTGCCGACCGTGATGGCGAACTACTGGGGCAAGCATCTGGGCGTCATCAAGCTCGGCCTGACGTTCAACGGTACGAACTGGGCTGTCGACAAGACGCAGACCACGGTGGAAGCGCGCTCGATCCAGAACGCTGACAAGACCTACGTAGCCGCTGATCCGACGGTCTCGGCCGCCATCGCCACCGAACACCAGGCGACGATCAACTACGTGAAGACGCCGGTGGGCAGCACCGACTTCAACATGAGCACGTACTTCGCCGACGTGGGCGACCCCGGCGCGATCGAAATCGTCAACCAGGCGCAGGCCGATTACGTATCGGCGTACATCCAGGCGAACCTGCCGCAGTACGCATCGCTGCCGGTGCTGTCGGTGAGCGCACCGTTCAAGAGCGGTTTTGGTGGCGGGACCGATTTCACCGACGTGGCGGCGGGCCCGCTGGCAATCAACAACGCGGCCGACCTGTACCTGTATCCGAACACGGTCTACGCGGTGAAGGTGGCAGGCTCCGACATCAAGAACTGGCTGGAAACGGCGGCCAAGCGCTTCAACACCATCGACCCGACGCAAGCGACGGTGCAGAAGCTGGTGAGCACGTTCCCGGGCTACAACTTCGACATGTTCACCACGCCGGACCTGACGTATGAGATTGACGTCACGCAGCCGGTCGGCAGCCGCATCAAGAACCTGATGTACAAGGGCGTGGCGCTCGACCCGGCAGGCCAGTTCATCGTGGCGACCAACAACTACCGTGCAAGCGGCGGCGGCAACTTCCCCGGCCTGGACGGCAGCAAGACGATCTATGCATCGCCGGACGCCAACCGCGACGTGCTGATCAGCTACATCAAGAAGATCGGCAGCGTGAAGCGTGCCACCACCGGATCGCAGCGCAGCTGGCGCTTCACGAAGCTGGCCAGCTCGGTGGCGCAGGTGCAGTTCACGTCGGCGCCCAACAAGCTGGCCAGTGCCACGGCCGCCGGCATCACCAACGTCACGCAGGTCGCCGCGGATGACGGTTCGGGCAAGGGCCTGGCTGTGTACCAGATCGACCTGACGCAGTAAGAGGACCACGCCATGCCTTCTCTTCGTTCCGCATGGGTGGGTGCACCGGCGATGGAGTCTGCGCGCCAGTCGGTGCCGATGCTGACCGTGGCTGCGGCGCTGGCGATTGTCGTGATGGCAGGCGGTTGGCTCTCGCATGCGCGCCAGACGCCCGCCGTGGACGCCACGCAGCTGGAATCGTGGCGCGCCATGGTCGTGCAAGCGATGGAGCCGGAAGCGCTGCAGCGGTTGCGTCAGCTCGCGCGCAGCGGTTCAGTGCCGGCGCAATCCGCGTTAGGCGAAGCCTTGCTCGGTGCGCACGACCGCGCTTTGCGTAGCGAGGGGATGCGCTGGCTGGAAACCGCTGCACCGAGCGACGCGGGTGCGCAGTTGTCGCTGGGCAAGGCGCTGCTGCTGGGTACCGGTGGTGTAGAGCGCGACTACCCGCGTGCACTGCGCTTGCTACGTCAATCTGCCGACAAGGGCGACGCTGCAGCTGCGTACTACTTGGGTGTGATGTATCGCAGCGGCTACGGAACAGCCATCGACACGACGCAGGCCGCGCACTGGTTTGATCGTGCCGCGCGCCATGAGATTCCGGCCGCGATGTTCATGCTGGCCAATGCGTATCGTGACGGTGATGGCGTGCCGCGCGATGAAGCCCGCGCGCTGGCGCTGTACCAGGACGCCGCCGAACACGAATTGCCCGAAGCCGTGCAGGCCTTGGCGATGGCGTATCAGAACGGCGAACTCGGCCTCAAACGCGACGATGCGGCGTACCACCAGCAGTGGATCGAAACGGCGCATGCGCTGAAGCATCCTGCGCTCGCGCCGTAAGCATCAGCCTCACTTCTTCTCGGCTGTTCTGATCAACGCGATCCTCGCTGCCATGGCGATGGATCGCGTGGGTCTTTCTAACCAGCAGACCGCTTCACCTTGCCCTGCCGCCGTTGATATGCGCACGCCATGTCTGCAACAGCTGAGTTTGCAGAATGGGACAAATCCTATCCACAGACATTGGACCATGTGTTTTTATGTTGCCCGACGATAACGAACCGGAGCAACACATGCGCGTATGGTGCGCAAGGCTGGCAGCGGGCCTCATGCTAACCGCTGCAAAGGGCGCTTTTGCCTACACCTGCACCACGGTCACGACGAGCACGGCAATCCAACCGCAAAAGCTCTCGGTGCAGCGCGACCTTCCGGTCGGCGGCCTCATTGCGCAGGTGGTTTCCGATGTGGTGACTTCCTTCAAGTGCACCAACGAAGCGCCTGGGTTGACGTACCAGGAAGTCGGCATCAAGGGATATGGCACCTACGTTGGCGACTTCGACGGCAAGCGCGTGTGGAAAACCAACATTGACGGTATTGGCTATGCCATTGGCGTTGGGATTGTGAATGGATGCGGTGTCGGCCTGGAACGATGGGTGAATGGAACCAACCCCGACAACCCGAATCACCGCCTCTATTGTGCGGTCAATGGGATATTCAGCACCCAACCCATGCAGCACAAGGCGTTGATCAATTTTTACAAGACAGAATCGAGCACGGGAACGGGCACGGTATCGGGCAAAGTGATCGGCGCCTTCATCTTGAGGAACAACCAGAGCACCTGGCAGACGGAATCCCAGTTCAGCATTGGCTCCGTTGCAGTGGAAAAGCTGTCGTGCACGCTGGGCAGTGCGGCAATCAATGTTCCGATGGGAGGTGTTCCTGTCAGCGCGTTCAAGGGACCGGGCACGTCGCCGCCAGATGGCCGCACGAAGAGCTTCGGTATTCCGTTGACGTGCCCGAAAGGCGCCAGCATCAACCTGCAACTTGACGGCACGGCACATGACGCCACGCAAGGCATGCTGAAGTTGGACAACGACGCCTCAAGCGCCACGGGCGTGGCCATCCAGATGCTCTATGACGATAAGCCCGTGGAGCTTGCCAAGCGCTTCAAGTGGCAGACAACCGACGCCGAAGGTACGTATTCGATCCCCCTCAAGGCGCGTTACGTACAAACGGAAAACAGCGTCGTCCCCGGTATTGCCAACGGCAGCGCGACCTTTACGCTGACGTATCAATAAGTCGGCGCGGCAGGCTCACTCAAGTTGCGATTAGCGTGCGTACGCCACGCACGCTGATTTCCCTCCTACCCAGGTTTTGATACTGCGCTGATCTGCGCCTCGCGTTAACGCCAAAACAAGAAGGTTCCTACATACACGCCAGGGCTCACGTGCTTCCATTCACTGTTCTCAATCATGACGGGAGTAGGACGTGCGCATTGGATACCGGAGCTTTTTGACTGCGTTGATGTGCCTCGCTGCGGGCAGTGCCCTTGCGTACACCTGCGAAACCGTTACGAGCAGCACCACGATTCAGCCGAAGGACCTTGCGATCCAGAGAGACATTCCCGTGGGGAGCGTCATTGCAGAGGTGGCATCGGACATCGTGAGCACCTTCAAGTGTTCCAACACCGAGCCAAAGCTTCCTTGGCAGGAGGTCGGGATTAAGGCGTATGGGACATACGTTGCCGACTTCGACGGCAAACGCGTCTACAAGACAAATGTTGATGGAATTGGCTATGCGGTCGGCATAACGGCAGGCTCCGCGGATACATGGGAGGCATGCGCTAATCAGACGCGCTGGGTCACCGGGTCGAACACTGATAACCCAGATCACTACGTCTACTGCGCTGTGAACGGGATGTTCAGCGCGCTGCCAAGGCAAGGCAAAGCGTTGGTCCGCTTCTACAAGACGGCGCAAAGCATCAGCGCAGGGTCGGTTTCAGGAAAGCAGGTCGGCTCTTTCATCCTGCGAAACAACAAAACCTCTTGGCACACGCCTGAGTCCACCATCAATATCGGCACGTTCAAGGTCGATGTCATGTCGTGCACGGTAAGCCGCAAGTTGATTCCGGTGAAACTTGGCGACGTGCCCGTGAGTGCGTTCAAAGGGTTGGGCACTTCGCCGCCTTCCAGGACACAGGCCTTCAGCATTCCGTTGAACTGCGCAAAAGGTACAAGCATCAACGTGCAACTCGACGGGGAGGCACATGACGCCGCGCAGGGCATGCTGAAATTGGACGCAGGCGCCACCAGCGCCACGGGCGTAGCGATCCAGCTTCTCTACGATGACAAGCCGTTGGAACTCGCCAAGCTATTCAAATGGCAAGTGGCAGATGCGGATGGGGACTACGCGATTCCCCTCAAGGCGCGCTACGTGCAAACCGACAACAGCATCGTGCCCGGTGTTGCTAACGGCAGCGCCACCTTTACGCTCACGTATCAGTAACCCGGCCCGGTGGTTCAATAAAGCCCGCGGGTCTGGGCGTGCAGACGCACCAGACCCAGCAGCGCATCAATCTGCGGGGTCGACACACCTACGTGCTGGCCGATTTCCCGTACCGACGCCACCAGCGCATCGATCTCCAGCGGCCCGCGACCGGCTTCCGCATCCTGCAACATCGACGTCTTGAACGCGCCAAGTTGCCGCGTGACGGCACTGCGTTCTTCACCGCTCTGTTCGATCGGGCAGCCGATGCGCGCACCGATCGCCTTCGCTTCTTCCATGATGGCCAGGCAGAATGCACTCACCTGCGGGTCGTCGAGCATGCGGTCACATGTTGCTCCGGTCAGCACCGACACCGGGTTCATGGTCATGTTGCCCCATAGCTTGAACCAGATGTCGCGCTGAATGGCCTCGCTGCGTTCGATCTGCAGACCGGCGCGTTCAAAGAGTGAGCCAACTGCATCGAGGCGCGGTGAAGTGCCACCCGCAGGTTCGCCGAGAATCAATCGCTTGCCGAACCCGTGGCGCACGTGCGCGGGTGCAGCCGTCGAGCACGTCAGATGCACCACGCAACCGAGCACGTTCCTGGTTGGTATGGCCTGCGCGATACGGCCGTGCGGATCGACCGATTGCAGGCGCAGACCTTCCAGCGGGCCATGTCGATCAAAGAACCACCATGGGACGCCGTTCATCGCTACCACCACGCAGGTTTCAGGGCCGATGAGCGGGGCGATGGTTTGCGCCACGCTTTCCATGGCGGGCGCCTTGACAGCAACGACCACGACATCCTGCTCACCGAGCGCACGCGCATCGTCACTCGCGTGCACCGGCACGGTTCGCGTATTGCCGTCTTCGGTCAAGCGCAGCCCCTCGGCTTGCAGCGCTTGAAGCGTCGCGCCGCGGGCCAGCACGTTGATAGGTTGATCGGACAGCGCGAGCTTCGCGCCAAGATAACCGCCGACCGCGCCGGCGCCGACAATGCAAATACGCGTCATGTGATCAGGTTCGGTAGGAAGGATCGATGCGGTCGATGGTGCGGGTGAGCGCCGCGAACACATCTTCGCCCGCGCCAAAGTTCGGGTTGAACTGCAGTGAATCGCGCGTGCAGTTGCGCGCTACCGCCTCGGGTATCTCCAGCACCGGTCCCATTGATGTGGAAGCGAGCTGGATCTCGCACGCGCGGTTAAGCAGCCACAGCACTGCCAACGCCCGCGCAATCGAATCGCCCCAGGCCAGCAGTCCGTGGTTGCGCAGGATCACGGCGGGCTTGTCCCCGATGTTCTTCACCAGGCGTGGCCCCTCGTCTGCATGCACGGTGATGCCTTCGAAGTCGTGATACGCCACCTTGCCGTGCAGTTGCGCCGCGTAAAAGTTGCTCATCGACAGACCATCGCGCGCGCAGGCCACGGCCATGCCGGCAGTCGTGTGCGTGTGCATAACACAATGCGCACCGGCAATGCCCGCGTGAATGGCGGCATGCACGGTAAAGCCGGCCGGGTTGACGGGCCAGTCCGGCTGTCCCGCCGCGCGCAGCACATTGCCCTGCAGGTCGATCTTCACGAGGTTCGACGCGCAAACCTCGGCATAGGTCAGGCCAAACGGGTTGATGAGGAAATGCGGGCCGCCATCGTCGGCGCTGCCATCTTCGGCTGGGAGGCGCAGCGTGATGTGGTTGTAGACCAGTTCGGTCCAGCCGAGCTGCGCAAAGATGCGGTAGCACGCCGCCAGCTTTACGCGTGCGGCCCATTCGCGTGGGCCACACCAGGCTGGGCGATGCGCCTGGATGTCCGATCCGGCGTCGGGTGAAAGCGAAAGCACCTTCATGACCTGTCTCCTGATCGCAGGGGCCATGCGCCGGTCGGGTTGCCGGCGCTCAAGTGATTCACATGTTAATGAATTTGCGTCCGGCGTCAAACAACGTTACATCCGTTGGCTCGCTCTCTGCTAGGGCAACTGGTTACGCAAAATCACCAACCACTGCATGACCGAGTTCGTGTACGGATCGAGCTGGTTGGCGTCATTCAACTCGGTGATGCTCATCGACGCGGATTGCTGCACGTTGCCGCCAATCGATTTCACTTCATGGCGCACGGGGTCCACCTCAACGACGAGGTCGCAGTGCATCGGCGTTCTGCCGGCCTGGATCTCGGCCGGGTCCGTCATGAAGCGATCTGCGCCGCGTGCGGTGCAGATTAGGTCGCCGGGGCGCGGGACGGCTGGCGTGCGTTCGAGTACGAAGGCGGGATGCTTGAGCAGATGGTCGCGCGCGTCGGTCACGTATTCCGCATGCGTGGCGCCGGTCAGGAACTGATCGTTCTGCAAGCCGGCCTTGCGCATGATCCACGAGATGAACACCGCAGACCACGCCCAGCCACCGGTGGTCAACTGCTGGCAGGTCGGTGTCTTGCCGACGATGCCCCAGTAGCGCTTCGCCAGCATACAACCACGTGCGGTGGCTTCACCGCCTGTGCCATCCGGATAGCGCAGGCAAGGTGCTGGAGGCGGTACCGCTGGCGTGGCAACGGCATTGGGCAGCGGCATGTCGGTGCCGCTTTCTTCATCCGACGGGGCAGGCGTGGGGTCGTCGGCTGTCAGCCAACGGCCTTGCGGCTGGTCGGGAAAACCACCGCCGGCCACGCAATACGTATCGTCACGCCCGACGCGCACCACCTGGCGCCCCCACCGATCCCATTCGGTCATGGCAATCTCGATCATCTTTTCACGCGGCGTGGCACCGGGGCGCGTCTGCACGACTTCGTTGTCGGGCAGCGGTTCGGCTTGCGGGCGCGCAGGCGGCGTCGCGCAACCGGCAAACCATAGGACCGGTGCGATCAGGACGATCGGCAGGGCAATACGCAGAGCGAGCGAATTGCGCAGGAAAGGGCGGGACATGGAAGAGGGAGAAGGGATGGCCTGACGGGGAGACAGGCCTTCCGACGTGGTACGCCAATGCTGCGGTCGATTCACGCATGCAGCGGCATGCCACGTCGTTGGCGCTCACCAGACCGGCTGGCTGCGCCGAGGGCTGTCATTGCATCAGGCGTTGACAGCGTCCTTGAACTTCTGGCCGGCCTTGAACTTGACCGTCTTGGCCGCCTCGACCTTGATTTCTTCGCCGGTGCGCGGGTTGCGAGCCATACGCTCGGCACGCTCACCTTGGCTGAAGGTACCAAAGCCGATGAGGCTGACCGCATCGCCCTTGCCAACGGATTCCATGATGGCTTGCAGCGTCACGTTCAGTGCCTGCTCGGCCTTGGCCTTGGTCAGACCGTCTACGCCGCTGGCGATGGCGTCGATCAGTTCGGTTTTCGTCATTGCTTGACTCCCTTCAAGAGTAGATAAAACACACAACAGAGCGTCCGGGGGATGGCTCCAAGGGCGACATGATACCGGCATGCGAACAGCGCCGGCACGTGAGCTTTGTAACCGCGCCCGGCATCCGGGTTCCGCAAACCCGCATGGGGCCTACGTTGCGAGGCGATCCCATCACATCATTGTTGACACTTGATGTTTCGGTTTGCGATTGGCTTGGCTGCTCGCTGATAGGTTCGACGCAAGTCGATTGGTTGGTTTACCTTTTTTCTTATGTATACAGATAGTAGTAGTAGATAACGGTGGATAGTTTCTGTGGATAAGTAGAAAAAGGGCTTTAGGTTCAAGCACTTGTAGCGAGCAAAACAGGGGGTACCGCGTGTGCCTTCAGGTGGATAGCTTGCTGCTTTTTCCGATCGCCCGACTGGCAACCCGGTCACTTGTGCCCACACCGTCGACAGGGCAGCCACAGACAGCCAACAGCCTTTGCCGGTAGTTATCCACAGCTGCAGGCTAAGTTATCCACATTGGCCGGGTGGCATGGGGTTGCTGCACGTGTCGAGAAGCCATGCTTTTGGTGTAGGCTCACGGCTTCGTTGATCGACGTTTTTGTTTCGCTTTACTGCGCCATTTCCCATGACACGCACGTCTCCTGATGCCACGCCGGCTCTGGCTGAGTCCTCGCCCGCGCCGGAAGCTCCGGCCAAATTGCGCCGCCGCGACCGCATCGAGGTGCGCGAATCGGGCGTGCATGGTCGCGGCGTGTACGCCGTGGTCGCCATCGCACGCGGCAAGAAGATCATCGAATACAAGGGCGAGCACATCACGTGGAAGGAGGCGTTGCGCCGCCATCCTCATGACCCGACCGACCCGAATCACACGTTTTATTTCAGCCTGGAAGACGGCAGCGTGATCGACGCCAAGTACGGCGGCAACCGCGCGCGCTGGATCAACCATGCCTGCAAGCCGAACTGCGAGGCGCGGGAAGCGGATGGCCGCGTGTTCATTCACGCCCTGCGCGACATCGAAGCCGGCGAAGAACTGTTCTACGACTACGGCCTCGTCATCGAGGGCCGCCAGACCAAGGGACTGAAGGAACAGTTTGCGTGCCGTTGCGGCGCGAAGAAGTGCCGCGGGACGATGCTGGCGCCGCCTGAGAAGCGCAAGAAGAAGTAAGCCGAACGACCGTCGTTTAGACGGCGTCGCTTGCCAGCGGCAGGCGCAACACGAAGCGCATCACGCGGCTGCCATCACGCGCGGTCGCATCATCAATGGCGACGGTGCCGCCGTGCAGACGCACGATGTCGTGCACGATGGCCAGGCCCAGGCCGCTGCCTTGGGGCTGCCCCGGGCGGTGGTCCGCATCCCCACGGAAGAACCGCTGAAACACTTCACCGCGCCGCTCCGGCGGAATGCCGGGGCCGTTGTCTTCGACACTCACCACACCCCACCACTGGGACGCCGCGTCGGCCTCCATGCCGGCGCGCAAGGTCACGCGTCCTCCGGCCGGCACGTATTTGATGGCGTTGTCGAGTAGGTTGTTGATGGCCTCGCGCAGCAGCACCACGTTGGCCAGTACCGGCGCCTGCAGGGAACCCGGTGACGTTGCTTCCTGCGGCCAGGCCTCAAAGCCGAGATCCAGCCCCCGCGCAAGTGCGCGCGGAACCCACTCGGCGCCGGTATCGAACGCGAGCGAAACAAGATCGACGCGCATCGGCGGGCCCAGCTGATCGAGCGTCATGCCCGATTCGGCACGCGCCAGCGTCAGCAACTGGTTGGACAGACGCACCGCGCGGTTCGCACCCGATTGCAGTTCCAACAATGCGGGCAGGGCATCGTCCAACGTCTTGGCATTGACCGCGCGATCGGCGTGCAGCTTCAACGCGGTGAGCGGCGTGCGAAGTTGATGTGCAGCGTCTGCGATGAAGGTGCGCTGCGCTTCGAGTGCGTCGCGCAGCCGGGCCAGCAGCGCGTTCATCGCGTTGATGAGCGGTTGCAGTTCGGCGGGCACGTGTTCCGTTGATTCCGCGGGCAGCGGCGTCACCGATCGTGCGCTCTGCTTGTTGAGTGTGTCGGCCAGCGTCTGCAACGGCTGCAGTTCTTCCTTGAGCACGAGCGAGAGGATCAGCCCACCGATGGCCAGCAGCACGATCAACGGAATGGATACCGACAGCAGCACTTCCTTGGCGGCGGTATCGCGATGGTCCAGCAGCTCCGCCACTTCCACGACGATGCCGTCTTCGGCCTTCATGGTGTCGGGCGGATTGGAAGGATTGAGCGCCGGTGCTGTCTGCGCCTGCGTTGGCGCAAGCGCCGGGCGCGTGACGTCGTCTTCAGGTTCGGGCGGCACAGGCTGGCGCGGCGAGCGCGGCTTGGGCACCTCCGCGCTTACGCCCGGAACGAGCAGATGGACGGCGCGCACCTGTTTGCCGTCGATCCAGCTGTAGAACACGCGCGCATCGCCAATGCGCACCTGACCCGAGCCGTAGCCCAGCGGCGTGTCGCGCCCGACCAGCGTGCCCGTGGGGCCGGAAATACGCCAGTAGATGCGGTCGTCGCCGCTGTTCTGAACGAGCGTCTGGGCGGTGAGGGCGATGTCGTAGAGCTTGGCCGCCGGCACCTTCGGGCCAGCAATGCGCAACTGTTCGGCCAGCGTGTTGGCCACGCCCACCAAGGCGCGATCGAATACCTGGGCGGTGTAGTGCGCCGCCAGCCAATACGCCAGCGCACCGGTACCCACCACCAAACCAAACAACGGTGTCGCCAGCGCACGCAACAGATGCAGGCGCAGGCTGATTGCACCGTTGCCACCCTTGGCCGGAGCTGATGAAGCCGACGACGAGGCAGGGCGGTGGCGCTTGAACATGAACGAGAGCTACGCCGCGGCGCGTGCCTGCAACAGATAACCGAAGCCGCGCACCGTGACGATCTCCGCCTCGGAATGCTCGATCTTGCGGCGCACCCGGTGCACATAGACTTCGATGGCCGTGTCACCCACCACATCGTGGCTGGCTTCTCCGATGGCGTGGCCGAAGCTCGCGAGGTGATCCTGCAACTGCACCTTGCTGACCACCCGGCCCTGGCGCAGCATTAGCAACTCCAGTACGGCGAATTCGCGCGGCGACAGTTCCAGCGGCGCCGCATCGACAAAGATGCGCCGCTCCACGCCGCTCATGCGCAGCCGTCCGACAAGAATGTCAGGGCGCGCTGTGGGTTCGGCCGAATCATTGCGACGGCGCAGCAGTGCGCCCACGCGGGCCACGAGTTCGAGCATCTCGAACGGCTTGAGCAGGTAATCATCGGCGCCGGCGTTCAGCCCATTCACTTTGTCGAGCAGGCCGTCGCGGGCGGTCAGGATCAGCACGGGCGTCACGCGATCGCGCGCACGAAACTGCGACAGCAGCGTCATACCGTCGATACCGGGCAGCCCAAGATCGAGGATGACCAGATCGTGTGTCTGCCGCGTGAGTTGTTCAGTGGCGAAGACACCGTCGTGCACGACATGCACGCGATGCCCGGCTTGCGTGAGCCCGGCATGGATGCCGCTGGCGATGGCACGGTCGTCTTCAATCAGCAGGATGCGCATTGACTCGATCCAGATGCGGGGCGGAAAGGGCAAAAAGGGACAATCGGCGAGATTGGTCAGCGCTACAATGCGCGGATGACCGATGCCCTGCTCACCATCACCGATCTGGAGGCCGCCATCAATTTCTGGCGTGCCCGTTCGCCCGCCGAAGGCGAGGAACTGCGGCTGTGTGCCGAGGCGTCGGCGCTGGCCAAGCCGTATGCGCTGATGATTGTACAAGGCGCCACCCGCATCGCCCCTGAGGAGTTGGGCGACAAGGCGCGGGCAGCGTATGAGGCGTGGCGCGCAACCATACAGGGCTGAGCGCCAGCATTGCGGTGATTACTTGGCGCCAGTGGCGCCTGCGCCTTTCGCGGCCTGCTCGATAAAGCGCGCGAGATCGGCGTCACGGTGCGTGAGCCCGTTCGCATCATGCGTGGACAATGTAATGTCCACGCGATTCCACACGTTGAACCACTCCGGGTGGTGATTCATCTGCTCGGCCTTGATTGCCACGCGCGTCATGAAGCCGAACGCGGCGTTGAAGTCGGCAAAGGTAAACGTTTTCTGGATGGCGTCACGGTCGCTCTGCAGCGTCCAGCCGGGCACTTCGGCAAAGAGGGCTTTGCGTTGGTCTTCGTTCAGGGTGGGCATCATGATGGGGGCGAAGTTCTGTCTTGAATGCGCGCAGTATAGTCAGCGCTCAAATATCTGTGCTCAGATGTCCGCCGTGTCTGCCCAACCTTCGCGGTTACCCACGTTCAGCACAACATCGCCCTCCACCACATCGCCCGCACCGATGGTCGGCAGCGCGGCGAGCTCTTCATACAGCGGCGTGAAATCCGGACGCGTGGCGTCGAACAGTTGCTCGAAGCTGTCGATCGTGAAGTACGTCTTCTGGAACGTGTCGATGCGGTAGCGCGTACGCATGATGCGGCGCACGTCAAAGCCGATGCGGTTCGGGCTGGCTGAATCCAGCGCGTACACCGACTCACTCTTGCTCGACACGATCCCCGCGCCGTAAATGCGCAGACCGGCCGGCGTGCGGATCAGGCCGAATTCCACCGTGTACCAGTACAGGCGCGCGAGCATGTCGAGCTGGCCCAGGCGCGCGGCCTTCAGGCCACCCTTGCCGTAGGCTTGCATGTAGTCGGCAAAGACTGGGTTAATCAGCAGCGGCACGTGGCCGAAGATGTCGTGGAAGCAATCCGGCTCTTGCAGGTAATCGAGCTGATCGGGGCGACGCATCCACCAGCTTGCGGGGAAACGGCGATTGGCGAGGTGGTCGAAGAACACTTCGTCGGGCACCAGTCCCGGCACGGCAACGATCTGCCAGCCGGTGGCGCGCATCAGCGTTTCGTTAAGCTCGTCGAATGACGGCACGGCATCGCGGCTCATGCCCAGCGTCGACAGGCCTTGCAGGAATTCATCGCACACGCGGCCCGGCAACAGCGCTTCCTGGCGGTCGTATAGCGTGCGCCACGTTGCGTGATCAGCGGCGGTATAGCGGTGCACCGGCTGCTGCATGGTGAAATCAGCGCGCAGCGTCTGGCCGTCGAGGCCTTCTGCGAATTGCTCACGCAGCTTGTCGGTCAGGGTGCCGTTGAAGCCGTCCGGGGCGGCGTTTTGGGCTGCGTCGGGGGCGTTGGTTGCGATGGCCATTTGTAATGTCGATCTTGTGCAATCAGAGTCCGGCCAGTGTATGGGCGCGCTCACGCGGATTGGCCGCAAAACCGCTACCCATTGCGCAGGGTTTGCGGAATTCATGCAGAATTCAGCTTATCAACGCAGGAGATGTGCATGATTTCCCTCGATACCTTTGATCTGGCTCTGCTGGCGGCCCTTCAGCGCGATGGGCGTGCGACGCATCAGCAGCTCTCGGAGCAGGTTCACCTGTCGGCCAGCCAGGTCGGGCGGCGTCTGGCGCGGCTTGAATCGGAAGGCGTGATCGAGGGCTACCGGGTAGTGCTTTCGCCGACGGGGCTGGGCTTGGGCGTGACGGTGTTTGCCAGCGTCAAGCTCGCGCACCACGGCGACGCCATCGTCGAACGCTTTCATGAAGAGATCAGCTTGCTCGACGCGGTGCAGGAGTGCTATTCCGTGGCCGGCGACGCCGATTACATGCTGCGCGTGGTGGTGCCGGACCTGCCGGCGTTGTCGGAATTCGTCATGCGCAAGCTGATGCGCGTGCCGGGTGTGGATAACGTGCGTTCCAATATTGTTCTGACGGCCTTGAAGCGGGATGGCGCCTTGCCGCTATCCCACCTTGGTGGGTAGATTCGTGCCTTGCGCCAGGGTGCGCGGCGTGTCACGCTGCAAGCCGACATCACCTTGCTGATATGAAACGCCTGTCTTGGGCGGGAGACCACGATGGTTGAAGGACACACCACGCATCCGGTGCACGCGCCGGCGCATCTGTCAGGCGGCTACGGCATGCCGGCACGGGTTCGCGCCTGGTGGGTGGCCGCTGCAGTGGCAGGCGTCACCTACGGCGGCATGCTGACCATGGTCGCCGTCGAGGTGCCGCCCGGCACGCCGCTGGTGGGCCGCATCGTCGCGCAGCCGCTGTGGAAAATGCTGATGGCGTTGCTGCTGGCGCGCGCCGCCTCGCTGCATGAGATTCCGCGCGAGCGGCGCTGGCTGATCGGCGCGATGGTGTTCTCCGCACTCGGCGATCTATGGCTTGCGCTGCCGTGGCTGGCGTTCTCGTTCATGGCTGGGCTGGGCTGTTTCCTGCTGGCGCACTTGTGCTACCTGCGGGTGCTGGTGGGCCTGCGCGGGGCGTCGTCGGCCATCCGCATGATGGGCGTCGGGGTGATGATCGGCGTGGCCATCGGCATGTTGCTTTGGTATTGGCCCGGCCTGGGTGAGTTGAAGGGGCCGGTAATCGTCTACATGGTCGTGCTGTCGGCGATGGTCTGCGCGGCATTGCTCGCGCGGCTGCCGGGGCCGCTCACGGCGTGGGGCGCACTCGCCTTTGCGGCTTCCGACGCGATGATCGGCATCAGCGTGTTCGTCTTTCCGTTCACCGACCACGAACTGGCGATCTGGTGGAGCTACGCCGCTGCCCAGCTCCTGATCAGCGCCGGGTTGCTCACGCGCCGCATGCCGCCCGCGCGCCGCGCCGTGGCATAAGGTCCGTCCGACGTTTCTTCCCCTGCGGGAGTCCCATGCTGCAGACCCTCGACGCTGCCACCACGGCGGCCCGCTTGCCGTATGCCGCGTTGGCCGATGCCATCGCGCAGGTATTGCGCGATGCGCGTGCGGGCCGTGCCCAGGCGCCCGCGCGGCTTGTGATGCCGGTGGCTGATGGCGGCAGTTTGCTGCTGATGCCCGCGTCCAATGCCGACATTGCCATCACCAAGATGATCACCGTGCACCCGCACAACGCGGCGCAAGGTTTGCCGGCCATTCACGGCGAGGTGGTGGTGATGGACGCCCGCACCGGCGAGCGTCGGCTAATGCTCGATGGCCCGACCGTGACTGCTCACCGCACAGCGGCTGTGTCGTTGCTGGCGGCGCGTTTGCTGGCGCCTGAGCCGGCCGGTGACTTGCTGTTGATCGGCGCCGGCGCGCAGGCACGCGCCCACTTGGAAGCGTTCCGTTTCGGACTGGGCACACGACGCGTCACGATCATCGCGCGCACGGCTGCCAACGCCGATGGCCTGGCCGCCCACGCACGCGCGCTCGGCATGGACGCCACGGCGCTGGCCGGTGGCGATGCGGCCGGTGTGGCAGAAGCTGCCCGTGCCGTGCTGCCGCAGACGTCGCTGGTCATCACGGCGACGCCGTCATCGCAACCAGTGCTGCCCGATTTGGGTGATCCAAGCCACCCTGCGGGCTATGCCTGGGGCGCACATCACTTCGTCGCCGCCGTTGGGGCGTTCCGGCCCGACATGGCCGAGCTGCCGCCGCGTCTGTGCGTGCATGCCGCAGCGGTCGATCGGCTCTACGCCGATACCTTGGTCGACCTGGAAGCCGAAGCGGGCGATCTGCTGCGGGCAGGCGTGCCGTGGTCGCGTGTGCGACCGTTACAACAGTGCGTCGATACGCCGCCTGACACGCTGACCCAGCCCGCGCCGGTGTCGCCAGTGGTATTCAAAAGCGTTGGCAGTGCCCTATGGGATCTGGCCGCGTGCGTGCTCGCGCTGTCCAAGTCCAAGCCTGTTTAAAAACTGAGCATGTGCTGAAGACGCCCACCGCAGGCCAATCTAGCGCACAGCTTGTAACAGGAAACCTCTAGAAAAAGGGTTCTAGCCGAGGCAATCACACGGGATAATGGCCATCCCTTCCGCCTGGGAGGAGACTTAGAACGCACCGCAAACGGTTCAACCGTCTGCATCGGATGCGTCTGACACAGGAGCACATACAGAGATGGCCTATAAAAAAGCACTGGCGGCCGCCGCCGGGATGATCCTCGCCACCGCCGCGCACGCACAGGCTGCCGGCAGCAATATCGTTAGCCTCGGCTGGTTCCGCGTGATGCCGAACAGCTCGAGCGATCCGCTGCTGGTAAAGAGCATCGGCGGGATGCCGGTGAATCAATCGCAGTCCGGCACGGGTGCCAAGATTCAGGAAGCCGACACCGTTGGTCTCGCCTTCACGCACTTCTTTACCGACAACATTGCCGTTGAACTCGTGGGCGGCATTCCGCCGCGCCACAAGATCGAAGGTACTGGCGCGCTGTCGGGTTACGGCGAAATTGGCTCGGCCAAGCAATGGAGCCCGGCCGTGCTGGCGAAGTGGTACTTCTTCAACGCCGACACCAAGTTCCGCCCGTACGTTGGTCTGGGCCTGAACTACACGTGGTTCTCCGACGAGAAGATCACGAACAGCGCCTTCCAGACGAAGCTGGCCGGCCCGGGCAGCAAGAGCAACGTGTCGACCGACGGTTCGTTGAACCCGGTGCTGAACGTGGGTGCTACATACGCCATCACCAAGGACTGGTTCGTTGGTCTGTCGGTGTCGTACCTGCCGCTGAAGACCACGGCAACGATTGACAGCACCACGGCGACCGGCGTCCACGTTGTGAGCGAAGCGAAGATCAAGATCAACCCGGTCGTGACCTTCCTGAACGTCGGCTACCGTTTCTAAGCGGTTTCCGCACAATCAAAAAGGCGTGCCAAAGCGGCACGCCTTTTTTTGTTGCCCGCGCTAGGTTCAGGCGAAGGCTTTGACCGGGTAGCCGGCTTGCTCGATGGCGGCCTTGACCGCATCGGTGCTGGCGCCGCTGGTGACGGCCACGGTCTGCTTGTCCAGGTCTACTTTGACACTGGCACCGGCATCGACTTGCTGCACCGCACGTGTGACGGCCGACACACAGTGACCACAGCTCATGCCAGACACGGAAAAGGTCGTGGAAGACGTCGTCATGGTTTGCTCCTGAAAAGAGGAAGAGAGAATCACGTAAGCAGTATGAACCTTCCCATCGTGGGAGCCGCAAGTGTAAAATGCAACTTGACCTTGCCAAGATGGGAAGGTCTAGGCTGATGTCATCTTCTTCAGAACGGACGCTTCCATGACTGCCGCCAGCCTTGCCGACGTGACTTCCACCGATTTGGATATCAGCGGGATGACGTGCGCCGCGTGTGCGGGCCGCGTCGAACGTGCCTTGCGCGCAGTGCCAGGTGTGACCGAAGCGAGCGTAAATCTCGCGACCGAGCGCGCGCGGGTGCAGGGCGCCGCCGCCAGCGATGCATTGATCGCCGCCGTCACGGCCGCCGGCTATGGGGCGCGCGTCGCCTCTGACGAAACCGCTGCCCCAGCTGCTGCCGAACCCGACTTCTGGGAGGGTGCCGGCCCCGTGTGGATTGCCGCCGCACTCTCCGTGCCGCTCGTATTGCCGATGATTGCCGGCTGGTTAGGCGGTGACTGGATGTTGCCCGCCTGGGCGCAATGGCTGCTGGCGACGCCGGTGCAGTTTGTGATTGGCGCGCGCTTCTACAAGGCGGGCTGGAAGGCGGTGCGCGCGGGTGCCGGCAATATGGATCTGCTCGTCGCGCTTGGCACGTCGGCGGCGTATGGGCTATCGCTGTGGCTGTGGTGGCGCGCGGGAGCGGGCGGGATGCACCATGAGCCGCACTTGTACTTCGAAAGCGCCGCCGTGGTCATTACGCTGGTGCGGCTTGGCAAGTGGCTGGAAGTGCGTGCCAAGCGCCAGACCGCGCAGGCCATCCGCGCGCTGCAGGCACTGCGCCCCGATACCGCTCGCGTGCGCAGTGCCGATGGCACGCTGCGCGATACCCCCGTCGCCCAGGTGCGCGTGGGCGACGTGGTGTCCGTGCGCGCCGGTGAACGCATCCCCGTGGATGCCGTGGTGCTGGAAGGCGCAAGCCACGTCGATGAATCCATGCTGACCGGCGAAAGCCTGCCTGTGCCCAAGCACGAAGGCGATCACGTGACCGCCGGCGCGATCGCCACGGATGGCGTGCTGCTCGTGCGCACCACGGCGATCGGCGCCGACACCATGCTCTCGCGCATCATTCGCCTTGTGGAAGACGCGCAGGCCGCCAAGCCGCCGATCCAGCAACTGGTCGACCGGGTAAGCGCCATCTTCGTGCCGGCGGTGCTGGTGGCGGCGTTGCTCACGCTGGCCGGTTGGTTTATCGCTGGTGCCGGGTGGGAGACGGCCATCGTCAACGCGGTCGCGGTGCTTGTGATTGCCTGCCCGTGTGCGCTGGGTCTTGCCACGCCGTCCGCCATCATGGCCGGCACGGGTGCGGGTGCGCGGCGCGGCATCCTGATTGCAGATGCGCAGGCACTTGAACGCGCACAGCAGGTGGATTTCGTCGTTTTCGACAAGACGGGCACGCTTACCGTCGGCCAGCCGCGCGTGACGGCGGTCGAAGCCGCATCCGGTATCGAGACCAATGCACTGCTCGATCAGCTTGCCGCGCTGCAGGCTGAGAACACGCATCCGCTTGCGCAGGCCACGCGCGACTATGCCAAGGAGCGCGGTCGCGCAGCCGCGCCCGCGCAATCGCCGGAAGTGTTGGCTGGGCGCGGTACGCGCGGCATCGTGAATGGCGCATTGCTGCAACTCGGCAATGCGCGGTGGATGGATGAACTTGGGCTGGATCGCAGTCCATTGCAAGCGTGCGCCGATGCGCTGGAAGCACAAGGCAATACCGTCTCGTGGCTTGCGCAGGGTGATGGAGGCAGCGTGCAGTTGCGGGGCCTGATTGCATTTGGCGACGCACTTAAGCCCGGTGCGAAGGAGGCCGTGGCCGCGCTGCAGGCGCGTGGCGTGCGCACCGCGCTCGTGACGGGCGACAACGCAGGCGCCGCACGCAGCGTGGCGCAGGCACTGGGGATCGACGAAGTGGCCGCGCAAGTGCTGCCGCAAGACAAGGCCGCACGCGTGACGGCGTGGCAGCAGAGCGGCCATGTGGTGGCGATGGTGGGCGATGGCATCAACGATGCGCCTGCGCTGGCGGCGGCCGATGTCGGCATCGCCATGGCCACGGGCACCGACGTGGCGATGCAGGCCGCTGGCATCACGCTCATGCGCGGCGAGCCGCGGCTGGTGAGCGACGCGCTGGACCTGTCGCGCCGCACCGTCGCCAAGATCCGCCAGAACCTGTTCTGGGCTTTCATCTATAACGTGGTGGGCATTCCGCTGGCGGCATTCGGCTTGCTGAACCCCACCTTTGCCGGCGCGGCCATGGCGTTTTCCAGCGTGAGCGTGGTCACCAATGCACTGATGCTGCGTCGCTGGCGCACTACCGGAGACAACGCATGACCCGCACGGACATCAACGAGACCCAAGGCCCCGTCAACATTGGCGGGGCCGCAAAGGCCAGTGGCGTGTCGGCCAAGATGATCCGTTACTACGAAAGCATTGGCCTGCTGCCGCCCAGCCCGCGCACCGAAGGCAACTACCGCATGTATGACGCGCGGGCGGTGCACGTGCTTCGCTTTATCCACAGGTCGCGCTCGCTGGGCTTCTCGCTGGAAGAGATTCGCACGCTGCTTTCGCTATGGAACGACCGCGAACGCGCCAGCGCCGATGTGAAGGCCGTTACCCTGCGCCACGTGGCGGATCTCGACGCGCGCATCAGCGAACTGCAGAGCATGCGCGACACGCTCATGACGCTCGCCAATGCGTGCCACGGTGATGACCGCCCGGACTGCCCGATCCTCGAGAGCGTGGCCGGCGAGGGCGGTGAACCCGATAACTCTGACGCCTGCTGCCACTGACGGGCCGCTCGATTGACGCAGATTGCGACAGGCGGCGTCTATGCCACAATCTGGCAACCCAAGGAGGAGACGCCGATGACGCAAGCCCCCGCTCAGGCCACCGCCCATCCAGCACTGGAAACCCGCCAGCGCATGAAGGACGGCACTGAACTGCTGGTCCGCACCTGGTTGCCCGCGCCCGACACCGGCGAGCCGCGCGGTACCGTCATCCTCGTTCACGGCATGGCCGAACACAGCGGCCGCTATCCGCATGTGGCCAAGGTGCTCACCGACCTTGGCCTGCGCGTACGGGCCTTCGACTTGCGCGGCCATGGCAAAAGCGGCGGCCCGCGCATGGCGCTCGACGCGCAAGACAACTACCTCACCGATCTCGCAGAAATCGTCGATGCCGTCGTCGCCGAATGGCACGAGATGCCGTTCGTGCTCGGCCACAGCATGGGCGGGTTGATCGTCGCGCGCTTTACCACTGCGCGCATCCGGCCGGTGCGTGGCGTGCTGCTGTCATCGCCTGCGCTGCGGGTGAAGTTGCCGCCTGGAACGGGCATCGTGCGTGGCGTTCTTTCTGCGCTGGCGCCCAAGCTGGCGGTGCCCAATCCAGTGGACCCGGCCAAGCTGTCGCATGACCCGAGCATCGCGCCGGCCTATCGAGCAGACCCGCTGGTGCAGGGCACAATCAGCGCATCATTGCTGGAGTTCATGCTCAATGCGATCACGCAGGCGCAGCAAGACGCGCCGCGCCTGGAAGCGCCGATGCTGCTGATGGCCGGTGGCGCGGATTCGATTGTCGATCCTTCCGGCAGCCGCGATTTCTATGCGAACGCGCCGGAAGATCTGCGGACCTTGGCCTGGTTCGACACCGGCTATCACGAGATCTTCAACGAAGCCGAACCGCTGCGTAGTGAGGTGTTTGGGAAGATGACGGAGTGGTTGGCTTCGCGGATTTGATTTGAAGTGAGTTGGTTGCACCACAAAAACAAAAACCAATAACACCAAGGAAAAGAAGCACGGAGACATGGACACCTACGACTACATCATCATCGGCGCGGGCTCCGCAGGCTGCGTCCTCGCCAACCGCTTGACCCGCGACCCCGACGTCTCCGTGCTGCTGCTGGAAGCAGGCGGCAAGGACGATTACCACTGGATCCACATCCCCGTCGGTTATCTGTATTGCATCGGCAACCCGCGCACCGACTGGCTCTATCGCACCCGCGAAGAACCTGGCCTGAACGGCCGCTCGCTCGGGTATCCGCGTGGCCGCGTGCTGGGTGGTTGCTCGTCGATCAACGGGATGATCTACATGCGCGGCCAGCGCGAAGACTACGACGGCTGGGCTGCCATCACCGGTGACGATTCATGGAAGTGGGACGCCGTCCTGCCACTGTTCAAGGCCAGCGAGAACCATCACGGCGGCGCGAACGCATGGCACGGCGCGAACGGCGAATGGCGCGTCGAGCCGCAACGCCTGCACTGGCAGGTGCTGGAGACTTTCATCGAGGCGGCTGTGCAGGCGGGCATCCCGCGCACGAGCGACTTCAACCGCGGCGACAACTTCGGCGTCGGCTACTTCGAGGTCAACCAGAAGCGCGGCATCCGCTGGAACACGGCCAAGGGCTTTCTGCGCCCGGCGTCGCAGCGGCCGAACCTGACGATCGTGACGGGTGCGCAGGTGCGGGCGCTGACGTTTGACGGCAAGCGCTGCACCGGCGTGACGTATCGCGGCGCAGGGCAAGACTACACGGTGGCCGCGCGCGAAGAGGTGATTCTTTCGGCCGGCGCGATCAACTCGCCGCAGTTGCTCGAGCTGGCGGGCATCGGCCAGCCGGAACGTCTGCAGGCGCTCGGCATCCCGGTGCGCCAAGCATTGCCGGGTGTGGGAGAAAACCTGCAGGACCATCTGCAACTGCGCAGCGTGGTCAAGGTGAACGGCGTGCCGACGCTCAACACGCGCGCCTCCAAGTGGTGGGGCAAAGCGCTCATCGGCATGCAATACGCGTTCAACCAGAGCGGGCCGATGAGCATGGCGCCATCGCAGTTGGGCGTGTTCGCGCGCTCGAATCCGCACGTGGCGCGTCCCGATGTGGAGTACCACGTGCAGCCGCTTTCGCTCGACAAGTTTGGCGATCCGCTGCACGCGTTCAATGCGTTTACGGCGAGCGTGTGCAACCTGCGGCCGACCTCGCGCGGCACGGTGCACGTCACGTCTGCCGACCCGTTTGCTGCGCCGAGCATCGCGCCGAACTACTTGTCCACAGAGGAAGACCGCAAGGTCGCGGCGGATTCGTTGCGGCTTACGCGCCGCATCGTTGCGCAGCCGGCCTTGGCGCAATACCGGCCGGAGGAGTATCTGCCCGGCGCGGCGTTTCAAACCGATGAGGAACTCGCCCGCGCCGCCGGCGAGATCGGCACGACCATCTTCCACCCGGTCGGCACGTGCCGCATGGGGCGCGCTGACGATGCAAACGCGGTGGTCGACGCGCAATTGCGCGTGCGCGGTATCGAGGGGCTGCGGGTGGTCGACGCGTCCGTCATGCCGACGATTACGTCAGGCAATACCAACTCACCGACGATCATGATTGCGGAGAAGGCGAGCGAGATGATTCGTGCTGCGCGCAAGGCGCGTGCACGCGGTGAGGCCGTGCCAGCCTGACGCCGGTTCCGTTGCCGATGACACGGGCGTGACACACCGCCCGTGTCCACTGGATACGCAATCGGCATTGCCCCGATACGTAACTCTACGTAACCCACTCCTGCGGGCCGCAAAGTCAATACCGGCGCGGGTTTCCGAGGCGTAAGCGGTGTGTAATCGTCTCGGTAAAAACCCCGATGTTTTGCAACGCAACAGCCGTTGACAATCATCCGCACCATAAAAAGGGCGGGAGACAAGAGGGAATCATGGCGCAGGACATCATTCTCGAAACGCGCGGACTGACCAAGGGCTTCAAGGGCTTTACCGCCGTGTCCGACGTCAACTTGCGCGTGCAGCGTGGGTCCATCCATGCGCTCATCGGCCCGAACGGTGCCGGCAAGACGACCTGTTTCAACCTGCTGACCAAATTCCTGGTGCCCACGCGCGGCACGATTCTGTTCAACGGAGTCGATATCACATCGGAAAAGCCGGCACAGATTGCGCGCCGCGGCGTCATCCGCTCGTTTCAGATCTCCGCCGTGTTTCCGCATCTGACGGTGATGGAAAACGTTCGCGTTGGGCTGCAACGGCAACTCGGTACGGCGTACGCGTTCTGGCGCAGCGAGCAGTCGCTCAACAGGCTGAACGCGCGTGCGATGGAGCTGCTCGAGCAGGTGGGGCTGACGGAGTTCGCGCACACCGTGACGGTGGAGCTGCCCTACGGCCGCAAGCGCGCGCTGGAAATTGCCACCACGCTGGCGATGGAGCCCGAGCTGATGCTGCTCGACGAGCCCACGCAGGGCATGGGCCACGAAGACGTGGACCGTGTGACGGAGCTGATCAAGCGCGTCGCGCAGGGCCGCACGATCCTGATGGTCGAACACAACATGAACGTGGTCTCGTCCATCGCAGACAAGATCACGGTGCTGCAGCGCGGCCAGATCCTGGCCGAAGGCCCGTACGAAGACGTCTCGAAGAACCCGCAGGTGATGGAGGCCTATATGGGCACCGCCGATGCGGCGCTGGAAGGCCATTGAGGCTGTTGAGGCTACTTGATCGACGCCGATCGATCACGCGACGCGGCTGCGTGCCGCGTATCAAACGTAAGCGAACGCTAGACCCGAACACACGAGAACACTGAATGAGCACGCCCGCGCTCCAGATCAAGGACCTGCACGCCTGGTACGGCGAATCGCACATCCTGCATGGTGTCGACCTGACCGTGAATCGCGGCGAGGTTGTCACGCTGCTCGGCCGCAACGGTGCGGGCCGCACCACCACGCTGCGCGCCATCATGGGCCTGGTGGGCACGCGCAAGGGGTCCATCGTCGTACATGACGCAAGTGGCCAGGGCGTGGAAACGATCGACCTGCCCACGCACAAGGTCGCCCATTGCGGCATCGGCTACTGCCCAGAAGAACGCGGCATTTTCTCGAGTCTGTCGTGCGAAGAGAACCTGATGCTGCCGCCGGTGCTGAAGGGCCAAGTCGCCAAGACCGGCAATGCCGGCATGAGCATCGACGAGATCTACGAGATGTTCCCGAACCTGGCCGAGCGCCGCCAGAGCCAGGGCACGCGTCTATCGGGTGGCGAGCAGCAGATGCTGGCGGTTGGGCGCATCCTGCGCACCGGCGCGAACCTGCTGCTGCTCGATGAGATTTCCGAAGGGCTGGCCCCGGTGATCGTGCAGGCCCTGGCTCGCATGATCCTGATGCTCAAGAAGCGCGGCTACACGGTGGTGATGGTGGAGCAGAACTTCCGCTTTGCCGCGCCGCTGGCAGACCGCTTTTATGTGATGGAACACGGCCGCATCGTCGAGCGCTTCGAAGCGGCGCAATTGCAGGACAAGATGCCGGTGCTGCACGAGCTGCTCGGCGTTTAAGGTGTTTTCCCGATCGATTTGCAAGACCCTTGCGCCAGCGTGATCCGCGGCGCGTACGACACAGGAGACAAGACCATGACACTCAAGAAGCTGGCTGGTGCATTGATGGCGGTAGGGCTGGGCGCGGCAGCATTCGGCGCGCACGCACAGGTAAGCGGCGACAAGGTGAAGATCGGCTACATCACCGATCTCTCGGGTCTGTATGCCGACATCGACGGGCAGGGCGGTGTCGAAGCGGTCAAGATGGCGATCGAGGATGCGGGCGGCAAGGTGCTCGGCAAGCCGATCGAACTGGTGACGGCTGATCACCAGAACAAGGCCGACATTGCCGCTTCGAAGGCGCGCGAGTGGATGGATCAGCAAGGCCTGGACATGCTGCTGGGCGGCACGAACTCCGCCACGGGCCTGGCGATGAACAAGGTGGCTTCCGAGAAGAAGCGCGTGTTCATCGACATCGGTGCCGGCACGGCGCGCCTGACCAACGAAGAGTGCACGCCGTACACGATCCACTATGCATACGACACCGTGGCGCTGGCCAAGGGCACGGGCAGCGCGGTGGTCAAGCAGGGCGGCAAGTCGTGGTTCTTCCTGACCGCCGACTACGCCTTCGGCCATTCGCTGGAGAACGACACGACGGCCGTGGTCAAGGCCAACGGCGGCACGGTGGTGGGTTCGGTCAAGCACCCGTTGTCGGCGTCGGACTTCTCGTCGTACCTGCTGCAGGCACAGGCATCGAAGGCGCAGATCCTGGGTCTGGCCAACGCTGGCGGCGACACGATCAACTCGATCAAGGCGGCCAAGGAATTCGGCATCACCAAGACGATGAAGATCGCCGGCCTGCTGATGTTCATCAACGACGTGCACAGCCTGGGCCTGCAGACGGCCGAAGGCCTGCTGATGACCGACAGCTGGTACTGGGACATGAACGACGCCACGCGCAAGTTCGCCAATCGCTACTTCATGAAGATGAAGAAGATGCCGAGCAGCTTGCAGGCCGCGGACTATTCGGCGGTGTCGAACTACATCAAGGCCGTGGCGGCTGCCGGCACGGATGATCCGGACAAGGTCATCGCCCAGCTCAAGAAGACCAAGATCGACGACTTCTACACGAAGGGCTACATCCGCCAGGACGGCCGTGCCATCCACGACATGTACCTGCTGCAGGTGAAGACGCCGGCCGAATCGAAGAAGCCGTGGGATTACCTGAAGGTCGTGGCGACGATCCCGGGCGAACAGGCCTTCACCACGCCGGCCGAGTCGAAGTGCTCGCTGATGAAGAAGTAAAAGCGTAGGCAATCCGGCGCCGCCGTCCGTGTGGATGGCGGCGCCATCAACGTTGTTGGTGTGGTGTTCTCTTCCTGACCGCGATGGAAATCTTCGGCGTTCCGCTACCGGCCATGCTCAGCCAATTGTTGCTGGGTCTGGTCAACGGTTCCTTCTATGCGATGTTGAGCCTCGGCCTTGCGGTCATCTTCGGGCTGCTCAACGTCATCAATTTTGCGCACGGGGCGCTGTTCATGCTGGGCGCGGTGCTCACGTGGATGGGCTTCTCGTACCTGGGCGTGCCGTACTGGGCGATGCTGGTGCTCTCGCCGCTGGTGATCGGCCTGCTGGGCGTGGTGATCGAACGCACGCTGCTGCGCTTCATCTACAAGCTCGATCATCTCTATGGCCTGCTGCTCACGCTGGGCGTGACGCTTGTCATCGAAGGCGTGTTCCGCGCTATTTACGGCGTGTCGGGCCTGCCGTATGACACGCCCGAATTGCTGCAAGGTGCAACCGACCTCGGCTTCATGATGCTGCCGAACTATCGCGCCTGGGTGGTGGTGGCGTCGCTGGCGGTGTGCTTCGCCACGTGGTTCATGATCGAGAAGACCAAGCTGGGCGCCTACCTGCGTGCCGGCACCGAAAACCCGAAGCTGGTCGAAGCCTTTGGTGTGAACGTGCCGCTGATGGTCACGCTCACCTACGGTTTTGGCGTGGCGCTGGCCGCGTTTGCTGGCGTACTGGCCGCGCCCGTCATCCAGATTTCGCCGCTGATGGGGCAGAGCATGATAATCACCGTGTTTGCGGTGGTGGTGATTGGCGGCATGGGGTCGATTCTCGGTTCGATCATCACCGGGCTGGGCCTGGGCGTGATCGAGGGGCTGACCAAGGTGTTTTATCCACAGGCGTCGGCGACCGTGGTGTTCGTGATCATGGTGCTGGTGCTGCTGGTGCGTCCGGCGGGCCTGTTCGGTAAAGAGAAATGAGCGGCGCGGCCAACATGACCAACTCTTCTTCCCTCAAATACGTTTTGTACGGCCTGCTGCTGGTGGCGCTGATTGCCGCGCCGCTGGTCGGTGCGTATCCGGTGTTCGTCGCCAAGCTGCTGTGCTTCGCGCTGTTTGCCTCCGCATTCAACCTGCTGCTGGGCTACACGGGGCTGCTGTCGTTCGGGCACGCTGCCTTCTTTGGCGGCGCGGGCTACGTGGCCGGCTACATGATGCGCGACCTGCACGTGACGCCCGAGCTTGGCCTGCTGGCCGGCACTGCGGCGGGCGCGTTCATCGGTCTGGTCGTGGGCCTGCTGGCCATCCGCCGCCAGGGCATCTACTTTGCGATGATCACGCTGGCGCTGGCGCAAATGCTGTACTTCTTCTGCCTGCAGGTGCCGTTCACCGGTGGCGAAGACGGCCTGCAAGGCGTGCCGCGCGGCAAGCTGTTCGGCGTGCTGGACCTGTCGTCCGACCTGACGCTGTATTACGTCGTGCTCGCCATTGTGGTGCTGGCCTTCCTGCTGATCGTTCGCACGATCCACTCGCCGTTCGGGCAGATCCTCAAGGCCATCAAGGAGAACGAGCCGCGCGCCACGTCCCTCGGCTACGACACCGATCGCTTCAAGCTGCTGGCCTTCGTGCTGTCGGCGGCGCTCACGGGCCTGGCCGGCTCGCTCAAGACGCTGGTGCTTGGCTTCGAGACGCTCACCGATGTGCACTGGTCGATGTCGGGCTCGGTCATCCTGATGACGCTGGTGGGCGGCCTGGGTATCCTGTCGGGTCCGTTGCTGGGCGCGGCGCTGGTGATTGCGCTGGAAAACAAGCTCGGCGACGTCGGCAGCTTCCTGGCCGGCGCGACCGGCATCGACGGCTTCAATATCCTCGGCGAATCGGTCACCACGGTCACGGGCGCGATCTTCGTGATCTGCGTGCTGACCTTCCGCCGCGGCATCATGGGCGAAATCGCGGCGCGCGTGCCTTGGTTGCGACGTTGACGCCACAATGCCAGAAGATGCCAGCGAGTTTCACCCAAACGGCTGAACTTGGTGCCTGATGCACCGTAAGGGTTTGCTCTAGTTGCTGCATTGCGGTGCATCTTTTACAGTCGCGTTACGGTTTTCGCACGAGATAAATGAGGCGGGAGCGAGGAGACGACAGCACACACCGCACGTACGGTGGAGATGCAAAATAGATAAAGGCCCTGCCAGGCGATCCCCGGCAGGGCCTTTTAGTTTGTGCGCTCACTTTTTCGCATGAGCGCCAGCCAGCAGTGCCCGGCCCCGGGCGCTGACCGTTACCAGACGCAGTTCAGGCGCAGAGCCGGGCGCGCAGTCCACCAGCCCGTCGATGCACGCATCTTCCCAGATCGACAAACGCGGACACGACGTCCGCCACGTTTCCAGCACTTCGGCGTAGGGCCGCGGCCGCTCGGCCAGCGACTGCAGCAATTGCAGGGTGAGAGCGTGGGTCGGATCGGCCATGACGGGCTCCGGGGGAAGGGGGGCGTGTCCATTCTGGTTCGCGCGCATTCACAAGAGAAATGCATTCGGTGTCGACGCCTATGCGCACGCTGCATGACAATGGCGCCTTCGCCAGAGCCGCTCATGACCCTGTCCACTCGCCTTGCCACGCCCGAAGACCGGCCGCGCCTGCTGGCCGCCGTTACGTCTGCCGCCTCGCCGCTGCAGTTGGCGCATGCCGTCGATACGCTGCTCGCCCATCCGAGCGTGCATCCATGTTTCTTGATCGAAAGGGGCGAGGTGTTGGCCGGCGTGGCGCCGATCACGCTCGTGCCGCATCTGGTGCTGGGTGGCTTGGTGGCGTGGCTGCCGGCGGGCGTGATGGTGTTTTCCGGTGATACGGCCACGCGTGATGTGGCCTTGGCGGCTGTCAATGAGTACGCCAGGGCACATGGCATACTCCACGTCCTGCTGCCGCCCGCGGTGCTTTCGGCTGAAGACGCCGCAGCGCTCGGCTTTGCGCCCGACGCATCGGGCTGCTGGCGGCGCAGCGCGCGGCCGTCGCCCAAGTCGCTGGGCTAATCCTTCCTGCTTCGTTTCTCCTGATGGAATTTGCTTTGCTCGCCGTGGCCGGTTTTCTGGCCGGCCTGATCGATGCCGTGGCCGGTGGCGGTGGCCTGGTGCAGATCCCCGCGCTGTTCTCGGCGTATCCGAACATCGCGCCCGCCACGCTTATTGGCACCAACAAAGTTGCGTCGATGTCGGGCACCGCGACGGCGGCGGTGCGCTACGGCCGCACGGTGCGCATTTATTGGGGCGCGACGGCACCGGCCGTGGTCACGGCGTTTGCCTTTTCGCTGCTCGGCGCGTGGGCGCTCATGCATATCCCGGCCGAACCGCTGCGCCGTGCGCTCCCGTTTGTGCTGGTGGCGCTGCTCGTCTACACGGTGGCCAAGAAGAATCTGGGCGCAGATCATGCGCCAAGCCTCAAGGGCTGGCGCGAGCGGGCGGCGGCATTGCTGGCCGGCGCCGCGATCGGCTTCTACGACGGCGTGTTTGGCCCGGGCACCGGCAGCTTTCTGATGATCGTGTTCGTGCGCGTGTTCGGATACGACTTCCTGCACGCGTCGGCGTCCACCAAGATCGTCAACCTCGCGACCAACGTGGCGGCATTGCTGCTGTTAGCCGCCAAGGGCCACGTGTGGTGGCAGCTCGGCTTGGTGATGGCGGTTGCCAACGTCGCCGGCAATCAGGTCGGCAGCCACCTCGCGCTGCGGCACGGCAGCCGCTTCGTGCGCAAGGTGTTCATCGTGGTGGTGCTGGCGTTGATTCTGAAGACGGCCTACGACGCCTTCATCCGTTGAGTTGTTTCTCAAGCGCCACGCTGCGCTCGGTGATGACGTCGCCCGTGTGCTGCGTGGTCACCGTTTCGATCAGCATGATTCCGCATTCCTCGTCGGCAACGGGAAAGTGACGCACGCCGCGCGGGACGACGCAGAATTCACCGGGGCCGAGGTGCACATCGGCGCGGTCTTCGAAGGCGATTTTCAGGTGGCCGTAGACCACGAAGAACAGCTCGTCTTCATTCGGGTGGTCGTGCCAGACGAATTCGCCCTTGAGCTTGGCGACCTTGATGTATTGGTCGTTGACCTGGCCGACGACGCGCGGCGACCAATAGTCCGTGACCTGTTCCAGCGCCTGCGCGACCTGTACGGCGTGTCCTGAGAGCATGTTGCGCTCCGATGTGTGGGAAGGCACTGAAGATAAGGGCGGGCGCCGCGCATTCCCAACCAAACTTTCTAATCGCGCTGATCACGCGGGCTAATGCGCGGCGCATTGTCACCGTGTTGCCGCAGGGGTGGGCTACGCTGCAAGGTTCCGCATTCGCCCGCGCAGCATCATGGCCCTGAGTCTCGACGACATCCGCACGCTCTTTGACCGTCACGGCAACATTTCCTACAGCGGCGAGCCCGTCACCCAACTCGAACATGCCCTGCAGACGGCCGCGTTGGCGGAGGCCGCCGGCGCGTCGGACGCGCTGGTCACGGCGGCGCTGCTGCACGACCTCGGTCATTTGCTGAACCTGCAGGGCGAGACGCCAACCGCGCACGGCATCGACGATCAGCACCAGTACTTTGCGCTGCCGTTTCTGCGTGCGACGTTTCCCGATGCCGTGCTGGAGCCGATCCGCCTGCATGTGGATGCCAAGCGATGCCTGTGCGCGATGGACGCGCATTACTACGCGCGCCTGTCAGCCGATTCTGTACGGAGCCTGGCATTGCAGGGCGGTGTGTTTTCAGCGCACGAGGCCGAGGCCTTCATGCAGCGTCTGTACGCGGCCGATGCCCTGCAACTGCGCCGGTGGGATGACCTCGCCAAGGTGGCCGGGCAGCGCACGCCTGATCTTGCCCATTTTCTGGCGACGGCCGCGCGGGTTTCAGTGGCAGCCTAGGCTGCGCAGCGTCGTGCCCACGGCGTCGTCCCATGGGGTGTGCGGTTCAGCGCCGAGTGCTTGCACGAGCTTGGCGTTGTCCATGCGCACCGGGTGCTGCCACAGGTAGCGCATCTCGCGCATCTCGCGCAGCATCTCCGAGAACGGCGCCAGCGCGGGCATCAGCCACCACGGGAATGCGCGCGTCTTGACGGGGTGGCCCACTGCGCGGCCAATCGCGGCGGCCATTTGCGTGCCGTCGGCATCCCAGTGGCCGCGCATGTGATAGACGGCAAAGTCTGGCAGACGGTCGCCTTGCTCGACCAGGCGCAGCATCGTTTCGGCCACGTCCGGCAAGTACGCCCATTGATGGCCGATGCCGGCGGCACCCGGCTGCGTGACGGTGCGGACGGGCTTGCCCGGCTTGACCAGCGCGCCGGCAAACCACGTGTTGCTGGTTTGCGGTCCGAAGAAATCACCCGCGCGCACGATCAGGCTGCGCACGCCCTCGGCGCTGGCGGCCTGCATGCGGCGCTCCAGCTCTGCGCGGATCTTGCCCTTGCGGGTGAGCGGTGCCTGCATTGTCGTTTCGCGCAGCACGGGAAACGTGTCCGGCGCGAAGTTGTACACCGTGCCCGGCAGCACGATGCGTGCACCCGAGGCGCGGGCCGCGGCGATGGTGTTGTCGATCATCGGCAGCACCAGTCCGGCCCAGTTCTGGTAGCCCGGCGGGTTGACGGCGTGGATGATCAGTTCTGCCCCTTGCGCTGCGCCGACCACGTCTTCGCGCACCATCGCGTCGCCGCGAATCCATTCGAATGCGGTGTTGCGGTTCGTCAGCGCATCCGGATTGCGCTGCAGCGCCCGCACATGCCAGCCGCGTGCCACCAGCCGACGTGCCACTTCACCGCCGATGCCGCCAGTGGCGCCCAATACCAATGCGATACGTTGTGCCTGTTCCATGACCGTGCTCCTGATGTGAGAGAGAGCGTTGCGATGGAGGCATTCTGGGCGCGACTGTGCTTCAATGGAATTGTTGATGATGAGCGTGCAGTTATACAAATTTGTATGAACGGATCGGAGCCAGGCTGGGAGTTGTATCGGACCTTTCTTGCCGTGGTGCGAGAGGGATCGCTATCGGGCGCCGCCCGGGCGCTTGGGCTGACGCAGCCGACGGTGGGGCGGCATGTCGACGCGCTCGAACGGGCACTGGGCATGTCGCTCTTCGTCCGAACGCAGCAGGGGCTGAGCCCCACAGAAGCGGCGCTATCACTGCGGCCGTTTGCCGAATCGCTGGAAGCCACCAGCGCTGCCTTGCTGCGCGCTGCCTCCAGCCAGGGCGAGGGCGTACGGGGCACCGTGCGCATCACCGCCAGCGAGGTCGTGGCGGTCGAGGTGCTGCCGCCCATCCTCGCCGATCTGCACGCCGCCTATCCGGAGCTGACGCTCGAATTGGTGCCGTCGAACCGGATGGAAGACCTGCTGCGCCGTGAGGCGGACATCGCCGTGCGCATGCAGCCGCCGAGCCAGGGCGTGCTCGTCGCGCGGCACCTCGGCGAGATCGAATTGGGGTTGTTTGCGCACCGGCGCTATCTGGCACAGCGCGGCACGCCCAGCACGGTGGAAGAACTCGCTGGCCACACGTTGATCGGCTACGACAAGGAGGACGCATTCCTGCGCAGCGTGCGAGCGCAGTTCCCATGGATCCAGCGCAACCGCTTCGCGCTGCGTACCGACAGTGATCTGGCTGCGATTGCCGCACTGCGTGCGGGCTTTGGCGTCGGCTTCTGCCAGGTCGGCTTGGCACGGCACAACGTGGATCTGGTTCGTCTGTTCAGCGATCAGATCAGCATCACGCTCGACACCTGGCTCGCCATGCACGAAGACCTGCGTGACAGCCCGCGCTGTCGCGTCGTGTTTGATGCGCTGGCGACGGGGCTGTTGCGGTACATCAACGGCGATTGATCAATCGCGTTGTCAGCGGCCCTGGCGCAGTGGGTCGAGCAGGCCCTTCAGACCGTTGTGATCCAGCTCCTGCATCAGCGAGAGCAAGCGGCCGATCTGCCCCGGCGGAAAGCCCTCGCGCGCAAACCAGTTGAGGTAATGGCCCGGCAGGTCGGCAATCAGGCGGCCCTTGTACTTGCCGAAGGGCATTTGCGTGGTGACGAGGCGTTGGAGGTCTTCGGGGTTCATGGGCGCTATTGTGCCGCCGATGCGGGGACGAACGAGGGCACCCGCTCCAGCAAATGCCCAACAAAACCAGTGAGCTTCGGCAGCGGCCGCCGATCCTGCCGATACACGACGTGAATCGGCCGCGGCTCGGGTGCATACGCTTGCAGCACGCGCACCAGTCGGCCGCTTGCCAGGTCGTCGGCGACAAGCACTTCGGGCTGCAGCAGCAGGCCGGCACCGGCAACTGCCGCCGCGCGCAGGCCATGGCCGTCGTTGCAGGTGAAGGCCGGGTCGTCGCGCCACGGCGTGGCGCCGGTCCAGCCGGCGAGCTGCCACGCATTGCGGTTGTTCCACACCATGTGCGACAGGCAGCGATGCTGCGGCAGGTCGGCCGGCGTTTCCGGTCTGCCGTGCCGCTCAAGGTAATCCGGTGACGCGCAGATGACCATGCGATACACGCACAGCGGCTTGGCCACCAGATCGGCGTCACCCAACGGCCCGATGCGAATGGCGAGATCGAACCCTTCGTCGACGAGATCGACCATGCTGTTGCTCAGGTTCAACTCCACACGTACCTGCGGATGCGCCTGCTGGAACGTCGCCGCCAGTGGCGCGATCACGCACGCGCCGAACGTGGTGGGCGCGCTCACGCGCAGCGTGCCCGAAGGCGATGCGCGCAGCCGTTCGACAGACGTTTCCGCCCAGCGCACCTGTTCCAGCACGCGCTTGGCGTCTTCGTAGAACACGCGCCCCGCGTCGGTCAGGCTTTGGCGTCGTGTGCTGCGCTGGAGCAGGCGCGCGCCCAATTGCGTTTCCAACGCGCTCACGTATTTGCCGACCATCACTGCGGACATTTCCAGCCTTACCGCCGCCTCGGTGAAGTTGCCGCCCTCCACCACGGCGACGAAGGTTTCCATGCTCCGTAGCTTGTCCATATTCCGAACTATTGATTAGGAATACCCGAAGGTATCACGGCTTTATCACATAGCGAGTTCGGCCAAGAATGGGCGCCATTCCAACCGGATTTGTGAGGGGAGCAGAGCATGAAGATTGTCGTAATTGGCGCCAGCGGCACGCTTGGCCGCGCCGTGGTGGCGGAACTGGAGCAGGGCGGTGCGCACGAAATCATCCGCGTGGGACGTACGCAAGGCGAGCATCAGGTCGACATCACCAGCGCCGACAGCGTGGCCGCGCTGTTCGACAGGCTTGGCCGTGTGGACGCCATCGTCTCCACCGCCGGCAACCTGTTCTTCGGGCCGCTCACCAAGATGACCGCAGCGGATTTCAACGTCGGCCTGCAGGACAAGCTGCTTGGGCAGGTGCGCCTGGCGCTGGTCGGCCAGCACTATCTGAACGATGGCGGTTCGATCACGCTCACGACCGGCATCGTTGGGCAGGAGCCCATCGCCCAGGGCGCCAATGCGACGGCCGTGAACGCTGGTGTGGAAGGCTTCGTGCGGGCAGCCGCGTGCGAGTTGCCGCGCAGCCTCCGCATCAATGCCGTCAGCCCGACCGTGCTGACCGAATCCATGGGTGCCTATGGCCCGTTCTTTCCCGGCTTCGAACCGATTACGGCGGCGCGCGCGGCACTGGCCTACCGCCGCAGCGTGGAGGGCGTGCAGAGCGGGCGGGTGTATCGCGTGGGCTGAAGTTGCCCAGGTCGTGAACACGTTAAGGTTTGGGGTATCTCCCCCTTGCCCGCGTGGCGTGACTCCTTCTAGACTCGTTCATCCCCGACCCAGCGGTCGGCCAATCGCAGATTCAGGGCGGGCGCAGACCCGCTCGGCACATCTCAGGAGACGGCATGAAGGTTTCGCGCGCATCCCGCATTGCACTCGCCGCAATGGCGCTGTTGGCAGGTACGGCATTCGCCCAGGTGAAGGTCGGCATCACGGTATCTGCCACCGGTCCGGCCGCCTCGCTCGGCATTCCGGAAAAGAACACCGTGGCGCTGCTGCCCAAGGAAATCGCGGGCAAGAAGATCGAGTACATCGTGCTCGACGATGCGTCTGACACCACCACCGCCGTCAAGAACACACGCAAGCTCATCACCGAAGACAAGGTCGACCTGGTGATCGGCTCGACCGTCACGCCGAACTCGCTGGCGATGGTGGATGTGGTGGCCGAGAGCGAAACGCCGATGATCACCCTGGCCGCATCTGCGCGCATCATCGAGCCGATGGACGCCAAGCGGGCGTGGGTATTCAAGACGCCGCAAAACGATTCGCACATGGCGACCGCCATTGCCGAACACATGGTCAACCACGGCGTGAAGACCGTCGCGCTGATCGGCTTTGCCGATGCCTATGGCGATTCGTGGGCGCAGGAGTTCGACAAGGTGGCGGGGCTGCGCAAGCTGAAGGTTGTCGCCAATGAGCGCTTTGCACGGACCGATACGTCGGTGACGGGGCAGGTGCTGAAGATCATGTCGGCCAATCCGGATGCGGTGCTGATCGCAGGCTCGGGTACGCCGGCCGCGCTGCCGGAGCGGGCGCTCAAGGAGCGTGGCTACAAGGGCAAGCTGTATCAGACGCACGGCGTGGCGAACGCCGACTTCCTGCGCGTGTGCGGCAAGGACTGCGACGGTACGTTCCTGCCGGCAGGTCCGATCTTGGTTGCCGAGCAACTGCCCGACAGCAACCCGGTGAAGAAGCCGGCGCTGGCGTACAAGACGGCGTATGAGAAGGCCTACGGCGGACAGGTCTCCACGTTTGGCGGGCATATGTGGGATGCCGGTTTGTTGTTCACACATGCGATGCCCGAAGCGCTGAAGAAGGGGCAACCCGGCACGCCAGCGTTCCGCAAGGGGCTGCGCGATGCGATGGAGACGACGACCAATCTGGCGATCTCGCACGGCGTGATGAACATGAATGCGAAGGATCACCTCGGGCTGGATCAGCGGGCGCGAGTGATGGTGGAGATCAAGGACGGGAAGTGGAAGCTGCAGAACTGACGACCTAGCCAACGTCGTCTTCCCACGCAAAACGCACGGTTCGCGCCGTGCGTTTTGCTTTTTGCGGCGCAACCGTAGGCGAGGCTCTGCGGAATGGGCGATGCCGTGGTCTGGGGAAACGCGGCCTGGATTTCAGTGAGATCTGCGCGTCAGTCAGCTTGAGGCCGGCAGCGCCTCCGATGCATCGCTTTCCTCTCTATGTCCCGCCCACGCCGCAGATGGCTGGCACGCTCCGTGTCTTCGTCCACTTTCTGCGCGCCCATTCGGGCAGCGAAGGTAGGGCGCCAAGCCCGTTGATGTGTTTCACGTGAAACACAAACGCTGCCGACAAGCGGTGCATGTTTCACGTGAAACACGAAAAGCGGCCGAATTTTGTCGCGATTGCCGCATGGTCGAACTGCGGGGTAGCTGCGCGACTTATAATTCCGCTTCTTCAAATTTTCGATGCCTCCATGCGAGGAGGAAGCCATGCTGTATCCAATTGAATTCGATGTGATCGTGGTGGGCGGCGGACACGCCGGCACCGAGGCCGCCTTGGCGGCGGCGCGCATGGGTTGCCAGACCCTGCTGCTGACGCACAACATCGAGACACTGGGGCAGATGAGCTGCAACCCGTCCATCGGGGGCATTGGTAAGGGCCATCTGGTCAAGGAAGTCGATGCTCTGGGCGGGGCCATGGCCATCGCGACGGACGAGGGCGGTATCCAATTCCGCATCCTCAATTCCAGCAAAGGGCCGGCGGTGCGTGCGACTCGCGCCCAGGCGGACCGCGTGCTGTACAAGGCTGCCATCCGTCATCGCCTGGAAAACCAGCCCAACCTGATGCTGTTCCAGCAGGCCGTGGAAGACCTGCTGGTGGAAGGTGACCGCGTAGTCGGGGCCGTGACGCAGGTTGGCGTGCAATTCCGGGCGCGTGCCGTGGTGCTGACGGCGGGGACGTTCCTCGACGGCAAGATCCACGTCGGGCTGAACAACTACACGGGCGGCCGCGCGGGCGACCCGGCTGCGGTGTCGCTGTCGGCGCGGTTGAAGGAATTGAAGCTGCCGCAAGGGCGGCTCAAGACCGGAACGCCGCCGCGCATTGACGGCCGTTCCATCGATTTTTCTGTGCTGGAAGAGCAGCCGGGTGATCTCGATCCGGTGCCGGTGTTTTCGTTCATGGGCCGAGCGGACATGCACCCGCGCCAAGTCCCGTGCTGGGTGACGCACACCAACGAGCGCACGCACGACATCATCCGCGCCGGGTTGGATCGCTCCCCGATGTACACGGGCGTGATCGAAGGGGTGGGGCCGCGCTATTGCCCGAGCATCGAAGACAAGATCCATCGCTTTGCCAGCAAGGACAGCCACCAGATCTTCCTGGAGCCGGAGGGCTTGGCGACCAACGAGTTTTACCCGAACGGCGTGTCGACCAGCCTGCCGTTTGATGTGCAGCTCGACCTGATCCATTCGATGCGCGGGCTGGAGAACGCTCACATCCTGCGCCCCGGTTACGCGATCGAGTACGACTACTTCGACCCGCGGGGGCTGCGGGCATCGCTGGAATCGAAGGCAATTTCCGGGCTGTTCTTCGCGGGCCAGATCAACGGCACGACCGGTTACGAAGAGGCGGCGGCGCAAGGTCTGCTGGCCGGTATCAACGCCGGCTTGCAAGTGCGGGGCAAGGACGCCTGGACGCCGCGCCGCGATCAGGCCTATCTGGGCGTGCTCGTTGACGACCTCATCACCCGGGGCGTGACCGAGCCGTATCGCATGTTCACCAGCCGTGCGGAGTTCCGCCTGAGCCTGCGCGAAGATAACGCTGACATGCGCCTGACTGAAGTCGGTCGCACGCTGGGCGTGGTCGACGACGCCCGCTGGGATGCGTTCAACCGCAAGCGCGACGCTGTTTCACGTGAAACAGAGCGCCTCAAATCCACTTGGGTGAACCCGGCCACGCTTCCCCTGGAAGATGCCGAGCCAGTTCTGGGGAAGGGGATCGAGCGCGAGTACGCCTTGGCCGACTTGCTGCGCCGCCCGAACGTGACCTACGAAACGCTCATGGGCATGCAGGGCGGCAAGTACGCGCTTGAAGCGCCCTTGGCGGAAGATCCGCTGCTGGCCGAGCAGATCCGTGAGCAGGTCGAAATCGGCATCAAATACCACGGCTACATCGCCCGGCAAGCCGATGAAGTGGAGCGTTTGGGTGCAAACGAAAACACCCGTCTGCCAGCGGATTTCGACTATTCGCAAGTGCGCGGACTGTCGATCGAGGTGCAACAGAAGCTGGCCAAGCACAAGCCCGAGACCATCGGACAGGCTTCCCGTATCTCCGGCGTCACGCCGGCCGCTGTGTCGCTGCTGCTCGTGCATTTGAAGAAGGGCGTGTTGCGCGGCCAAGTAGGCCCGCGCGCTGATTCCCAAGGCGAGGCGGCTTGATGGCGGATGCATTGACCGACGCCCGAGCAGAGCTGGAAGCCGGCGCTCGCGCGCTTGGCTTGTCCGTGGACGGCGCGCAGCTGGATCGCCTGCTCGCTTACCAAGGGCTGCTCGCCAAATGGAACCGCGTCTATAACCTGACCGCCATTCGTGACGCCGGCGACATGCTGACGCATCACTTGCTGGATTCGCTCTCGGCCGTGTCGCGCATTGCTGAGTTGGCTCGGCGTGCTCAACCTGGCGCACCGCGCGTGCTGGACGTCGGTTCCGGCGGCGGTCTGCCCGGTATTCCCCTGGCCATCGCTTTTCCAGATGTGAGCGTCACGATGGTCGACATCGTGCAAAAAAAGACGGCATTCCTGACGCAGTGCCGTGCAGAGCTTGGCCTGGCCAATGCCCAATCGCATTGGGGCCACGTGGAAAAGCTGGCCGATGCCACCGGCTACGGCGTCATCACCTCGCGCGCGTTTGCCGAGCTGGTGGATTTCGTGAATCTGGCCGGCCATCTGCTGGCGCCGGGCGGCCGCATGGTCGCCATGAAGGGCGTACGCCCGGATGCCGAAATCGAGCGCCTGCCCGCCGGCTGGACCGTCGAAGCCATCGAACGCCTGACCGTGCCGGGGCTGCCGGCCGAGCGTCACCTGGTCATCCTTGCGCCGTCGGCGTGAGCGAACGTTGTAGCGAGCCATTCACCGCAGAGGAGTCATGTCGAATATTTTCGTGATCGCCAACCAGAAGGGTGGGGTCGGCAAGACCACCACCACGGTGAATCTCGCGGCCGGGCTGGCCGCCCAAGGGCAGCGCGTGCTGCTGGTCGACCTCGACCCGCAGGGCAACGCCTCGATGGGCTCGGGCATCGATAAGCACACGCTCGAATTCAGCGTCTACCAGGTCCTGGTCGGGCTGGCGACGATTCCGCAGGCGCGCCAGCGCTCGGAGGCTGGGCGCTACGACGTGCTGCCCGCCAACCGCGACCTGGCCGGCGCCGAAGTCGAACTGGTCGATCTCGAGCATCGCGAAAACCGCCTCAAGCTTGCGCTCGCCGAGGTAGAAGCCGACTACGATTTCGTCCTCATCGATTGCCCGCCGTCGCTCTCGCTGCTCACGCTCAACGGCCTGTGTGCCGCACACGGCGTGGTCGTGCCGATGCAGTGCGAGTACTTCGCGCTCGAAGGCCTGTCGGATCTGGTCAACACCATCAAGCAGGTGCACGCCAACCTGAATCGCGATCTCAAGGTGATCGGCCTGTTGCGCGTGATGTTCGACCCGCGCGTGACGCTGCAGCAGCAGGTATCGGCGCAGCTCGAATCGCATTTCGGCGACAAGGTGTTCAAGACAGTCATTCCGCGCAACGTGCGTCTGGCCGAAGCGCCGTCGTACGGCATGCCGGGCGTGGCATTTGACGTGGCATCGAAAGGTGCGAAGGCCTATCTGGATTTCGGCGCCGAGATGATCGCGCGCGTGCGGCAGATGGCCGACACGCCGGCCTGAGCAGCACGAGGAACAACATGAGCACGATGAAGAAAAAGGGACTGGGCCGAGGCCTCGAAGCGCTGCTCGGCAGTCCGGCCGAGATTGTCGAAGCCGCCAAGCAAGAGGGCGCGCCGACGGTGCTGAAGCTCGAACAGATGCAGCCCGGCAAATATCAGCCGCGCACGCGCATGGACGAAGGCGCGCTGCAGGAGCTTGCCGCGAGCATCCGCGCCCAAGGCCTGATGCAGCCGATTCTGGTGCGCAAGGTCGAGTCCGACGGTGCCAAGCCGAAGTACGAAATCATTGCGGGTGAACGCCGCTTCCGCGCATCACGCCTTGCCGGCCTGACCGAAGTGCCCGTCCTCGTGAAGGACGTGCCGGATGAATCGGCCGCCGCCATGGCGCTGATCGAAAACATCCAGCGCGAAGACCTCAATCCGCTGGAAGAGGCGCAGGGCATCGCGCGCCTGGTGCGTGAATTCCAGTTCACACATGAGCAGGCGGCGGAATCGGTGGGGCGTTCGCGCAGCGCGGTGTCCAACCTGCTGCGTCTGCTCAATCTCGCCCAGCCTGTGCAGACCATGCTGATGGCCGGCGACCTGGATATGGGGCACGCCCGTGCGCTGCTCGCTGTCGATGGTGCCACGCAGATCACCTTGGCCAATCAGATCGTCAACAAGCGCCTGTCGGTCCGCGAGACGGAAAAACTGGTGGCCCTGACGCTAAAGCCATTCGAGCTGAAGTCACTCAAGCAGAAGGGCGGGCATCAGGGTGGCCGTGATGTTGCGCGTCTGGAAGAGGAACTTGCGGACGAACTCGGCTTGGGGGTGCAGATCAAGCTGGCGGCAAAGGGCCGTGGCCAGCTGACCGTGCAATTCAGCAGTCTCGATGAGTTCGATGGCTTGTTGGCGCGTCTGCGTCCTGACGGCGACGAAGAAGCTGCCTGAGTTCCGTCTGCGACAGTTTGACGCACAGGTTGTCGCCAGCGTCTTTGCGCCATTTGGGGGCCGTCAGTTGGCACGGAATTGGTGCGATTACCTCCCGCGTCATCGACGCGGAGCGTTGCCAACACCATCATGAAATCAACGGGGTGCCGCTCCATCAGGCGGATTCGGTACCCCGGCAGCAGCAACGCATTGCGCACGCGGAATGGAACGCAGCCGCACAGAGTGCTGTCGAAGGCGCCCGCACGAGCGTTCGCTTGCGCGTTGACTGGTGAACGCCATGTCCCGTAAAATCGTGCGGTTTTAAATCCGCCTGACCCAAAGCGGTGCGGCATGATGAAAGCACATTCTTCCATGCAGCCAGCCGACCGGCAACGGCCCGATTCTTACGCTTCGTTGAACGCCGCCCGACCTCAGTCGGTGCAGGATCCGAAGCACGATGGTTGGGACGATGAGGAGCAGGCGGAGCCGCCGGTGCATGTGCTTTCACATGACGAAGCGGTCGCCCTGTTCGGCGAGCAGGCTCTGCAGGCCTCGCGCATCACGCCTTTTTCCATCGTGCTCGGCCAGGTGGCCATCACACTGTTGTGTGCGCTCGGTTGGTATGTCGGCAGTTGGTTCGCGGGCACGGGCGCTGCGTCAGCGGGCGAGGCCGCGCTTTCTGCTCTGCTGGGCGGTGGCGTGTGCGTGGTGCCTTCGGCATGGTTCGCGATGCGGCTGTCGACGGCCAAGGGGTTCGAATCCATCGCCCGTCTGGTGGTGGGCGAAGCGATCAAGGTGCTCGGCACGGTCGCGCTGCTGGTGATCGTGGTGGTTGTCTTCAAGGGCCTGCATTGGCCGCCCTTGCTGATCACCCTGATCCTGGCGCTCAAGATGTATTGGGTCGGTCTCGCGCTGCGATAGCGCGTTGAGTCGGCTCCAGCCCACCGCGACATGGCGGGCACACTGGACGTGTTGGCACGTGGCAGGAACCTGTGAGGCAGGAGAAGCCCCCGGTTCATTGCGCTGACACTCCGAAAGAATAAGGTGGCGCGTTCCAGCCGCGTGCAGTCCGCGATCCCCGGGGGAAACCTGGCTGAATCGGGCGCAAGTCGGAATGGGTCACGAAGAATGTTTCGCAATATTGGACTGAATCATCATGGCAACTGAAGTCGCAGAAGCCGCCGGCCACGCCGCCGAGCACGCTCTCACGCCTTCCGCGTATATCGCGGAGCATTTGCAGAATTTCAATAGCATCGGCGGCAAGCAGGCCTCTGTTGTCGACTTCTCCGTCATCAACTGGGACACGATGTTCTGGTCCGTGTTGATGGGTCTGATCGGCATCATCTTCCTGGGCATTGCCGCACGTCGCGTCACCTCCGGCGTTCCGGGCCGCTTCCAGGCCTTCGTTGAACTCGTCGTCGAGATGGTCGATGACCAGGCCAAGGGCATCATCCACGGCGATCGTTCCTGGATTGCTCCGCTGGCGCTGATGGTCTTCGTGTGGGTCACGCTGATGAACGCGGTCGACTTGATCCCGGTGGACTGGGTCACGGGCGTCAACCACCTCCTCGGTACGTTTGGCGTGCACGTGCCGCACCACCGCGCAGTGGCCACGGCTGACCTGAACGGCACGTTCGGCATGTCGTTCGCTGTGCTGATCCTGATGATCTACTACAGCTTCAAGATCAAGGGCGCTGGCGGCTTCGCGCACGAGCTGCTGTCGGCACCGTTCGGCGCCAAGTGGTACCTCGCGCCGTTCAACCTGATCCTCAACATCATCGAATTCCTCGCCAAGGCTGTGTCGCTGGGCATGCGGTTGTTCGGCAACATGTACGCGGGCGAGCTGGTGTTCCTGCTGATCGCGCTGCTTGGCTCGGTCTGGACGTTCGGTGCCGACGCGTCGGCGCTGGGTTTCGTGGGTCACGTGGTGGCTGGCGCAGTGTGGGCGATCTTCCACATCCTGATCGTGCTGCTGCAAGCCTTCATCTTCATGATGCTGACGCTGGTGTATATCGGCCAGGCACATGAACACCACTAAGTAGTTGCGGTTCAGGTTCTCCGGTTCCGTTTGATTTTTCCAAGTTCTCAAGTTCTTAGTCTTTCACGTAAAAGGGAGTCATCATGCAAGCATTTCTCGCCAACATCCAAGGTCTGACCGCCATCGGTATCGGCATCATCATTGGCCTGGGTGCTATCGGCGCCTGCCTGGGCATCGCACTGATGGGCGGCAAGTACATCGAAGCCTGCGCACGTCAGCCTGAACTGATGAACCCGCTGCAAACCAAGATGTTCCTGCTGGCTGGCCTGATCGACGCGGCATTCCTGATCGGCGTTGGTGTGGCCATGCTGTTCGCGTTTGCCAACCCGCTGCTGTCGGTCATCAAGTAATTCTTTTCGGTCTGCATGATGCCGGAGGCGGCCTGGGTGAACGCAGCGCGTGACCCTCGCCGCTTCGTGCATTGATCCGTAGTCTCAATACCGAAAGGAACACACCATGAACCTGAACGCCACACTCGTCGCGCAGATGGTCGTGTTCTTCATCCTGTGGTGGGTTGTTGCCAAATTCATTTGGCCGCCCCTGGTGAAGGCGCTCGACGAACGCGCGAAGAAAATCGCCGATGGCCTGGCCGCTGCCGATAAGGGCAAGGCCGAGCTGGAGCTGGCCAACAAGCGGGTCGACCAGGCACTGACCGAAGCGCGCAATGAAGGCGCGCAACGCATCGCGGACGCTGAAAAGCGCGCCCAGATGAGCGCCGATGAGATCAAGCAAAACGCCCAGGCCGAAGCCGCGCGCATCATCGCGCAAGCCAAGGCAGAAGCCGAGCAGCAAACCGTGCGCGCGCGTGAATCGCTGCGTGACCAGGTTGCTGTGCTGGCCGTCAAGGGTGCCGAGCAGATCCTCAAGCGTGAAGTCAATGCGCAGGTCCACGCCGATCTGCTCAATCAACTCAAGGCTGAGCTGTAATCATGGCAGAACTCGCAACCGTTGCCCGTCCGTACGCAGAGGCGCTGTTCCGCGTGGCGAAGGCCGGCAATCTGGGTGCATGGTCTGAGCTCGTGTCGGAAATGGGGCAAATTGCCGCCGTGCCCGACATGAAGGCAGTCGCCGATGATCCGAAGCTCTCCAAAGCCGATGTGGCGGGGATCTTCCTGTCGGCGCTGAAATCTCCGGTATCGCATGAAGCAAAGGAACTGGTTGGCCTGCTGGTGGCCAACAAGCGCCTGTCGTTGCTGCCGGAAATTGCCGCGCAATTCCATGTGCTGCGGAATGCCAGCGAAGGCGCCGCCGACGTCGAGATCACCAGTGCGTTCCCGCTTGAGGGCGCGCCCCTGACCGAACTGGTCGCCACGCTCGAACGCAAGTTCGGCAAGAAGCTGCAGGCTCACGTGAGCGTCGATCCTTCGTTGATCGGCGGCGTGCGTGTGCAGATTGGCGACGAAGTGCTCGACACCTCGGTGCGCGCGCGCCTGACGCAGATGCAGTCTGCGCTGACCGCCGCGTAATGCTGTTTTGCGAGGCGCCGATGCCATCGACGATATCGCGCCCGCAGACAGATTGAAGAATTAGGAGCATTCGATGCAACTGAACCCCTCCGAGATCAGCGACCTGATCAAGACCCGTATCGAGGGCTTGAAGGCTGGCGCTGACGCAAAGAACACCGGCACGGTCATTTCCGTGACGGACGGTATCTGCCGCATTCATGGCCTGTCGGGCGTGATGCAAGGCGAAATGCTGGAATTCCCGGGCAACACGTTCGGCCTCGCGCTGAACCTCGAGCGCGACTCTGTCGGCGCTGTGGTGCTGGGTGAGTACGAGCACATTTCCGAAGGCGACGAAGTCAAGTGCACGGGCCGCATTCTGGAAGTGCCGGTTGGTCCGGAACTGCTGGGCCGCGTGGTCAACGCACTGGGCCAGCCGATCGACGGCAAGGGCCCGATCAACGCCAAGAAGACGGACGTGATCGAAAAGGTCGCTCCGGGCGTGATCGCACGTCAATCGGTGAGCCAGCCGGTGCAGACCGGTCTGAAGTCGATCGACGCAATGGTGCCGATCGGCCGTGGCCAGCGTGAGCTGATCATTGGCGACCGTCAGACCGGCAAGACCGCTGTGGCCGTCGACGCCATCATCAACCAAAAGGGCAAGGGCATCTTCTGCGTGTACGTGGCAATCGGCCAGAAGGCTTCGACGATCGCCAACGTGGTGCGCAAGCTCGAAGAGCACGGCGCGCTGGACTACACGATCGTGGTGGCGGCTGCCGCTTCCGACTCGGCTGCCATGCAGTACCTGTCGGCCTACGCCGGCTGCACGATGGGCGAATACTTCCGCGACCGTGGCGAAGACGCCCTCATCGTGTATGACGATCTGACCAAGCAAGCTTGGGCGTACCGTCAGGTTTCGCTGCTGCTGCGCCGTCCGCCTGGCCGAGAAGCGTACCCCGGCGACGTGTTCTATCTGCACTCGCGTCTGCTGGAGCGTGCTGCACGTGTGAACGCCGAGCACATCGAGAAGATCACCAACGGTGAAGTCAAGGGCAAGACCGGTTCGCTGACGGCACTCCCCGTGATCGAAACGCAGGCCGGTGACGTGTCCGCGTTCGTTCCGACCAACGTGATCTCGATCACCGACGGTCAGATCTTCCTGGAAACCGACCTGTTCAACGCAGGTGTGCGTCCCGCAATCAACGCCGGTATTTCGGTGTCGCGTGTGGGCGGTGCTGCTCAGACCAAGGTCATCAAGAAGCTGTCCGGCGGTATCCGTACCGACTTGGCTCAGTATCGTGAACTGGCTGCGTTCGCGCAGTTTGCTTCCGACCTGGACGAAGCGACCCGCAAGCAGCTCGAGCGCGGCCGCCGCGTGACCGAACTGCTCAAGCAGCCGCAATACCAGCCGCTGCAAGTGTGGCAGCTGGCCGCGTCGCTGTACGCAGCCAACAACGGCTTCCTCGACAACGTGGACGTGAAGGACATCCTGGCTTTTGAAAAGGGCCTGCACGACACGCTGAAGACGAAGTACGCCGATCTCATCAACCGCATCGAAGATACGAAGGATCTTTCGAAGGACGATGAGGCCGCCCTGCGTGCCGCGATCGAGGATTTCAAGAAGTCCGCCGCGTTCTAACCGCGTCATTCCCGAAACTGGTCGCGCGTAGCCAGCGTGACCAGGTTTGAACGGAGAGGAAGAAATGGCCGGAACAAAAGAAATCCGCACCAAGATCAAGAGCGTGCAAAACACGCGCAAGATCACCAAGGCGATGGAAATGGTCGCCGCATCCAAGATGCGCAAGGCGCAGGAACGGATGCGTGCTGCCCGCCCGTATGCCGAGAAGATCCGCAACGTGGCTGCGCACATGGCACTGGCCAATCCGGAGTACAAGCACCCGTTCATGGTTGCGCGCGACATCAAGCGTGCCGGCCTGATCGTGGTGACGACGGACAAGGGCCTGTGCGGTGGCTTGAACACCAACGTGCTGCGTGCCGTCACCACCCAACTGCGCGATCTGCAGAACAAGGGCGTTGAGACGCAAACCACTGCCATCGGTACCAAGGGCATGCAGTTCCTGGGCCGCGTCGGTGCGAAGGTGGTCTCGAACGTCGTGCATCTGGGCGACACGCCGCATCTGGAAAAGCTGATCGGCGCAATCAAGGTGCAACTGGACGCGTTCAACGCTGGGCAGATCGATGCTGTGTACCTCGCGTACACCCGCTTCATCAACACGATGAAGCAGGAGCCGGTGGTCGAGCAGCTGCTGCCGCTGACCGCCGACAAGCTCGCGCAGAGCGACGCCGAGAAGCAGGCCTACTCGTGGGATTACATCTACGAGCCGGACGCACAGACGGTGGTCGACGAGCTGCTGATCCGCTACGTCGAGGCGCTGGTGTACCAGGCGGTGGCCGAGAACATGGCGTCCGAGCAATCGGCCCGAATGGTGGCGATGAAGGCGGCTTCGGACAACGCAAAGAACGTGATCGGCGAACTGCAACTGGTCTACAACAAGACCCGTCAGGCAGCGATCACGAAGGAACTGTCCGAGATCGTCAGCGGCGCAGCGGCAGTCTGATAGCCACGGCAAAGAATCAAGTTATTGGAGATACAAATGAGTATCGCAAACGGAAATATCGTGCAGTGCATCGGCGCCGTGGTGGACATTCAGTTCCCGCGCGACGCGATGCCGAAGGTCTACGACGCGCTGGTGCTGGATGACAGCAACGACGCTTCGTTCGCCGAGAAGGGCCTGACCTTCGAAGTGCAACAACAGCTGGGCGACGGCGTGGTGCGTACCATTGCGCTGGGTTCGTCCGACGGTCTGCGTCGCGGCATGCGCGTGGCGACCACCGGCGCGCCGATCTCGGTGCCGGTTGGTCACGGCACGCTGGGCCGCATCATGGACGTGCTGGGTCGCCCGATTGACGAAGCCGGCCCGATCGCCTGCGACGAAAAGCGCGCGATTCACCAGAAGGCCCCGAAGTTCGACGAGCTGTCGCCGTCAGTGGACCTGCTGGAAACCGGCATCAAGGTGATCGACCTGGTCTGCCCGTTCGCCAAGGGCGGTAAGGTGGGTCTGTTCGGTGGCGCCGGCGTCGGCAAGACCGTGAACATGATGGAGCTGATCAACAACATCGCCAAGCAGCACTCGGGCTTGTCGGTGTTTGCTGGCGTGGGCGAGCGTACCCGTGAGGGCAACGACTTCTACCACGAAATGAAGGACTCCAACGTGCTCGACAAGGTGGCCATGGTGTTCGGCCAGATGAACGAGCCGCCGGGCAACCGTCTGCGCGTGGCGCTGACCGGCCTGACGATGGCCGAGCGCTTCCGTGACGAAGGCCGTGACATCCTGTTCTTCGTCGACAACATCTACCGCTACACGCTGGCCGGTACCGAAGTGTCGGCACTGCTGGGCCGTATGCCTTCCGCCGTGGGCTATCAGCCGACGCTGGCTGAAGAAATGGGCAAGCTGCAGGAACGTATCACGTCGACCAAGACCGGCTCGATCACGTCGATCCAGGCCGTGTACGTGCCTGCCGATGACTTGACCGACCCGTCGCCGGCAACGACCTTCCTGCACCTTGACTCGACCGTCGTGCTCTCGCGTGACATCGCTGCACTGGGTATCTACCCCGCAGTGGATCCGCTCGACTCGACGTCGCGCCAGCTCGACCCGCAAGTGGTTGGCCAGGAGCACTACGAAGTCGCCGACCGCGTGAAGAAGACGCTGCAGCGCTACAAGGAACTGCGCGACATCATCGCGATTCTGGGCATGGACGAACTGTCGCCGGAAGACAAGCTGGCTGTGGGCCGTGCCCGTAAGATCCAGCGTTTCCTGTCGCAGCCGTTCCACGTTGCAGAAGTGTTCACGGGTTCGCCGGGCAAGTACGTGCCGCTGAAGGAAACCATCCGCGGCTTCAAGATGCTGGTGGACGGCGAGTGCGATCACCTGCCGGAACAGGCGTTCTACATGGTCGGCTCGATCGACGAAGCCTTCGAGAAGGCCAAGAAGCTCCAGTAAGAGCAACGTCTGGCACCGCGCGTAAGCCGGGGCCAGTACTGGCTTCCTGAAGCCCATTCAGGAAGCCGCTTTTCTGAGCAAAGGAATCGAGATGGCAACCATTCATGTAGACGTCGTCAGCGCTGAGCACGAGATCTTCTCCGGCAATGCCAAGTTTGTGGCACTGCCCGGCGAAGCCGGCGAGCTGGGCATTCTGCCCGGTCACACGCCGCTGATCACGCGCATCAAGCCGGGCGCCGTGCGCATCGAGAAGGAAGACGGCGGCGAAGAGTTCGTGTTCGTTGCTGGTGGCATTCTCGAAGTGCAGCCGAAGAAGGTGACCGTGCTGGCCGATACCGCAATCCGCGGTCACGACCTGGACGAAGCCAAGGCGAACGAAGCCAAGCGTGCGGCCGAAGAGGCGCTGCAGAATCAAAGCAGTGACCTGGATCTGGCCCGTGCGCAAAGTGAACTGGCCGTGGCCGCTGCGCAGCTTGCAGCGATCGCCCGCCTGCGTCGCAAGCGCTAAGGCATTGTGTACCGGCCGGTGTCATCGGTCGGCGCAGACGAAAAAGCAGCCCCGAAGGGCTGCTTTTTTTTTGCCTGCGAACTGGCGCGGCACCTGCGCTCAGCGGTGCTCGCCTTCGCGCTTTTCATCACCGCGATTGCCTTGCGGATGCGGTTGGGCTTGTTGGTGTTCCTGCCGAGGCGGTTGAGCCTGCGGCGGACGGGCTTCGGGCGGACGCGGTTGGGCCTGCGGTTGCTGCTGACGCATCCCAACATGCGGTTGCGGTGCGGGGCGCGGGGCTTCCATGTGCGGTTCCGGCCGGCGCTGTTCAGGCTCCGGGCGTGTGCGCATCTGCGGCGGCTCGTTGTGCGGACGCTCCTGCATGGCCGGGGCAGGATTGCCATTGAAGCGATTCGGCTCCTGGCCACCGCGCTGTGGTTGCGGTTGAAGATGCGGCGCTTGAGGGCCGGTCTGCGGCAGTTGCGGACGCGGCTCGAAGGCGCGGCGCTCGTCGCGCGGTGTGCCGGGTGCGCCGTCGCGCTGCGGCGGACGTGTCGTCATGCCGGCCGGGCCTTGCGGCGCAGGCGCAGCCTGCGGTTGCCCCGGCCGCTCTTGCGGCGTGGCGGCACCCGGCAAGGGACGTGGGCGGTTGATCGAGTCCGGGGCCATGAGGGCCCGCGGCGCCGGTCCCGGCTGGGCGCCATGCGGCATCGGCGTGCCCTGCGGGTTCGGGGAGCCCATCAATCCTTGCGGACCATTCGGACCGCGTTGTTCCACCGGTCGGCCGGGCTCGGCGTGTGCAGACCCGTTCGGTGCGGCGCGACTCAACCGTAGACCCGCTGCCTGCGCAGCCGCTGGCGCGGTCGGCATCTCCAAATTGGCGTGACCCCGCACCGGCGCAACGCGGGTGCCCGCGTTGCCACCTGTCCACGCAGGGCCAGCGCCCGAGAGCGCTCCGCCTTGAGAGCGGAAGCGTTCTGCCAACGCATCGTGTCCGCCTGCCGGCGTGGCGGGAGCGTGCACTGCAATCGCCTGACGTGCGAACGCCTGCGGCGGCGGCAACTGATGCGGCCCGCCGTTGGCCGCCGCGCCTACCAGGCTGGCACGCACGGGTGCCAGCGCCGGCGTCGACACAAACTGCGCGTGCGCCATCTGCGCGCGCAGCTGTTCAGGCCGCAGATGCGTCATGGCGGGGCCGACCGGTTGGCCGTTCACGAACGTCTTGGCCGGCACTGCCGTCAGGGCGGCGGGGTTGTTTGCGTTGACATATGTGACCCGGTTCACGTTTCGAACGTTGGTCACGTTGGTGGTGTTGTTGATAATGGTCTTGTTGACCGTGACATTGTTCACCACCACGGTGCGGTTGATGTTCGTCACGTACGTCGGGCTGGCCGCATACACGGGGCGATATGCCTCGCCCGGCGCTAGCGGGAACCACGCCACACCCGGCGAGCCGATCGAGATGTTGATCCCCCAGCTCACCCCGCCTCCGCCACCGCCGCCCACGAAACCGACGAGTGCCGGCGCATAGACCGGACGCGGCACCACCGGCCCGGGCACCCAGCACCAGGTGGAGCCGACATACGCCCAACGGCCATAGTGGAAAGGTGCGAAGCCCCACGGCGCGTCATCGACCCACGTCCAGCCCCAGGGCGCCACCCACGCCCAATGGCCCGTGCGATACGGGGCCCAGCCGACCGGCACCGCGCGCGGTACCCACACGGCGCCATAGCCGTCTTCTTCACGCCATGTGCCGTTGTCGTCGAGGGCTTCATAGCCGGTCATTTCACGACCGACGTAGCGGGCAGACACAGATGCGTCTTCGCGGGCATCGCGCGATTCCGCCCAGCGGTCGAAGGCGTCGCGCCCGGGGTTGTCGGTGCCGCCGGCCTCGGCGAGGTCGGTGCCGCCAAAGCGGATTTGCTGGCCCGCGCCCAGCGGAGTAGAGCGGTCATCGCCGTAGGCCGTGCCCTGACCGTGCCAGACGGTGACGGTCGTGCTGGAGCCATCGGGTGCGACGTCGAGACGGTATTCGCCCGGTGCTTGCGGCGTGAACGCGAGGTTGGGCGTATCGATCTCGATGGTCTGGTCGGCGGGCAGCGAACGCACGCGAACCGACAGGGCGCCTTGGGTGAGTTTCACCTGTGTGTTCCGGTCGTCCAGGTCGACGAGCGTGGCGCCGGTGTTTTGCCCGAGCCGCAGCGCCGTGGACCCGACGTGCAGCTCGCTGTGGCTGCCCTGGTCCGACCACAGGCGGTCGCCCGTGGTGAGCGGGCGGTTGAGCGAGGCCCCGGCCCAGTCATCGGAGCCGGCGGGTGCGAAGCTCACCGTGCCTGAAAAGTCCGACAGGCGCGCCACCCGCGAAGCCGGATCGGCGGCCATTGCAGCCTGCGCACCGCAGACAAGCAATACGGCGGCAACACCCACCGCGCGCAGCACATGCGGCAGCCGGACACCGGAGAGAGGAGAACGACGGGAAACATTGGACATGGTGAGCCCTCGTTTTTATGGCGGCCTGTGCCGCGTGGATGTCTCCATTTAACGCGGCAGGCGTCGAGGGGCCGACTTGGCTTTGTAAGAGCGTGTTTCCTAGCGCGGGAAGCCGATAGACGGATCTGCCGTATCCAGGGCGCTCGGGAAAGCCGGGAAGCTGGCGGGCAGGCGCGCGAATTGCGCGCACAAAAAAAAAAGCGCGCGGGCCGGGGAGCACCGCGCGGACGGGAAATCCCTTCGAGGGGTCAATTCGAAAGGAGGGGGTAACCTTGCACCGTGGACTGTGTCGTCGCCATCGAGTCGGAGGAATGACCGTCCGGGGCCCGATATGGCGCACAACAATTGGACACAAACGCTGAGGTGCGAAGGCATTGTGGGTGACGGGGTGGCCCTGAGGCGTAACAAAGTGTGTCGGATTGCAATCGAATGCAAGCGCTGTAAAAGTCGCTTGGAGTGCATGCAAAAGCGCCTGGAGGGCCTGCTCAGGGAACGCCTGCTGCACCCGCACAGTCCCAGCACTTTGCCGCTTAGGCAGACGGGGCTTGGCAAAAGGCGAACCAGCGGGGTGTGTCCGAGTCTGGGGTGTGGGTTTCATAGGAGGGAGGCATGCACAGGCATGCGATGCACCATGTGTTGCAGAAGTCGGTGGGCGTGGGCGTTTTTGTTACCTTGATGGGGGCACTAGGCGCGGCAGCGGGCGCACAGGCTGGCCCCGAAGCGGCCTCAGCTCCGCCTGCAACGCCGGCGAGTGCGCCGCCCGCCTCCGCACCTGTTGCTTCTGCGCCAACTGTCCCTCTTGCAAAAACGAAAGAGCAGTCCGAGAGTCTGGCCGGCAGTTTCTGGCAGGGCGCGGTGGGAAAGGGCGCCGACAGCCCCGGCTGGAACGTGTGGTTGAACGTGTACGACCCCCCACCCAAAGCGCAGGACAAAGACAAGGATCCGGTGGCCGACACACTAACCGGCGAAGCCTACGATGACCGCCCCCAGGGCCGCGCCTTCTGGACCATCGAAGGCCGTAATGCGCCCGAGCACCGCTTCGTGTGGCGCGAACGTGCAGAAGCGCTCGATGCGGCCGGCCAGTCCGTCGTGCGCGAGGGCGGCACGCTCTCCGGTGCGTTTTCCGCCGACGGCGCCACCGCTACTGGCACCTGGAGCGACGGTGGCCGCAGCCAGCCCTTCACGCTGAAGCGCGTGGCGCGCTATCAGGAGGCTACGGGCACCTCCGGCCAGGCCAAGCTGATCGAGCGCTACCCGGTGACGGGCGATGCCGCCATCGATGCGCTGATCCAATCACTGCGCGTGCGCAAGTGCGACCAATACGACACCGAATGCGTCATCCGCATCAGCGCCGTCGGCCTCGGCGACACCGTCAGCCTCTTGCGCATGGTGTGGGCCTACAGCGGCGGCGCGCATGGCAACTACAGCTTCACAGCCGGCAACTGGCGCCGCGGTGCGCAGGGCTTTCAGCCAATTGCCTTGGCCGATGTGCTGAACCCCACATCCACGTGCCTGCAGAACCTCAATACGCAGATCGTCGATGCGCTCAAGCGCGAAGGGGCGCCCGAGGCGCCGCGCGGTGCGCTCAAGGAGCGCGATCTGCGTAACGCCGCGTTTCCGTTTACGCTGCAAGGAGACCGCATCGTCGTGCACTACGGGCCGTATGAGGTCGGCCCGTATTCGTCGGGCGCCTTCCGAGCCGCCGTGCGCTTCGATGACCTGGGCGCCGCATGCAAGCGGCCCACAACCTGATTGCCTCTGCATCGCCAACCATGTCCGCCAATCCTTCCTACGCCGACGAGCAAGACACCATGCGCCGGCTGCTGTCCGGCAAGACCATCGCCGTGGTCGGCCTGTCGCCACGCCCCACGCGGCCTAGCTACGACGTGGCGCGCTATCTGCAGCAGGCCGGCTATCGCATCGTGCCCGTCAACCCCCAGCACGCGGGCGAAGACGTGCTCGGTGAGCCCTGCTATGCCTCGCTCACCGAAGCGGCGACAACCCTTGCCGCCGCCGGCCAGCGCATCGATCTGGTCGATATTTTCCGTCGCTCGGAACAAGTCCTGCCTGTCGTGCAGGAAGCCGTGACCCTGGGCGTGGGCGGCATCTGGGTGCAGCTTGGGATCGTGAATGACGAGGCAATGGCCGTCGCGCGCAACGCAGGCATTCCGGCCGTGCAAGACCGCTGCACGAAGATCGAGCACTGGCGACTCGGTGTCGCCGAGCAAAAATAAGCGCTGGCCCCCCGGCCTTTTGACCGATGCGGCGGCGCACCGGACTGACGCTTCCCCACCGCTCGCGTGGGTTGGGTCCGGGCCCATCTGAAGGTTCAAGCCGACCCGGCGCGCTACACTCTGGCGGTCATCGCATCCTGCTTACATCATGGCCGTCGATCCGCAAATCCTGCAGTTCTATCAACGCCTTGCCGAACAGTTCGGCGCCTTGCCTCCGCCTGAAGACGCCGCCGCGCAACGCGCGCGCTTCGAGGCGATTGCTGCGGTATCCGACCGCCCCGATCCTGATGGCGTTGACGTTTCGGACCTCAGCCTGCCGCTTGCGGGGCGCACGCTCGACGCCATCGTCTTTCGTCCAAAAGGCGTGACAACGCCCCGCCTGCTGGTGTGGTTCCACGGTGGTGGCTGGGTGGTTGGCGCGCCGCGCACAACGCATCGCATGCTGGCCGCGTTGGTCGCGCAAGACACCGGCTGCGCCGTGGTGAGTGTCGATTACCGCCTCGCGCCCGAGCATGCGTTTCCCACGCCGGCGGACGATGCACGCGACGCGCTCGCGTACTTGGCCGAGCAGCGCGCGGACCTCGACCTTGATCCGGACTTCCTGGCCGTGGGCGGCGACAGCGCGGGCGGCCATCTTGCGGTGCAGGCCGCGCAGGGCATGCGCCCCGGCCTCGTGAATGCGCAGCTGCTGCTGTACCCCGTCACCACGCCGGCCTTCGGCAGCGAAAGCTACAACGCGTTTGCACAGGGCCCCGGCCTCACGCGCGATGAAATGCGCTGGTACTGGGAGAAATACATCGGTGCCGAAGCACTCGCCAAGCCCCTCGCCGAGCACGACCCCCGCATTTTCCTGATGGCGCGCGCGCCGGCCTATACGCCGCCCGACACCGTTGTCATCGTGGCCGCGCACGACGTGCTGCGCGACGACGGCCTGCAATACGCCGACTACCTCGTGCAGCACGGCGCGCAGGTCATCACCATCGAAGCCTCCGGCATGACGCACGCCTTTGCGCGCATCCAGTTCGAGGCCGAGCGCGCACGCGAATGGATGCGCCGCGCAGCGCACGCATTCGTCGGAATGATCAGCGAGGAATAGCGAGGAATAAGCAGGGCCGGGCTAACGCGTCGGCGTGCGGCGCGGGCGGAATGCGGCAAGCACCCGGCGTGTGACAAACAGCGAGAGATAGTCGTGCACGCTGGCGTCGGCCGCCAATGTGCGCATTGTCTGCATGTACTGCTCGCGGACGACATCGGCCGGTACGCCGGTGTCCTGTGCGATCTGGTGGATCTGCTCGTCCTGGTCTGCGATGGCGGTGCCCATGTTTGCTTCCCGTCCTTGCTTTGGCAATGACGCGCGGGGCTGCTTGCGCGGCGAGTGACCACTATAGGAAACGCATCGGAACAATCCAGCCTTGTTGCAAAGCTTTCGGCGGGGTGCCCGTGCGGCATCAAAACGGTGCGGTTGCCGGCACAGACACCGCGCCGGCAAGGATCATTTGCTCCAGTTCGCGGGCATGCTCTGCAGGCCGATGGCGACGCCCGACGCATCCGTCACGCGCGCCAGCTCACGATACGCAATCGCCTGCACGCGCTCGGGCAGCGGCACGAACTTCGCACGCGCGGCCAGCTCGTCGCCGTGGAAGTAACCCCACGTCAGGAACTTCAGCGCGGCCAGCGTGCGCGGGCCCGATGCACTGACCGCCGGCACGACGATGAAGGTGCCCATGGTGATCGGCCATGTCTCCGCACCCGGCAGGTTGACCAGCGGCGCGGTGAAATCGCCCTTGCGGTTCCACGCGCTCTGCATCACCGCTTCGCGAAAGCCGCTCACCTGCGCGCTGACAAAGCGGCCCGCCAGGTTGCGCAACTGCACGCCGCTCAGGTCGTTGTCGAGGATGTAGTTGTAGTCGACATAGCCGATGGCGCCGGACGTGGCCTGCACCGCCTTGACCACATCGCCGCTGCCCTTTGCGGCGGTGAAGCCTGCCGGCCAGTTGATGGTCGACTTGGTGCCGTAAGTGCGTTTCCAGTCGGCACTGACGGCACTCAGGTAGTCGGTGAAGTGGTACGTCGTGCCTGAGCCATCGGAGCGCACGACGGGATGGATCTTCAGCTTGGGCAGGGTCACGCCCGGGTTCAGCGCACGCAGTTCAGGCGCATCCCAGCTCTCGACCTTGCCGAGGAAGATCTGCGCCAGCAGTTCACCCGTCAGTTTGAGTTGTCCGCGCGGCACACCTGGCACGTTCACGAACGGCACCGCACCCGTCACCACCGAAGGCACGCAGACGAGGCCGGCCTTGGCAGCCTCTGCGCTGGAGAGCGGCACGTCAGACGCACCGAAATCCACCGCGCCCGCGCGGATGCGCTTCAGGCCTTCACCTGAGCCCACCGCGTCATAGCTGAGCGTCACGCCCGACGATGCGGCATACCCCTCCGACCAGACGCGATAGACCGGCGCAGCGGCGGTCGAACCTGCACCGCGCACATCTGCGCGAGCGAGGAGGGGCAAGCCGGCAGCCGCAACGGCCACGGCGAGAACAATGTGCTTGAACATGGGAGAGCTGCGGACTGCAGAAGACGCAAAGCGTGCGATTGTAGCGACGCACCTGTGACAGCACGGCGTGCAGCCCGGATAGAGCCCATCTACAACATGGAGATGTGTTGTAAGACGTTCCGCAAACGTTAGGCGGAGTAGGGGGTGGGATCGGCGGTTTTGTTTAGGACCGCCGATCCGGGCGATCGGTCAGGCGACGGCGCTGGCCTTGACCAGGCCCTCGGCCGTCAAGGCTTCAACCACCTGCGGCCGGGCACCCACCCGCGCCATATACGCCTGCACGTTCGGATACGCGCCCATCGGAAGCGAGAGGAAGTTCGCCCAGTTCAGCACCGCAAAGGCATAGGCGTCGGCCACGCTGTAGGTGTCGGCCAGGTACGGCTGCGTGGCAAGGCGGGCGTCGAGTTCGGCAAAGCGCTTGGCCAGCTTGTCCTTGGCGCCCTGACGGGTGGCTTCCGGCGTTTCCTTGTACCAGAGCGGGCCGAAGCCTTTGTGCAGCTCGGTGCTGACAAACGTGAGCCATTCGATCACGGCCAGGCGGTGCGCACTGCCCGGCTTGCCGATCAGTGCTTGCGCCGGGTCGAGGTCGGCCACGTATTGCAGCAGCGCCGCGGCTTCGGTGTGGCGCGAGCCATCGGCCAGCTCCAGCAGCGGCACGTAACCGCGCGGCGAGATCGTGTAGAAATCTGTGCCGTCGGCGGTGAGGTGCTTGGCAAGGTCGACAGCGGTGAGGTCAAACTTCGCGCCCACTTCGCGCAGGGCGATATGCACGGCCAGCGAGCAGGCGCCGGCGGAGTAATAGAGCTTCATGGTCTTGGTCTCGTGAACGGTTGGGAAAGCCGCCAACGGCGGCGGTGACGACACTGTAGGATTGCGCCGTTGCCAATGAAATAGGCGGAACAGCAAATCATGCTTGCGCAGACGCAATACCGGCTGAGCGCAGCCGACCTTGAGATCGTGCTGGCGATGGTGCGCACGGGCACGCTGGCGGCAGCCGGCGAACGGCTTGGCGTGGATGCGTCCACCGTGTTCCGTTCGTTGCAGCGCATCGAGCGCGGCCTGGGCGCCACGCTATTTGCGCGCTCCCGCACGGGCTATCTGGCGGGCGACCTGGCGCACGCGCTGGCGGAACAAGCCGAGCAGGTGGAGTCGGCGCTCGAGGTTGCGCGATCGGCGGTGCATGCGGTGCCGGATCAGGTATCCGGCACCGTGCGCATCACCACCACGGACACGATCCTGGTCGGCATGGTCGCGCCCGCGTTAAAGGCGCTGCAAGCCGAACATCCGAACCTGAGCTACGACCTTCGTGTGAGCAACGAGCTGGCCAGCCTGACCCGGCGCGATGCCGACATTGCCGTGCGGGCCACGCGGCGCCCGCCGCAGCATCTGGTGGGCAAACACATCGGGTCGATTCGCGTGGGGCTATACGCCGGGCGCGCAAGCGGCATCACCTACGCCGATGTCGAAGCGGGCCGCACGCCGTGGCTCGCCATTGACGATGCAATTCCGGATCACCCGTCAGTCAGTTGGCGCAAACGGCATTTCCCCAAGGTCATACCCACGTACTTCGTCAACAGCCTGCAGATTGCGGCCGAGATGGTCGGCATGGGCATGGGCGTCGGGATTCTGCCCGTGGTGATGGCGCAGGAGCGCAGCGATCTGGTCGCGCTGCGCGATCTGCAAGACGCCAATCAGTCGGAGCTGTGGCTGCTGACGCATCCGGAATCGCGCCACCTGCGGCGGATTGCCGTGGTGTATGGGCACCTGGCGCAGACGTTGCGTTTGCCCTGATTCAGTTGGCTGCAACGGCCGGGGCGATTGGCTGCTCTTCGGGAATGAGCGCGGCGCGGCGGCGCAAATCCTCCGTCGTGTCGCCATTGCCATCGGGCCGCCAGCCCGGTGGGCGGAACAGGTAGCCCAGCACTTCGCTGGCCGAGCGTGCGGTCTTCAGGTCTTGCCAGAGCGCGCGCCAATGTGCGAATTCGATCACCAGCAGGTTGTATGTGCGCATCGGGTGCACGAGGCCGTAGCGGCAGGGCACGTCCTTGCGCTCGGGGATGTAGGTGCCGAACAGCCGGTCGAACACGATCAGCACGCCGCCGTAGTTGCCGTCGAGGTATTCGAGGTTGGACGCGTGATGCACGCGATGTGCCGAGGGCGTGTTCAGCACCCATTCCAGGGGCCCCAGGCGGGGGATCCACGTGGCGTGAATCCAGAACTGGTACAGCAGATTGAGCGACAGCAGCATCAGCACGATGCGCGGCGGCATGCCCAGCAGCGGTGCCAGCGCAAAGAAGGCGAGCGTGCCGGTCAACCGTCCTGTCCAGCCGAAGCGGTAGGCCGCCGACAGGTTCAGGTCATTGGGCGAATGGTGGATGGCATGCGTACACCAGAACCAGCGCACGCGGTGCGCGGCACGGTGGTACCAGTAGTAGCAGAACTCCTGGCCAAGAAAGCACGCAACCCAGCCCGTCCAGTGGTCCATCGGCAGCGTCCAGAGACGATGCTGGTAGACCCATTCCAGACCTTGCATCCAGAACGCCAGCGGCAGCAGCCAGCGCAGTGGGTACTCGCGTACCAGGAAATCCACCACCGACAGGCCAGCGGCCTTCCAGTCGTAGTTGGCCCAGCCTTTTCTCAATGACAGCACGACGGCCTCGGCCAGTGACGACACCAGCACGAGCACGACGGCAATCTTCAGGATGGTGAACAGCACGGCCATGGCGCAGGGCTCCCGGCTCCGTAGGAATGCCAGCGACGGTACTGCAAACGATACCGGAGCGGCAATTGGGGCCGACGCCGGGGCGTCTTACAACATATTCAACGCGCCCAGGTGTTGTTGCGGTTGTGCAGAAAGATGTGCACGCCGCCGCTCTTGTCTTGCGCCACGCCGGCACTGCCCCAGGAGTAGCGGGTCAGGCCACCCGGGTCTTGGCCGAGTTTGCCGGCAATCCAGCGGCGGTGGCGTTGTTCCACCACGTCGATGTCGTCGTACGAGACCGGCTGCGCCAGCTCGACGAATACGCTGACGAGCGCATCGGCTTCAAACCGCAGGCTGACGGTCACGGGCGTGGCGTCGTCCAGCGCAGCCACTGTCGCGAATTGGCAGGGGACGTCTCTGCCTTCGACGCTCACGGACCGTACAGGCCCGACTGTAAAGCGCGCGGGCAGGGCATCCGCTTTTGTCTGCGGTGTGATGCGGATGTCGGCAAGCCGGATGTCACCGGTGGCGGGGTCGATGTGGACGGCGTCGTGCATGGGCTTCAGTTTGAGGGGAGTGAATTGCCTGGGCAATCATGCGGGGCGCTTCCTTTTATAGCAGTCATCCCTTCGTGGGGGAGGGTTTCGCCGCCTCAAGTTCGCTTGCGCGGTGCCGTAGCAGCTTGAAGTGGCCCCCGACAGCCGGCAGTCGGATCTGGAGGGCGCTGCGGCAAATACCGTACGCAGTCAGATTCATGGAAAACGTTTGGCCTAGAAGAAACATGATCTCCTCTCTCCGCACCCGAATTCTCCTCATCTCATCGGCCACCGTGGTCGGTGCCCTGGCGCTGTCCGGCGCCGCCACGTATTCCATCGTGCGTTCGAACACGATGGAATCGATCGATCAGAATCTTGCCGCCATCACCAGCGCCAACACGCTCGTCATCGACAAATGGGTGGCGGCCAAAGCGCGTGCTGTAAAGACGACGGCGGACGTCGTCGAACATGGCGATCCGCGCGGCCTGGTCAAGCACATGGGCGATGCGGACGGCTTTCCCATCACCACCATTGGTTGGACCGACAAATCGTTCCTGTCCACCAGCAGCACCACCCCCAAGGACTACGACCCCACCGTCCGCCCTTGGTACAAGGAAGCCATTGCCGCTGGCAAGCTGCTCGTCACGAAGCCCTACGGTGATGTGTCTACGGGCGTGAAGTACGTCTCGTTCTCTGCCCCGCTGATGCGCAATGGCGAAGCCACCGGCGCTGTGAGCGGCGCCGTGCCGCTGGACCGTGTACGCGACGTGGTGGCCGCCGTGCACCCGACCCCGTCGAGCCTGGCGTTTGTCGTGGCCAAGGACGGGCAAGTCATCGCCCACCCCGACGCCAAGCTGATGCTCAAGCCGGTGTCAGATGTGTCGGCGGCGCTCAATGCCGATGTGCTGGCATCGCTTGCCAAAGCCAATGCTCCGCTGGAAGTGGAGCTTGCAGGCGCGCCGAAGCTGCTGAAGGCCCAGGCCGTGCAGGGCACCGACTGGAGCCTGGTGATCGCGCTGGACAAAGCCGAGGCCACCGCGGGTTTGCGCAGTGTCGTACGTGCCCTGGCCGTCGCCATCGTGCTGCTGACGCTGGCGGCGCTGGGCATTGCCGCATTCTTCACGTCGCAGTCGTTCCGCCGCCTGTCGCAGGTGCGTGATGCGATGGACACCATCGGCTCCGGCGGCGGCGACCTGACGCACCGTCTGCCTGTGGTCGGTAACGATGAAGTCGCGCAGATCAGCGCGTCGTTCAACACGTTCATCGACAAGATCGGCGAAGTGCTGCTGGACGTGCGCGCCAGCGTCGACAGCATGAAATCCGCCACCGGCGAGATCGAAGCGGGCAACCGTGATCTGTCCAACCGCACCGAGGTCTCCGCCAGCAACCTGCAGGAAACCTCTGCCGCGTTGACCGAACTGACGACCAGCGTGAAGAACTCCGCCGATGCGGCCGTGCAGGCCACGCGGCTGGCCAGCGATGCAAGCGATGCCGCCACGCGCGGCGGCGAGGTGGTCTCCAGCGCCGTCAGCACGATGGACGAGATCGCCAAGTCGTCGGCGCGTATCACCGAGATCATCGGCGTGATCGACAGCATCGCGTTCCAGACCAACATCCTCGCGCTGAACGCCGCAGTGGAAGCCGCTCGGGCCGGCGAGAACGGCCGCGGCTTTGCCGTGGTGGCCGGCGAGGTGCGCACGCTGGCGCAACGCAGCGCCACGGCCGCCCGCGAGATCAAAGACCTGATCCAGGCATCGGAAGCCAGCGTGAAGACCGGCGCGCAACGCGTGCAGGCCGCCGGCGCCACGATGCAGGAGATCGTGCAGGGCATCGAGCGTGTCGCGCGCATCATCGGCGAGATCGACGGCGCGATGCACGAGCAGAGCACCGGTATCAGCCAGATCGATCGCAGCGTGGCCGAGATGGACCAGGCCACGCAGCAGAACGCCGCACTGGTGGAGCAGTCGACGGCCGCATCGTCGATGCTTAACGAGCAAGCGCAGGGGCTGGCACGCACAGTGGGCCTGTTCAAGCTGCGCGGCGTCTGACGCACCGTACCCCTCTTCAACGCGCCCGGGCCGGGTGCCCCTTTGCCTAGAATGGAGCCCCGGCAACTTCCCCGCGCCCCTCGCTTTCGGCGGACGTTGCCTGACCTCAACGCTCCGCCTGCATGCCCAATGTGCTGATCCTTGGTGGCCGCGCGCCGGTGGCGCTCGACCACGCCCGCCGCTTTGCCCACCAGGGGTGGACGGTCTGCATTGCCGACAGCATTCCGTGCCAGATCAGCGGCGCTTCCAAGGCGGTTTCGGCCAGCTTTCGCATTGCATCGCCGCGCCATGCGCCCGCGCAGTTTGCGGCCGACCTCGCACGCATCGTGCACGAACGTTCCATCGATCTGCTGGTGCCGACGTGCGAAGAAGTGTTCTTCGTATCGCGCTACCGGCATCACTTGCCGACCCACGTGCGGGTGCTGGCCGAAGACTTCGACAAGCTGCGCGCGGTGCACAGCAAATGGACGTTCCTTGAACTCGCGCAGGATTGCGGGGCCGATGTACCGGTCTCCGCGCGGGTGCGTACGTTGGACGAAGCGCGCGCCTGGGCAGCCGGCCGCGCGGTTGTGCTCAAGCCCGAGTTCTCGCGCTTTGGCGTGCATGTGCGCCTGTACCGCGACGGCATCCCCGATGATGCGCCGCCGCTGGCCGACCTCGGCGCCTGGGTGGTGCAGACGTTGGTGGCGGGCCAGGAGTTCTGCTCGTATAGCGTGGCCGATCGCGGTCGGCTCGTGGCTCATGCGCTGTATCGCCCCGACTGGCGCATGTCGACCAGCGCGAGCTTCTACTTCGCGCCCGCACGCATCGACGCGGTGCGCCACTTCGTTGCCAACTTCGCGCGCAAGCTCGACTTCACAGGGCAGCTCTCGTTTGACTGGATCCAGCAGGCCGATGGCCGTGTGAGCCCGCTCGAATGCAATCCGCGCGCGACCAGCGGCTGCCACCTGTTCGGCCTGGACGATGCGTTGCCCGCCGTGCTGGCCGGCACGCTCGACGGCTGCGTCGAACCGTCGCTGGGTGTGCCGCGCATGGCGGCTGCGGTGATGGCATCGGCAGGGCTGTTCGATGCGTTGCGCCACGGCACGCTGCGCCAATGGCGCCACGACTGGCGCGCCGCCACCGACGTCATCGCCACGCCGGGCGATCGCGGCCCGCTGTGGGGCGGCGTGTGCGATCTCGCCGCTTATGCGCGCATGGCCATCGCCCAGCGTTGCAACATGCGCGAAGCCGCCACGCAAGACATCGAGTGGGACGGTCAGGAGTTGCCCGAGGTATGAATGCGCCCGGCGCCGTGCCCCATGCGTGCTTTGCCGACAAGGCCGGCGCGTTCCTGAACGTGCATCGCGGGCAGGCGTCGGTGCCGTTCGTTGCCAATCTGGTGACGCAGGTCGATGTGGTCGAGGCTGGTGGTCTGCCGCTGCCCGTGACCATTAACGGCAGTGAGGATCGCGCCGGCCATGGCGAGAACGCCTGGGTCTGCTCGCCCATCACGACGTACGGCCGCTATGCGGCGGAAGAATCCGAGCGTCTGATGCCGCGCATGGTGCGGCCGCTGCTGCGTGGCGCCATCGGCTTGGCCGATGCGTGGATGCGGCATGCGCAGCTCGATCGCGCGGTGGCCGTCAACAACTGGCTCGTCAGTACGAACCTGTATCCATCGGCAGCGGGCTTCGATCTGGATGCGCTGGCGCGCACGTGCCGCGAGCGTTGGCCGGACCGCGCGATCTGGCTGCGTTCACTCAATACGATCCAGCACGCCGATTGGCTACGCGCTGCCACCGCTGCCGGCTTCGATTTGATCCCCACGCGGCAGGTCTATCTGTTTCGGCACCTGCAGCGCGCTTCGCGCACGTCGGAGCTGCGTCGCGATCTGCGGCGGGATCTCAAGCTGCTCGACGCGACCCCGCTGACGTTCGTGCCGCACGACGGCTTTACCGATGCCGATTTCGCCCAGGGCGAGCGGCTGTATGCGCAGCTCTATCTCGACAAGTATTCCGCGCTGAACCCACGCTATACGGCAGCGTTTCTTCGCGCGTGGCATGCCGCGGGGCTGCTCGAATGCGCGGGCTTTCGCGATGCGCACGGCGTGCTGCGCGCGGTGGTTGGCGTGTTTGGGCAAGGGCCGTTGCTGACTGCACCCATCGTCGGCTACGACACGACGTGGCCCCAGCAAGCAGGGCTGTATCGCCTGCTGATGGCGCACGTGCTGCGGTTGACCATCACACGCGATGCCGAGCTGAACCTGAGCGCCGGCGCCGCGCACTTCAAGCGCCTGCGCGGCGGCGTGCCGGCCATTGAAATGAGCGCCGTCTATTGCAGGCACCTGCCAACCGCCACGCGCCGTGCCATCGCCGTGCTGCGTGCTCTCACCACCCGGATCGGCGTGCCGATCATGCAACGCTTTCAGTTATGACCGCCTGGAACGCCACGCTGCTGCGCGGTTGGCACCCCGTCGCCGAGGCGCATCGCCTGCGCGACAGGCCGATGCGCGTGACCATATTCGGCCGCGCAGTGGTGCTTGCGCGTTTGCCCTCGGGCGGACTGCTTGCGCTCGATGACCGCTGCCCGCATCGGCATGTGCCGTTGTCCGACGGCCAGCTCGTTGGCGAAACACTGCAGTGCAAGTACCACGGCTGGACGTTCGGCGCCGATGGCCGTTGCACGGCCATGCCGGGCATGTGCCCAGGCGCCGCCGTGCCCGCCGTGCAAGTGAATGCCTGGCAGGCGTTCGAGCACGACGGGCTGATCTGGATGAGCGCGCGGGCGCCGAGTGAGGCTGCGCCTGCTGCCTTGCCCGTATTCCTGAATCGGTTACCGGCGGGGAGCCGCCGCTTTCTTTGGAGCACGCTGTGGCAGGCGCGCCCGGCCGATGCGCTGGAGAATTTTCTTGATCCGCTGCACACGCATCTCGTGCATCCGGGCCTCGTGCGCAACCACGGCGCGCGCCAGCCGATAACGGTGACCGTCACTCAATCGGCAGATGGCCTGCAGGTCGACTACGCCGGCCAGGCGCAGCAAAGCGGCTTGCTGTACCGCCTGTTCGAATCGCCGCGCACGATGGAGCGTGCACATTTCGCTATCGCCGCCCCGGCGACCGCCCAGCTCGAATACCGCTACGCCAACGGCAGTGCGCTGTATTTCACGCTGCACTTCACGCCCGAAGACGAGATGCGCACGCGCCTGTTCGCCACGCTGCATGTGGAAAACCGCTGGGCGCCGGCCTGGGCCGTGCGCTGGTTCGTCTGGCCGTTCCTGTATCGCGTGGCGGAGCAGGACCGTCGCATTGTTGAAGCGCAGGCTGCCAACAGCGTGCGCTTTGGCCGGCAGGACGGCATTTCCACCGAACTCGATCTCGTGCGGCCGATGCTGGATGCGGTGTGGATGCCGGGCGGCAACCCCGTCGAGGCGGGCGAGCGGGTGATACAGATGTGGCTGTAGCGCACGGCGCCGCTACATCGACCGCCCGTCAAACTGGGTGACCGGCACGCTGGCCAGATCGATGTCTTCCAGACAGCGCACGTTGATGGCAATCATCGGCGTGCCGTCGGGCATGACGCCCTCGGCATACGGATGGATGCCGCAGGTCGGGCAGAAGCGGTGTTTGATCACGTGCTTGCGAAAGAGATAGGTGCTTGCGTTGTCTTCGGGCGTCAGCAGCCGAACCTTGTCGCGCGCCACGAACCACAGCAGCGAGCCCTTGCGCTGGCAGATCGAGCAGTTGCATGCCATCGCGCTTTCCGGATGGCCTTCGACTTCGAACGCGACGTTGCCGCAGTGGCAGCTTCCTTTGTGTGTCATGCCGGTCTCCTGTGATGTGCGTTTTGTGGCGGGCTTGGCGCCGTCCACTATAGGCGAGCCGGTTTGGGGCCGGCGCCCCGGATTCTCGGGAATCGCCCTAGGTCTACGCCTGCGCGTGCCGATGCGACAATCGCCGCGAGCGCGCCAAACGAATGAGCCAACCAGCGCGCCGCTGACCGCCGCGCCTTGACGGCGACCGCGTCATGAGGAGCCCAACCATGCATCGCCATCGTCCTGTTGCTGTGATCCGGGCGGTTTCTGCCGCCGCCATCTTTGCCTGCTGCGCCGGCGCGTTTGCGCAAGCGTCCCAACCGGCTGCGGCAGCGGCTCCAGCCTCGGCGCCGACGCTTACGGCGCAGATCGTCAACATGGGCAGCATGACCCCGGACGAGATCGGCCCCGTCATCGCCGAGATGGGCACGCTGCGCACGAAAACACTGGTGACGGCGGCCAACGGCACGGTGGGCATCCAGGTGGGGACCGTGGCCAGGCACACGCATACGTACTCCGACGAGATCCAGTACGTGATGTCCGGCACGGCCACCGTCTGGCTCGACAGCGCGCCGCGCGAGGTCCGGGCGGGCGATCTGATCGTGATTCCGCGTGGTGTGGTGCACGGAACGCTGACCACCAGCACGGATTTCAAGGCGATGGCGATCAAGCTGCCGCCACAGCGCGCGGGCGATACGCACAAGGTGCCGTGATATCTGCGCCCGTGACCTGCGACATGTTGGCCTGGGTCAGGGCGGGATAAAAACACCATCCCTTACAATGGCGCCCTCCTCAAGAGTCCATCGCCATGTCCGCCCCGCTCGCCAACGACACCTTCCTGCGCGCCCTGCGCCGCCAGCCGACCGACTACACGCCGCTGTGGCTGATGCGCCAGGCGGGCCGCTATCTGCCCGAGTACAACGCCACGCGTGCGCGCGCCGGCAGCTTTCTCGGCCTGGCCAAGTCGCCGGCGTATGCGACGGAAGTGACGCTGCAGCCGCTGGATCGCTACCCGCTAGACGCGGCGATTCTGTTCTCCGACATCCTGACCGTGCCCGACGCCATGGGCCTGGGCCTGTCGTTCGCGCAGGGCGAGGGCCCGCGCTTTGCCAAGCCGGTGCGCACGGAAGCCGACGTGGCGGCGCTGTCGGTGCCCGACATGTCGTCGCTGCAATACGTGTTCGATGCCGTGGCAGAAATCCGCCGTGCGCTCGTGCAGGACGGCCGCCAGCGCGTGCCGCTCATCGGCTTCTCGGGCAGCCCGTGGACGCTCGCCTGCTACATGGTGGAAGGCGGCGGTTCGGACGACTTCCGCACCGTCAAGTCGATGCTCTATGCGCGTCCGGACCTGATGCACCGCATCCTGGAGATCAACGCGCAAGCCGTGATCGACTATCTGAACGCCCAGATCGAGGCGGGTGCCCAGGCTGTGCAGGTGTTCGATACCTGGGGCGGGGCGCTTGCCGATGGCATCTACCAGGAGTTTTCGCTGGCCTACATGGCACGCGTGGTGAAAGGCATCCGCCCCGGGGCCGACGGCCAGCGCGTGCCGGTCATCCTGTTCACCAAGGGCGGTGGCCTGTGGCTTGAAGCCATGGCCGAGACCGGTGCCGACGCGCTGGGCGTGGACTGGACCGTCAACCTGCAGCTCGCCCGCCAGCGAACGGCAGGGCGCGTCGCCCTGCAGGGCAACCTGGACCCGACGGTGCTGTTTGCCGAACCCGACGCCATTCGCGCCCAAGTGCGCCGCGTGCTGGAAGACTACGCCGCCAGCGGCGACAGCGACGGCCACATCTTCAACCTCGGCCACGGCATCTCGCAGTTCACGCCACCCGAGGCCGTGACGGTGCTGGTGGACGAAGTGCACAGCTTCAGCCGCGCGCTTCGCACGAAAGCGAAATAACACGATTGAGATCAATGTTGCGGTGCGATAGCGTTTGAATTGGGCCGCAGTTGTGCGTGAAGCCAGGGGCACGGGTGGAATCTTCGCCGCTTTGGTGCAGTCGGGGTGAGTGACTACTCGCGTGCTGGTGGCCCCATCTGGCCCGGAAGGGGTGTCAAGCGATTTATTTCGCGTTTTCTGGTGCGTAAGCCGGCTGTCAAGACTTGACTTATGCACAAAGCTGTCGCGGCTGGTTCTTTCCGCGGCGCAACAGGGCGGTCTGTGTGCATCCAACGCATAAGTGTTTGATTTTTATAAAAGAAAGCCGCGTGCGCGTAAATCGTGCAAGCTAGAAAAACGGTGAATCCATTGGCCTTCACGGGCGCGGCAGGCGACTTTTCAACAAAGTTATCCACAGGTCGTGTGGATAGCCGGGAAAACGGTCGCCGATCAGGGCGCCAAGGCACAAACCTCAAGTAATACTTGAACATTGAGCCGACCATGGCAATGGCTGTGAAGGCAAGGTGAGATGGGCAAGACGCATTTCCCAGGTGCAGGATCCGCCGCTGCATCGCAACAATCCCTTTGCAATTCAACCGTTTGCGCTTTGCATGACCACCACCCAAGTCGACGCTGCGTTTTCTGATGCCAAGGCGTCGGCCGCCATCGTGCGGGTGGTGATCGATACGCCACTGGATGCCGTGTTCGACTACCGGTGTGCGCGGCCTGTCCTGCCGGGGCAGTTGGTTGTGGTGCCCTTTGGCAACCGGCGCGTGGTGGCGTTGGTGGTCGACACTGCCGCGACCACCGATGTGCCCCAAGAGAAGCTGCGCGATGTCGAGCGCGTGCTCGACTGGGTACCGCCGCTCGATAGTGAATGGCGTGCCTTGGCCGAATTTGCTGCCGGCTACTACCACCGTGCACTGGGCGAGGTGACGTTGCCGGCGCTGCCGCCGTTGTGGCGCACGCCCGGAAGCTGGGTCAATCTTGCCCGACAGGCCAACGAAACCGTCTATGTGATGTTCGAACCGGCCCGGGCCGCGTTGCTGGACAGCATTCCGAAACGTGCGTCCGGCGCCATGCGCCTGGCCGAAGCGCTCACCGGCGATGGTGAGTTGAGCACCAGCGCGGCGGTCGAGCTGCACGGGCAAGCCGTTGCCAAGCTGCGGGATTGGGCGACGGTCGGATGGCTGCGCGCAGAACTGCGGCCGAAGGCGCTGTTGCCGCAACCGCTCGAATTGCCTGCGCCTTCGGTCGCACCCGCCCTGAACGACGAACAGGCTGCCGCCGTGGCCGCCATTGCCCAAGCTGGCGCGGCTGGCACATTCAGCCCGTTCCTTCTGTACGGCGTCACCGGCAGCGGCAAGACCGAGGTCTACCTGCACGCCATCGCCGATGCCCTGGCGCGCGACCCGGCCGCACAGGTTCTGATGCTGGTGCCCGAGATCAACCTGACGCCGCAACTGGAAGCGCGCATCGCCGCACGTTTTCCCGGCGTGCCGATGGCGGCGCTGCACAGCGGCCTGGCCGAGCAGCCGCGTGCGCTGAACTGGCTGGCCGCGCATCGCGGCGAGGCCCGCATCGTGCTCGGTACGCGGCTGGCGATGCTGGCGTCGCTGCCCAACCTCGCGCTTATCCTCGTCGACGAAGAACACGACACGTCGTACAAGCAGCAGGAGGGCCTGCGCTATTCCGCACGCGACCTGGCGCTATGGCGTGCCAAGCAGCGGAACATCCCCGTGGTGCTGGGCTCCGCCACGCCGTCGCTGGAAACCTGGTGGCGCGCCGAGCAGACCGCCACCACGCGTCTGACGCTCTCGCAACGCGCGCAGGCTGAAGCCGTGCTGCCGCGCGTGTCGCTCATCGATTTGAACCTCGAGCGCCGCGCCGGGCGCCAGATTCGCGATGGGCTGTCCAAACCGCTTGTGGATGCGATTGCCGATCGTCTGGCGCGTGGCGAACAAAGCCTGCTGTTCCTCAACCGCCGCGGCTACGCGCCCGTGCTGTCCTGCGACGCATGCGGCTGGCTCTCGGGCTGCCCGCGTTGCTCCGCGTACCTGGTGCTGCACAAGCCGGAGCGGCGCCTGCGCTGTCACCACTGCGGGTATGAATCGCGCATTCCGCATCACTGCCCCGACTGCGGCAACGTTGATATCGCCCCGCTCGGGCGCGGCACCCAGCGCATCGAAGAGACGCTTGGCGAACTGTTTCCGCAAGCCCGCGTCGCCCGCATCGATGCCGATTCCACCCGCCGCAAGGGCAGCGCCGAAGCGCTGTTCGACACCGTGCACGAAGGCAGCGTCGATATCCTGATCGGCACGCAGATGGTCGCCAAGGGGCATGACTTTCAGCGCGTGACGTTGGTGGGCGTGGTGGCGCCGGACCCCTCCCTCTTCAGCCATGACTTTCGCGCCGGCGAGCACCTATTTGCCTCGCTGATGCAGGTGGCGGGCCGTGCCGGCCGTGCAGGGCTGGCCGGCGAGGTGCTGATCCAGACGCGGTATCCGGATGCGCCGGCGCTGCAGGCGCTGGTCCGGCACGACTATGCCGGGTTCGCGCGCCAGCTTCTGCGTGAGCGCAAGCAGGCCGGGCTGCCGCCGTTTGCGTATCAGGCGTTGCTGACGGCTGAACACAAAGAGGTCGCGCGGGCGTTGGAATTTCTCGGCGCCGCGCGGGAGGCTGGCGAAGCGCTGGCGGCCGAGCTGGGGGCGCCCGTTTTCCTGCATGACGCGGTGCCGATGACCATGGTGCGGCTGGCCAACCGGGAGCGCGCGCAACTGTTGGTGGAAAGTGCCTCGCGCGCGGCCCTGCAAAAGCTGCTATCCGCCTGGACGGACGGGTTTGCCGGCATCAGCAAGACCGTGAAAGGCGTGCGCTGGCAGTTGGAGATCGATCCACTGCGGATCTGATCCCGGGGTCGGAACACGGGCGGTGGACCCCACACCGCGAAACGCGAGGGTCAAACCGCGATGCTCCATTGTCCGAGCTCTAAAATCTCGACCTAAAACTGTGGCACGTCAGCTTTCAAGCGTGGAGCGCGACCCTGAAACCGCGGAGCGCGACGGTCCGAGGCCTGCGCATGGGCCGAAAACCATGAACTCAACGAATCTCCGAGGCTGGGGCGCGACCCGAAAAGACTGAAGCGCCACGGTCCAGGGTCGGAACATGAGCCTCGGACCGTGGCGATCGACCATCCAAGCCTCGAACGCCACGATAAAACCCTGGAGCGCGACCGTCCGAGCATCATGCATGAGCCTGAAACGGTGAAATGCGAGGCTCAGACCGTGGAACGCCACAAGAAAACGCTCGAGCACGAGGCTCGGAGGCTGAACGGTCAGCGTTCAACCGTGGCGCGCCTGGGTCTCCTTCACTTTCCCCCCGAAGGTGCGCATTTCCCCACCTTGGCCCATGTGCGGTTGCACCAAATCTAGCCCTTTTGAAGCAAGGGGTTCTACTAGGTTGCACCTTCCGAGTTGCCGGGCGTATGATCCGCTCCGATTTGCCGGCCACAAGCTTTGGCAATGGCAGCTAAGGATAGGAACCCACATGGCTACAACCACCCTCGGGGTCAAGCTGGACGATGCTTCGCGTGAACGCCTCAAGCGCGTTGCGCAGTCCATTGACCGCACGCCGCACTGGCTGATCAAGCAGGCGATCTTCACGTATCTGGACCAAGTGGAGCGGGGGCAGCTGCCAACTGATGCAAACGGCCCGGTGGCGGATGGCCTCCCGTCCGCCGCCGCAGCCGTCTCGGACATGCACGAGGGTGATGAACCTGCGGTGCAACCGTTCCTCGAATTCGCACAGAGCGTGCAACCGCAGTCGGTCTTGCGCGCTGCCATCACGGCCGCCTACCGCCGGCCCGAAACCGAAGCCATTCCGATGCTGCTGGAGCAGGCTCGCCTGCCGGGCGCGCTCGCCTCGGAAGCCAAGCAGCTCGCCCGCGATCTGGCCGGCAAGCTGCGCACGCAAAAGGTCGGCACCGGCCGCGAAGGCCTGGTGCAGGGCCTGATCCAAGAATTTTCCTTGTCGAGCCAGGAAGGCGTGGCGCTGATGTGCCTGGCCGAGGCACTGCTGCGCATTCCCGACAAGGCCACGCGCGACGCGCTCATCCGCGACAAGATCAGCAACGGCAACTGGTATTCGCATGTCGGCCAGAGCCCGTCGCTGTTCGTGAACGCTGCCACCTGGGGCCTGCTGCTCACGGGCAAGCTGGTTGCCACGCACAACGAAGCAGGGCTGTCGAAGGCGCTCACGCGCATCATCGGGAAGAGCGGTGAGCCGCTCATCCGCAAGGGCGTGGACATGGCGATGCGCCTGATGGGCGAGCAGTTCGTCACCGGCGAAACCATTTCCGAAGCGCTGGCCAACGCGCGCAAGTTCGAGGCCGAAGGCTTCCGCTATTCCTACGACATGCTCGGCGAGGCCGCGATGACGGAGGAAGACGCCCAGCGCTATCTCGCGTCGTACGAGCAGGCCATCCGCGCGATCGGGCAGGCTTCGGGCGGGCGCGGCATCTACGAAGGGCCGGGCATCTCGATCAAGCTGTCGGCGCTGCATCCGCGCTACAGCCGCGCGCAGTACGACCGCACGATCAACGAGCTGTATCCGCGCGTGAAGGCGCTGGCGATGCTGGCGCGTGAATACGACATCGGCATTAACATCGATGCGGAAGAAGCCGACCGCCTGGAGCTGTCGCTCGACCTGCTGGAGCGCCTGTGCTTTGCGCCTGAGCTTGCCGGCTGGAACGGCATCGGCTTCGTGGTGCAGGGCTACCAGAAGCGCTGCCCGTTCGTGCTGGACTACATCATCGATCTGGCCCGCCGCAGCAAGCACCGCCTGATGATCCGTCTCGTGAAGGGCGCGTACTGGGACAGCGAGGTCAAGCGCGCCCAGGTCGACGGCCTGGAGGGCTATCCGGTCTACACGCGCAAGGTCTACACCGACGTGTCGTACCTGGCCTGCGCCCGCAAGCTGCTGGCCGCGCCGGAAGCGATCTTCCCGCAGTTCGCCACGCACAATGCACACACACTGGCGGCCATTTATCACATGGCCGGCCAGAACTATTACCCCGGCCAGTACGAATTCCAGTGCCTGCACGGCATGGGTGAACCGCTGTACGAGCAAGTGGTCGGCAACAAGCCGGGCAAGCTGAACCGCCCGTGCCGCATCTACGCGCCGGTCGGTACGCACGAAACGCTGCTGGCCTACCTCGTGCGCCGCCTGCTGGAAAACGGCGCCAATACCTCGTTCGTGAACCGCATTGCGGACGAGTCGATTCCGCTGGATGAACTCGTCGCCGACCCTGTGGCGGTGGTGGAAAAGATGCACGCCGATGAAGGGACGCTCGGCCTGCCGCATCCGAAGATTCCGCTGCCGCGCCACCTCTACGGTGACGTGCGCGCCAACTCGTCGGGCATCGACCTGGCGAACGAGCAGCGCCTGGCGTCGTTGTCGTCCGCGCTTCTTGCGGGCACGAGCACGGTCTGGAACGCCGAGCCGACCATTGGCGATGCGCCGTACGTGGGCGGCACGGCACAGCCGGTACGCAATCCGTCCGACCTGCGCGATATCGTCGGCCATGTGACGGAAGCCACCGAAGCCGACGTGGATGCCGCCCTGTCGGCCGCCGCCGCCGCCGCCCCGATCTGGCAAGCCACGCCGCCGGAAGCGCGCGCCGCGTTGCTCGATCGCGCCGCCGACCTGATGGAAGGCGAGATGCAGCACCTGATGGGGCTGATCATCCGCGAGGCGGGCAAGACGCTGTCCAACGCCATCGCCGAGGTGCGCGAGGCCGTCGACTTCCTGCGCTACTACGCGGCGCAGGTGCGCGGCGGGTTCTCCAACGACACGCACCGTCCGCTGGGCCCGGTGGTCTGCATCAGCCCGTGGAACTTCCCGCTGGCGATCTTTACCGGCCAGGTCAGCGCCGCGCTGGCCGCCGGCAACCCGGTGTTGGCCAAGCCCGCTGAACAGACACCGCTGATTGCCGCGCAGGCCGTGCGCATCCTGCGCGAAGCCGGCGTGCCGGCCGGTGCCGTGCAACTGCTGCCGGGCCGCGGCGAGACCGTCGGCGCGGCGCTGGTGAAGGACACGCGCACCAAGGGCGTGATGTTCACCGGCTCGACCGAAGTCGCGCGCATTCTGCAGCGCACGCTGGCCGGCCGCCTGGATGCCAACGGCGCGCCGATCCCCCTGATTGCCGAGACTGGCGGTCAGAACGCGATGATTGTCGATTCGTCCGCGCTGGCCGAGCAGGTGGTGGCGGATGTGCTGTCGTCTGCGTTTGATTCGGCAGGGCAGCGTTGCTCGGCGCTGCGCGTGCTGTGCCTGCAGGATGACGTTGCCGACCGCGTGCTCGCGATGCTCAAGGGCGGCATGGCCGAGCTGGCGATGGGCAATCCGGATCGACTCGCCACGGACGTTGGCCCGGTGATCGACGCCGAAGCCCGCGACAACATCGTCGGCCACATCGAAGCGATGCGTGCCAAGGGCCGCCGCGTGCATCAGGCGCCTGTGCCGGCTGCGTGCGCACACGGCACCTTCGTGCCGCCAACGGTGATCGAACTCGACGGCCTGTCGGACCTGACGCGCGAGATCTTCGGCCCCGTGCTGCACGTGGTGCGCTGGAAGCGCTCGGGTGACAACGCGGGCCTCACCAAGCTGATCGAGCAGATCAACGGCACGGGCTACGGCCTGACGCTGGGCATCCACACGCGAATCGACGAGACCATCGCGCACGTGGTCGACCGCGCGCACGTCGGCAACCTGTATGTGAACCGCAATATCGTCGGCGCGGTGGTGGGCGTGCAGCCGTTCGGCGGCGAAGGGCTGTCGGGCACGGGCCCGAAGGCTGGCGGCCCGCTGTATCTGCTGCGTTTGCTCTCGACGTGCCCGCAGGACGGCATGCGCACCGCGCTGCAACTGACCGCAGGTGCCGGTACGGACATCGATACCGATGCGCGCCGCGCGCTGCTGGCGCCGTTCGATGCACTGACGGACTGGGCGCGCAAGCAGGCGCCTGAGCTGGCATCGCTGTGCGAACGCCTGGCTGCGGCGTCTGCCACGGGCGCCACGGCCACGCTGCCGGGCCCGACGGGCGAGCGCAACACCTACACGCTGCTGCCGCGCGAAGCGGTGCTGTGCGTGGCGGCCGATCCGGCGGACTGGCTGCGCCAGTTGGCGGCGATTCTGGCCGTTGGCAGCGTGGCCGTTGTGCAGGAAAACCCTGCCATCGAAGCGGTACTTCGGGGCTTGCCGGCGGCAGTACAATCGCGCGTCCGCGTGGTCGGGTCGACCGACGAAGCGGCGTTTGATGCGGTGCTGCACCACGGCGATTCGGACCATCTGCGCGCCATTTGCGAAGGACTGGCACGACGTGCCGGCCCCATCGTGGGCGTGCAAGGCCTGCCGCATGGCGGGGAGGGGCTGGCGCTGGAGCGCCTGCTGATCGAGCGTTCGCTGTCGGTCAATACGGCCGCGGCGGGTGGCAACGCCAGCCTGATGACCATCGGCTGACGGGGAGCACGAGCAGGATTCGCAGCGCCATCCGCACGACGGGTGCGGATGGAGCGCGAAGCGGGAGGAGGGCGACGGTGATCCCGTCGCGCTATTGATCCAAATTGCGTTTGAACTAGGAGACGCACAAATGAAATTGAAGCAACTGTGTCTGGCCGCCGCCCTGTGCGCGCTGGCGGGTGGGGCATCGGCCCAGGAAGTCATCAAGCTGGGCTACGCCGGCCCGATGACCGGTCCTCAAGCCCAGTACGGCAAGGACATGCAGAACGGCCTGACGCTGGCGGTCGAGGAGTTCAACGCCACGCATCCGAAGATCGCCGGCAAGGAAGTCAAGTTCCAGCTGATCTCGGAAGACGACCAAGCTGACCCGAAGACCGGCACCACCGTCGCACAGAAGCTTGTGGACAGCGGCATCAAGGGCATGCTGGGCCACTTCAACTCGGGTACGACCATCCCGGCCTCGCGCATTTACAACAATGCGGGCATCGCAGAAATCGCGATGGCAACGGCACCGGAATACACCAAGCAAGGCTACAAGACGACGTTCCGCATGATGACCTCCGACACCCAGCAGGGTTCGGTGGTCGGCACGTACGCCGTCAAGAAGCTGGGCTACAAGAACATCGCCATCGTTGATGACCGCACGGCTTACGGCCAAGGTCTGGCAGACGAATTCGAGAAGGCCGCCAAGGCTGCCGGCGCCACCATCGTGCGTCGCGAGTTCACCAACGACAAGGCCAGCGACTTCAAGTCGATCCTCACGCAGATCAAGTCCAAGAAGCCTGACGCCGTGTTCTACGGCGGCGCGGAAGGCCAATCGGCTCCGCTGGTCAAGCAGATGCGCGAACTGGGCATGAAGTCGACGCTGATGTCGGGCGAAATGTCCAAGACCGACGACTTCATCAAGCTGGCTGGCGCGCAATCGGCCGAAGGCGTGGTGTGCTCGCTGGCTGGTCTGCCGCTGGAGCAGATGCCGGGCGGCGCCGCCTACAAGGCCCGCTATGAGAAGCGCTTCGGCACGCCGGTGCAGACGTACTCGCCGTACGCCTACGACGGCGCAATGGCCCTGATGCAAGCCATGGTCAAGGCCGGCTCGTCGGATCCGAGCAAGTACCTGCCGATCCTGGCCGCGACCAACATGCAAGGCGTGACCGCCAAGCACTACGCCTATGACGAGAAGGGCGACCTGAAGGACGGCGGCATCACCGTCTACAAGGTCACCGGTGGCAAGTGGACGCCGCTGGAGAGCGTGGGCGGCAAGTAATCCGACCGGCTCTCAGCCATTCGCAGTATGAAAACCGCCCTCCGGGGCGGTTTTTCTTTGCCGGTAGCGAATGACTCCAAACGCAGAGTTGTCGCTTTCTGCGCCGAAAATCATCTATCCATTGTTAAATAGCGCGTAACACGGGTCTAACGCGTGTCAGTGCTTGGCTGACTTTTCCGATCGGGTGCTTCGGGTACCATGTCGGCCATGACAGGACTTCACGATCTCTTCCCTTCGTGGCCGCCCGCACCTGGCGGTCTCTTCTGGATCGGGCTGGCGCTGGTCGGCGCGGCGTTGTGCGGCGAGTTCGCGCGCGCCGCGCTCAAGCTGCCCCGCATCGTCGGCTATGCGGCGGCGGGGCTGGTGGCCGGCGTGCTCGGCCGCCCGCTCATCGACGCCGACATGCTCGACCAGACCCACATCCTGATCGAGATGGCGCTGGCGTTGGCGCTGTTCGAACTGGGGCACCGGCTGTCATTCGAGTGGCTGCGTGCCAATCGTTGGCTCTTGCTCACCAGCGGCTTCGAGAGCCTGCTGACCTGGGGCCTCGTCACCTGGGTGCTGCAGTTGTTTGGCGTGGCGGCGCCGGTGGCGGTAGCTGCGGGCGCCATCGCGGTGGCCACGTCCCCCACGGTGCTGCTGCAACTCAAGAACGAACTGCGCGCCGAAGGCCAGGTGACGGAGCGGTTGCTCTCGTTGGGCGCGCTCAACAGCATCTACGCAAGCGTGCTGGCGCCGCTCACGGCCGGGTGGCTGCACAGCGAATACGGCCATTGGGCGGCGGCGCTGTTCCATCCCCTGTATCTGCTGGCAGGCTCCGTGCTTCTAGCCTGGGTGGTCGGCAAGGTAGGCCACGCGCTGTATCACCGCATGGCAGGTGACGATCACTACGCGTTCCTGGTGCTGGTGGGTCTGGTGCTGTTTGCGCTGGCGATGGCCAAGCTGCTCAAGCTGTCGGTGCCGCTCACGCTGCTGCTGGCAGGCGTGGTGTTCAAGCACCAGGACGATCATCCGCGTGTGTGGCCGTCGCATTTCGGCAGCGCGGGCAGCATCCTGATTGTGGTGATGATCGTGTCGCTCGGTCTGCCGCTCAAGGCGTCGGACTGGGCGATCGGCGGTGTGGCGGCGGTGGCGTTGGTGCTCTCGCGCTTCATCGCCAAACTGGCGGCCACGACGGCGCTGGGCTCGTTCTCGGGGCTGTCGATGCGGCAGAGCATTGCGCTCGGCCTGGCGCTCGGCCCCATGTCGGGATTGTCATGGTTGCTGATGCACGATACGGCGGCACTGTATCCACAAACCGGCGGACCGCTGGCGGCCATCATCCTGTGCACGCTGGCGATCCAACAGATTGCCGCGCCGATCCTGACCGCGCGTTCGCTGCGCTGGGCAGGTGAGGTGCGACAAGAAGAAGGGAGGCACTGAGCCCCATGTCCCTCGAACCGTTCTCGAAATCCGAAGCCCTGACGTTTGGCGTCGAGCTGGAATTGCAGCTCGTCAATCGCCATGACTACGACCTCGCTTCGGCGTCGCCCGACCTGCTGCGCATGCTCAAGGGCAAGGAATACCCCGGCGACATCAAGCCGGAGATCACCGATTCGATGATCGAGATCTCCACCGGCATCTGCCACAGCCACGATGAAGCGCTCTGGCAGTTGCGCGAGATGCGCGACCGCATGGCCGAAGCCGCCACGGCGCTGAACATCGGCATCTGCGGCGGCGGCACGCATCCGTTCCAGCAGTGGAGCCAGCGCCAGATTTCGCAATCGCCGCGCTATCAGTACATCTCGGATCTATACGGTTACCTCGCCAAGCAGTTCACGGTATTCGGCCAGCACGTGCACATTGGCTGCCCGAATCCCGACGATGCGCTGTACCTGCTGCACGCCATGTCGCGCTACGTGCCGCACTTCATTGCGCTGGCGGCGTCGTCGCCGTTCGTGCAGGGCGTGGATACGGGCTTTGCCTCCGCTCGCATGAATTCGGTCAGCGCCTTCCCGATGTCGGGCCGCGCGCCGTTCGTGCTTACGTGGGATGCCTTCATCGCGTACTTCGACAAGATGCATGCCACCGGCGTGATCGAAAGCATGAAGGACTTCTACTGGGACATCCGCCCCAAGCCCGAATTCGGCACGATCGAAGTCCGCGTGATGGACACCCCGCTGACCGTCGAACGCGCCGCCGCCATCGCCGCCTACATTCAGGCGCTGGGCCGCTGGCTGCTGCTCGACCGCCCGTTCATGCCCGTGGAAGACGATTACCTCGTCTACACCTTCAACCGCTTCCAGGCGTGCCGCTTCGGGCTGGCAGGCGAATACGTCGACCCGGCCACGGGCAACCGTGGGGCGCTGGCCGATCACATCCTGGAGACGAGCAAGGTGCTGTCGGCACACGCCGAAGCGCTGTCGTCCGAAGGCGCGCTCGACATGGTGCGGGAGGTGGTGGAGGCGCGCGATGCGGATGCCGAGTGGATCCGCGCGGCGCAACGTGAAACCCGCAACCTGCACGAGACCGTGCGACGCGGTTGCGGGCGCTGGACGCAGGCGGCAACGCAGCCCGCCTGATGCATCCCGGAACGGTCAGCCGTTGCGGACCGTTCCGGGCGCTTCCAGCCAGCGCTGCATGAACACGAGGTCGAGCCACTGGCCGTGCTTGATGGCGGCCTCGGGCATGCGGCCCACTTCTTTGAAGCCGAGCTTTTCGTGCAGGCGGATCGAGCCTGCATTGGCACCGTCGATGGCGCCCACCATCAGGTGCTTGCCCAGTGCCGCGGCACGCTCGCAGAGCGCCTCGACCAGCAGGCTGCCCAGTCCCTTGCCGCGCCAGTCGCGGTGAATGTGCACCGAGTGCTCGACGGTGGTGCGAAAGCCCGGGTACGGCCGGAAATCCCCAAACGATGCAACGCCTGCGACTTGCCCGTCATCGTCAGCCACCAGCACCGGATACCCCTGCGTGGCGCGCAAGGCCAGCCATGCGGTGCGGTCTTCCAGCGTGACCGGTGTTTCGGTGTAGATCGCGTTGGAGTTGGCAATCACATCGTTGTAGATGTCGACGATGGCCGGCAGGTCGGCCTGCGTTGCGTCTCGGAGCAGCATGGTGCGTGGCGGGGTCAATGAGTCGGACGCACCGCCAGAACGCGGCGCGCAAACGCCCAGCATACCAAGGCGAAGACGATCAGCCCGAGCCATTGCGCCGTGCCTTCAAACGAGGCGCCCACGATCGCCAGCGGAGCATCCTTGCCGGTGGCCCCGATGACGGCTGCCATCAGCACGCCCACCAGGCTTTCACCCACGATCAGGCCCGACGCCAGCAGCACGCCGTGGCGGTTCGGCACCTCGGCATAGCGCGCGTACGGCACACCGGCCGCCTGCGCGCGCTTGGCGAGAATCTTCTCGATGACCCACGCCAGCACCGCGCCGGTGACCAGGACCGTGCTGATCGTCGGCGGCAGGTAGATGCCGATGCCGACCGCCAGCACCGGCAGCCGCGCAACACCGCCACGCTGTTTGAGCGCCCAGTCGACGGCGATCAGCAGCATGCCGATGACGATGCCGGCAATCACCATGTTCCATTCCAACTGGTGCGTGAAGATGCCGGTGGCAATGGCCGTCATGAGCGTCGCCTGCGGTGCGGACAGCGCTTGCGCCGCGTCCATGCCGGCACGCGGCAGCGCGCCCGGAAAGCCATACGCGTTGTACAGCAGCTCCAGCACCGGCGAGATGACCGCCGCGCCCGCCACGCAGCCGATCAGCAGCGCCACCTGCTGGCGCCACGGCGTGGCTCCGACCAGCCAGCCGGTCTTCAAGTCTTGCAGGTTGTCGTTGGAGATGGTCGCCACGGCCACCACGGCCGACGTTGTGAAAATGGCCAGCGCAATGCCCAGCTTGCTCGCTTCGGGCGAACCGACGATGCCGTTGTCCGCGCCGATAGCCAACAGCAGCAGCGACACCAACGTAATAGCGATGATGCCGATGCCAGAAATCGGGCTCGACGACGAACCGATCAGCCCGGCCATGTAGCCGCACGCCGCCGCCACCAGGAAGCCGAACACCACCGCAAAGATCACCGCGCAGGTGATCAGCGTCCAGCGCGAGCCGGCCGACAGCATGGTCGGCGCCAGGAACGCGGCAAACGTGATCACCAGCACCACGACCATGGCCAGTGTCACCAGCAGAATCCAGCGCGGCGCCATGTCCTGCTCGGTACGCAGCGCGCCATCGGCTTTCGGGCGCAAGCTACCGAACGAGCGCTTCACGCCGTGCACCACCGGGCCGATCAGCGTGCCCAGCGTCCACACGGCCGCCACTGCAATCACGCCGGCACCGATAAAGCGCACCTGCGTGCGCCACACATCCGTGCCGAACGCCGAGAGCGCCTTGCCCGCCGGCATCGGCGTGATGGACGTCAGATACGGCACGGCGATACCCCAGGCGATCACCAGGCCCACCAGCATGGCCAGCCCGGCCACCAGCCCGATCAGGTAGCCCGCGCCCAGCAGTGCCGTTGAAAAGCCCAGCGGCAAGCGCACCACTGCGGCCCCCGCCGCGAACCACCAGCTTGCCCCTTCGCCCAGCAGGCGCAGGCCGCTCGTTGCAAACGCCACGATGGCCGCGACAATGCCGCCCGCGGCCAGGTCGCGCATGCCGGTGGCGGCCGGCACCGCGTCGTCATCGGCCGCGTCTTCACCGTCCGCCGACTGGCCGCTACCTACACGCAGAATTTCTGCTGCCGCCACGCCTTCGGGATAAGGCAGGTCGCTCTGCACCACCATGGCGTGGCGCAGCGGAATCGTGAACACCACGCCCAGCATGCCGCCCGCCATGCACACACCAAACGTTTGCCAAAACGGGAAACCTTGCCAGTGCCCAATCATCACCAGGCCGGGCAGGATGAAGATGATGGAAGACAGCGTCCCGGCCGCGGACGCCTGCGTCTGCACCATGTTGTTCTCAAGGATGTTCGTGCCGCCGAGCATGCGCAGCACCGCCATCGAAATGACCGCTGCCGGAATCGCCGATGAGAACGTCAGGCCGACCTTCAGGCCGAGGTACACGTTTGAAGCGGTAAAAATTACGGTGATGATGGCACCGAGGATCATGCCGCGTAGCGTCAGCTCCGGCAGGGTCGCTGCCGGAATGTGCTTGGGAGGATGGAGGGATTGCATCCTGCGGGTCTCCAAAGAGGGTTCTTGTGGCGCGGATTATAGGAGTGGATGGGGCGGGGGCTTGTGCGTTTTTTTTGGGGTGTCCTCTAGATTTGTTGTTTGTGGTCCATCCCCTTTTCGTACCCTGCCGGGCACGACTCACTTTTCTTTGTCTTGCCAAAGAAAAGTAAGCAAAAGAAAGGCGCGCCCGAGATGGCGACTTCCCCTTGAATTTGTGTGACCGTGCGGGGAAGGAGGCAAACTCGCTGCGCTCAGACAGGCCTCCCTCTTTTTTCCGCCCGCTCACAAAAATTCAAGGCGCCATCAAGGGCTCAACGTCAAAAGCAAAAGGCCAACCCGTCGTGAGGTTGGCCTTGTCGTTTGGGCTGGCGCCCAGAGGGTGTGGCTGTTGTCCTTTGACTTTCCTGCCCTAGATGGCGCCTTGAATTTCTGTTGCAGGGAGGAAAAAGGAAGGGAAACTGTCTGAGCGAAGCGAGTTTTTCCCTTCCCCTCCCTGCGACATAAATTCAAGGAGTCTTTCGCCATCTCGGGCGCGCATTTCTTTGCTTACTTTCTTTGGGCAAGACCAAAGAAAGTGAGTCAGCCCCGGCAGGAGATGAAACAAGGGATGCACCAACAGCCCAAAATCCAAACCAAAAATCAACACTCCACAATATTCACCGCCAACCCACCCCGCGCCGTCTCCTTGTACTTCGTCTTCATATCCGCGCCAGTCTCGCGCATCGTCTTGATGACCGAATCCAGCGAAACATAATGCGTGCCATCCCCACGCAACGCCATACGCGCCGCATTCACCGCCTTCACCGACGCCATCGCATTGCGCTCGATACACGGAATCTGCACCAGCCCGCCAACCGGGTCGCACGTCAGCCCGAGGTTGTGCTCCATGCCAATCTCCGCGGCGTTTTCGACTTGCGCAGGCGTGCCGCCCAGCACAGCAGCCAGCGCGCCCGCCGCCATCGAACACGCCACGCCGACTTCGCCCTGGCACCCGACTTCCGCACCGGAGATCGATGCATTCATCTTGTAAAGCATGCCGATCGCGCCGGCGGTGAGCAGGAAATCCACCACGCCGTTGTCGTTCGCGCCGGGGACGAACCGGTCGTAGTAATGCATCACCGCCGGGATGATCCCCGCTGCGCCGTTGGTCGGTGCCGTGACAACGCGCCCGCCTGCGGCGTTCTCTTCGTTGACGGCAATCGCATACAGATTCACCCAGTCGATGACCGACAGCGGGTCGGACAGCGTGCGTTCGGCCTGCACCGTAAGCCGTGAATACAACTCCGCCGCGCGGCGACGCACGTGGAACGGCCCCGGCAGCTCGCCTTCCGTGCGGCAACCGCGCGCCACGCACGCCTGCATCACGTGCCAGATGTTGAGCAGACCAGCACGCACTTCGGCCTCGGTGCGCCACGTCAGTTCGTTTTCGAGCATCAGCCGGGCAATGGATTTGCCCGTCGATTCGCACATCGCCAGCAGCTCTTTGCCGCTGCGGAACGGATGCGGCAACTGGTCGTGCGCCGCCAGCACCTGCGTGTTGGGTGCACCAGCCGTAACGACAAAGCCACCGCCCACCGACAGGTAGCGCGCCTCGCGTAGCCGTTCTCCGGCCGCATCGAAGGCGTGGAACTTCATGCCGTTCGGATGCTCGGCCATCGCCTCGCGGCGGTAGAAGGCGATGTGTTCCTTTTCGGTAAAGCGCATCGCGTGACGGCCCAGCAGCGACAGCGACTGCGATGCACGCAGCTCCGCCAGCTTGGCATCGATGGTGTCGGGGTCGATGGTGTCCGGCGCCTCGCCCATCAGGCCGAGGATGACGCCGCGGTCCGTGCCGTGGCCTTTGCCGGTGGCACCGAGCGAGCCGTACAGCTCGACACGCACGCTGGCGACTTGCGACATCAGCCCATCGGCTTCGAGGCCGGAGGCGAACATGAGCGCGGCGCGCATCGGCCCGACAGTGTGCGAGCTGGACGGGCCAATGCCGATCTTGAAGAGGTCGAAAACAGAAACAGCCATGGGTGAGGCTCCGGGGGCGTTAAAGGGTGCAAGCGGCTTGTGGCCACTTGCGCCAGGTTGTTGTATGCGCGCTGTCAGCGCGTCGCTTCGCCAGTCAACGGGCTGCGCACAGCGCCAGCCAGTCGGGCGCAGTCGCGGCGAGCCGTTCGGCCAGCGTGCGGTATTTCGGGTTCAGCCGCGCGGCTTGCCAATACAGTGTGGAGGCGCTTTTCGGCTCCCACATGCCGGAGAAACCGGCGAGGCCTGCATCGGCTCGCTTCTTGTCGAAGGCAACGTGCGAGTGGACGTATTCCTCGTGCGTGCGGCTGCCGTCGGCATACGGCACGAGCCAATCGAGGGCGGCAGCGAGCGAGACGCCGTTGGCTGCGCGCTCACGTAGCCACTGCTGGCCGAAAGGCTGCACGGCAATCGCGGCCATCGTCAGCGGCTCGAGGTCATAGACGACGTAGTGAAGCGCGTCGCGGTCTTCAAAATCTTCCACCGACCCGTCCGGGCGCACGTTATTGGCGACCTGTTGCAGGAACAGGCGATGTACATGCGCGAGCAACGCGTGGTCACCCAGCGCGGCAGCCGACATTGCCATCAGCTTGATGCGATGGCTCTGCCAGTTGTTGACCCACGTATGGGACAGCGGCTGGCGGGCGGCATCGGTGCGGGCGATATAGCCTTCGGCCAGCGTACGCAGGAAGCGTTGCGTCTCTTCACGCGTGCTTGGCGTCAGGCCGTCGCGCGCGAGCATGTAGGCCTGAATCAGCGCATCGAACTTCGTCTCGTCGATCGGGTTGAAACTCGGTACATACGTGCCGACCCACGCGTGCAGGAAGGTGTCGACCTGTTCGGCGAAGCGCTTGTCGCCGGTGAGACGCCAGGCCATTGCGGCGTCGCGCATGACTGGGAAGTCCCGCGCGGCAACAACGGATTCGTCGTAGATGCCTTGGTGCGGCAGCGTACCTTCGGTATGCAGACGCGGCAGCGGGTGGGGCGTCTGCCCGAGGTGCTGAGTGGCACGGGCGATCAGCTTGACAGCAGCAGGTTCGCCGGACAGCGCGGGCGAAACGCTGCACCAATCGCGCGCCGGCCCCGCCGTATTGTGCGTGCCGGCGTACACCGATGCCGCAGCCCCCGCCTGTATCGGCGAGCACGCACCGCATACCGCGACAACGGCGGCACAGGCAAGCAAACGGAAGAGTGGGGCAGGCTGAAGCATCGGCATGGCAGGCTCTCGTCGATCGGGTGAACTGTCGTCACCATAAACGGCGAGGAACTCTGAAAACAGCGGCTGTGAGAGCAGGTTACAGGGGTTGCGCCACGTTACATATGACACGGCGGCGGAGCATGCCGCCCCGCCGCCGCGTTCATCTCACTTCGAGGGGCATCAGTCCTGCGCGTACTCGCTCATCGGCACGCAGGCGCAGAACAGGTTGCGATCGCCGTAGACGTTGTCGGCACGGCCGACCGGCGGCCAGTACTTTTGCTTGCGCAGCGATGCCACCGGGTAGGCGGCCTGCTCACGCGTGTACTTGTGCGACCAGTCGTCGGCCATCACCACAGCGGCGGTGTGCGGGGCGTGCTTGAGCGGGTTGTCTTCGCGGTCGAATTCGCCCGAGATCACCTTGTCGACTTCGCCACGGATGGCGATCATCGCGTCGATGAAGCGGTCGAGCTCCACCTTCGGCTCGCTCTCGGTCGGCTCGATCATCAGCGTGCCCGGCACCGGGAAGCTCATCGTCGGCGCGTGGAAGCCGAAGTCCATCAGGCGCTTGGCGATGTCTTCGTTGCTGATGCCCGATTCCTTCTGCAGCGGGCGGATGTCGAGAATGCACTCGTGCGCCACCAGGTCGTGCGCGCCCGTGTACAGCACCGGGTAGTACGGTGCGAGACGCTTGGCCACGTAGTTGGCCGACAGGATGGCCGTCTCGGTGGCGGCGGTCAGGCCCGCGGCGCCCATCATCGCGATGTACATCCACGAGATCGGCAGGATCGACGCCGAGCCGAATGCCGCAGCCGACACGTTGCCGATGTTCTGGCTGGCGTCTTCACCCGAAGCCGCGCGGCCGGGCAGGAACGGCGCGAGGTGCGCGCCTACGGCCACCGGACCCACGCCCGGACCGCCGCCGCCGTGCGGAATGCAGAACGTCTTGTGCAGGTTCAGGTGCGAGACGTCGCCGCCGAAGTGGCCCGGTGCGGCGGTGCCGACCATGGCGTTCATGTTGGCGCCGTCCACGTACACCTGACCGCCGTGGCTGTGCACGATCTCGCAGACGCGCTTCACGCCTTCCTCGAACACGCCGTGCGTGGACGGGTAGGTGATCATGATCGCCGCGAGGTTCTTGCTGTGCTCGGCCGCCTTCTTCTCCAGATCAGCCAGATCGACGTTGCCGCGCTCATCGCACGCCACGACGACGACCTGCATGCCGGCCATCTGCGCCGATGCCGGGTTCGTGCCGTGCGCCGACGACGGGATCAGGCAGACATTCCGGTGCGCCTCGCCACGGCTGGCGTGGTAGGCGTGGATGATCAGCAGGCCAGCGTATTCACCTTGCGAGCCGGCATTCGGCTGCAGGCTCACGGCGGCGTAGCCGGTGGCGGCGCACAGCATCTGTTCGAGCTGATCGATCATCTCGCGGTAGCCGACGGTCTGGTCGGCCGGTGCGAACGGGTGGATGTTCGAGAACTCGGGCCACGTCACCGGCAGCATTTCTGCGGTGGCGTTGAGCTTCATCGTGCAAGAGCCCAGCGGGATCATCGTGCGGTCGAGCGCGAGGTCCTTGTCGGCCAGGCTGCGCAGGTAGCGCAGCATTTCGTGCTCGGAGTGGTGCGCGTTGAACACCGGGTGAGTCAGGTACGCACTCTGGCGCACGAGCGAGGCCGGATATGCGTCCGCAACTGCTGCTTCGGTCTTGTCGAAGTCCGGTGCGGCAGCGTGTGCGGCGTGCGCGAAGACTTCCCACAGCGCAACGACATCGGCGCGCGTGACCGTCTCGTCCAGCGAGATACCCAGGCGCGAATTTTCACCACCCGCGTCGATCTGGCGCAGGTTGATGCCGTGCGCCTGCGCAGCGATGTGCAGGTTGGCGGTGCGCGCGCCGGTGGCGACGGTCAGCGTGTCGAAGAACGCGTCGGCTTCCAGCGTGTAGCCGATCGCGCGCAGGCCGGCGGCCAGCGTGGCGGTCAGGCGGTGCACGCGCTGCGCGATGCGCTTCAGGCCTTGCGGGCCGTGGTAGACGGCGTACATCGATGCCATCACGCCCAGCAGCACCTGCGCGGTACAGATGTTCGAGGTGGCCTTCTCGCGGCGGATGTGCTGCTCGCGCGTCTGCAGGGCGAGGCGGTAGGCCGGGTTGCCTTGCGCATCGATCGTCACGCCGACCAGGCGGCCCGGCATCGAGCGCTTGAACGCATCGCGCACGGCCATGTAACCGGCGTGCGGGCCGCCGAAGCCAAACGGCACGCCAAAGCGCTGCGTGTTGCCGATCACCACGTCAGCGCCCCATTCGCCCGGCGCAGCCAGCAGCGTGAGCGCCAGCAGGTCGGCGGCGGCCACGACCAGACCGCCGGCAGCGTGCACGGCATCGGTCAGCGCCTGGTACGTCGCCAGATCGCCCAGGAGCCCACCGTTGGCGCCCGGGTATTGCAGCAGCACGCCGAACGCATCGTGCTTGGCAGCGTCGGCCGCCGGGCCGGTCACCACCTGCACGCCGATCGGCTCGGCGCGCGTGCGAATGACTTCCAGCGTTTGCGGCAGCACGTCGTCGGCCACGAAGAACACGGTCGACTTCGACTTGCCGATGCGCTGCAGCAGCGTCATGGCTTCAGCAGCGGCGGTCGCTTCGTCCAGCATCGACGCATTGGCGATGTCCATGGCCGTCAGGTCGATCACCATCTGCTGGAAATTCAGCATCGCTTCCAAGCGGCCCTGCGAGATTTCCGGCTGATACGGCGTGTAGGCCGTGTACCAAGCCGGGTTCTCGAGGATGTTGCGCAGGATGACGCCCGGCGTATGCGTGCCGTAGTAGCCCTGGCCGATTAGGCTCTTGACCACGCGGTTCTGCCCCGCGATGCCGCGCAGCTTGGCCAGCGCCGCTTCTTCGGTCAGCGGCTGCGTGAATTCACCCAGCGGCATGCCGTCCTGGCGGCGGATGGCGGGCGGGATCACGGCGTCGATCAGCTTGGCGCGGCTATCAAAACCAAGTGCAGCAAGCATCTGCGCTTGCTCTTCCGGCGACGGGCCGATGTGGCGGTGCGCGAAGGCGTCGCACGCCTCCAGGGCGGCGAGGGTGGGGCGTTCGGCAGCAAGCGCCGAGGAAGCGGGGTGCGGAGCGTTCATGGCAAGGGCTCGAAATTCAGGCAAAGCGCCGATGTGCGGGTCAGGCACATCGGCTTCGGTGACCGGCTTAGCCGATCTTGGCGGCGTACTGCTCGGCCGACATCAGCGCGTTCACATCGTCGGCGTTGGTCGGCTTGATCTTGAACAGCCAGGCCTCGTAGGCGCCGGCGTTGACCGACTCGGGCGCACCCGCGGCGTCGGCGTTGTTGGCGATGATCTCGCCCGAGACGGGGGCGTAGATGTCGGAGGCGGCCTTGACCGATTCGACCACGGCAATCGCCTCGTCCTTGGCGACTGCGCGACCAGCGTCCGGCAGTTCCAGGAAGACGATGTCGCCCAGCGCGTCCTGCGCGAAGTCGGTGATGCCGATGGTCAGCGTGCCGTCGGCTTCAACGCGGATCCACTCGTCGTGTTCGGTGTACTTCAGATCGGCGGGGACGTTGCTCATGAAAGGTTTCTCCGGAAGATGGGTATTGGGGAATGCAGATTCGGTGTTCAGCTGACCAGCGCCTTGCCATTGCGCACGAACGGCAGTTTAACCACAGTCGCGGTCAACTTGCGGTCGCGAATTTCGACCTGCACGTCAGTGCCGATGGCCACGTCCTTTGGCAGGCGCGCCAGTGCGATGGAGAGCGACAGGCTCGGGCTGAACGTGCCGCTGGTGATCTCGCCGTCACCGGCAGCGGTGATGACCTTCTGGTGGGCGCGCAGCACGCCGCCCTTGTCGCGCAGGATCAGGCCGACGAACTGTTCGCGCTGGCCGCCGGCTTGCAGCGCGGCCTTGCCGGTGAAGTCGCGTTCGCTTTGCAGGTCGACCGTCCAGGCGAGGCCGGCGTCGAGCGGCGACACGTGCTCGTCCATGTCCTGGCCGTAGAGGTTCATGCCGGCTTCCAGGCGCAGCGTGTCGCGCGCGCCCAGGCCCGCCGGGCGCACGCCGGCCTGCAGCAGGCGCTCCCAGACGCCGGCGATCTGCGAGGCCGGGACGACGAGTTCGAAACCGTCTTCACCGGTGTAGCCGGTGCGGGCCACCATGATCTCGCCCACGTTTTCCACGGTGACGAAGCCCGCGTTGAACGGCTTGAGCGCATCGCCCACGGCCTGCGTGCCGCGCAGCGCAGCGTAGGTCTTGGCACGCGCGTTCGGGCCCTGCACGGCCAGGATGCCCAGCGGCTCGGCGCCAGCGTTGTTGTCGGAGCGGCGCGGCGTGATGGTCACGTCGGTGCCGGCGGCCGCGTTCTGCGCGACGATCCATTCCAGATCCGTCGGAGCAGTGCCGGCGTTGACCACCAGGCGGAACCAGTCTTCGCGGAAGAAGTAGACGATCAGGTCGTCGATCACGCCGCCCTTGGGGTTCAGCATGCAGCTGTAGAGCGCCTTGCCGGGCGTCTGCAGCTTGTCGACGTTGTTGGCGAGCAGCCCACGCAGGAAGTCGCGCACGCGCGCGCCGGTGAGGTCGACCACGCACATGTGCGAGACGTCGAAGATGCCGGCGTCTTGGCGCACGGCGTGGTGCTCTTCGATCTGGGAGCCGTAGTTGACGGGCATGTCCCAGCCGCCAAAGTCGACCATGCGGGCGCCCAGCGAGCGGTGGATGGCATTGAGCGGCGTGTGTTGGAGCGTCATGGAATCTCTCGGCTGAGCGCGCCGCCGTGGCTTGGGCGCGGCGCATGGATCGGGAACCAGAAAAGCAAAAAGGCCACCCGCGCAGCCTGATCCCTCATGGTGACGCCATGAAGATCAACAAGCTGCGCAGATGGCCCCTCTGTCCTTGGTACCTGAGAGATTGCGAAGCGGGGCGCATAGCGGTGCGCGCCGTTCGTGAGCCCCTTCGGTGGGCGCCCGCAGTGGTCGTGCGGCGCCAGCTCTCCAGAGTGCGGTCGGACGCATGTCCGCCGATCCGCCCGGTCCTGGATGCCTGAGAGTTTTCGGGTGCTACCCCTTCGGCGGCGCCTTGCCGTATACGGCGGGCACGCTCTCCCGGATGGATGGCGCGAATGTACGGAAGGGGGATGGGATTGTCAATTGGGGGGGATTCGGCGGTTTTTGCCGAAAGAGTTTGTTTTCGTTTTTTGGTGCATCCCTTGTTTCATCCCCCGCCGGGGCTGACTCACTTTTCTTTCTCTTGCGCCAAAGACAACAGCCACACCCTCGGGGCGCTGGCGGGGTCGCCAAGCTCCAAGGGTGTGGCCGGAGTGCGGGTGTTGGCGGTCGTGCTCTGGCTTACTTGCCGATCTGGCGGCTGACCTGGTTTTCCTGCTGGTTCAGCGTCCGCTGCTCCTGCTTGGTGATGCCGCCGCCATTCTGAGCCGCCATGTCGCGCTCTTCCTGGCGAATCTGGTGGTCTTCCCGGTGCAGCTGGCGCGCCTGGCCCTTGGTGATCTCGCCTTCCTTCACTTCGTTGTGGATGCGCCTGTTCTGGTTGGCAAGGCGGTGGTTGACCTCGGCGCGGCGCGGGTGGTCTTTTTGCCACTGCGTTTGGGCGAAGGCGCCGGTGGTGGCAGACAGGGCGACGGCGGTAACGGCCAGGGCTTTAACAATGCGGTGCATGGTGGTTTCTCCGGTGGGCGGCCGACCGATTCAGCCGCTGTCCCGTCCATAACGGCGTGCCGCGCCCGGCCGCTTACGGGGTTCGTGTAACGGCGCGTAAGCGGTGTAACGCCGGTGCGAAAAGCGGGGGGGCGCAAACGCATTCGGTGCAGTGTCGAGCACGTCCGTGGGGCCCCACGCGGGTGGCGCGGCACCGGCCCGATCGATGCAAAGACGCCGTGCTACCATCGCCCTCCGCTGTCGTTCCCGCCTGCTTTTTCTTCTGCCTGTTCCCCATGTCTTCCGGTCTCGCCCACGGGCTCAATGCTGCCCAATCCGAAGGTGTGCATTACCTCGACGGCCCCTGCCTGGTGCTTGCCGGGGCAGGCTCGGGCAAGACGCGCGTGATCACGCAGAAGATCGCGCACCTGATCCTGGACAAGGGCTTCGAGCCCAAGCACATCGCCGCCGTTACGTTTACCAACAAGGCGGCCAAGGAAATGCAGGAGCGTGTGGCCAAGCTGATGGACGGCAAGACACGCGAAGACGGCAAGCGCATTCCCATCAAGCAGTTGACGGTCTGTACCTTCCACTCGCTGGGCGTGCAGATCTTGCGGGCTGAGGCCGAGCATGTGGGCCTCAAGCCGCGTTTCTCGATCATGGATTCGGACGATTGCTTCGGGATGATCCAGGAGCAACTGGCGACGACCGACAAGCAGTTGATCCGCCGCGTGCAGAGCACGATCTCGCTGTGGAAGAACGGTCTCGTCGACCCGGACACTGCGATTGCCGAGGCGCTCGCCAACAACAACGTCGATGACCACCAGGCGGCGCTCGTCTACCGCAATTACGTTGCGACGCTGCACGCGTATCAGGCGGTGGACTTTGACGACCTGATCCGCATTCCTGCCGAGCTGTTCGCCCGCAATGAAGAGGTGCGGCTGAAGTGGCAGAACCGCCTGCGCTACTTCCTCGTCGATGAATATCAGGACACCAACGCCTGCCAGTACCAGCTGCTGAAGCTGCTGGCGGGTGGTTCGCACCTGCGGGCGCCGGCCTTCACGGCGGTGGGCGACGACGATCAGGCCATCTACGGTTGGCGCGGCGCCACGCTCGACAACCTCAAGCTGCTGCAGACGGATTTCCCGAACCTGAAGGTCATCAAGCTGGAGCAGAACTACCGCTCCACGGTGCGCATCCTGAACGCGGCCAACGCCGTGATCGCGCAGAACCCGAAGCTGTTCGAGAAGACGCTGTGGAGCGAGCACGGCATGGGCGACGCCATCAACGTGACGAGCGCCAATGACGAAGAGCACGAAGCCGAGAGCGTGGTCTTCAAACTCTCTGCCCACAAGTTCGAGCGTCGCGCGCAGTTTCGCGATTACGCGATCCTGTATCGCGGCAACTTCCAGGCGCGCCTGTTCGAGCAGATCCTGCGCCGCGAGCGCATTCCGTATGTGCTCTCGGGCGGTCAGAGCTTTTTTGACAAGGCGGAGATCAAGGACCTGTGCGCCTACCTGCGACTGATTGCCAATGCGGATGATGATCCTGCGTTCATTCGCGCCATCACCACGCCCAAGCGCGGCGTGGGCAATGCGACGCTGGAAGTGCTGGGCGCATTCGCGGGGCAGGCCAAGGTGTCGCTGTTCGAGGCCGCGATGATGGGCGGTATCGAGGCACAGCTCGCGCCGCGCCAGCTCGAGCCGCTGCGGGTGTTTTGCGAGTTCATCGTGCGGCTGTCGGACCGGGCCGCCAAGGAGCCCGCCGCCACGCTGCTCGACGAGATGATGGAAGGCATCCATTACGAGGCCTACCTGTACGACACCTACGACGAGCGCCAGGCCCAGAACAAGTGGACCAACGTGCTGGAGTTCCTCGACTGGCTCAAGCGCAAGGGCACCACGCCCGAGAAGGACGATGACGAAGAGGCCACCGGTTTCGATAACGCCGATGGCCTGATGGACACTGGCAAGAACCTGCTGGAACTCACGCAGACCATCGCGCTGATCAGCATGCTCGAAGGCAAGGAAGAGGACCCGGATGCGGTGCGCCTGTCCACGCTGCATGCGAGCAAGGGGCTGGAGTATCCGCACGTGTTCCTGGTGGGCGTGGAGGAAGGCATCCTCCCGCATTGCCGCGAAGACGACGACCTGACCGACGAGAAGATCGAAGAAGAGCGGCGGCTGATGTATGTGGGCATTACGCGGGCACAGCGCAGCCTGCATATCAGCTGGTGCAAGAAGCGCAAGCGTGCGCGCGAGACGGTGGTGTGTGAGCCGTCGCGCTATATCGCCGAGATGAAGCTTGGGGAGGATGCTGGGCCGACGCCGGAGGACACGATGCCAGCGATGTCGCCGAAGGACCGGCTGGGGGCGTTGAAGGGGTTGTTGGCGGCTAAGAAGCCGGTGGTTTCGTGATTGGGTTTTTGGTTTTTGCGTTGGTGGTCCATCTGTGTTTCGTTCCCTGCCGGGACCGACTCACTTTTCTTTGTCTTGCCAAAGAAAAGTAAGCAAAAGAAAGGCGCGCCCGAGATGGCGACTTCCCCTTGAATTTGTGTGACCGTGCGGGGAAGGAGGCAAACTCGCTGCGCTCAGACAGGCCTCCCTCCTTTTTTCCGCCCGCTCACAAAAATTCAAGGCGCCATCAAGGGCTCAACGTCAAAAGCAAAAGGCCAACCCGTCGTGAGGTTGGCCTTTGTCGTTCTGGCAGGTGCCCAGACGGTTTGGCTTTTGTCCTTTGACTTTTCCTGCCCTAGATGGCGCCTTGAATTTCTGTTGCAGGGAGGAAAAAGGAAGGGAAACTGTCTGAGCGCAGCGAGTTTTTCCCTTCCCCTCCCTGCGACATAAATTCAAGGAATCTTTCGCCATCTCGGGCGCGCATTTCTTTGCTTACTTTCTTTGGCAAGACAAAGAAAAGTGAGTCGGTCCCGGCAGGGGATGAAACAAGGGATGCACCGACAACCCAAAACCCTGAAAACACCGTCGAAGGCCAGCGCTGTTGTGCCATCGTGACGGCCCGCGTGCAGCACGCAACGCTTTGGGACAGGCATCGACCGACGTTGACACACATCAACGCGGCGCGCACATCGCAGTTTTAGGATGAGCCATCGCCCCCACAAGAACCGCCCCATGTTTCCGTTCGCCAAGCCGGCCGACGATCCGTCCGCCGCAAATGACACCGCCTTCCGCTGGTCGGCGCCGCAGGTGCGCGCGCTGGCCCAGCGCTTTGATACGCACGGCCCGCGCTACACCTCGTACCCGACCGCCGACCGCTTTCACAACAAGTTTGGTAACGCCGATTACCTCGACGCCTTGCACCGTCGCGCGGCGATTGCACCCGCACTGCATGCCCCGCTGTCGCTGTACATGCACCTGCCGTTCTGCGCGAACCTTTGCTACTACTGCGGCTGCAACAAAGTCATCACAAAGGATCGCTCGCGCAGCGCACGCTACGTTGAAACCCTTGCCCGCGAGATGGCGATGGTGGCCAACCAGATTGGCCCACTGCGCCGCGTGACGCAATTGCATTGGGGCGGCGGCACGCCTACGTTCCTAGCGCACGATGAGATGCGCGCCGTGATGGCCGCCACACGGCAGCATTTCGACCTGGCCAACGATGGCGAGATCTCCGTCGAACTCGACCCGCGCCACGCCGACGACGCAACACTTGAAGTGCTGGCCGAGATCGGCTTCAACCGCGCAAGCCTCGGCATCCAGGACTTCGACCCCGACGTCCAGCGCGCGGTCCACCGCATCCAAAGCGTGGAAGAGACACGTCGCGTGGTCGACACCGCGCGGCGGCTGGGCTTCGAATCGATCAGCTTCGACCTGATCTACGGCTTGCCGTATCAGCGCACCGAAACGTTCAACGCAACGCTCGACCGCGTGCTGGAGATGGCGCCTGATCGGCTGTCCGTCTACAGCTATGCGCACCTGCCGCACCTGTTCAAGGCGCAGCGCCGCATCGACATGCTTACGCTGCCCACCGCCGACGAAAAACTCGATCTGTTGGCAATGACGGTGGAGCGCCTCGTTGCCGAGGGCTACGTCTACATCGGCATGGATCACTTCGCGCGGCCTGACGATGCGCTCGCCATCGCGCAGCGTGAAGGCCGGCTGCAACGCAATTTCCAGGGCTACTCCACGCACGCCGATTGCGACATGCTGGCGTTTGGCGTGTCCGCCATCAGCCGCGTGGGCGATGTGTATGCGCAGAACGAGAAGGATCTCGACGCGTACTACGCCCGCATCGATGCGGGCAAGTTTGCCGTGCTGCGCGGCATGTCGCTCACGCCGGACGACCACGTGCGCCGCGCGCTGATTGGCGAGTTGATGTGCGGGTTCGAATTGAACATGCGCGCATTCGGAGCGCGCCACGGGCTGGACTTCAAGCGCAGCTTTGCGAACGAGTTGCAGGCGCTGGCGCCGCTGGAGGAAGCCGGGCTGGTGAGGGTGGGCGACGAGCGTATCGTCATCACGCCGCAAGGGCGGCTCCTGGTGCGCCGCATCGCGATGGTGTTCGATGCGCACCTGCGCGAGGCAGGCACGGAGCGCGCGGTGGAAGCCGAGGGCAAGCCCGTCACCTTCGTCCCGCGCTACTCCAAAGTGGTCTGATCGACCTACCGACCCGTAGTCAGGTCAGACCGTGGCCGGCTCGGGCTGCAGCGCAGCGTCTTGCGTCTGCGCAGTCACGAGCGTCTGCGGCCAGATCTCCGCCAGGCGCAGCAGGTTGGTCGAACCGGCCTGGCCGAACGGCATGCCCGCCGTGATGGCGATCTGGTCGCCCGATACGGCAAAGCCTTCACGCGCGGCGGCGCGGCACGCCGCATCCACCATCTCGTCGACGTTGCTCACATCGGGGCTGACCGTGCTGTGCACCCCCCACGTGATTGCCAGACGGCGCGCCGTATCCAGGCGCGGCGTGATGCTCACGATAGGCGCCAGCGGCCGCTCGCGTGCGGCGCGCAGACTCGTCTTGCCGCTGGACGTATACGTGACGGTGGCCACTGCGCCCAGGATGTGCGTCACGTCGCGCAGGGCCGCGCAGATGGCGTCCTGGCGCGTCGGCAGCGGCGGCTGATGCTGCGCGTCGATCAGGTTGCGGTACAGCGGGTCGCGCTCCGTCTCGGCAATGATGCGGTTCATGATGCTGACCGCCGCCACCGGATGCTTGCCGCTGGCCGACTCGGCCGACAGCATCACGGCATCGGTGCCGTCGTACACGGCGCTGGCCACGTCTGACGCTTCGGCGCGCGTCGGTACTGGCGCCTCGATCATCGATTCCAGCATCTGCGTGGCCACGACCACCGGCTTGCCGTGGTGGCGCGCCATGCGCAGGATGCGCTTCTGCACGCCGGGCACGCGCTCGGGCGGCAGCTCCACGCCCAAGTCGCCGCGCGCCACCATCAGCGCATCGGACGCCTGCACGATGTCTTCCAGATGCAGTAGCGCTGCGGGCTTTTCGATCTTGGAGAGCAGCCCAGCCCGGTCGCCGATGATCTCGCGTGCGGCGATCACATCTTCGGCGCGCTGCACGAATGACAGCGCAATCCAGTCCACGCCCAGCGACAGCGCGAAGTCTAAGTCGCGCAGGTCTTTCTCGGTGAGCGCAGGAATGGGGATCACGGCATCCGGCACGTTCACGCCCTTGCGGTCAGACAGCGGGCCGCCATCGACCACGCGCGTGACGATGGCCGTCGGGTCGGCGGCTTCCACGGCCAGGCGGATCTTGCCGTCATCGAGCAACAGCGATTGCCCCGGCGCGGCAGCCGCGTACAGCTCCGGATGCGGCAGATGCACACGCGTGACATCCCCCGGCGTCGGATCGCGGTCGAGCACAAAGCGATCGCCGTTCTTGAGCACGACACGGCCGTCGGCAAACGTGCCGATGCGCAGCTTCGGGCCTTGCATATCAGCGAGGATGCCGATCGGGCGACCGGTCTCGGCCTCCACTGCGCGCACGGTGTCGTAGCGCTTGCGGTGGTCTTCGTGCGAGCCGTGGCTGAAGTTCAGGCGGAAGACGTCCGCGCCGGCGTCGAAGAGGGCGCGGATGGTGTCTTTGTCGCTGCTGGCGGGGCCGAGGGTGGCGAGGATTTTGGTGTTGCGGAAGCGGCGCATCGTTGATGGCTCCGGTGGGCTGACTATTGCTTGCTGCGTTTGCGGACCTTGGTGGTCCATCTCCCTTTCACCCCCTGCCGGGGGCGACTCACTTTCTTTGTCTTGCCAAAGAAAGTAAGCAAAGAAAGGCGCGCCCGAGATGGCGACCCCTTCCTTGAATTTGTGTAACCGGGCGGAGACGGGGAAAACTCGCTGCGCTCAAACAGTTCCCCGTCTTTGTTCCGCCCGCTTACACAAATTCAAGGCGCCATCTAGGGCAGGGTACGGCCACACAATCTGTGTGCTGTCCTAGTTGGCTCCGTTTGTTGCTGTGTTGCTCGCCTTGCTTCGCGTTGTGCTGTTGGTTCCTACTGCACTCGTGATCGACGGTTTGGCCCTTGACGTTCCTGCCCTAGATGGCGCCTTGAATTTCTGTTGCAGGGAGGAAAAAGGAAGGGAAACTGTCTGAGCGAAGCGAGTTTTTCCCTTCCCCTCCCTGCGACATAAATTCAAGGAGTCTTTCGCTATCTCGGGTGCGCATTTCTTTGCTTACTTTCTTTGGGCAAGACCAAAGAAAGTGAGTCAGCCCCGGCAGGGGATGAAACAGGGATGCACCAAAAACATCATTCCATCCCCGCATCCAGATCCACTCAGCCAGTAATCAAAACCGCCCGAAAATCATTCACATTCGTCCGCGTAGGCCCAGTCACAATCAAATCGCCCAACGCATCAAAAAACCCATACCCATCGTTGTTGTCGAGCAACTGCTTCGGCTTCAACCCAAGCGCTTCAGCACGCGCCAAACTATCCGGCGTCAACATCGCACCAGCGTTGTCTTCCGAGCCATCAATGCCATCGGTATCGCAGGCAATTGCGTACACACCGGGCAGGCCATCCAACGCCACACCCAGGGCTAACAGGAACTCGGCATTGCGCCCACCGCGGCCGTTACCGCGCACCGTCACCGTGGTTTCACCACCCGACAGAATCACGCACGGCTTGGTGAACGGCTGGTTGCGCGCCACGATCTGCCGCACGATGCCGGCGTGCACTTCGGCCACATCGCGCGCTTCGCCTTCAATGCTGTCCGACAGGATGTGCGCCTCGTAACCGAGCGCGCGTGCCTGCGCCGCCGCGGCTTCCAGTGCGTGCTGAGCCGTCGCAATGACATGGCTGCGATGGCCTTCGAAACGTGCATCGCCGGGCTTGGGTGTTTCGCCCGCGCCGGTTTCCAGATGACGGCGCACCGCTTCGGGCACGTCGATGCCGTATTTGTCGATCACGGCCAGGGCATCCGCGCAGGTGGTCGCGTCGGGCAGCGTCGGGCCGCTGGCGATGAGCGTCGGGTCATCGCCGGGAATATCGGAGATCAGCAGCGTCTCGACGCGCGCCGGTGCGCACGCCAGTGCCAGTCGCCCGCCCTTGATCGATGAGAGGTGCTTGCGCACGCAGTTCATCTCGCCGATGCTCGCGCCGCTTTTGAGCAGCGCACGGTTGACGGACTGCTTGTCGGCCAGCGTCAGGCCTTCGGCCGGTGCGGCCAGCAGGGCCGAGCCGCCGCCCGAGATCAGGCACAGGACGAGGTCGTCTTTCGTCAAACCTTCGAGCAGGCCGACCATGCGTTGCGCGGCACGTTGGCCGGCGGCATCGGGCACGGGGTGCGAGGCTTCCACCACTTCAATGCGGCCTTGCGTGCCGGGCGCGCGGCCGTGCTCGTAACGCGTGACGACCAGGCCAGACAGCTCGCCCTTCCAGTGCTGCTCCACCGCCTCGGCCATCGCCGCTGCGCCCTTGCCCGCACCGATGACGATGGTGCGGCCACGCGGCGGTTCGGGCAGGAATGCAGGCAGGCATTGCGCAGCGCTGACCGCAGCCACCGCGGTATCAAACAGGCCGTGCAGCAACGCGCGCGGCGACGGATTGGGCAAGACAGCGCGCAGGGCGGCCTGGGCAGACTGGTCGTGGTGCATGGCAGGAAGCGGGGAGACAGCAAAAAGAACTGCCGCCGCCCGAAGGCTGCGACAGTGCACACAACTTAGGCACGCATTCAGGCGATGTCGTGATTCGACATGATCTCGATCGCGCGGCACAGCGCCGAGTGGTCTTGCTTGCCCATGCCGTTGGCAGCGCAGGTGTTGAACAGCTCCTGTGCGGTGGCGGTGTTCGGCAGCGCCACGCCCAGAACCTTCGCGCCTTGCAGTGCCAAGTTCAGATCCTTCTGGTGCAGCTCGATGCGGAAGCCCGGATCGAACGTACGCTTGACCATGCGCTCGCCGTGCACTTCGAGAATGCGCGAGGCAGCGAAACCGCCCATCAGCGCCTGACGCACCTTTGCGGGGTCGGCACCGGCCTTCGACGCGAACAGCAGCGCTTCCGACACGGCCTGGATGTTCAGCGCCACGATGATCTGGTTGGCCACCTTGGTGGTTTGGCCGTCGCCGTTGCCGCCGACCAGCGTGATGTTCTTGCCCATCAGGTTGAACAACGGAGCCACGCGATCGAACGCAGCCTGCTCACCGCCCACCATGATCGTCAGCGATGCGGCCTTCGCGCCCACTTCGCCACCCGACACCGGAGCGTCCAGGTATTGCGCGCCGGTCTTGTTGATGCGGGCTGCGAAGTCCTTCGTCGCGATCGGCGAGATCGAGCTCATGTCGACGACGATCTTGTTGGCAGCAGCGTCCTTGCCGGCATCCTTCAGCGCCTTGGCGACGCCCTTCTCGCTGAACAGCACGGCTTCAACGTGCGGGGTGTCCGGCACCATGATGAAGATGATGTCGGCGCGCTTGGCGACTTCCTCGGCGCTCGTGCAGACCGTCACGCCGGCTTCCACCAGCGCGGCCGAGGCCGGGTTGACGTCGTGCACGAACAGCGTGTGGCCGGCGGCGCGCAGGTGGCCTGCCATGGGGGCGCCCATGATGCCGAGGCCGATGAAACCGAGGTTGAGATTGTTTGCCATGGTGAGGGATCTCCTTGGTTTGATGTTGGTGGTTTGCTTGTTTGAACCTTGGTGGTTCATCTCCCTTTCACCCCCTGCCGGGGGCGACTCACTTTCTTTGTCTTGCCAAAGAAAGTAAGCAAAGAAAGGCGCGCCCGAGATGGCGACCCCTTCCTTGAATTTGTGTAACCGGGCGGAGACGGGGAAAACTCGCTTCGCTCAGACAGTTCCCCGTCTTGCTTCCGCCCGCTTACACAAATTCAAGGCGCCATCTAGGGCAGGAACGTCAACGGCCGAACCGTTGGTGTGCGGGCCCAGGTGGCTCTTGTTTGTTGCTGTTGCTGCTCGCTTTGCTTCGCGTTGTGTTGCTGGTTCCTGCTGCACTTGCGATCGATGGTCTGGCCGTTGGAGCCCTAGATGGCGCCTTGAATTTCTGTTGCAGAGAGGAAAAAGGAAGGGAAACTGTCTGAGCGAAGCGAGTTTTTCCCTTCCCCTCTCTGCGACATAAATTCAAGGGGAAGTCGCCATCTCGGGCGCGCCTTTCTTTTGCTTACTTTTCTTTGGCAAGACAAAGAAAAGTGAGTCAGCCCCGGCAGGGGATGAAACCAGGGATGCACCACCCCCGCCGGAACAAGGCAAAAACCAAATCAAGCAACGTTGTGCGCCGCCCGCCAACCAAGACCTTCCACAGTCCCAGCCTTAGGCTTGTACTCACACCCAACCCACCCGGTGTACCCAATCTCATCCAACCAACGGAACAGGAACTGGTAATTGATCTCCCCAGTCCCCGGCTCATTGCGCCCAGGGTTATCCGCCAGCTGCACATGCTTGATCTTGTCCAGATGGCGTTTCAGCGTGCTCGCCACTTCGCCTTCCATCCGCTGCATGTGATAGATGTCGTACTGCACGTACAGGTTGGACGCGTCCACGTCGTTGATCAGGTCCAGCGCCTGCTGCGTGCGGTTCAGGTAGAAGCCCGGAATATCGAACGTGTTGATCGGCTCGATCAGCAGGTCGATCTTCTCGGCCTTCAGTGCCTTCGCCGCAAACCTCAGGTTCTCCACCAGCGTCTTGCGCGCAGCGTCTTCGCTCACGCCTTCGGGGCGAATGCCCACCAGGCAGTTGAGCTGTTTCACGCCGAGCACCTTGGCGTATTTGATGGCTTCGCCCACGCCGTCCTGAAACTCGCTCACGCGATCCGGCAGGATGGCGATACCGCGCTCGCCGCCGTCCCAGTTGCCGGCCGGCAGGTTATGCAGGACCAGGTCGAGCTGGAAGCGGTTCAGGCGATCGGCAATCTGGTCGGCATGAAACGCGTAGGGAAACAAGAACTCCACACCGCGGAAGCCTGCACGCGCGGCGGCTTCGAAGCGGTCGAGGAAGGCCTGCTCGTTGAAGAGCATGGTCAGGTTGGCTGCCAGCTTTGTCATGGTTTCTCCTGTTATCGGACGGTGAGGGAACGACGCGCCGTCTTTATGCGGTGACGCCTTCGGCTTCCGTGAGGGTGTCTTCCAGGTCGAGCACCTCTTCAAACTCGACCACGTTGTCGATCTCCGTGCCCATTGCGATGTTGGTCACGCGCTCGAGAATCACTTCCACCATCACCGGCACCGAGAACTCGGCCATCAGCAGGCGGGCCTGCGCGAAGGCGGGTTCGATGTCTTCGGGCTTGAACACGCGGATTGCCTTGCAGCCCAGGCCTTCCACCACCTTCACGTGGTCGACGCCGTAGCCGTTCAGCTCGGGTGCGTTGACGTTGTCGAAGGCGAGCTGGACGCAGTAGTCCATGTCGAAGTTGCGCTGCGCCTGGCGGATCAGCCCCAGGTACGAGTTGTTCACCACCACGTGGATGTACGGCACCTTGAACTGCGCGGCCACCGCCATCTCTTCGATCATGAACTGGAAGTCGTAGTCACCCGAGATGGCCACCACGTCGCTGTTGGGCGAGGCCACCTTCACGCCGATGGCGGCGGGAATCGTCCAGCCCAGCGGGCCTGCCTGGCCGCAGTTGATCCAGTGGCGCGGCTGGTTGACGGACAGGAACTGCGCGGCAGCGATCTGCGACAGGCCAATGGTCGACACATAGCGAACGTCGCGCGGGAAGTACTGGTTCATCTCGCGGTACACGCGCTGCGGCTTGATGGGCACGTTGTCGAAGTCAGAGCGACGCAGCATCGTGCGCTTGCGCTTCTGCACGTCGGCGTTCCAGCGCTTGCGGCACGGCAGCTTGCCGGCGGCCTTCAGCTCGCGCGCGACTTCAATGAACTTCTCCAGTGCCGCCTTGGCGTCCGACACGATGCCCAGGTCCGGCCCGAACACGCGGCCGATCTGCGTCGGTTCGATATCGACGTGGATGAACTTGCGGCCCTTGGTGTACACGTCGACGCTGCCGGTGTGGCGGTTGGCCCAGCGGTTGCCGATGCCGAACACGAAGTCCGACGCCAGCAGCGTGGCGTTGCCGTAACGGTGCGACGTTTGCAGGCCGACCATGCCGGCGTTGAGCGGGTGGTCGTCGGCCAGCACGCCCCAGCCCATCAGCGTCGGGACCACAGGCACGTTCACCAGCTCGGCAAACTCGACCATCAGCTTGGCCGCATCGGCGTTGATCACGCCGCCGCCGCACACCAGCAGCGGGCGCTCGGCTTCGCACAGCATCGCGATGGCGCGCTCGGCTTGGGCACGCGTGGCCGCGGGCTTGTAGACCGGCAGCGGGCTGTACGTGTCGGGGTCGAATTCGATTTCGGCGACTTGCACGTCGAACGGCAGGTCGATCAGCACGGGGCCCGGGCGGCCCGAGCGCATCAGGTGGAAGGCTTGCTGGAACACGCGCGGCACCAGCGCCGGCTCGCGCACGGTGACGGCCCATTTCGTGACCGGCTTGGCGATCGACTCGATGTCGACGGCCTGGAAGTCTTCCTTGTACAGGCGGGCGCGTGGTGCCTGGCCCGTGATGCACAGGATGGGAATCGAGTCTGCCCAGGCCGAGTACAGGCCGGTGATCATGTCGGTGCCGGCGGGGCCCGACGTGCCGATGCACACGCCGATGTTGCCCGGCTCCGCACGGGTGTAGCCCTCGGCCATGTGCGAGGCGCCTTCAACGTGGCGGGCCAGCACGTGGTCAATGTTGCCGGCGCGGCGCAGCGCCGAGTACAACGGGTTGATGGCGGCACCAGGCACGCCGAAGGCGGTGGTGATGCCTTCTTTTTCCATCACCGCAACTGCGGCATCAATCGCTCTCATCTTCGGCATGGGGTGTCTCCAGGAAGGGAAGGTGGGAATCAGTTGGAGCTGATCCTATTCCCGCATGCCGATATGGATAAACGCAGATTTCGTCAGTTGATTGCTAACTGAGAATACCGAATGGATTTGCGTGCTGCACCAATACCAAGGTAGCCAATATGCCGGAAAACCTTGAAATCAAAACGCTTTCAGGCGCTTTGGTGCGACGCAGCAATTGGGCGCGCCCCGCTCGCATCGATCACATCGGCGTCCACTATTTTTGCCATTCGTCACAGGTGATATGCGCCAGAAAGCCGCAATCCTGGTACGGAATGCTCACTAAAATGGTCAGACATTGCGAACTGGAATGATGGAATGGACAAGCTCAAGCAGATCGAAGCGTTCATCGCCGTGGTGGAACACGGCAGCATGGCCGCCGCCGCGCTCACGCAAGACGTGACGCCCGTCATGATCGGACGCCGTATCAACGCGCTGGAGGCCCGTCTGGGCGTAAAGCTGCTGCACCGGTCGACTCGCCGCATTGCGGTGACGGAGCAGGGCGCGGTCTTCATGGAACAGTGCAAGAAGGCGCTGGGCGAACTGGACCGCGCGGAGCTGCTGGTTGCCGAAGGCCGTCACAAGGCGACCGGGCACCTGATCGTCTCGGCGCCGGCTGCGTTTGGCCGCAAGCACGTCGCACCGCACGCCCCGGACTTCCTGCGTGCCAACCCCGACGTGCGCATCTCGTTCAACCTGACCGACCGCGTGGTCGACCTCGTGCGCGAAGGCTACGACGTGGGCATCCGCATTGGTGGCGCGATCGACCCGAACTTCGTGGCGATCCGCCTGGCGTCGAACAAGCGCGTGGTGTGCGGCACGCCTGCGTACTTCGCCAAGCACGGGGTGCCGCGCACGCTGGATGACCTCGCGCGCCATAACTGCCTCGCCTTCAACCTGCAGGGCGGTCAGCAGCGCGGCTGGTATTTCCAGCAGAACGGCAAGGCCGTCACCGTGAAGGTGAACGGCAACCTCGACTGCAACGACGGCGAACTGCTGCACCGCTGGATGGGTGAAGGCCTGGGCTTGGGCTGGCGCTCAACGTGGGAGATCCAGCCTGAGCTGGAATCCGGCGCGCTGATGACGGTGCTCGACGACTACGCGCTGCCCGACTACGACATCCTTGCCGTGTACCCGCAGCAGCGGCCGGTGCCGGCAAAGATCCGGTTCTTTATCGAGCACCTGAAGACGGTGTACGGGCAGGCGGGGTATTGGTCGCGAACGCGTTGACCGTGCGGAAATGGATGACGGTTCCTAAACTTGTCATCAGACGCATCGCGGGTGGCGCGCTCAATGCCGGAGACGGAAGATGCTACACAGAACTGCAGTTCTCGGCGCTCTCATGCTCAGCACCTCCGCCCTGGCGTGCGATCTGACCGGGCTTGAGCACCCGCTGGTGTTCTCGCCCGGCGAGTCTGCGCTGCCGACCGCCGAAATCCTGAAACTGGCGGAATGGGATTCGCAGCTCAAAGAAGATTTTCGCAGCGGCGGCAAGTACCGGGTGCGCTTGCGGGAGGCGTCGGAGCCTGCGTCCGACCCAGAACTGGCAGTGCTGCGCCTCAGAAGCATCCAGGCCGTGCTGGACGCTGTCGGAATCGAGGGCGAGAAAGTCGAGTCGTCCGAAGCCGATACGCATCTGCGTGCCGCTGAACGCGAGGGCGTCGCCCCGAAAATGCCGACCGCCGCCTACGTCGTTTTCCAACCGGACTGCCAGAACCCGTGTTGCCCGGGCTCTGCGCCCGCCGCTCTGCCCACTCCCGAGCGATAGGCGCTAGGTAATCACCACTCGCCCCTGCGTCAAATCCCGCAACGCGACCCGCGCGGCTGCCTCGCCCGTCACCGGCAACCGCACCGTGAGCGTGACACCTGCATCGTACGCAGCATCGACGAGCGTGTAGCTGCCATCGTCGATCCAGCGGCGGATACGGGCCTCATCGGCGTAATCCGTGGATAGGGTGAGCGTGGTGCTGGCGATGCGCTCCACGCGTTCGGCCTGCATGAGGGCGGTGGCGATGGCATCCGTGTAGGCGCGCACCAGACCGCCGGCGCCGAGCTTGACCCCGCCGAAGTAACGCACCACGGCGCCCAGCGTCCCATCCAGATCGTGATGGCGCAGCACTTCCAGAATGGGGCGCCCCGCCGTGCCGGAGGGCTCTCCGTCGTCGGACATGCCGGATTGGCCGCCCGCCAGGAGTGCCCAGCAGACGTGTGTGGCAGCGGGGTGTTCGGCGCGCAGGCGTGCAATCACGTCCATGGCGGCAGCCCGGTCATCAACCGGCACGGCCAACCCGATAAAGCGGCTTTTCTTGATTTCCAGCTCGGCGGAAACCGGCGCGCGCAGCGTGTACGTCGGCACGCGCGATCAGGCTAGGAGGGCGGCTACGAGATCCGTCGCGCGGCCGCCCGGCGATTCGAACTTGAGCGACGCCTCGGTGTGCGCCATGTGCTCTTCCATCAGGGCGATGGCGCCTTCCACGTCGCCGCGCTTGGCGGCATCCAGGAAAGCAGTGTGTTCGTCGGACGAACGCACGGCGTCGTACGTCGACTGGTACATCATCGTGATCACCGAGCTGCGGGCGGAAAGCTCATACAACATTTCCTTGAGCACGCTATTCCCCACCACGTCGGCCATCAGGAGGTGAAAGTCGGCCATCAGGCGATTGCGGCGCGGGACGTCAGACAAGTCGCCGCTGGCCGCCACCTTGTGCTCTTCGGCCAGGTGCTTCTCCAGCCGCTTGTAGTCGGCCGGCGTCGCTTTGGCGATGAACTCGCGCACCAGCGCGACTTCCAGCACGCGGCGTACGGCAAACACTTCGCGCGCCTCGGTTTCATCCGGCTTGGCGACGAACGCACCGCGATCCGGCTCCATGCGGATCAGCTTGTCCTTTGCGAGCATCAGGAGCGCCGCGCGAATCTTGGTGCGGCTGACGTGGTAGACCCGCGCCAGCGCCTCTTCGCGCAGCTTGGTGCCTGGCGGCAGCCGATGCGCGACGATCGCCTGGGCGATGTCGTCGGCAATGCCTTCGGAGGAGATGTCGGCGGCAGTGGTTTCGGTCATGGTGCCGATTTTACCGCCGTCCGACAGCAGCGCCGCTTCAGGCATGCGGCAGCGTGTGGGCGGCTTGTGCAGCCACACCGTGGCCGTGCGCAATCGCCTCGCCTTCTTCGGTGATGTCGATCTTGCCGTCGAGCACCGCATTGGCGCGCACGCGGTCGATGTCTTTCTCCCACGCGGCGATGACCACCGTGGCGACGCAGTTGCCGATCAGGTTGCCCAGCGCACGGGCAATGCCGATGAACCAGTCGACGGAGAGCACCAGCACCAGGCCGATCGCCGGAATGGCCGGAATGACCGACAGCGTGGCCGCCAGGATCACGATGGCCGAACCCGGAATACCGTGCGCACCCTTGGAGGTGACCAGCGCCACGCCCAGGATCAGCAGCAGATCCTGCAGCGCCAGCGGCGTGTTGGTCGCCTGCGCGATGAACACGGCGGCCAGCGTCAGGTAGATCGAGAACGCATCGAGGTTGAACGAGTAGCCGGTCGGGATGACCAGGCCGACCACCGAGCGCTTGATGCCCATCTTCTCCAGCTTGTTCATGATGGACGGCAGCACCGCGTCGGACGATGCCGTGCCCAGCACCACCAGCAGTTCGGCGCGCAAGAAGCGGATCAGCTTGAAGATGTTGAAGCCCGCCATGCGCAGGATGGTGCCGAGCACGACGAACACAAACAGTGCCACGGCCACATAGAACAGCAGCACCAGGAAGCCAAGCTGCTTAAGCGAGCCCGCACCGTACTTGCCGACGGTAAAGGCCACCGCGCCCAGCACGCCCAGCGGTGCCAGACGGATGATCACGGCCATCATGCGGAACAGCACATGCGAGAGCTGGTCGATCAGGTTGACCAGCGGCTTGGTCCGCTCACCCAGCAGCGACAGCGAGCAGCCGAACAGGATCGACACCAGCAGCACCTGCAGGATGTCGCCCTTCACAAAGCCGCTGACGAACGTATCGGGAATCAGCTTGAGGAAGAACGCTGCCACGCCGGTCGATTCCACCTGCTTGGCGGTCGTCATGTACGACGCCATGGCCGCCGGATCGAGCGTCTTCGGATCCACATTCATGCCGTGCCCCGGCCCGAACAGATAGGCCAGTGCAATGCCCAGCGCCAGCGCAATCGTCGTGACGATTTCAAAGTAGATGACGGCCTTGCCGCCTACGCGCCCGACCTTCTTCAGCTCGCCGGCGCCGCAGATGCCCACCACCACCACCGAGAACACGATCGGCGCGATCAGCATCTTGATCAGTTTCAGAAAGCCATCGCCGAGCGGCTGCAGTTTCTGCGCAAACTCCGGCGCCCAGATGCCAAGCGCGATGCCCAACGCCAGGGCAATCAAAACCTGCCCGAACAACGGGCGCGTAAAGCGTTGCATGGTGAATCCTCCTTTGGATTACTGGTGTCTCAAGCCGTGCCCAATCGTCTAATTCAGTTGGTTGCGATTGTCGTCACGGCCTTGTTTCGCTCGCTGCGTCGCAACAAATTGTCGCGATGAATTGTTGAGCGTTGACGGCATCATAGGCGATCCAATTTTTGTATGCAATTTTTGAATTCACATGCTAGGATCGACTCATGCAGTCCCGCGAAGCCTTGTGCTTCCGCCATTTACGCTGCACTTCCGGTGTTCCCATCGCTACAGTTTCGAGTGTCCTTACTCGCTGTTTTTGTTCGATGGGCCGGCCGTATAACATCCAGAGACAAAACACCAAGGAGTTCCACATGGCGATGCCCACGCTCGATCCGAACGCGCCGGATTTCACGCGCCGATATCCGAACCTGGCGGACCCCCGCCTTGGCGCAGAGGCTACGTTCGCGACCGACGAATTCTTCGCGCCGAAAGACCGCATGCTCAACCCCGAGCCGGCGGTGTTCATTCCGGGCAAATACGACGACCACGGCAAGTGGATGGATGGTTGGGAAACGCGCCGTCGCCGTAACGGCGGCTATGACCACTGCATCGTCCGCCTGGCCCGCCCCGGCGTCGTGAAGGGTGTCGATATCGACACGAGCCACTTCACCGGCAACTTCCCGCCGGCCGCTTCCATTGAAGCCGCTTATCTGCCGGATGGCGAACCGACCGAGGCCACGCAGTGGACTGAAATCGTTCCGTCGACCACGCTGCAAGGCAACAGCCACGCCTACGTGGCCGTGACGAACACGCAGGCCTTCACGCACCTGCGCGTGAACATCTTCCCGGACGGCGGCATCGCGCGCCTGCGCGTGTACGGGCAGCCGCAAGTCGACTGGAAGGGCGCGGATCGCACCAAGCTGTTCGACTTGGCCGCCATGGAAAACGGCGCCTATGTGGTTGAAGCCAACAATGAACACTTCGGGCCGGCCTCGCGCATGCTGATGCCGGGCCGCGGCGTGAACATGGGCGACGGCTGGGAAACGCGCCGCCGCCGCGAACCGGGCAACGACTGGTGCGTGATCGCGCTGGCCAACCCGGGCCGCATCCGCAAGATCGAAGTCGACACCGCGCACTTCAAGGGCAACTTTGCTGACCGCGTTTCCATCCAGGCCGCGCGCGTGGTGGGCGGCACAGACAGCTCGCTGAAGACGCAGGCGATGTTCTGGCAGACGCTGCTGCCCGAGCAGAAGCTGCAGATGGATCTGCAGCACTACTACGAAGCGGAAATCGCCGACCTCGGCATCGTCACGCACGTGCGCTTCAACATGTTCCCGGACGGCGGCGTGTCGCGTCTGCGCCTGTGGGGGGTGCTCGAATGAGTCAAGAGACCGCAGCACGCATTGCGCTGACCATCGAGCCGCTCACGCGCGAAGCCTTCGCGCCGTTCGGCGACGTGATCGAACTGGACGGGGCCAAGCAATTCCCCATCAACCAGGGCACGACCATCCGCTTTCATGACCTCGCCAACGTGGACGTGGGCGAGGGCGGCCGTGCGCTGATCAGCCTGTTCCGTGGTCAGCCGCGCACGCTGCCGTTTGAGGTCAAGATGCTGGAGCGCCACCCGCGTGGCAGCCAGGCCTTCATCCCGCAGAACGACAAGCCGTATCTGGTGGTTGTGGCGCCGGCCGGCGAGCTGGACCCGTCGAAGTTGCGCGCGTTCGTCTCGCGCGGCTGGCAAGGCGTGAACTACGCGCGCGGCGTGTGGCACCACCCGCTGCTGGCCCTGGGCGAGGTGAGCGATTTCCTCGTCGTCGATCGTGGTGGCGAAGGCCACAACTGCGACGAGCAAGACCTGGCCGAATCGGTGTGGTTGACCGCCGAGGCCATGCAGGCCGCGCTGTAAGCATCGCGTCATCGGTACCGATCCTGAGCCCCCGCACAACGGGGGCTCAGTCACTTTCAATCTCCGTCCTACCCAATCAGCGAGACATCGACATGACCCAGGCCCAACTTGCCAACCCCGGCATCGATTCGGACATCCGCGCATTTGTCGACGCCGCGCACGCACAGCAGATTGATTTCCTGCGCGAGCTGGTGAAGGTGCCGTCAGACAACCCGTCCGGCGATTGTGCCCCGCATGCCGCGCGCGCCAAGGCGCTGCTGGAGGCGCTGGGCCTGACGGTCGAGGCACATGCCGTGCCCCAGGCGCAGGTGCGTGCCGCCGGCATGGTCAGCGCCACCAACCTGATTGTGCGGCACAGCTTCGGCAGCGGCGGCCCCACGATCGCCATGAACGCACACGGCGATGTCGTCCCGCCAGGCCTGGGCTGGACGCACGACCCATACGGCGGCGAGATCGTCGAGACCGAACACGGCCCGACCATGTTCGGCCGCGGCGTTGCGGTGTCCAAGTCCGACTTCGCCACCTACACGTGGGCGCTGCTTGCACTGATCGAAGCGGAAAAGCGCGGTGCCAAATTCAACGGCACGGTCGAACTGCATTTCACGTACGACGAAGAAACCGGCGGCGACATCGGCCCGAAGTGGCTGCTGGATCAAGGCTTGAGCAAGCCCGATTACGCCATCTCCGCTGGCTTTGCGTACGGCATCACCTCGGCGCATAACGGTTGCCTGCACGTGCAGGTGACGGTGCGCGGCAGGCAGGCGCACGCCGCCATGCCGCATACGGGCATCGATGCCATCGAAGCGGCCACGCATATCCTGCAGGCCGTGTATGCCTATCGCGCGGAACTCGCAACGCGCAAATCCGCCGTGCCGGGCATCGACCACGCAACGCTCAACGTCGGGTTGATCCAGGGCGGCATCAACACCAACGTGGTGCCCGATCTGGTGACGTTCCGCGTTGACCGCCGGATGATTCCTGAAGAGGCCGGCCGCGATGCGGAAGGCGAACTGCGCGCGGTGATCGAGCGTGCGGCGGCAGAGCGGCCGGGGATCGAGGTTTCGGTGGAACGCATCCTGTTGGCCGAGCCGCTTGCCGAACTACCGGGCGTGGAGGCGCTGATTGGCGCGCTGCGACGGAATGCGTTGGCGGTGTTTGGTGGCGATGTGCCGGTGCATGGCGTGCCGCTGTATACCGACGCACGGCATTACACGGCGCATGGCGTGCCGACGGTTCTGTATGGCGCGGGCCCGCGTACGTTGATGGAAGCGCGGGGACACAACACGGATGAGAACCTGCGGTTGAATGATCTGCGGGGTGCGACTGTGGTGGTGGGGTGTGCTGTGGGGGAGTTGTTGGGCGGGTGATTTGGGGTTGTTTTGGTTTTATGCCTTGGTGGTCCATCCCTGTTTCGTTCCCTGCCGGGACCGACTTACTTTTCTTTGTCTTGCCCAAAGAAAGTAAGGGCGGTTTCAAGCCCCAAGTGCAACAGCGGGGTCAATGACGATTCCCTGCTTGGCGCAGTTCTCAATAAAGGCTTCTGCTGGAGTGCGCCAGCCGAGGGTTTTACG
>NZ_JBRFVG010000015.1:0-117998 GCF_052950655.1 Ralstonia sp. VS2407
CTCTGTCCAAGACCTGATTGACCGCCTCGACCTTGAATTCTTCGGTGTATCTCTGCGCACTCATCGCAACTCCTGTCTAACCTCTAGTTTGAGGCTCACAGGTGTCTACTGGCAGCGGGGCGATTCACGTTCCGCTCCCGGACGGTCGAGCGCCGCAGTTGGAGGTCGAGATTTTCGACCTCAGACAGTGGAGCTTCACTGTTTGAGGTCCGCAATCCGCTCTCGACGGGCCGGATGCTTAGGTGCCTTCCGACGCCATGGGCAACGCCTGCCCAGCGGCGGAGCGTTTGGCTTGGCTGCCGCATAGGAAGATGGCCACCGCCGCAATTGCTGCCGGCACCGCCACGATCAGGAACAGCAGCTGGAACCCGATGTTTGCCGTCAGCAAGACGCCACCCACCAGCGCACCGCACACCGAACCGAGGCGGCCCACGCCCAGTGCCCAGCTGATGCCCGTTACACGGTTGGCAGTGGGATAGAACTGCGCTGCGAACGCATTCGCGCCGATTTGCGAGCCGCTGATGCAGAAACCGACGCCCGTGACGGCAAAGGCGAGCATCGTGCCTTGCGTCACGCCGGTCAGAGCAAGGAATATGGCGCCCAGGCCGTAGGTGCCGCACAGCACGATCGTCGCGGGGTGCCGATCCATCAACCGTCCGATGATGAGCGCGCCGATGGTGCCGCCCACCTGGTACATCACCGCAATGCGCGACGCCAGCGCGAGCGACACGCCACCCGCGTGAATCAGCGTCGGCAGCCAGTTCGTCAACAGATAGACGATCAGCAGGCTCATGAAGAACACCGTCCACAGCAGCAGCGTGCCCGTGCGGAAAGCCGGCAGGAAGAGCTGCGGGACCGGCGACCCCAGCGCCTTGGCTTCATGCAGCGCGAAGCGGGTGTCGGGCGTGACGTCCAATGGCGCAATCCGGTTGAGCAGCTTGCCGACCGCTGTGTTGCTTGCGCCACTGGACACTAAATAGCGCACCGACTCCGGCAATGCAAAGGCCATCACCGGCACCAGCACCAGCGGCACGACGCCGCCGAACAGCAACACGCTGCGCCAGCCAAAATCGGGCACCAGTTGCGCGGCAACGATGCCACCAAAGCCCGACCCCAATGTGAAGCCGCAGAACATGACGGTGGTGAGGAAGGAGCGCCGCCGCTCCGGGCAGTATTCAGACGTGAGGGCGATGGCGTTGGGCATGGCGCCGCCCAGGCCGAGGCCCGTCAGGAATCGCAACGCAATCAGCGCGCTGACGTTTGGTGCAAACGCCGATGCCACCGTGGCAACGCCAAACGCCGAGACCGTAATCAGCAGCGTGCGCTTGCGCCCGATGCGGTCGGCCAATGGGCCAAAGGCGAGCGCCCCAACCATCAGCCCCGCCAGGCCGGCACTGAACACGGTGCCCAACACGCCGGGGGTGACGTGCCAGTCCTGCACGAGCGCCGGTGCGATGAAGCCGACGCATGCGGTATCAAAGCCGTCAATGGCGACGATGAAAAAGCACAGCGCGACGACGCGCCATTGGAACGCGGAAAAGCGCTGGCCATCGAGCCACGCGCGCACGTCGATGGTTGCAGGGTGGGGCAGCATGGTGTCTCCTCAGTTTTTTGTAGGTGTGCGCTGAAGGTAGCGGGCACCGAGGAGGCACGCCAGTCGGCTGGTGAATGCGCGACATTCACCAGATTGATACTGGACGGAAAAGGTAGGCGTGGCCGGACTGGGCGGCCCGTCAAACGACAGCCGAGAGGCGGCTCAATGGAAGAACAGCATGCGCATCCCGAACGTGTGATGCGCCTCCGCCGCCATCAACACCATCAGCACCAGCAGCGCGAGCGGCGGCATCAGGATCGCGTACACCAGGGCCAGCCGCTCCCACATCATGTGCATGAACACGGAGACGATCAGCCCAGCCTTGGCGATCATCAGCACGACGATCAGCACCCAGCGCGTGAGGCCTTCCACGCGAAAGTAATCCACCAAGTACGACAGCGTGCTGAGCACGAACAGCAGGCCCCAGATTTTCAGGTAGACGCTGATGCTGTGCTGCTGGCCATGGGTGTCGGGCGCCGCTGACGTGGGAGATGGGTCGGTGTGGTTCATGGCTGCCTCACCACAGGTAGAACAACGCAAAGATGAACACCCAGACAAGATCGACGAAGTGCCAGTAGAGGCCCGCGATCTCCACGATCTGGAAGTTGCCATGTTCGGCAAAGCCCGGCTGCCGGATCTTGCGTGCGACCAGCAACAGGTAGATCACGCCGCAGGTCACGTGAAAGCCGTGGAAGCCGGTGATCATGAAAAAGCACGCGCCAAACTGCGCCGCACCCAGCGGATTGCCCCAGGGCCGCACGCCTTCGAGCACGATCAGCTTGGTCCACTCGAATGCCTGCAGGCTGACGAAGCAGACGCCGAGCAATGCCGTGGCCAGCATGAGCGCGGCGGCGCGCCTGGCGTTGCGCCGGTAGCCGAAGTTGACGGCCATGGCCATGGTGCCGCTGCTGCTGATGAGCACGAAGGTCATGATGGCGATCAGCAGCAATGGCACCTCCACGCCGCCGATTTTCATGCCGAACACTTCGGCCGTGTTGGGCCACGGCACCGTGGTCGACATGCGCACTGTCATGTAGCCGATCAGGAAACTGCTGAAGACGAAGGTGTCCGACAGCAGGAAGATCCACATCATGGCCTTGCCCCACGGCACCTTGAAGGCTTCGCGGTCGCCAGACCAGTCGTTGACGACGCCGGGCCAACCTTCGGGCAAGGCGTTGGCCGGGTCGGTGGGAAGCGTGGGGTTGCTCATGGCGTGGCTCCGTACAGCGGCCCGCAGATGGCACTGACGAATGCGGGCGTGATCCACCACATTGCGGCCAGCAGCAAGAGCCACACGGCCAGCAGAAAGTGCCAGTACGTCGCGCAGAGGGCAACGGCACGTTGCGTGCGATCGGCGTTGCGGTGCAAGCGTGCAACCGTCACCGCCCAGACGACGAGACCACCGATGACATGCGCTGCATGCAAGCCGGTGAACACATACAGAAAGCTGTTGGATGGGTTGACCGACACGCCTTGCCCCGTGGCCGACAGTTGTTGCCATGCTGCCCATTGCCCGAACACGAACAGTGCGGCAAGCGCGCCACCCGCGAGCAGCCAGATCGTGCGGCGCGCGTCGGTTCGCCGTGCCAGTTCCATGGCCACGCTGGCCAGCGCCAGCGCGCCGGTGTTCCACCACAGCAGGACCGGGTGCGGAACCGGCATCCAATCCGGCTCGCGCATGCGCATGGAATAAGCCAGGATCAGCAGCGAGAACAGCGCCGTCACCACGGCCATGAACACACGCAAGCCGATGCGCCCGGCGTGCGGCAGGATAGGCGCGGTATCGGGAACAAAGTGGCGGGGAAGGGTCGTCATGTGCGCACCCCGCTGGTGTGGAGGATGTCGGTGCCCGGCGCTGCTTCCGTTCCCATGTCGGGTGCGCCGGTGGGTGGTTCGTTCTGCGGTACGAAGTCATCGGCACGGCCGGGCGGGCTGTACTCGTATGCCCACCGATAGACCACCGGCAGCGTCGGCCCCCAGTTGCCATGCACGGGTGGCGTCTGCGGCGTCTGCCATTCGAGCGTGGTGGCGCGCCACGGGTTGGCGTCGGCCTTTTTGCCGCGCACGAGGCTCCAAGCCAGGTTGAAGAGGAACAGCAACTGCGCCACGCCAACGATGATGGCGATGACGGTGATGAACGTATTCAACGTCAGCGCGGAGGGCGGGATGAAGCTGTAGCCTTCATACGCGTAATACCGGCGCGGCATGCCGAGCAAGCCCAGGTAGTGCATCGGGAAGTAGATCAGGTACGTGCCGATGAAGGTGATCCAGAAATGCGCGCGGCCCAGCGTGTCGTTCAGCATGCGGCCCGTCACCTTCGGGTACCAGTGATAGAGCCCGCCGAACACCACCAGGATCGGCGACACGCCCATCACCATGTGGAAGTGCGCAACTACGAAGTACGTGTTGGACAGCGGAATGTCCACGCTGACGTTGCCGAGGAACAGCCCCGTCAAGCCGCCGATCAGGAACGTGCTGATAAAGCCGATGGCAAACAGCATTGGAACGGTCAGGTGGATGTTGCCGCGCCACAGCGTGAGCACCCAGTTGTAGACCTTCAGCGCCGTCGGGATGGCGATGATGAGCGTGGTGGTGGCAAAGAAGAACCCGAAGTACGGGTTCATGCCCGAGACGAACATGTGGTGCGCCCAGACGACGAACGACAACACACCGATGATGACGATGGCCCACACCATCATCCGGTAGCCGAAGATGTTCTTGCGCGCGTGCGTGCTGATGAGGTCCGACACGATGCCGAAGGCGGGCAGCGCCACGATGTACACCTCGGGGTGCCCGAAGAACCAGAACAGGTGCTGGAACAGCAACGGGCTGCCCCCGCTGTGCTTGAGCTGCTGCCCCATCGATACCACTGCCGGTACGAAGAAGCTGGTGCCCAGCGTCTTGTCGAGCAGCATCATGATGGCCGACACGAACAGCGCCGGAAACGCCAGCAGCGCCAGCACGGTCGCCGTAAAGATGCCCCAAACGGTGAGCGGCATGCGCATGAGCGTCATGCCGCGCGTGCGCGCCTGCAGCGTGGTGGTCACGTAGTTCAGGCCGCCCATCGTTGCCGCCACGATGAAGATCGCCAGCGACACCAGCATCAGCACGATGCCCCATTCGGTGCCGGGCGTGCCGGGCAGGATCGCCTGCGGCGGATACAGCGTCCAGCCTGCGCCGGTGGGCCCGCCCGGTACGAAGAAGCTCGCCACCAGCACCAGCACGGCCAGCAGATACACCCAGTAGCTGAGCATGTTCAGGAACGGAAACACCATGTCGCGCGCGCCCAGCATCAGCGGGATCAGGTAGTTGCCGAAGCCGCCCAGGAACAGCGCCGTGAGCAGGTAGACCACCATGATCATTCCGTGCATGGTGACGAACTGGTAGTAGTGGTTGGCGTCGATAAAGGCGAACTTGCCCGGAAACCCCAGCTGCAGCCGCATCAGGTTCGACAGCACGAGCCCCACCAGCCCGATGGCGATGGCCGTGAGCGAATACTGCACCGCGATGACCTTGTGGTCCTGGCTCCAGACGTAGCGTGTCCAGAAGCTTTGTGGTGCGTGATCCTGGCCGTGGTCGGCGTGTGCGTAGGACATGGTTTCTCCTCGCTACGGTTTTGCAGCGGTCGCCGCTGCGTCGCCACCTTGCGCCTTGATGTACGCCACCAGCGCTGCAAGCTCCTGCTCGCTCAGGTCGAAGGTCGGCATGATGGGCGCGAAGCCTTTGACCACACGCGCTTTCGGATCGCGGATGAAGGCGCGCAGATAGGCTTCATCGGCCACTGCGGTCGAACCGTCGGCCATGGTCTGGGTGGAGCCGTACAAACCCTTCCATGTCGGGCCGACGCCTGGGCTGCCATTCACCGAGTGGCAGGCGACGCAGCCCTTGGCCTGGGCGAGCGTGTGGCCTTGCTCGGCCAATGCCTGCGCGCTGCCGCCGGCAGCGGCGGGGGCGGCCTGCACCGTGGCCTTCTGGCTCTGCTCGAAGGTGGTCTGCTGTGCGAGCCAGCGTGCAAACGATGCCTCGTCTTCCACGACCACCACGCCGCGCATGTTGGAGTGCCCGATACCGCAGAGTTGCGCGCACAGGATGTCGTAACGCCCCGCCTTGGTGGGCGTGAACCAGAACGTGGTGACCATGCCCGGCACCATGTTCATGCGTGCGCGGAACGGCGGCACGTAAAAGTCATGTAGCACATCGCGGGAGCGCGCCAGCACCTGGATCGGGCGGTTGATCGGCAGGTGCAGTTCGGGGGTTTCGATCAGGTAGTTGTCGCGCCCGTTCGGGTCGGCCGGGTTCATGCCGAACGGGTTGTCGTTGCTGATGTAGCGCACGTCGGTCGTGCCGAGCTTGCCGCCGGGGCCGGCAAAGCGGAAGCGCCATTGCCACTGCTGGCCCAGCACTTCCATCTGCAGGGCGTTTGGTGGCGGGCGTACGTAATCGGCATAGACGAACAGGCCGGGCGCCAGTAGCGCCGCCACACCCACCGTGGTGACGCCGATCAGCCACCATTCCAGTCGCGTGTTGTGCGGCTCGTAGGCGGCGCGCTGGTTGGGAAGGCCATCGCGATGGCGATAGCGCAGGAGCGCTGCAACGACGAAGAGGTTGATGGCGACAAACAGCACGCCGGTGATGACGATGGTGATCGTCAGCGTGTCGTCCATGCGCACCCAGTTGGAGGCGATCGGGGTGATCCACCACGGACTGGCAAAGTGAAACCCCACCGCCAGCACGACGATCAGCACGAGCGCAATCGCAAGGGCCATGGGCACCTCCGGCGAGGGATTCCCTCAAGACGCTAAAGACAGGCTAGGTCGCGCACCCGGATCGTGCAAGGCAACGTAAGGACGAGGCGCACCGCGCGTACGGATCGCGCCAATGCGGCATCTGCGTGCTGCGCCGCAATGCAAAGCGGCCGCCTCCGGCATGGGTTGCCAGAGGCGGCCGCGTCCTGATGACGCCGCTCAGCTTGCGGCGCCGCAGGAAAAAAGGTCGGGGGATCAGTGCATCGGTTCGCCCACGCGCCGCTCCAGCATGCCGTAGGTGATGGCCGCCGCCACCCCAAACAGCAGGTTGGCCAGTAGCGGCCCCGAGCCGCGCTCCGACACAAACCAAGGAAACACGGCCGTCATGCCGTAGAAATTCACCACGTACGCCACGATCCCGAAGACCACGCCAACGGCTGCGAGCATGCCGGGGCTCGAGTCGAAGTGGAACGGGGCGATGATGGCCCCAAGGATCATCCCCATGATCGCGCCCAGCACGAAGTGCAGCACGAGCGCCGTCGCCACGATGCTGTAGCTGAACAGGGACATCTCTTCCAGCGCGCCCCGGCCCATGACCATGGCGGCGATCTTGTGGGTCGGGCGCCATGGGCTTTCATTGAGCACCATGGTTGACCAGAAGAACTCGAGCACGATGACCAGTGCGCCGCCCACGAGGCCTGCCACGCTGGCGGCGAGCCAGTCCGGCATGCGGCGCTCCCAATGATGCGATTGCATGTGCAGTTCCATACGAACCTCCTGCTGATGTATCCACGCAAGCACTTAGGAATCGGAAGCGCCACTTAGGGTGCTGCAAAGCGCTGTCTGCCAAGTGCCCTGTGCAAAATCAGTCTGGCAGATACGGGTGCCAACGCAAGGTACAAAATCCGTGCGCATCGCACAGCACTACGGCGTTCTGCTCGAACGTGAGCATCAGGGTGTCGGCGATGGCCTCGTCTTCAATGAACAGCAGCAGGCTCGGCTCGGGCGGCCACGGGTTTGCCGGGGAATCTTCCGGTGGCCCGCCTTCGCCATCGAGCCACGGCATGCCGCGCGCGATGGCCCAGGCGAGCAGTTCAGCCTGCCGCGCAGCGTTTTCATCGGCAGACACCGGGTGGGAGAACGGCTCATGCGCCGTCACGAAGACGGCCCACGGTGCGTTGGCTTGCGCAAGCAGAGCCGCCACGCATGGGTTGACGGCGTCGACGCGCAGCAGCACGTCGCCTTCCGGCGTGCTGACGCGATACCGCGCGCTGCGGTAAGCAGCAATCAACTCGGGCGTAGGGGCGGGCGGATGGCGGTGCATTGTTGCGTCGCATGGTCGCGGCCATCTGATCTGGCGCAACGCAAAAGGGCCGTGGATGTCACAGAATAGTGCGTAGGCGGCCATGTTGCTGCCCCGGCACAGTATTTCGACAACCACTCCCCTGCGAGGCTTGAACCATGTACAAGAAGATCCTGGTCGCCATTGATGGCAGCGAAACCAGCAAGCTGGCCCTGGCCGAGGCCGTGCGCCTGGCCAAGGCATTCCAGAGCACTGTCCGCGCGGTCTATATTGTCGACAGCCCTGCCATGCTGTTCGACGTCGGCTATTACGACCCGACCGAGCTGCGCAAGTCGTTTATCCAGGCCGGCACCGCGTTGTTGGCCGACACCGCCGCAACGCTGACCTCTGCCGGTTTGCAGCAGGAAACGGTGCTGGTGGAAACGCAGAACGTGGGGGAAGATGTGGCCGCCGCTCTGCAAGGCGAAGCGGTGCGCAGTGGCGCCGATGTGGTGGTGATCGGCACGCACGGCCGCCGTGGGCTGGCGCATGCGATGCTGGGCAGCGTGGCCGAGAAGTTCATCCGCCAGGCGACCACGCCGGTGTTGCTGGTGCGCGGTCCGGCCAAGGGCTGAGTTTCGCTTGCTGTTGCGCAGGCAGGGTCGCTTGCCTGCGCGTGGCGGATATGATGCTGGGATCCGATTGGCCCCAACCCACAGCGTATCCGTCGCCGTCCCATCATGAACATCCATTCCGACGCTCCACAGCGTCGCGCCATCCGTACCCTGACCGCGCTTGAAGGCCGCGTGCTCGGCGTTCTGGTCGAAAAGCAGCACACGGTGCCCGACACCTATCCGCTGACGCTCAACGCGCTGGCCGCCGGCTGCAACCAGAAAACCGCGCGTGCGCCGGTCATGTCCGTGACCGAAGCCGAGATCCTCACGGCCATCGACGGGCTGAAATCGATGAGCCTCGTCATGGAAGGCAGCAGCAGCCGCGTGCCGCGCTTCGAGCACAACATGAACCGCGTGCTGGCTGTGCCAAGCCAGTCCATTGCGTTGCTCACGGTGCTGCTGCTGCGCGGTCCGCAGACCGCAGCCGAGCTGCGACTGAACGCGGCGCGGTTCCACGCCTTTGCCGATATCTCATCCGTTGAAGCGTTTCTGGACGAACTGGCCGAGCACGATCCGCCCTATGTCGTGAAGCTGCAGCGTATGCCGGGGGAGCGCGAAAGCCGCTGGATGCACCTGCTGTGCGGTGAAGTTGGGCAGGCCGAGATTCGGCAAACCGGCGGCGCTGATGAGTCCATCGCGCCGTCCGAGTTCGAGGCGCTGAAGGCGGAGCAGAAGGCGTTGGCCGACAAGGTGGCCAGGCTGCAGGCGCTCGTCGAACAGATGGCCGGTGAACTGGGCATCTCGATCGACAAGTCGATGCTGTAGACGCAACCGGCGCCCGTATCGGGCGGGGCCGGTCGGTCTGGCTTCAGCTTATGCGCCGGCCGATACGAACAACGTGCAGGCACCTTCTTCCGCCGCCGACACATTGCGGCGGAAGCCCGAGAACAAGTCCCGTCCAACGCCGGCGTGGTAGTGCGAGAGATCCGGCGTGCTGACCTGGCGGGCTTTCCACTCCGCCTCCGGCACGCGCACTTGCAGCGTGCCCGCTTCCGCATCCAGCACGACGATGTCGCCATCGCGCACACGCGCCAGCGGCCCACCGTTGAGCGCTTCCGGCGTGATGTGGATGGCGGCCGGCACCTTGCCCGACGCGCCCGACATGCGGCCGTCCGTCACCAGCGCGACCTTGAAACCGCGCTCCTGCAGCACCGACAGCGTTGGCGTGAGCTTGTGCAGTTCGGGCATGCCGTTGGCGGCCGGGCCCTGATACGGCAGCACGGCCACGAAATCGCGCTCCAGTTCACCGGCCTTGAATGCGTTGATCAGATCGTCCTGCGCGAGGAACACGCGTGCCGGCGCTTCCACAAAGCGATGTTCCGGCTTGACTGCCGACACCTTGATGACCGAGCGCCCGATGTTGCCGTCGAGCACGCGCAGGCCGCCGTCCGGCGAGAACGGCTCGGCCACGCCGCGCACGATGTTGGTATCGAGCGAGGCGGCGGCGCCATCGCGCCACACGAGTTTGTCGCCGTCCAGGAAAGGTTCTTGCGCATGGCGGCGCAGGCCCTTGCCCATGATGGTCGTCACGTCGTCGTGGAGCAGGCCGGCATCGATCAACTCGCGAATCACGATGGACAGGCCGCCCGCCGCCTGGAATTCGTTCACATCGGCCTTGCCGTTCGGGTAGACACGCGCCAGCAGCGGAATCACGCCCGACAGATCGTTGAAGTCGTCCCACGTGAGCAGGATGCCGGCCGCGCGCGCCATGGCAATCAGGTGCAGCGTGTGGTTGGTCGAGCCGCCCGTGGCCAGCAGGCCGACGATGCCGTTGACGAAGGCGTGCTCATTCAGCACGTCGGCAATGGGGGTGTACTGGTCGCCGCTGAAGACGAGCTTGAGCGCCTGGCGCGCCGATTCACGCGTGAGCGCTTCGCGCAGCGGCGTGTTCGGGTTGATGAAGGCGGTGCCCGGCAGGTGCAGGCCCATCACCTCCATCAGCATCTGGTTGGAGTTGGCCGTGCCGTAGAACGTGCAGGTGCCGGCGCCGTGGTACGACTTGGATTCGGCTTCGAGCAGGTCGGCGCGCGAGAGCTTGCCCTCCGCGTAAAGCTGCCGCGTGCGGGCTTTTTCATCATTGCTGATGCCGGTGGTCATCGGGCCGGCCGGCACGAACACGGCGGGCAGGTGGCCGAACGACAGCGCGCCAATCACCAGCCCTGGCACGATCTTGTCGCACACGCCCAGGTACAGCGCCGCGTCGAACATCTGGTGCGACAGCGCGACTGCTGTCGACAAGGCAATCGTGTCGCGCGAGAACAGCGACAGCTCCATCCCGTCCTGCCCCTGCGTCACGCCATCGCACATGGCCGGCACGCCGCCGGCAAACTGTGCAGTGCCGCCAGCGTCCAGCGCGGCCTGCTTGAGCCACGCGGGAAACGCCTCCAGCGGCTGGTGGGCAGAGAGCATGTCGTTGTACGCCGAGACAATGCCGAGGTTCGGCCGCTCCAGCGCTTTCAGGCGGATCTTCGCTTCACCCGGCATGGCCGCAAAACCGTGGGCGAGGTTCGTACACGAGAGCAGCGTACGCTCGACCTTGCGGCCGGCGTTCTTGCGGGTGACGTCCAGATAGGCCTGGCGGGGGCCGCGGCTGCGGTCGATGATGCGTTGGGTGACGGCGGCCAAAGTGCGGTGCAGGGCCATGCGGGTTCTCCTGGGGGGTAGGTCCGGGCAGGACGGAATGCTGTAATTTTCCTACAAATGCGCCGAATGTGGTGCAGGGTTTTCCACAGGTACCGCATCCGATGCAGCGCCCTTAACACGGGCGAGCACGCGAATTGCGTGCCAGAAGGCGCGCCAAAGCTGGCGCCCCGCGGCAAAAGTTTCGCCGGAAACGCTTGCCGGGGCAGTTTCATGAATGCCTTGCCCGCGATGTAGTAATACTACAAAATGAGCTAAAAACACGTGTTGTCTTGCTAGTCAGCTAGGCTAGCCTAATCGATGGCTCACACACAGGAGATGACGATGTCGGTGCCCGCATTCGACATGGTGTTGTTCGGCGGTACGGGCGATCTTGCCCGCCGCAAGCTGATTCCGGCCTTGTTCGATGCGCATCAGGGCGGCGAACTGCACCCGCGCGGGCGGATCTTCGCCATCGGCACGCAGCCGCTGGAGACCGCCGGCTACCTTGCCCTGCTGGAGCGTGAAACGCGCCCGACCATGCGCCTGTACTCCGGGGCGCCCGTCTCAGACGACGCCTGGGCTTCGTTTGCCGAGCGCATCGTTTATCAGCAGGTCGACGCCCGCAAGCCCGAGCAGTTCGACGGGCTGGCCGCCGCGCTGGGCGAGGACCGCGCTCCGGTAACCGTGTGCTACTTGGCCACGGCGCCGGGCTTCTTCATCGACATCTGCAAGCAGCTCGCCCGTGTCGGGCTGAATACGCCGAATGTGCGGCTGGTGCTGGAAAAGCCCCTGGGCACCGATCTCGCGTCGAACGAACGGATCAATTCCGCCGTGGCGCAATTCTTTGCCGAAGACCAGATCTACCGGATCGACCACTACCTCGGGAAAGAATCCGTCCAGAACCTGATGGCGATCCGCTTTGGCAACGCGTTGTTCGAGCCGCTGTGGCGCCGCGAATGGATCAAGGACGTGCAGATCACCATTGCCGAGCAGCTTGGCGTGGAAAAGCGCGGCGATTTCTACGATGGCGTCGGCGCGCTGCGCGACATGGTGCAGAACCACCTGCTGCAACTCCTGTGTATCGTCGCCATGGAGCCGCCGTCGAGCCTGTCGCAAGACGCCATCCGCGACGAAAAGCTGAAGATCCTCAAGGCGCTCAAGCCCATTCCGCTGCAGGAGGTGCCGGAAAAGACCGTGCGGGGCCAGTATCAGGAAGGCGCTATTGCGGGGCAGCCGGTGCAGGGCTATCTGCATGAGCAGGGCATTCCGCCCGACAGCCGTACCGAAACGTTCGTCTCGATCAAGGCCGAGATTGCCAACTGGCGCTGGGCTGGCGTGCCGTTCTACCTGCGCACGGGCAAGCGCATGCCGCAGCGCCTCGCGGAGATCGTGGTGCGTTTTCACGATGTGCCGCATGCGCTGTTTCCCAAGCCGCTGATCCAGTTTCCGGAAAACCGTCTGGTCATCCGCCTGCAGCCGGAAGAAAGCATCCGCCTGCAGTTCCTGACCAAGACGCCGGGCGCGGCGCTGGGCTTGCAGCCGTCCACGCTGGATCTGGACTTTACCGACCACGGCGGCGTGCGCCATGCCGGCGCGTATGAGCGTCTGCTGATGGACGCTGTCAACGGCAAGCTCGGCCTGTTCGTGCGCCGCGATGAGCAGGCCGAAGCGTGGCGCTGGGTCGAGCCGATCATTGAAGCGTGGAACGAAGCTCGCATTGCGCCCAAGGGCTACACCGCGGGCAGTTGGGGGCCGGCGGCTTCGAGCGCGCTGCTCTCGCGCGACAACGCCGCCTGGCACGAGGAGATGTAATGGCGATGCGCTGGCACGCAGTTCCGGACGCCGCTGCGCAGGTGCAAGCGCTGGCAGCGGCCGTTGCCAACACGCTCACGCATGTGATCGAGGAACAGGGCAGTGCGTGCCTGGCTGTCTCTGGCGGGCGTTCGCCCATCGCGCTGTTTGCCGCACTGCGCGTGTTGCCGCTGCGCTGGGCTGATGTGTTGATCACGCTGGTCGACGAGCGTGCCGTGCCGCCCGGGCATGCCGACAGCAACGCGCGCCTTGTCCGCGAGCACCTGTTGCAGGATGCCGCGGCTGCGGCGCGCTTTTTTCCGCTGGTGTTGTCACCGCATGTGCATGGCGAATCGGTGGACGTGGATGCATGCGTGGCAACTGCCAATGATCCGTTTCAGCAACCCGACGTAGTGATTCTCGGCATGGGCGACGACGGGCATACCGCATCGTTGTTTCCCGACGCGCCCGAATTGAACGAGGGCATCGATCGCACGCAGGCGCCGGCCTATCTGCCGGTGCGCCCGGGCACAGCGCCGCATCGGCGTATCAGCCTGAATCTGTCTGCGCTGTGTGCGGCGCGGCGGTTGTTCCTTTCGATCTCCGGGCCGGTCAAGCGCGGTGTGTTCGATGATGCCGCGCGAGGCGTGGCCCAGCGCGCGCTGCCGGTGAGCTACGTCATTCATCAGCGGGAGGTGCCGCTCGATGTCTATTGGACTACATGAGGTGAACGCGGGCACGGGGGCCGACCAATTGGCCGATGCGCTGGCCTACCCGCGGCTGGTGGCCGACGTGGGCGGCACCAACGTGCGCTTTGCGCTGGAGATGGCGCCCATGCGCCTGGCCCACATCGGTGTGCTTGCTGGCGATGACTATCCGTCGCTGGAAGCAGCCATGCGCGCGTACCTGGCTTCGCTGCCGCCGGAAATCGCAACCGCTGGCGTGCGCCATGCGGCCATCGGCATCGCCAATCCGGTGCTGGGCGACCAGATCCGCATGACCAACCGCGACTGGGCGTTCTCGATCGAGGCGATGCGCCAGTCGCTGGGCTTCGACACCTTCGTCGTGCTCAACGACTTTGCCGCGCTGGCGCACGCGTTGCCGTATCTGCCCGCAGACGAGCTGGAACAGGTGGGCGGCGGCGCGAGCCTGGCCGATGCACCGCGGGCGCTGCTCGGCGCCGGCACGGGCCTGGGTGTCGCATCGCTGCTGCCGACGGCCGAGGGCCGCTACATCGCCGTGGCTGGCGAGGGCGGGCATGTCGCCTTTCCGCCGATGAACGACGAGGAAGCCGTCATTTGGCGCTTCGCACGCGAGCGCTTCGGCCATGTGTCGGCCGAGCGGCTGATTTCGGGCATGGGCCTGGAGCTGATCTACGAGGCGCTGGGTGCGTGCTTCGATCTCTGGCAGCAAGGCCCAACGTTGCGCCGCGCGGCCGACATCACCGCCATCGCGCTGGGCGAGATGGAAGACGCCGCAGGCGACCACGCGCGCTGCCGCTATGCCGTCGATACGTTCTGCGCGTTTCTCGGCACCATTGCGGCCAACCTGGCGGTCACGCTGGGTGCGCGCGGGGGCGTGTACATCGGTGGCGGCATCGTCCCGCGTCTGGGGCCGGCGTTTGCCAACTCACCGTTCCGGCGCCGCTTTGAAGACAAGGGACGCTTCTCGGCCTATGTGGCGTCGATGCCGGTGTACGTGATTCATTCCCCGTACCCGGGGCTGATCGGCCTCTGTGCTGCCATGGACCACGCGGTGGCCCAGGGGCACTGACGCCGCTTTCGCATTGGCGTTACTCAGGTTGATCGGCGTGATGGAGTGCGCTGCCCTTGCGCAGCGCCACTTCCAGCACCAGCGCATCGAGCAGCGCCAGGTGTAACAGGCGCGCGACCATCGAACGGTCGGCCACGGCATCGTCCACGTCGGCGGGCAGCACCACATCGGCGAGTGCCGCGAGCGGGCTGTCTGGCGCAGTCACGGCAATCACGCGCACGCCCAGTTCGCGCACGCGCTCCACCGCCGTCTGCAGTTCGGGCAACGCGCCCGATTTGGAAATGGCGATCACCACGTCGCCCGCCTGCAGCACGTTCAACGACATCGACACGAGATACGGATCGCTATACGCATTCGCGGGAATGCCGTAGCGGAAGAACTTCGTCTGCGCATCGAGCGCCACGACGCCTGAACTGCCGAAGCCGTACAGGTCGATGCGGTGGGCGCTGTCGACCAGCGCAACCGCCGCATCGAGCGTGCGCGGGTCGAAGCGGTCCTGCAGCGTGGTGAGCGAATCGATGGCGTTTTGCAGGACGCGCGTGCCGGAGGGAGACGCGATGCGCGCCGGTGCAGCATCGCGGGCGACGTTGCCTTGCGCGAGCCGCAGCTTGAAATCCGACAGGCCATGGCAGCCCATCGAGCGGCAGAAGCGGATAACCGTGGGCTGACTGACACCGGCCTCGCGCGCGATGGCGGCCACCGGCAGGCTCAGCACCGTACCGGGCTGGCGCAGCACCCAGTCGGCCACCTGGCGTTCGGCCGGAGAGAGCGACGGGCGCGCCGCGCGGATGCGCTCGCGCAGGTCGGTCGGTGCTTCAGGTGTGGCGGAGGAAGTGGCTTGCTGGGCGCTCATCTGCGCGCGGGTTCGAATGGTGGACCGCATCACGATAAAGGCAAGCGCAGCCGTGCGCAACCGCCCGGCGAGGGGTTGCTAGATGCAGCGCGCTCCGAGTGCAACTGACTGTTTTTGCACTGTTGCGAGGGCAGCGGGTTGGATACGGTGAACGACGCCCACGTCGTCACAAGCGGCGTGGTCCTGCAACGTCGTACTCCTCAAAAGGACATCCGATGCTCCGTACTGCTCTCTCCATGCAGCGTTTCTCCAACCTGTGCCGCCATCTGCCGTATGCATGGCCGCTGGTGTTTGCGGCCGGGCCGCTGCATGCTGCCACCGATTGGGTCGACACCCACACCAAGGCGTTCGTGACCGGCCCGCAGCTCATGGCGCGCGGTGCCGCCAACGAGGTCGCACCGGGCCAGGCGACCGACGTGCTGATCAGCCTCAAGCTGCGCAACGAGGCCACGCTGAAGACGCTTGCCCGGGACGTCAACGACCCGCGCAGCCCGCGCTACCGCAAGTACCTGACGAGCGAGCAGTTCCTGGCCGACCACGCGCCCACGCAGGCGCAGGTGGATGCCGTGGTGCGCTATCTGCGGCAGAACGGTTTTATCGATATTGACGTTGCGCCCAACCGGTTGCTGGTGTCGGCGCGCGGTACGGCCGGCACGGTCAAGGCGGCGTTCAACACGCCGCTGGTGCATTACCAGCTGGCCGGCCGCAGCGGGTTTGCGAACAGCGGCAAGGCGCAGGTGCCGCGCGCGCTGGGCGGTATCGTCGGCTCGGTGCTGGGCCTGCAGAACGTGGCGCGTGCGCGTCCGTTGCTGCGCGTGGGCGATGTGGCCGAAGCGCGCACGCTGGCGGCGGGCACCGCGACGGGCCACTACCCGAAGGAATTCCCGGCGCTGTATGGCGCGACCGGCGTGCCGACGGCGGCGGGCACCACCGTTGGTGTCATCACCATCGGCGGTGTATCGCAAACGCTGCGTGACTTGCGGACGTTTACGAGCAACAACGGCTACGCCACGGTGTCCACCACCACGATCAAGACGAACGGCACCAGCGGCAACTACACCGATGACCAGGAAGGCCAGGGTGAGTGGAACCTCGACAGCCAGTCCATCGTGGGTGCGGCCGGCGGCGCGGTTGGCAAGCTCGCCTTCTACATGGCCGACCTGAATGCGCCGGGCAACACGGGCCTGACCAAGGCTTTCAACAAGGCGGTGACCGACAACACCGCCAAGATCATCAACGTGTCGCTCGGCTGGTGCGAGAACGACGCCAGCGCCGACGGCACGCTCGACGCCGAAGAGGCCATCTTCACCACGGCCGCCGCGCAGGGGCAGACGTTCTCCGTGTCTTCGGGCGACGAGGGCGTCTATGAGTGCAACAACCGCGGCTATCCGGATGGCGGCAACTACAGCGTATCGTGGCCGGCATCGTCACCGCACGTGCTGGCCATTGGCGGCACCACGCTCTACACGAGCGGATCGAGCTTCGCCAGCGAGAGCGTGTGGAACGAGGGGCTCGACGGCAACGGCAAGCTCTGGGCCACGGGCGGCGGCATCAGCCAGATCCTGCCGGCGCCGAGCTGGCAAGGCGGCAATGCGCGACTGTTGCCCGATGTGTCGTTCGACGCGGCGCAGAGCACCGGCGCCTACATCTACAACTACGGGCGACTGCAGCAGATTGGCGGCACAAGCCTCGCATCGCCCATCTTCGTCGGCTTCTGGGCACGGCTGCTGGCGGCCAACGGCAACCTGGGCTTCCCGGCGGCGCGCCTGTACAGCGCCATTCCGGCCAACGCGTCGCTGCTGCGCTATGACGTGGTCTCGGGCAACAACGGCTACCAGGGCTACGGTTACAACGCCGCGCAAGGCTGGGACTACCCGACGGGTTGGGGCAGCCTGAACATCGGCGCGTTGAATCAACTGATCAAATCGGGCGGGTTCTGACGCGGGGGTGAGTTTGCGGGCGGTTTTGCACAAAGCGCGAGCCGCCCGCCCAGCCGTACTGCTACAGATGCTTGCGGACATCGGACTGGCTCATGTTGGCGAACTGCCGGAAGGCATCGGTGGGCACTTTCGTGACTTCGCGGATCAGGTTCAGTACGTCAGTGCTGACGTTCCATGACGTTTTGCCCATCGTGTACGGCGTTTTCTTCGTATCGGCGGTGCGCGGCAAAACCCCCATCCACCCGAGCACCGAGGAGCATTTGACGCAACACGGCTTGTCAGTGCAGTCGAGCGTGAGGTTGCGCGAATAGGTCAGGAAGGTATTCAGGTCCTTGTTGCAGACGTCGGCCCACAACTGGTGCAGGGCGTCCATTTCTGCGTGCCCATGGCCGTTGCCAGTCTTGCCCTCGATAGAGCCGCCGCTGTAATGCAACGTGACTGTGCACTCCTCTGAGCCATCACCCGGGTCATTTGTTTTGACTGCCTGGAAGTTGCCGAAGCCTTCTTGCAGGAAGGTGATTGCGATTTCCCCATTGCCTTTCTTCAGAGTTTGGTCCGAGAGTCTGCGTGGCATCTTCGTTCTCCATTGACGTTAAGGCGCATGACGCTGCAGTACGCCTACGACGTCATCGTGGCACTCGCCTCTGGACGCAAACAGGTGCCAAGCGTCACGACATTGGCACGGGCCGGCTTCCATGGGGCGGGTGCACCGACAGCGCTATGATGCGTTCGGCGGTGAGGGCGGGTGGCATGGATGCATGCCAGAGCGTAGGCTTCAGCGTAGGTTTCTCGAATACCCCAGGTAGACAGTGATGCGTGTGCTCCTCGTAGAAGACGACGACATGATCGGCGACAGCGTGCGCAAGGGTTTGCGCCACGACGGTTTCGCCATCGATTGGGTGCGCGACGGCGAGGCTGCCGTGCACGCCGTGACCGCCCCCGGCGCTGCCGGTGCAGAATCCGGCACCACCATGTTCGATCTCATGCTGCTCGACCTCGGCCTGCCCAAGCGCGACGGGCTCGACGTGGTGCGCGAGGTGCGCCAGCGCGGTATCGCCATCCCCATCCTGATCCTCACCGCGCGCGACGCCGTGGCCGACCGCGTGGCCGGTCTTAATGCCGGCGCAGACGACTACCTGGTCAAGCCGTTCGACCTGCAGGAACTGGCCGCCCGCATGCACGCGCTGCTGCGCAGACAAGGCGGCCGTGCCGATCCGCTCATGCGCCACGGCGAGGTGCTGCTCAACCCTGTCACCCGCGAGGTGCTGCGCGCGGGGGTGCCGGTCAAGCTGTCGGGCCGCGAGTTTGCGGTGCTGCATGCGCTGCTGGCGCGGCCGGGCAAGGTGTGGTCGATCGCACAACTGCAGGACAACCTCTACGGCTGGGATGAAGAGGTCGGCAGCAACACGGTCGAGGTCTACATCCATGCGCTGCGCAAGAAGCTCGGCAGCCATTTCATCCAGAACATCCGCGGCGTGGGGTATGTGATTCCACGTGAGGCGGCAACGTCGCCTGCGGAACCTGCCGGCGACGACGCGCACCAATAAGCCATGCAATCGATCCGTAAAACCCTGCTGTGGTGGCTGGCCGGCGGCCTGCTGGCGGGCATTGTCATCGCCACCGGCCTGATCTACGCGCAGGCGCGCCAGGAGGCCAACGCGCTGTTCGACTACCAGATGCAGCAGGTGGCCGCCGCCTTGCCGAGCCAGTGGATCGACCCGCCGCCGCCGGCGCTCGCCGGCATTGCGCGTGACGACGATGTCGTGATCCGCATCTGGGACGGCACCGGGCGCAGCCTGTACCTCTCGCACGCGCGTCCCGATCTGCCGGACCAGGCGGAGCTGGGTTTCTCAGACGCGAATACGCCGGAAGGCCCATGGCGCATCTACAGCGTTGCGTTCGGGCCTGCCGTGGTGCAGATCGCCCAGCCATACAGCGCGCGGCACGAGGTGGCGGCGCGCATGGCGCTGCGCACGGTGGCTCCCCTCTTGATCCTGTTGCCGCTGCTGGGCTGGATCGTGTGGCTTGCGGTCGGGCGTGGGCTGGCGCCGCTGGGCTCGGTGGCCAAGCAGGTGCAGGCGCGTGATGCGGCAGCGCTGTCGCCGTTGCCCACGCAGGGCTTGCCTGACGAGATCCGCCCGCTGACGAATGCATTGAACGATCTGCTTGCGCGACTCGGCACCGCGCTCGCGCACCAGCGCGCGTTCGTTGCCGACGCCGCCCACGCGCTGCGTACACCGCTGGCCGCCCTCAAGCTGCAGTTGCAGGTGGCCGACCGCGCCGAGAACGAAGACGAACGCCGCGCCGCACATGCTGATCTGCATCGGGGTGTGGAACGCATGATCCGTCTCGTCGGCCAGTTGCTCACGCTCGCGCGGCAGGAGCCTGGCGCCGCCGATACGCAACGCGCATCCGTTGCGCTAGACGCCGTGGCGGCCGACGTGGTTGCCGAGTTGTCGCCGGCGGCAGTGCACAAGGGCATTGATTTGGGGATTGCGGTGGAGTCGCAGCCGGCTTCGGTCATGGGCAATTCCGATGCGCTGCGTGTGCTGCTTGTGAACCTTGTCGACAACGCGTTGAAATACTGTCCGGCCGGGGCGCGCGTCGATGTGTCGACGGCACATACGCCAGACGGTGGCGCGCAGCTCGTGGTGGAGGACAACGGCCCCGGCATCCCTGCGGAAGAACGCGAACGCGTGCTCGATCGCTTCTATCGGCCTGCGCAGGCGCCCACGGGCGGCAGCGGCCTGGGGCTCGCCATCGTCCGCGAAATTGCGCAGGCGCACGACGCCGCCCTTGCGCTGGAAGCGCGCGAGGGTGGCGGCTTGCGCGTGGTGCTGCGCTTTCCATTCAAGGCCAGCGCGTAGAAACATTTTGTTTCGTGTGATGTGCGCGTGCACCTTGCACCTTTAAGTCTCGTTTAAGTCTGCCCGCCTACGATGCCTTCAACCGATGGGCACGACTGGCGACTCCGCAGGCCGTGACCCTCGCGCTCAGCAAGAGAGGACACGACAATGACACGTCAAACCCTGGCACGCAGTGCGGCTGGCCTGGCCGCTGTGGTCGCCGTTGCAGGCGGCTATGCCTATCTTCAAAAAGACATGATTTCGCGTGCGGTGGCAGCACCCGTGGCCACCGCAGCGGCAACCACCGCGCCCGCTCCTGGCGCAGCTGCGGTGGCTGTTGCGGCGCCCATGGATTTCTCCGGCATCGTCGATCGCTACGGCCCGGCGGTGGTCAACATCAGCACCACCGCGCACGCGCAGCGCACCAGCATGCAAGGACTGCCGCCCGGCATGAGCCCGGATGATCCGTTCTCCGAATTCTTCAAGCGCTTCATGCCGCAGATGCCGCAGCAGCGCGGCGACCAGATCGTGCGCGGTCTGGGCTCTGGCTTCATCGTCTCGGCCGATGGGCTGATCCTGACCAACGCCCACGTGGTGGATGGCGCGCAAGAGGTCAACGTCAAGCTGACCGATCGCCGCGAGTTCAAGGCCAAGGTGCTGGGCGTCGACAAGCAATCCGACGTGGCAGTGTTGCGCATCTCGGCCAAGAACCTGCCGGTGGTGCAAATTGGGAGCCCAGCCAATACCAAGGTGGGTGAGCCCGTGCTGGCCATCGGTTCGCCGTACGGTTTCGAGAACACCGTCACGGCGGGCATCGTGAGCGCCAAGTCGCGCTCGCTGCCGGACGATACCTATGTGCCCTTCATCCAGACCGATGTGGCCGTGAACCCCGGCAACTCGGGTGGCCCGCTGTTCAACCAGCGCGGCGAGGTGATCGGCATCAACTCGCAGATCTACAGCCAGACCGGCGGCTACCAGGGCCTGTCGTTTGCCGTGCCGATCGATGTGGCGATGAAGGTGGAGCAGCAGCTCGTGTCGACCGGCAAGGTCACGCGTGGCCGCCTGGGCGTGGCGGTGCAGGAGGTTGACCAGTCGCTTGCCGACTCCTTCAAGCTGCCCAAGCCCGAAGGCGCATTGGTCAACTCGGTCGAAGACGGCGGCCCCGCAGCCAAGGCCGGCCTGCAACCAGGCGACGTGATCCTGCAGATTGGCGATGCACGTATCGACCGGTCGGGTGATCTGCCCGAACAGGTGGCCGACATCAAGCCTGGGACCACCGTCCCGCTGCAGATCATCCGCCAGGGCAAGCAGACCACGCTGACTGTGACCGTGGGTGCCGCCAAGGACGCCAAGGTGGCGTCCAGTGAAAAAGCTGCGCCCGACCAAGGCCGTCTGGGCTTGGCGGTGCGTCCGCTGCAAGCGGAAGAGAAGCGGCAGAACGGCCTGCCTGGCGGCCTCGTGGTGATGGACGTAACCGGCCCGGCGGCCAAGGTCGGCATCCAGCCCGGCGACGTGATCCTGTCGCTCAACGGCACACCGGTGTCATCGGTGCAGGAGCTGCGCACGCTGGTGGATCGCGCCGGCAAGCATGTCGCGCTGTTGGTGCAGCGTGACGATACGAAGATCTTCGTGCCTGTGGATTTGGGTTGACATACGTTCCGGCGCCACGTCGCCGGGAACATCGCCTCTTCCAGATCAGCCGGTCCTGTTGGGCCGGCTTTTTCGTTCTTGTTTGCGGCGCGTGCCCGATGCGGGCCGCGCCGTTCTTTCACTGGATCAGGGTGCGGTGCAGAGCCGTGCCGTTGCTCGATCCAACGCAATGCGATGCTGGGTGTCGAGCGATTTCTCCTGCGACACTCTGCCGATCTCCTTCGCTACCTGTACGGGGCAATCCGCCTGCCGGCGTGCCGGCGCAGCATCGTGCAACGTTTGCAGAATGGATTTCTGCAGCCCATCGAGCTTGGGGCGAATCACATCCGGCAGGCTCTGCCGCTGCGCGGTGGGCGCGGCGCCGGCCCGGCGCCAGTCGTTCAGCAGGGCGTACTGCACTTCCTTGTTCGCCTCGATCTGGTCTGTGAAGACATCGCTCACGTCCGCGGCCGCCAGGCCGTAGGCGGGCGCCTGCGCCGAGGCATTGGCGATGACCTTGGCTTCGCGCGCCGGGTCGTAGACCGACTGGCCACTGTCCCATTTGCTCAGCGCAACCTGATCGGCGGTGACCAGGCGATCCGCCAGATGGCGGAGCAGCGGTGCGAAGGCGCCTTCCTGGGCGTGAGCCTGGGTGGCGAAGCTCGCCGCCAACAGCAGGGTGCAGGCAATTCGGGGTGTCATCAACGTGTTAAAGGCGTTCTTCATGCTAAGTACCGGTCGATAGCTGCGTGTCATGAGACTGGGAGCGGCAATCATACCGAAGCGCTGACCGGCCGGCGTGCGCAACGTTGTTCCGATGCCCGCCGTTAGGCCGTTTGCACGTGCTGTCTGCCACAAACCCAGGTATCATGCGGGCTACGCGCCGTGTTTGTCCGCAAAGCCTGCGGCGGCGCGGCTAGCTGAGCATACGACGATGGATTTCTACCCCGATCTGGAAGGTTTGCCGCTGTTCGCCAAACCCGCTTTCGGCTGGGAGGAACCGGCGTCGGCATCGCCAGCCGACACTTCCCCCACCAAACCCCGCCGCTTGCGCCGATGGCGCGGCCCAATCACCCATTGGGAACGCGGCTACCGCTCCCACTACTACCGCGACAAGCGCGGCAAGAAGCTCGGTGAAATCCACCTGAGCCCGCGCGGTCAGGCACCGCTGCTCTACCGCTGGCTCGCCGGTACGCTCTCGGGCATCGAGGGGTCGCTCACGCACGCACGCATGCGGGTCGAAGAGGCGATCGGGTTTGGGATGCGGCAGATGGCGTTGTTCTGAACGCCCTCGTCCGGCGTGTCGATGGGCACGGCCGATGCGTCAACGTTGGGTTCACCACGACGAGGAGAACCCCCATGCCAACCATCGTCCGCATCTTCACAGACCATGCCGCTGCTGAGGCGGCCCGCGAAGCCGTATTGAATACCGGCCTCACCCTGGAGCGCGTCTCGCTGTCGCATCAGGGTGACGAGGCAGGTGCCTTGTGCGGCAACTTCCTTTGCGGCGACTACGAGCCCGGCGGCGAGAACGCCGAGACCTACGAGCGCAAATTCCAGAACGTCGTGATCGGCGGGCGCTTTCTGCTGACCATCGATGCCGAGCCCACCCAGGTTGATGCCGCCGAAGCTGCGTTACAGCCCGCTGGCGGACATGCCGTGGACGATCTCGGGCCGAAGCGTTGATCGTCCTGTGCGGCGGTCCCGGAATGCACGTGTTGCACCCCTGACCCGTCGGGCGCGCAAGGCAACGACAATCCGAACGACGTAGCATTTAGCTCCTGAGTTTCAACGGGAGCCCGCCATGTCGAAGACGCAGTATTACGCCGCTGCCACCCTGGACGGCTTCATCGCCACGACGGATCACTCGCTCGATTGGCTGATGCAGTTTGGCTCGCTGGAAGGCACAAGCTACGACAGCTTCATTCGCGACGTCGGCGCGCTGGCGATGGGCGCGTCCACGTACGAATGGCTGCTTCGCGAACTGGCCAAGCCCGGCCCCGAGGGGCAAGCCCAGCCATGGCCTTACGTGCAGCCTGCGTGGGTCTTCACATCGCGCACGCTGCCGGCGGTGCAAGGCGCAGACGTCCGCTTCGTGCATGGTGAAGTGGCGCCCGTGCACCGCGACATGCTCGCTGCAGCCGGCGGGCGCAATCTGTGGATCGTTGGCGGCGGTGAACTCGCCGGCAAATTTCTCGATGCGGGGCTGCTGGACGAACTGATCGTGCAGGTGATGCCTGTCACGCTGGGCACCGGGCTGCCGCTGTTGCCACGCCGCATCGTACAGCCCGCGCTCAAGCTCACTTCCGCCGTGCCCTACAAGAACACCTTCGTCGAAATGCGCTACGAGGTCGTGCGCGGGTAGCGCATATTTCAGCGCAGGGTCGCCGGGCCGGATGACCGCGCCGCGCATCGCCGCCCATCAGCAAATTGCTTGCCCGCAGAGCCTGATACGGCGCCATTCCTGCCACTTGGGTTTGCCGCCGTTTGCGCAAAACCTGTCGATTTGACAACGCTGTCGGCGTCTCCTTTTCTGGACTGGATTTCCGTCCACCAGGCAGGAGATGACGATGCATCGACAGGCTCACTTTTTGATCCGGCGCCGTGTGGCGAACGTTGCCGCATGGCTGGCGTTTGGTTTGGCGGCCTCGTCCGCGTTGGCCGATGTGGGCGTGGGTGCCGCACTGCCGCCGTCGCCCGACAAGCTCTATGGCGACTTGTTCGTGGCGGTGCAGACGGCGCAGGTGTATCCGGATCAGAAGACGTTCGTCGATGCGGTGCCCAAGGCCGCGCCGGCCGTCATCCTCCAGGCGTATCAGGCACAGAAGGGCGTGCCGGGCTTCTCGCTCAAGGCGTTCGTCGACCAGTACTTCACGCCGCCGGTGGATACGCCGGTGACGCCGCCGGCGGGGCAATCCTTGCGCGCGCACATCGACTGGCTGTGGCCGGCCCTCACACGCACAACGACCAGCGCGCCTGACAACAGCTCGCTCATTCCCCTGCCCAAGCCTTACGTGGTGCCTGGCGGCCGTTTTCGCGAGGGCTATTACTGGGATACCTACTTCACCATGCTTGGCCTGCAGGAGGCCGGCCGCGAAGACCTGGTCGACAACATGCTCGACAACTTCGCCTATGCCATCGACCAGTTCGGCCACATCCCGAACGGTAATCGCACCTACTACCTGAGCCGCTCCCAGCCGCCGTTCTTTGCGTTGATGGTGGAGCTGGCCGCGCAGCAGGAGGGCGACGCGGCGCTCAAGCGCTACCTGCCGCAACTTCGCAAGGAATATGCGTACTGGATGCGCGGCGCCGCCACTACGCCCGCCGGGCAGGCGAGCAGCAACGTCGTCGTCATGCGCGACGGCACTGTGCTCAACCGCTACTGGGACGACCAGGACACCCCGCGCCCCGAGTCCTATCTGCAAGACGTGACCACCGCGCAGCAAACACCCGCACGCCCTGCCAACGAAGTCTGGCGCGACCTGCGCGCAGCGGCTGAAAGCGGCTGGGATTTCAGTTCGCGCTGGTTTGGCGACAACGCTACGCTGGGCACCATCCGTACGACGTCGATCGTGCCGGTGGATCTGAACAGCCTGATGTTCCAGCTTGAGAAGACGATTGCGCGCGGCTGTACAGCGGCGCGCGATTTTGCGTGCACGGTGGAATACTCCGTGCGCGCCGGAAAACGTGCCGTCGCCATCGAGCGCTACCTGTGGCACCCGGCCGGCTACTACGCAGACTACGACTGGCAGCTCGGCCGCATTCGCGACAACAAGTCCGCCGCGATGACCTATCCGCTGTTTGTGGGCGCTGCACGCCCAGACCGCGCGTGGAAGACATTGCAATGGACCCAGCAGGCGCTGCTGCAGGTGGGCGGGTTGTCGACCACGACCTTCAAGACCGGCCAGCAATGGGATGCCCCCAACGGCTGGGCGCCGCTGCAATGGATCGCACTGCGCGGGGCGCAGCGATACGGTTGGCAGCCGCTTGCGCAGGCGATCGGTGAGCGCTTTCTCGGCAGCGTGGAGCAGCTCTACGCCAGCCAGCAGAAGCTCGTCGAGAAATACATCGTCGATGGAACGGGCACGGGCGGCGGCGGGGGTGAGTATCCGTTGCAGGACGGCTTCGGCTGGACCAACGGTGTCACGCTCAAGCTGCTGGATGCGTATGGCCGCGGGCAGTAAGCTGGCGGTTTCTTCCGCCACCACCGGCCCCTCGCATGCCCATCGAACTTGACCGCGACGTCCGCGCAGAAGCCGTTCGATCCATCCAGCGCTACTTCAACGAGCACATGGAAGAGCGCATCGGCAACATCCAGGCCGGTGCGCTGCTGAGTTTCTTTCTGGAAGAGATCGGCCCGGTGGTCTACAACCTTGCCGTGCAGGAGGCGCAGGAACGCCTGCACACGCGTGTGGCCGAGCTGGATTACGAGTGCCACCAGGAGCCGTTCGGATACTGGCAGAAATTCGACAAGCGCCGATAGTTCCCGGCTACCATGCCCGGATTCCATCGGGCTGCTTCGTTTCCATGTCTTCCTTGCGCGCATTCTTCAGCACGGCCTTCCGCTGGCAGCGCGGCCGCCAGGGCACCGGCTACGACAAGATGCTGCTGGCCACCGCGCCGTGGCCCATCCCGTTTGACAGCTACCTGATCCGCTATCCGGACGGTTCGGAAATTCCGCCGCATACCGACCCCGTCACCAACGGCCGGCACTATCGGCTGAACATCGTGCTGAAGTCGCCGCGGGCCGGCGGCGAGTTCGTTTGCGCCAGCCCGATCTTCCAGACGCGGCGTATCAAGCTGTTCCGCCCCGATGCGTGCGAGCACAGCGTGACGCGCGTGGTGGGGGGCAGCCGCTATGTGCTGTCGGTTGGGTGGGTGTTAGGGCGCCGGCGCTGAGCGGCGGAAACTGAATCGTGATGAACGCATTTGCCGCCAACCCCTGGTTCCGGAGCCTTCCTCCGCACGTTGCCGACGCGCTACTCGAAGCCACGGTGCCCCTGCACATCGCCGCCGGTGCATTTCTCTTTCGCCAGGGCGATCCGATGGACGCCAGTTCGCACGCATTCTTTGGCGTGGCCAGTGGCGCGCTCAAGCTCTCCATCTTCAATGCCGATGGAGACGAGGCCATCCTCACGTTGGTGGAGCCAGGTAACTGGTTTGGCGGGGTGTCGACGCTTGATCAACAACCGCGCGGCCATTGCGCAATTGCGCTGGAAGATTCGGACGTGCTGGGGGTGAGCGTGGCGCGCTTTGAAGCATTGATGCGCGACGCTGCATTTGCCGGAGCGATTGCGCGACTGGTGGCGACGCGCTTGCGCCTGGCGTATGGCTCGCTGGCGAGTGCGGCGTTGCACGGCACGCGGGCGCGCGTGGCGCGGCGTATTGCTTCGCTCGCGCACGGCGACGTGTCGCAATCGGCAGAAGGCCGCGCGAGCATCTCCACCTCGCAAGACGCGCTGGCGATGATGCTGGGCATCAGCCGGCAGACGCTCAGCAAGGAGCTGCAGGCGCTGGTCAAGCTCGGTGCGATCCGCCTGCGCTATGGGCACATCGAGATTCAGGACATGGCGCTGTTGCTTGGCGCCAGCGAAGCCGGCGCCGACTAACCCGCCGCCCCTAGCTCGACGCCCCCAAGGCCGCCAGCAGATCGTTGCCCGACCAGCTCGGGCGCGTGGCGGCCGATTCGGCAGCATGCACCATCGCACACAGTTGCGCATTCACCGGCGCGCGTTGCCCGAGGCGCTTCGCCAAGCGCACAACTTCGCCGTTGATCCAGTCGACTTCGGTCTTGCGCCCGGCGGCCAGATCGTCGGACATGGACGAACGCGCGAGCGGATCGATGGCGAGCATCTTGCCGGCCAGCCGCGCAAACACCGCGTCAGGTGTGGCGAGCAGGCGTGGAATCCACGTCGGCGGTATCGGCGTCAGTTTGGCGGGCTGGATGCCCGCGCGGGACAGCAGCCGGAGCGCTTCCATCTGCGCCAGCGCGAGGCAGCGCCGGTACGCACGCTGCGACAGCTCTTCCTTCAGCGGCCGGTTGGCCAGTGCGTTGATGGCGTTGTTCAGGTTGAGCAGCAGCTTGGCCCATTGCACGGCTGCCATGTCGGTGCGTTCCGTGAGCGGCAGACCCGCGCGGCGGAAGTCATCGAGAAACGGGTGCAGCGCGGGGGATGCTGCCACTTCCAGCTCGCCGCCCGTGCCTTGATGGAAAGCGCCCGGGCCAGGCTGCATCACATTGAAGGGCACCATGCCTGCTAGCACGGTGTGCTGCGGCAGAGTGGCCCGCAGCGCGTCGGCATTGCCAAGCCCGTTTTGGAAGCTGACGACGATGGCGCCGGCGCGCAGCACGGGCTTCAGTTCATCGGCGACGGATTGCGTGGCGGCAGATTTGACCGTGACGAGCACGAGATCGGCATCGGCGGGAGCGCCGGGATCCGTCACGTAGCGCACGTCAGCCGGCAGTACTTGCCAGCGGCCGTTGCGATAGTCCGTCAAGGTGAGACCGTGCGCGCGCAGCTCGTTGCCGATGCGCGCGCGGCCGACCAGCGAAACATCGGCGCCGGCCGCCAGCAGACGGCCACCCAGATAGCAGCCGATCGAGCCGGCCCCCACGATGCAGATCTTCGCCATGCGTCTCCTTGTTGTTGCGCTGGCACCTCAAGCCAGGCGCGGCACCTCGTACACCAGGGCCGGCTGCAGTGTATCGATGGCTTCCACCGGCTCGGGCGGGCGCCACATGAACAGCGAGAAGGTCATCTTCTCGGGCGTCACGTCGATGATGGTAAAGCCGTTTTTCTCGGTTGGGCGCAGCGCCTCCTGCATGGCGACGGACAGCGCTGGCGTGGTCTCGATGCTGCGGAATGCCGACGGGAAGGCGAGGTCGCCGGTGCCCAGCGTGCCTGTCATGACTGTATGCACTGGATGGGCGAATGCCAGATCGCCCGAGCGCGACATCGACCCGGCTGCCGATGCATGGAAGTCGCCCTGCACGATCACGGCCGCGCGCTGCTTCTGCTCGGCCAGCGCCGCCACCAGGCGCTGGTGCTGCGTGTGCCAGCCGGCCTGCCAACCGGGCTTGGGCTGGTTGGCAACGAGGCGGCCGGTCTTCCTGTCGAGCAGGTCCGGGTACCAGTCCCCCAGCTTGCCCGAGGAATACGCAAACGGCAGCGAAGGCACGTGGAAAAAATGCGCGGTGTCTTCGGCGCGCGTACGTGCCACGAGCCAGTCTTCCACCCACTGAGGTACCACGCGTGCGTGGATGCCCTTGTTGTCGAGAAAGCGCCGGCAGTCGTACAGCACGGCTTCGAGCAGCGCACCGTAGCGCAGCGTGCCGAAGGCGCTGTTGGTGTCGGCGGGCATGCCGGCCTTGTCACCGCCAGGCAGCCACACGGGGCGGTTCGCGTCGGGCAGAAATTCGGGGTAGTAGCGGCGCTGTGTCAGCTCTGCGCCGACTAGGCCGTACGGCTCCGGCGGCAGGGTGGCCACCTTGTCGTCAAACTCGTCGTTCTCGAAGGTATCGTGGTCGTCGGTCAGGAAGTACGCGGGCGTGGAGCGCAGCGTGGTGCCGTACAGCCCGCTGATCTGGTAGTCGCACACGCGCGTGAAGATGGCTTCGTTCTTCGGGTGCGACATCGGCACCGATGTGTCGAGCGCGCCGCCAAACTTCGCCCACATCAGTTCGCGCACCTGGCGGGCGAACGGCTTGTTCTGCGAGGTCTGCAGATCCCAGTAGATGTGGTCGCCGTTGGCGATGACGGTGTCGGGCGCGAACGACATGCCGCGCGCGAGCAGGCGGCGGCGCGCTGTCATGTCGAGCCACGCGGTCTTGCCGGCCACCGGCGGGCCATCGTAGCCGCCTGCGCAGGTGTAGGCCAGGATGCGCAGGCGCGCGGGTGTGGCGTCGGGTGCGGGAAAGGTGCGCAGCGGCCACGCGTCGGCCAGCGGCTTGCCGGCCGCATCGACAATGCGCAGCATGTATTGCGTGGCGGGCTGCAGGCCACGCGCATCGAAGCGCCAGAAGCGGCCGGCGGTATCGGTTTGCTCGCCGGCGACGCGCTTGCCGTTGACCACTAGCCACGGCGCACGTGCAAGCGGCGCCTGGAACGAAGCCTTGATGAGAAAGCGGTCGTGGCTGGCCGCGGGAATCAGATGCGCGAGCTGGCCGGCATGCCAGTTGGCGTCGGCGGCACGTGCGGCGGCTTGTGCGCCTTCCGGCAGGCTCAGGCCCAGCGCGCCGAGGCCCGCGGCGGCGGTGCCTAGCGTCAGGAAATCGCGCCGGCTCATACCGTGCGCAGGCGTCTTCGGGGGTGTGCGGGAGGGCATCGTGATCCTCTGGCGTGGTGCGGAGACGCCATCGTGCCGAGTCGTACCCATGCTGAATGTTCAGCTTTTGACAATCTAGGGGTAGGTCCCAATGCGGGCCGCTCGTCGACTCCATGACCAATGACAAACGCCCCGCTGGCCGAAGCCAGCGGGGCGTTTGTCATGTCAGACGATGCTGATGCGGAGGCTGCGGCTTAGTAGCCCCACACCTGCATCTCATCCAGCGAGTAACCCCACTGCGTGGCGCGCTGCGTGCCGTACATGCGCACATAGCGGCCGCTGCCCTTGAGGTTGGCCAGCGATGTGTGGCCCCACGAGGCACCGCTCGAAGTCGAGTAGATGTTCGTCCAAGTCACGCCGTCGTTCGAGGTCTGGATGTAGTACACCTTGGCGCCAGCGTCCCAGTAGAGGTCGACGCCGGTGATGGTGCGGGTCGAGCCCAGATCGACCCTCAGCCATTGCGCGCCGGCCACGCCTTCCACCGAATCCCAACGTGTGTTGGTGGTGTTGCCGTCGAACGCGTAGGCCGGGCCGAGGCTGGCGCTGTAGCTGGTGGACGCGCTGGCCGGCTTGCCCTGCGAGAGCAGGGTGACAGCCTGTGCAGCGGCCGTCGGCGTGCCGGGGTAGTAGTTCGAACCGAGCTTGGCTTTGGTCGTGTCCGAGTTCACCCCGAACTGCGACAGGCTCCAGCGCTGGCCATTGCTCGCGTCGCCCAGGTAGAGCTGGTAGCCGCCCGCACTCGTCGACGAGAAGAACACGTAGTTCGTGCCGTTCACGGGCGACGGATCAGAGTTGTTGCTGTTGCAGTCGTTGAGCGTGAGCTGGTTGGGTGTGTCGCTCGGGTTGACCTTGGTGTAGATCTGGTCGGCCTGGCTCGTGGCGTCATGCCAGCGGGCATAGAAGACGGTGCCGTCGGCGCGCACGATCGGGTAGTACGTCGCCAGGCCGGCGGGCGTGTCGAACGCCACCTTGGTGGTGCTGCCCACGGTCTGCTTGTAAAGGCCCATGCCCGAGCCCGTGCCCGTGGTGTAGTAGACGGCCGTGCCGTCCGGCGTCGCAAACGGCATCGAGTTTTCCAGCGTCGGTGCCGTGCGCGTCAAATTCACCGTCGAGGTGAAGACGGGGCCCGAGCTGGTGTACGACAGCGCAGCCTGCATGACATCACCGTTCTGCTTGAAGAACAGCGATTTTCCGTCGGTGCTGAACTTCGGATCTTCATTGCGCGTCTGGCCGGTGCTGTTGGTCAGGTTGATCGGCATGTTGGTCGAACCGACTTGCCAGAAGAACACGTTCCACGCGTTGTTGGTGATGCCCATGAAGGCGATCCACTTGCCGTCTGGGCTGAACACCGCATTCATCGGGTCTTGGATGCCCCAGGCCGCCTTCGACACCTGCTGCAGCGTGCGTGCCGAAAAATCGTAGATGAAGATCTGGCTGGTGCCGTCGCCGTAGCTGACGTAGCTGTGATACGCGAGCTTGCCGGTCAGGCTGGCGGGGAAGCTCGTGTTGGATTGCGTGGGCGGATTGGCAACGCAGTTGGCCTGGGCGCCAGCAGAGAACAGACCGAGGGCTGCGGTGGCGACAAGGCCAAGAGACATCAGAGTGGAGCGCATGAAACGGGACTTCCTATGCAAATGGGTCAGTGGGGCGGGGATTACCGCCGCATTAAGTCCGCGTCACTTTTCTGAATTTGGGCAAAGCTCCGCCAATTCCGGGAAATCCGGATTTGAAAAAGCGCCACAAACCGGGGGAGTGACGAAGATAAAGACGCGCCAGAAAACCCTGTTGCTTCGTACCGTCGTGTTTCTTGTCGGGGCCTCGACTACATCGAGAGGGCGAGTCGCGGACCAGACTGTAAGGGTTTCACTGACACTGTGAAACCCCAATAAGAACGCCGTTCTTGCCCTAATTCGCTGCCGTGGTAGCGAATCGCCACACGCACGTGTAAATCTGACACGTCAAATTTTCCGGACGTCGGTCAAACTGCACGTGCGAAGGCGTTATTGTTATTTTTACTGCGGCGTTTTGCCGCGCCCCCGCGGTGCAAACCTTGCTGGGTGTCGCGTTTGCGCACCATTCGGAAGTGGCGTCGGCGCACGCTTTGCGGCGTTTTCAATACGGCAAGCGTGTCATGCGCTGCGAGGCGCACCTATGCCGCCCCCAACCGGCATTGGCGGAAGCCGACGGTACGAATTCGGCCTACCTCGGCGTTGTAAAAAAAAGCTGGCCCCTGTAGCCAGCTTGCAATGTCGAGGGCGGGTATGCCGTATATAAAAAGCAGATTTAAATAATGAATGTTGTTTTGCGCAAAAGTGTTTGGCAATCAATTCATTTATTTCTGTATTGCGCTATTCCTGTATTCGAGAAAATCTACTAATTGCATTGGCTATGCGTGGCCTGCAATTCGTTTCGGATTAGGTATAGTTTCAGCACGCCAATGATTGCCCTTGGTAAAACGCAAGACAGACCACGCTCTCCGCCCGTTTGAAATAAGGAAGGCCGATAAGCGGGAATGGGCGCGGGCATGGCGATTTAGGGGGGGCTCTGGAGGCCGAGGGAATGGGCGTTTACAACCAAGTGCCGCATGGCTGCGCAATATCCTGGCGGGCGGCATTGCTGCGCGAGTTGACTGCCCCGCGCGATGCCGATGCAGTCATCCGCTGCCTGCAGAAGGCGGTGGTTCTGCTCGGCTTCGACTATTGCGCCTACGCCCTGCGTGCAGCGATTCCGATCACGCGCTTCAACACCATCTGCTGGAGCACCTATCCGGAGCCCTGGTGCGAGCATTACCGGTTGCGCGGCTATTTGGCCGTCGACCCGGTCTTGCAGTTCGGGCAGCGCTGCATCAAGCCAACGCTGTGGTCCAGCATCGCCACCGCAGACGCGCCGTTCTGGATCGACGCGCGCCGCCATGGGTTGAACCACGGTTGGTCGCACACCATACGAGATCACACCGGCATCTTCGGTACCTTCAGCCTGGTGCGCCGCGCCACGCCCATCACCGAAGATGAGCTGGCCGCGAGCGAGCCCGAAATGATCTGGCTGAGCCAGCGCGCGCACGCCAGCCTCAGCACGCTGATGGCCGAAAAAGTCTTGCCCGATGCCGCCACGCGTTTGAAAGAGGTGGAGCGCCAGACGCTGCACTGGACGGCCGAAGGCAAGACGGCGGCCGAAGTCGCGGCCATCCTGGAGATGACAGAGCGCAACGTGAACTTCCACATCCGCAACGCCATCATCAAGCTCAACGCCGCCAACAAGACGCATGCCGTGGTGAAGGCCGCGCTGATGGGGCTGATTCCGGCGATGGCGTAGCGTGGGCTCAGCGGTGTCATGCGATGGCCCGCACGGCAGGGGCAGGGCGCATGGCTTCCAGATGGAAGCCGTTTTCGCTTTGCTTGGCACGTCGCTTGGCCAGGGCTGCGGCGGTGCCGATGTCATCGCTGTTGTGCGCCGCTCCGGGATATACGTGCAGCGCGCCCACCGCGATGGTCACGAAGCGGAAGAACGTGGGCAGGCCCTTGCGGTCTTCTGCATGGATGCCGCCCGCCGCGCGGTCCGCCGGCGTGTACATGGCGAGCGCGTTGGCGTTGAACGCTGCCATGGCTTGCGTGATGCGCGCCTGCCAGTCGGCGCTCTGAAACAGGATCAGGAAATCGTCGCCGCCCACGTGGCCAAGAAAATCCCGTGTGGGCTCGCATGCGTTGGCCAGCACGGCAGCGGCCATCTTCAGCATTTCGTCACCTTGCCAATAGCCGTACTGGTCGTTGAAGGGCTTGAAGTGGTTGAGGTCCACATAACAGGCGTAGAACTCCGCGCGCGCTTCCAGCAAACGTTCAATGTGCAGGTTCAACGGAATGTTGCCCGGCAGGAACGTGAGCGGGTTGGCGTAGCGCGCGGCTTCGATGCGGATTTCCGTCACGGTGCGCACAAGCTCTTCACCGGTGCCCAGGCCCAGGTAGCGGCCATGTTCGGTGATGATGAAACCGTCGGTCAGGTAGCGCTGGTCTTCGCTCATCAGCAGCGCCGACATGTCTTCCAGCGAAGCGGATTTTTCCACCAGCACCGGCTGCCGGTTCGCAAACGCGAGTGCCGGTTTCTTGCCGTACAGCTCGCGGTGATATGGCATCGCATAGCGGTCGATAAAGGCTCGGCGAGCGATGAGCGCGAGCGGGCGCCCGTCTTCGTCGAGCAGCGCCATGGCGTGCAGATCGGGGTGGCGGTTGAACAGGTGCAGCACGTCGTCGTTGCTGCTGCGCAAGGGCAGCGTGGGCGCGACGCGAAGCAGCTTGCTGGCCGTGATGGCGCGCCAGCCCACGCGCACAGCCTGCGGAAACACCGCAATCTGCGAAGACTGCAGCACGCGCGCGGCGTGGCTCGACATGTCGCTCGCCGGCTTGTCCTGTGGACGCGCCAGGAAGAAGCCCTGCCCGAAGCGGATGCCCAGGTCGCGCACCACGCCCAGTTCGTCTTCAGTTTCCAGCCCTTCGGCAATGATGCTGGTGGCGCCGCCCTTGAGCGTCTGTTGCAGTGTGCGTGCCATGTCCAGCTTGGCCGGGTGCTTGGCAATGTCACGCAGGAAATACTTGTCGAGCTTGATGAAGTCGGGCGTGAGTTCGATCAGCAGGTTCAGGTTGGCATTGCCCGTGCCGAAATCGTCAAGCGCGCATTGCAGGCCAAAGTCGCGTGCCACCGACAGTGCCTCGGCAAAGCTGGCCAGATCGTCGATGGGCGTCTGCTCGGTCAGCTCGATGACGATGCGCGAGGGGTGCAGGTCGTGGTCGGCAATGGCATGCAGCAGGCGGGCATGGTCTTCCAGTAACTGGCGTACACCCAGCGCGCTGAAGTTCAGGAACAGCTTGCCCGGCAGCCGCATCGTCGAGAAATTGGCGATGGCCAGACGCGCGGCAGTGGTCTCCAGGGCAATCGTGCCCGCGGTGTCCGACGCTGCGCCAAACAGCGCTGCGGGTGACTCCATGGCCGAACCCACCGGTCCGCGCAGCAGCGCTTCGTAGCCGAGCACCTCGGTGGTGGATAGGCGGAAGATCGGTTGGAACACCGTGCGCAGCATCTCGGGCGCAATGCCCGCGGGCAAGGGAAGCGGTGAGAAAGTCATGACGTTGGCGGCAGACGCAAGATCGGACATTCCGCTAAACGACCCGCTGAACACAGAGTTGAATGAACTTTTTGTGACGCACGCAGCGGCGCGGGTTCGCGGCGCATGGTCCCCACCACAGAGGGGACTGGTCCAGAATGCTGGACGCGCCTGCGTCTTCCCGGGGGCGCCGTTCATTGCGATCCGATCACGCCGTGCTTGACCCTCACATTGTGTGAGGTCCTAGCCTGTGTCCAAGCCAGAAGACAGGAGCCACCATGTTGTTGAAAGTGGGCGATCTCGCCAAACGCTGCGGCCTCACGGTGCGCATGCTGCACCACTACGACACCATCGGCCTGCTCACGCCTTCGGCCCGCTCCGACAGCGGCTACCGGCTGTACGACAAGGCCGACGTCGCGCGCCTGCACCAGATCCAGGCGTTGCGGCGCTTCGGCATGTCGCTGGCCGATGTCGGAGCTTTCCTGGCCAATCCGGATATTCCCCTCACCACGATCGTGGAACGGCAGATTGCGATGCTCGATCAGCAGATCACGCAAGCCAGCGTACTGCGCGATCGGTTGTCGCGGCTGCACGGCCAGCTCGTGCGCCAAGAGGAGCCCGAATTGACCGAGTGGCTCACAACCTTGGAATGGATGACCATGTACGACAAATATCTTTCGCAGGAAGAACGTGCCCGTGCCGAACGCATGGATGCCGATACGGCCCGTCATGAGCGGTGGGCGGCGCTGGTGTCGATCGTGCAGGATGCAATGACGCGCCAGGTGCCTTCACGCAGCAGCGAGGCGCAGGCGCTCGCCAAGCAGTGGATGGCGTTGCTCGCGCAGGATGCGGCGCTCGACCCGATCCTCTCGGCCAAGCTGCACAAAATGCACATCAACGAGCCGGCGTTGCAGGAGCGCACCGGCATCAGCCTGGAAATGCTCGACTTCATCATGGAGGCGGCCAACGAAACCAAGCTGGCGATCTATGCGAAGTATCTGTCGGCGCAAGAGCTGCAGTTCATGCGCGAGAACTTTGGCAAGCGCGCCAACGAGTGGCCGACCTTGATTGCAGAGGTGCGCCAGCATCTGGCCAAGGGCACGCCGGCGCATGCGCCTGCCATGCAGCAGCTCGCGCGCCATTGGATCGAATTGTTCCGCGCGTATGCGGGGGACGATCCGCAAACGCAAGCCAAGGTGCGACTGGCAATGGAGCGCGAGCCCGAGCTATCCGCGAGCCCGTGGATGGGCCCGGACCTGATCGCCTATGTGCGCGAGGCGATGGAAGGGCTGATGAAGGCGGCGTAGCAGCGGCGCAGACGGCGGGTACCGATCGCGTTCGATGATGACCGAAGGGCCCGTTGGTCGTTTGCACAAAATCAGGCGGCCTCGTCCGTGGAAAGCGCGACGGCGTCGAGGTCGCGCATCGCATCTTCCGGCAACGTTATCGTCGCCGCGCCCAGGTTCTCATGCAGATGGGCGACCGACGAGGTGCCCGGGATCACCAGGATGTTCGGCGACCGGTGCAGCAGCCAAGCGAGTGCCGTCTGCATCGGTGTTGCACCGAGCCGCGCTGCCACATCGTTGAGCGTGGACGATTGCAGCGGGTTGAACCCGCCCAGCGGAAAGAACGGGACATACGCGATGCCGTCGGCGGCCAGCGTGTCGATCAGCCCGTCGTCGCTTCGGTGGGCGAGGTTGTAGTGGTTCTGCACGCAGACGATCTCGCAGATCCGTTGCCCTTGTGCGATCTGGTTGGCCGTGACGTTGCTCAGCCCGATATGCCGCACGAGTCCCTGCCGTTGCAGCTCGGCCAAGGCCGAGAGGGGCGCCTCGATCGATCCTTCGGCCGGGCCGTGCGTGTCGAACATGATCCGCAAGTTCACCACGTCCAGAACATCCACGCCCAGGTTACGCAGGTTGTCGTGCACGGCTTCGGTCAGCGCCTGCGCTGAAAATGCCGGCAGCCATGCGCCTTGGGCGTCGCGCCTGGCACCGATCTTGGTGACGATGAGCAGATCGTCGCGATACGGATGCAAGGCTTCGCGGATCAACTGGTTCGTGATGTGGGGGCCGTAGAAGTCGCTCGTGTCGATATGGTTGATGCCCGAGGCAACGGCTTCGCGCAATACGGCAAGCGCGGCGTCGCGGTTCTTGGGCGGCCCAAAAACGCCTGGGCCAGCGAGCTGCATGGCGCCATAGCCGAGACGGTGCACCTGGTGGCCGCCGATGGAAAACGTGCCGGATTGAAGGATGGGAGACATGGTCACACTCCTGTGTGAAAGACGAGGTGACGGCAGGTTAGGCGCAAGCTCGCTGCTCGATAAGTGGGCATAATCCGCACGGGTTGTGCGAGAGGGCGAACAATGCAAGTCGATCTGGGTGACCTGAATGCCTTCGTGGCGGTGGCGCAGGCCAAGGGCTTTCGCGAAGGTGCAAGGCTGATGGGCGCGAGCGCATCCGGGCTGAGCGAGGCCGTGCGGCGGCTGGAATCGCAGCTTGGTGTGCGCCTGCTGAACCGCACGACGCGCAGTGTTTCACCCACCGAAGCGGGGCAGCGCCTGCTGACCCGCCTGCGGCCCGCCTTGAGCGAGGTGGAAGCCGCGCTGGACGTGGTCAACAATTTCCGCGAAAGACCTGCCGGCACGCTGAAGCTCAATGTGCCGATGAGCGCCGCGCGGCTTGTGCTGCCTGCCGTCATCCCCGGATTCCTCGAAGCCTATCCTGAGATCCGGCTTGAGGTCGTGGCCGAAGAAAGCTTTGTGGATATTCTGGCAGCGGGCTGCGATGCAGGCATCCGTTATGACGAGCGGCTCGAACAGGACATGATCGCCGTTCCGATCGGGCCGCGAACGCAGCGGTTCGCGACGGCAGCCGCACCCGGCTATCTCGATCGACGCGGTCGCCCCACGCATCCGCGCGACCTGCTCGGCCACGCCTGCATGCGCGGCCGGTTTGCGAGCGGCGCCATGCCGCCGTGGGAATTCGAGCGTGATGGTGAAGTGGTCAACGTGGACCCATCTGGCCCGCTGCTCGTCCGTATTGGTGGCGCGACCGATCTTGTCGTGGATGCCGCCGTCGCAGGCGTCGGCATCGTCCACCTCTACGAAGACTGGCTGCGCCCGCATCTTGTGAGCGGGGCGCTCGAGCCCGTGCTCGAGGATTGGTGGCGGCCGTTCCCTGGGCCGTATCTCTACTACCCGGGACGGCGGCTCGTTCCGGCTCCGCTCCGGGCGTTCATCGATTTCATCAAGGCAGGGTCGGGCCAAGACGCCGTCTGAACCTTAGCAGCTGAGGTTCTCGCTACGGCATCACTGCTGCAACGAAAAAACGCCCGCCGGCAGAACCGGTCGGGCGTTTTTTCTTACGAGCAAAGCGGTATCAGGCGCGTTGCGGCACGGCGCGCGGCGCACGCTTGGTGTCGTGCGCTTGCACGTCGTCATGTACGTGTTCGACTTCATCCAGATAGCGCGTGTGCCAGCCGCTGGCCACGCCCCAGTGGTAGAAGAACAGCGAGAGCACCGCCACGATGCCCATGTCCCAGCCGTAGGGGATGTAGCCGTGGCCGCCGAACTCCGTGCTGCCGCAGTAGGACAGCGCGGCGATGGTCGGCAGGTAGGCGATCATCCACCACGCGCCCTTGAGTTCCGTCTTGAAGTCGGGCCAGCCGGCCTTGGCCTGGTAGTAGAAGTACACGGGCAGCGCCACCAGCATCAGCACGATGATCTCGCCCGTCAGCGGCCACTTGGCCCAGTACAGGATGAGCGATGCGCACACAAACGCGAACGGCGCGATGAGCGAGAGCCCCGGCAGACGCAGCGGGCGATGCAGTTGCGGCGACGTGCGGCGAAGCGACATCACGCTGATCGGCCCCGTCAGGTACGAAATGACCGTCGCCACCGAGATGACAGCCGCCAGCGCACCCCAGCCACGGAAGAAGAACAGGAAGATGAACGACACTGCCAGGTTGAACCACATGGCCGGACGCGACACGCCAAACAGCGGGTGCACGCGGCCGAAGATGGCCGGCATGGTGTTGTTGCGCTCCATCGCGTAGATCATGCGCGTGGTGGTGGCCATGTACGTGCTACCGGTGCCCGACGGGCTGACGAACGCATCGATGTACAGCACGATGGCCAGCCAGTTCAGGTTGAGCGCAATCGCCAGTTGGGCGAACGGCGAGTGGTAATCAATGCCGTGCCAGCCATTGACGAGCGACTCAGGCGGCACCGCACCGAGGAAGGCCACCTGCAGCGCCACGTAGATCACCGCGGCCAGCAGGATCGAACCGATCACCGCGATGGGCACGTTGCGGCCCGGGTTGCGCGCCTCGCCCGCAAGGTTGATCGGGCTCTGGAAACCGTTGAACGCAAACACGATGCCGCTGGTGGCAATGGCGGTCAGCACCGCAGACCAGCCGTACGGGGCGAAGCCCTGTCCCGCCACATTCGCGGCCGAGCTGCCACCAAAGTTGCCCGGGTGGAAACCGGCTGCAACCAGCGCCACCGCTGTCGCGGCCGGAATGATGAACTTGAAGATCGTGATGGCGTTGTTCGCCTTGGCAAACACCTTCACGCCCCAGTAGTTCAGCAGGAAGTACACGACCACGAGCACGGCCGACAGCACCAGCCCAGGCGGCGTCAGCTCACCGTGCTGGAAGAGCGACTGCGCCCAGGGCCACGGCCAACTGCTCATGTACTGGATGGAGGCTTCGGCCTCGATGGGGATGACGGTGACGATGGCGATCCAGTTTGCCCAGGCCGCCACGAAGCCCACCAGTGAGCCATGCGAGTAGCGCGCATAGCGCACCATGCCGCCCGATTCCGGGAACATCGCGCCCAGTTCGGAATACGTCAGGGCAATGGCCAGGATGACGACGGCGCCGATGATCCAGGTGAAGATGGCAGCGGGGCCCGCCACCTTTGCAGCGTGGCCGGCGCCGAACAGCCAGCCGGAGCCGATGATCGAGCCCAGCCCGGTCAGCATCAATGCCCAGGCGCCCAGATTGCGTTGTACGTTTTTTTCCAAGAGGAGTCTCCGCCCCGGCGAGTCGGAAGTTCGACAGGGCATCGCGGTTGCTTACCAGTCCGCTTAGTTCTACCGAGGCGACGCTGTTTGGGCGTCGCCCGCCGTCCCATGTGGTGGGTGTCACCAGCCTAGGACATGCGTGTGCCGGATGATGCGTAGCATCAACCGCACCCGTCCGGCCGCGATGAAAGGCAAAACACGGTGTCTGCCTTCCGGGGGGATTCGCGTATAGTCATCGACGACGTTGTGCGGGGTGCCGCACTTGCCGCCCGATTTCCGGAGCCCGCAATGGGGCGCAATGATAGCGAAATCGTGAACGGTTGCACCGCCTTTTTCATCGTTCCTCGCAGTTTTTTCTCCCCATGGAGTCCTCTTTCGCCACTTCGGTTGCACCTGCGTCACCTGCGCAGTGGCACCGGCGCGTGCTGACGCTGGCGTTTCCCATCGTGCTGGCCAACCTGACGCAGCCGATCCTCTCGGCGGTGGATACCGCCGTGGCCGGCCATCTGCCGGGGCCGGAATACATTGGCGGCGTGGCGCTGGGCGGGGTCTTCTTCAATTTTGTGTTCTGGGGCTTTGGCTTTCTGCGCATGGGCACCACGGGGCTGGTGTCGCAGGCACACGGCGCGGGCGACACGCAGGCGTTGCGGGCGAGCGTGGTGCGCGCGCTGCTGCTGGCCTTTGCCATTGGAGCGGCATTGCTGGTGCTGCAGGTGCCGGCGATCCGCATCACGCTGGCGCTGCTCGGTGCGAGCGAATCCGTCACCCGCATGGCCGAGGTGTATTGCCACGCGCGCATCTGGTCGGCGCCGTTTGCGCTGGCCAACTACGTGGTGCTCGGCACGCTGCTCGGGCGTCAGCAGGTGCGGCGGGCGCTGCTGCTGCAGGTGTTCATCAACACCGTCAACATGGCGGCAGTGCTGGCCCTGGTGCTTGGGGCCGGCATGGGCGTGGGCGGTATTGGCGCGGCAACGGCGCTGGCCGACATTGCGGGGTTTGGGCTCGGCATGCTGCTGCTCTGGCTGCAACGACCCACTGGTCTGCCGACGCTCACGCTCGCTGAATTGCTGGCCCGCGACGCCTGGCGTCGCCTGATGGGCCTGAACACCGACATCTTCCTGCGCACGCTTTGCCTCCTGGCCGCCTTCGGCTGGTTTGCCCACGCGGGCGCCAAGCAGGGCGATGTGGTGCTGGCTGCCAACGCGCTGCTGCTCAATTTCCTGACCTTCATGGCCTACGGGTTGGACGGCTTCGCACACGCGGCCGAAGCGCTGGTGGGCGCCGCCATGGGTGCGCGGGACCGCGCTGCGCTGCGCATGGCGATTCGCGTGTCGACGTTCTGGTCGGTGCTTGGCGCTGGGCTTTTTGCCGCCGTGTATGCGCTGGCCGGCGCCGGCATCATCGGCGTGCTGACCGATCAGCCTGCCGTGCGCGAAGCCGCGCGCCACTATCTGGTGTGGGCGGCGTTGCTGCCGATCGTGTCGGTATGGGGCTTCCAGTTTGACGGCGTGTTCATCGGCGCGACGCGCACCCGTGAACTGCTGGTGACGATGGCCGCGGCGGCTGCCGCGTTCTGGGGCCTGTCGGTCACGCTGCAGCCGCTGTGGGGCAACCACGGGCTGTGGTTGTCGATGCTGGGGTTCATGGCCGTGCGCGGGCTGATGCTTGGGGTGCTGCTGCCGCGCGTGTGGCGCGCGCCCGAACTGCAGGCGGCCTAGGCGGCACCAATCTGCAGCGCCTACTGCTGCGCGTATTCCACCACCAGCAACGCCGTCGCCACCGTCTTGCCGGCGTTCGAGATGGCGTGCTGCACATCCCCCGGATAGCGCGCCGATTCCCCGTGCCGCACCTTCTTCTCACTCGGGCCGGATTGCACCGTCACCGTGCCGCTGAGCACGGAGATGTGCTCCTTCGAGCCCAGCTCGTGCGGCTCTGACGCCAGCACGCCGCCGGGCTGGATTGCCAGTTCATACCATTCAAAGCGCGCGGCAAGGTCCACCGGGCCAAGAATCTTCAATTCGCACTTGCCATCCGGGCTTTTGATGACTGGGATGGAGTGAGCGGGAATGACCGTCACGGAGGGCGCCGCATCGGCCGCGCCTTCAGGCGAGAGGAAATCCGCCAGCCCGACGCCGAGCGCGGTGGCCAGGCGCCACAGCACGGCGACGGTCGGGTTGGCCAGGTTGCGCTCGACCTGCGAGAGCATGGATTTGGACACGCCCGCGCGCCGCGACAGTTCATCGAGCGACAGCTTGCGCGCCTGGCGCAGCGCTTGCAGCTTGGCGCCAACGGCGGGCGGGCCGTCGGCGAGGACATCGGTGGCGGGGGCTTGTGCCATCGGTTGGTATCTTGTAAATTGAACGAATTATTCGATATATCGAACATGTTCGATTTATCGATCAACGCAGTCTACAGGAGCAGCACCATGGGGACAACGCAAGCCAACGCCTCCACCGACGCCTTCTACGCGCACATCCGCCGCGAACTGGAGGCGATCGAGGAAGCCGGTCTCTACAAGACCGAGCGCATCATCACCTCGCCGCAGGGCGCCGTGATCCGCACGGCTGACGGCAAGGAGGTCATCAACCTCTGCGCCAACAATTACCTCGGCTTGTCGTCGCACCCGGAGGTGCTGAAGGCGGCGCACGAGGCGCTCGACACGCATGGCTTTGGCCTGAGCTCGGTGCGCTTCATCTGCGGCACGCAAGACCTGCACAAGACGCTGGAAGCGCGGCTGGCGAAGTTTCTCGGCACGGAAGACACCATCCTCTACGGCTCGGCATTCGATGCCAACGGTGGCTTGTTCGAAACGCTGCTTGGGGCCGAAGACGCCGTCATCAGCGACGAGTTGAACCACGCGTCCATCATTGATGGCATCCGCCTGTGCAAGGCGCAACGCTATCGCTACAAGCACAACGACCTGGAGGATCTGCGCGCGCAATTGCAGGCAGCCGATGCGGCGGGCGCGCGCTTCAAGCTTGTGTTTACTGACGGCGTGTTCTCGATGGACGGCACCATCGCGCGGCTGGATGAAATCCGCGCCATCTGCGACGAGTTCGGTGCGCTGCTCGGCATTGACGAATGCCATGCCACGGGCTTCCTTGGCAAGCGCGGCCGCGGCTCGCACGAGCACCGCGGCGTGTTCGGCAAGATCGACATCATTACCGGCACGCTGGGCAAGGGCCTGGGCGGCGCGTCGGGTGGCTTCACGAGTGCGCGCAAGGAAGTGGTGGCGCTGCTGCGCCAGCGTTCGCGGCCGTATCTGTTCTCGAACACGGTGGCGCCGTCCATTGTCGGGGCCACCATCAAGGTGCTCGATCTGCTGGAAGCCGACACCGCGCTGCGTGACAAGCTGGAAGACAGCGCGCTGTATTTCCGCCGCAAGATCGTCGAGCTGGGTTTCGATATCAAGCCGGGCGACCACCCGATCGTGCCGATCATGGTGTATGACGCGCAGAAGGCGCAGGCGCTGTCCAAACGCCTGCTGGAGTTAGGCGTGTATGTGGTTGGCTTCTTCTACCCGGTGGTGCCCAAGGGGCAGGCGCGCATCCGCGTGCAGATCAGCGCGGTGCACGAGCGCGCGCAACTCGACGCGGCGCTCAAGGCGTTTGAAACCGCCGGCAAGGAACTGGGGATCATCTGATGAGCACCGGTACGAGCGCGAATTTTGGAACGGCGCCGCGCATCCTCATCATCGGCGCCAATGGGCAATTGGGGACGGAGCTGGCCGCCGCGCTGGCCGAGCGCTATGGCACTGGCAACATCGTGACGAGCGACATGGTGCCCCGTGGCCGCCACCCGCAGATCCGTCACGAAACGCTGGATGTGACCGATCGCGGCCAGTTGCGCGAGATCATCGAGCGCCACGGCATCACGCAGATCTATCACCTGGCTGCAGCGCTGTCGGCCGCGGCAGAGCAGTCGCCCACGTGGGGCTGGGCGCTCAATATGAACGGTCTGCTGAATGTGCTGGAGGCGGCGCGCAATCATCAGCTTGAGCGCATCTTCTGGCCCAGCTCGATTGCCGCGTTCGGGCCCACCACGCCTGCGGACAACACCCCGCAGAGCACGATCATGGAGCCCAAGACCGTCTATGGCATTTCCAAGCTGGCGGGCGAAGGCTGGTGCCGCTGGTATTTCGAGCACCACGGTGTCGATGTGCGCAGCCTGCGTTATCCGGGGCTGATCTCGTACAAGACTGCGCCGGGCGGCGGCACGACCGACTATGCCATCGACATCTTCCATTCGGCCGTGAAGGGCGAGCGCTATACGTGCTTCCTGGAGCACGATGAGGCGCTTCCCATGATGTATATGCCGGACGCCGTGCGCGCCACCATCGAGTTGATGGAGGCCCCGGCCGAGCGCATCAGCCAGCGCGGCAGCTACAACCTGGCAGGCGTGAGCTTTACGCCCGAGCAACTGGCGGCCGAGATCCGCCGGCATCGTCCATCGTTCGAGGTGGCGTATGCGCCGGATTTCCGCCAGGCGATCGCGGCCAGTTGGCCGAATTCCATCGACGATTCGGTTGCCCGGCGCGACTGGGGCTGGAAGCCCGAATACGGTGTGGCGGAGATGACGACCGACATGCTGCAGAACCTCGCCCACCTGGCTGCGCATCCAGCCTAGGCAGCTTCAGTTAGGGGAATTGCGGGCATTGCAGGGCGCTGTTTTGTGTTTCGCTTCGATCGGTTGTGTTCAACAATGCAGCATGGCCATCACTTCTCGTCCCTGCCGCATGTCTTGTTCGACACCCGACCCCGCGCCGCGCCATCGCGACGATCCGCAGCCCGCCAAGCGCACCTGGTGGGTGCCGGTGTTGCGCATGTCGGTGGCCGCGGGCGCGGTGGCGGCCATTCCACACACGTCGATCCAACTGCCCTTTTCCGACGGTGCCTGGATGCTGCATACGGCTGCGGGCATCATCTTCATGGTGGGCGCCATCGACAGCCTCTTCCTCTTTGCCATGCGCCATAAGCCCTGAAGGGGGCGCATCGGTCATCTATCCACCGCGGGCATGCCTGTGATGTGGCGTCTGCCGCGCTCGCTCGGTAAGTTTTAAAACAGGTTGTAAAAACGTTCAGTGGACAACCGGCGGCATGATCGGGCCGGTCGTCACACGTCGCGAATTCGTAACTGAATCGTTACAGAAATGAAGTGAATTTGCGGCATCGCACCAACCGGTGCCGCGGCCCGCCAATCCTTTGCCACAGCGGGTTTCGCCCGCCTTCTGCACGTCATCATTTGTGCCGCAAGTGTAAGCAGATGTTGCGCTGCACGGAGGTGGCCCGATGCTTGCTCTATGTCGTGCGGTCACTCTGCATGTGCAAGGCAATTCCGCCACCTGCAGAACAGGTTTTTCCCATAAGCGGATCCGGAACCGGATTGGTCCCCACGGCCCCACGGTCCCCACGGCATTCGCACTTCGCTTCTCCAGAGCCGGCGCATCGCTGGCGGCAGGGCGCTTTCTCTCGGACGGTCCCGGGGTTTCGACGGTCATATGCGTGCTCGCCCGCAGCGGCTGGCTTGTGCGCGCCTGACCGGAATCGCTTCACAAGAAAACGAGGAAACCATGAAAGCAGTCCTGCTGGAGAATCATCCCTTGCTACGGGCCGGACTTGCGCAGTTGCTGGCGCATCCCACCCTCGGCCTGGAGGTCGTCGCCCCGGCATTGCCTGCGGGCATCCCTGGCGAACTGCACGCGTTCGATGAGCGAGCTGATCTGCTCGTCATCGGGCTGGACGAGGCCGAGGGCCCGTTCAACGCTGGTCAATTCGCTGCCCAATTGCGCGAAGCGATGGACGCCAGCGAGGCCAGCCGCGTGGTGCTGCTGGCCGCCAGCCTGTCTGCTGAAGAAGCGCACGCTGCCATGACGTGCGGTGTCGATGCCTACTGCGCCAAATCGCAATCGCCGGAAGTCTTGCTGGCCACGCTGCGGCTTGTGCTGGCCGGCGGCCAGTCGTATCCGGCCCTGATACCGCGTGCAGCCGATGCAGCCATGCCGATGCTCTCGCTGGATGCGTCCGAAGCGGCGCAGCGGCTGAATGTGTCGCTACGGCAGTACGAAGTGCTGGTGCTGCTCTCGCGCGGGCACTCCGTCAAGGGCGTTGGGCGTCTCCTGGGCATCTCGGAAGCCACCGTCAAGACGCATGCGTGCACGCTGTATCGACGCCTGAACGTGCGCAACAAGAGCGAAGCGGTGTATGCCGCCATGCGCTTGGGTATTCCGCTGGAACTGCAGGGCGGGGCTGCCGCCACGACCAACGCTACATCCGCACAGACATCGGTCCAGGTGTCTGGAGATGCGCAAGACGCAGACGTGTTCGTGCAAACCGCTGCACGCACATCGACTCCGCTCCAGGCCGGCGTACCGGCCCGAGATGCGGTGATGGCGTCTTCCTCCCCCCAGCCGGGGGCGTCCGAACGGACCACCACGTCGGTGACCGCATCGGGCGCTGAACTGGGCGCCGAATCGCGCTGGGCTGCCATGACGCGAGCCTTTGGGGGCGTGACGCCTGCCAAGCCGATGCGCGCCCCGGTGCGCGCCGCCAACGGTACGGCCCGCCTCGGCTGACTCAGCCCCGGCAGCCCTTCATGCAATGCGGATGGCGTGCGCCCGCACGCGCCGCCCACTGGACATGACAACAATGACAACCCACGAGCCACTCTCCTGGAGCCTGCCGGCCGAGCGCACCAGCGCGGCCGCGGCATGGCATCCCCGCCGCTGCGCTATTGCTGCTGCCACCGTTGTGGTGGTCGGCACGGTGCCGATGATCGCGCACGCCGCGACCGACGATGCTTCCAACGCGGCCACGCGCCGCTTGATCGATTCGCAACTGACCGACGCCGCCGCCAAGGGCCCGGCCACGTTTGCATCCACGACCGTCATCGCCGGAGGTGACGACGTGCCGGCGTCTCCGGCCAACACGCTGCTCGTTGCGCAACAGGCGGTGCCGCCGGCAGACTCGTCCGTCAAGACATCGCCCGCGGCAACCGCACCGGCCGCCGCCTCGCCAATGCCTGCTGTTGAGGCAGCGCCGCCCGCACCTCGGCCCGCATCGCCGTCACCCACGGTGATCCTGCCGCCGGGCACGCCTGCACCGGATACGTCTGCACAGGCGCCGGCCATGCCTTCAGGCCCGAGCGCTCAAGGGCCCGGCGCGCTCGAACCGCTGCAGGTGTCGCCGGAAGCGGCCAATGCGGCGGCCACCCATGCCGCTGGCAATGCGCCCGACAACGCGCCCGTAGGCGCGATGCCGACCGATCGTCAGGCGTTCCACGATGAGGTCATGCGGGAGTCGCGCGAGGGCGCGGCCACGCTTGCGCAAGAAAACCTGCGCCAGCATCCGGACTGGTTCAAGGAAAGCGAATCGTGGCACGTCGACCATGCCGCCGCCGCGCAGCGCATCCGCTGGGGGCGTCAGCAGTTGAAGGTCATCAACGGGCCGGAGCGCTTCGTCATCATCGATCAGGCGGTGGCCGAAATCGAGGCGCTGCTCAAGAAGGTGCCCGACACGCCGGAAAACGCAGAGTTCCGCCAGCAGATCGTGGCCGATGAAGTGGTGGCACTGGCTTCGCGCGGGCGCATGAAAGACGCCGTCAAGCGCTACGAAGCCATGTCGCAGACGGGCAAGGTGCCGGCCTACACACGTGTGGCCGCGGGCGATGCCTATGCGTATCTCGATACGCCGGACAAGGCCGCCGACGCCTACGCCCGCGCGCTCAAGGATGCGAGCCCCGGCGAGATCGAAACGGGCGACGTTCAGGAAGGCCTGTTCTACGCCATGCTCGACACCGGCCGCTTTGAAGAGGCTCGCGCGCTGCTCGACAAGATGAAGGCCGACAACCCGGAATACGTGCGCCTGGCGCCGGAAGCCGGTACGCCCAATCCCGATTACTCGCGCATCAAGCGTCTGGAAGCGCAGTACCTGATCCTGACGGGCCGCACGCACCAGGGCATTGCCGAGCTGGACAAGTGGCGGCACGAAGCGCCGTTCGCCGCCTCGCTTGTCAGCGCACGTGCCGACGGCGCGATGGTGCAGACCGAGCCGTATCGCTCGCGCGACATGTACAAGACGGCGCTTGCAGAGCACCCGGATGACCTGAGCGTGGTGGCCGGCTATGGCCGCGCGTCGCTGGCGGTGGACGATCTGAAGACCGCCAAGAACGTCGCCAACGGGCTGGACGAACGCTTTCCGGAGAATGGCTCGGTGCGTGCGCTGCGCAAGGATCTGGACGTCTATCAGAGCCCGCAGCTCATCATCCAGTCGACGGCGGACAAGGGCAATTCGGCGTTCGCCAACAACGAGTACGGTATCGACACCAAGGCATACAGCGGGCCGTTTGCAGACCACTATCGGCTGTTCTTCCACAACTTTGCGGGCCGTGCGCAGTTTGACGGCGCATCGGAGAGCCGCGTGCGCAACGGCGCGGGCCTGCAGTGGTTCGACACCGGCGTCGAGGTGAACGGCGAGGTGCACCAGTCTGTCGGCGCGGCTGGCAAGACCGGCGGCACCCTGGATGCCACGTGGATACCCAGTGACCACTGGAAGGTGTCGGGCATGGTCACCAACGATGACCTGGAAGTGCCCTACAAGGCGTACCAGGTCGGCGTGACCGGCAAGAGCGTCAGCGGCAACGTTCGCTACACCTGGGACGAAACGCGCTACGCATCGCTCACGTACGGCGTGTCGCGCTACACCGACGACAACCTGCGCCAGCGCGTGGCAGCCAACTTCTACCAGCAGGTGTTCACCTCGCCGCGGCACACCATCGGCGTGTTGTTCGGGGCCGATACCAGCCGCAACACGATGACGGGGCTGAACTACTTCAGCCCGTCGCGCGACTACAGCGGCCAGGCCACGGCCATCTGGTCGTGGACGCCCTGGCGCTACGCCGACAAGTCGTTCACGCAGCGCGTGTACCTGACCGGTGGCATGTACAACCAGCAGTCGTTCGGCAGCAGCCCGATGGTCGAAGCGCGGCTGGAGCACGTGTGGCAAATCAATCGCAAGACGCAGGTGTCCTACGGCATCGGCTTTGGTCGCCATCGTTACGACGGCCAGCCCGAGAACCGCAAGTTCCTGTACCTGAACCTCAACATTCCGCTGTGATGCCCATGCAAGCTCTCCGACAACCGTCATTGCGACGATTCTTCGCCTGGATGGCACCGAGACTGGCGCTGGCCCTGACGTTGGCTTTCCTTGCCGCCGTTCGACCGGCCGCCGCCGTTCAGGTGGACTTCCTGCCCAAGCCCGATCCGGACGACGGCAAGACGTTCCGCGTGCTGTGCTTTCACGACATCCGCGACAACCTGCGTGCCAGTTTCGAGAAGCTGCCCGATGGGTTTGCCGTCGATACCAAGATGCTGACGAACATGTTCAGCTGGATCCAGGCCAACGGCTACCACCCGGTCACGCTCGCGCAGATCGACGCCGCGCGCCACGGCGGCAAGCCGCTGCCCAAGCGCCCGATCCTGCTGACGTTCGACGACGGCTATGAAAGCCACTACACGAAGGTCTTCCCGCTGCTCAAGCAGTTCCGGTTCCCCGCCGTGTTCGGGCTGGTCACGGAGTGGACCAACGCACCTGCGGGCGCGAAGATCAAGCTGTCGGACAAGCAGATCGTGCCACGTGACTTTTTCATGAACTGGAACCAGATCCGCGAGATGCAGGCCTCGGGGCTGGCCGAGTTCGCCACCCACACGGCGGACATGCACCACGGTGCGCTGGGCAACCCGCAGGGCAACGAGATGCCGGCGGCTACCACGCACGAATATCTGCGCAATCTGGGCCGTTATGAAACCGACGACGAGTACCGCAAGCGCGTGCATGACGACCTGCAGCGCAGCATCGACCTGATCCAGAAGAACGTGGGCACCAAGGTGCAGACGGTGGTGTGGCCGTATGGCGCCCACAACCAGATGCTCGACCAGGAAGCCGCCAACGTGGGCCTGAAGTACATGCTGACGCTGGAGCCGGGTCCGAACACGCCGGACGTGCCGCTCACCGCCATCCGCCGCAGCCTGATGGGCTACGACACCGACACCGGTGATCTGGAGCGTTCGCTGCGCGAGCCTGTGACGCACCACGGTGAGATCAACCCCGTGCAGCGCGTGGTTCAGGTCGACATGGATTACATCTACGACCCGGACCCGAAGCAGCAGGAAGCCAACCTCGGCAAGCTGATCGACCGCATCAAGGACCTCGCGCCGCGTGTGGTGTATCTGCAGGCTTTCGCCGACCCGAAGGGCAACGGCGCAGTGGACGCCGTGTACTTCCCGAACAGGCACATGCCGATGCGTGCAGACCTGTTCTCGCGCGTGTCGTGGCAGTTGAAGACGCGTGCAAAGGTAGAGGTATACGCGTGGCTGCCGATGCTGTCGTACAAGCTGCCGGCCAACAATCCGGCGGCCACGCACTTGGTGCAGTCGCTGCCGGGCGCGCCGCAGAAGCCGGGCACCGTCAAGCCGCCGCGCCTGTCGCCGTTCGATCCGCAGGCGCGCCAGATGATTCGGGACATCTATGAGGACCTGGCCAAGAACTCGATCATCGACGGCGTGCTGTTCCACGACGACGGCGTGCTCGACGACTACGAAGATGCCAGCCCCGCCGCGCTCAAGGCCTACGAGGCCATGGGCCTGCCCGGCGATATCAACAAGATCCGCCAGTCGCCCGAGCTGATGCAGAAGTGGTCGCGCGCCAAGACCGCTGCGTTGATCTCGTTCTCGAAAGAGCTGATCGCGGTGGCGCAGGGCTATCAGAACGGCCGCGACATGCTGACCGCGCGCAATATCTTTTCGGGGCCGGTGCTCGATCCGAAGGCTGAAACCTGGACGGCGCAGAACTATGACGACTTCCTGGAGGCGTACGACTACGTTGCGCTCGAAGCCATGCCGTACATGGAAGAAGCCAAGGACCCGAAGGATTGGATGAAGAAGCTGACCGCCGCCGTGGCCAAGCACAAGGATGGCCTGAAGAAGACCATCTTCGAGCTGCAGGCGGTGGACTGGCGCAATCAGGACAAACCGATCCCCACGACCGAGTTGCGTGACCAGATGCGCGCACTGCGCTCGGCAGGGGCTCTCAACTATGGCTACTACCCGGATGACTTCATTGCCGGCCGGCCCGATACCGAGGTGCTGCGCGATGTGATGTCGCTCAAGACGTATATCGAGACGCGCAAGCCGCCCGGCGGCAATAAGGCCAGCGTTGAGAAGCTCGAGAGCAGCGCCGCACCGCAGAGCCCGTCGCCCAATGGCAACGCCGCGGGTGCAGACAAGAAGCCCGCGACCACCGAAGCGGCAGCGCCGTCCCACGCGAACAAGGCGGGAGGCTGAGATGGTGGACGCACTCACCGCCAAGCGCTGGATCTCTGGCTTTGTCTTCTACTACCCGTTCTTCATGTCGTATTTCTGGATGATCGGCGGGTTGCTGCACTACTTCCTGCTCGAGCGCGGCACGCAGAATGTGCGGCATCCGCTGGCACTCCTTGGGGTGAAGAGCTACCCCAAGGTGTCGATCATCGTGCCTTGCTACAACGAAGAGGCCAATGTGCGCGAGGTGATCAGCCACCTCGCACGCATGCGGTATCCGAACTACGACATCATCGCCGTGAACGACGGCAGCTCCGACCGCACCGGTGAACGCCTGAACGAACTGGCTGCGGAATACCCGCAGCTGGTGGTGATCCACCAGTCGTCGAACCAGGGCAAGGCAATTGGCCTCACCACCGCCGCGCAGGTGACAGACGCCGAATACCTGATGTGCATCGATGGCGATTCGATCCTGGACGTGGATGCCATTGCCTGGATGATTCGCCACCTGATGGAGAACCCGACCATTGGCGCGGTGACGGGCAACCCGCGCATCCGCACGCGTTCCACCCTGCTGGGGCGCATGCAGGTGGGCGAGTTCTCGTCGATCGTGGGGCTCATCAAGCGCACGCAGCAGGTCTATGGCCGGCTGCTGACGGTGTCGGGCGTGGTCGTGATGTTCCGCAAGCACGCCATCGAGGATGTCGGCTACTGGAGCAATGACATGCTCACCGAGGACATCGACATCAGCTGGAAGCTGCAGGTGGGCGGCTGGATGATCCGCTACGAGCCGCGCGCGCTGTCGTGGATCCTGATGCCCGAGACCTTCCGCGGCCTGTACAAGCAGCGCCTGCGATGGGCCAAGGGCGGCATCCAGGCGCTCATCAAGTACGCGCCGGCCATGGCGAGCCTGCGGCAATCGATGATGTGGCCGATCTTCTTCGAGTACGCACTGTCGGTGGTGTGGGCGTACAACATGCTGATCGTCATCACGTGGTCGATGGTCGGCTTCTTCGTCGAGTTGCCTCCCGAATGGCGCATGGAAGCACTCCCGCGCTGGCACGGCACGCTGCTCTTCATCACCTGCGTGCTGCAGTTGCTGATCGGCTGCTTTATCGATCGCCGCTACGACGACAACATCCTGCGCTACTTCATCGACACCGTCTGGTATCCGGTTGCGTTCTGGATCCTGAACCTTGTCACCACGGTGGTCGGCTTTCCGGCCGTCGCCTTCCAGCGTACCCGTGCCCGTGCCCGCTGGACGAGCCCCGACCGGGGCATCCAACAACAACAGGGGAATTCGCCATGACCATGCTCGTCATTGATGTTTCGCGAAACTCGATCCGACAGTCGTTCTCGGACAAGGGTGTCGTCGGGACCTTGCACCATGTGCTGTGGTTCCGCATCTTCCGTCCGGTGCTCGTGATCTCGATCTGGGGCCTGCTGGGCCTGTACGTGGGCTACTCCATCAGCAGTGTGGGCCCCAGCGGCCTGCCATTCGAGCAACTGCGCATGTACGGCAACATCATCGCCGGCATGGGTGGGGTGCTCGTGGTGTGGATGGTTCTGTCGCGGCTGGACCGTGCCATTCGCCGCAGGCTCGTGCGTGCGCCGGCAATGCCGGCTCCATCCGCCGGGGCCGCCGCTCGCGCGTCGCGCGGGGCGTTGCATGCGCAGCAGCCCGCGTGGCAGCGTCCGCGCAACACGCGCCTGCTGGTGGTCGATCACGACGACGACGGCGATATCACCCATGTGCGCTCATGGCAGGAGTGGGCGGGCCGCCCTGCACCTGCCGGCACCGCCACGCCGCCCACACCCTTCACCCGCAGCCCGGAATACGACCCGGAAGAGCCGGTACTGGGCGCCCGCCCCGTCAGCGAGGCGATCGTGCTGGAGAACCTCGATCGGGAAGAGCCTTCGCTGGCGCGCGTTGATGCACCTGCACAACAACCGCGCGACGTGGTGAAGGCCGTGGATGCCGTGACAGCCGAGGCCTCGGGCTTCCATCGCTTCGGCTACCGAGGGCGTCTGGGCCGCAACGATTGGGTCGAGCCGCAAGCGCCCGAATCGGCTGCGTCCCCTGTGCAGACGTACGCGATGCGGCCCGGCATGGCCCGCCATTACGGCAGCGTGACCGCAGTGGTGCACGGCCGTGCTGCAGTGCACGCAGCGGACCGAGCCACAGAACGCCATCGCGCGCTGCATGCATTTGGTGCGCATGCACAACTGGACGATCCTTACGCGCGACTCCAACGCGTCGAACGCATTGACCCGCTGCACGGCTTTGGCCGACGCGCCAACATCGTCGCCGACGACGTGTAAGGTCAACGCTCCAGCGCAGCGTGCAGCGCCCCGGTGATGCGAGTCACCGGGGCGCATTCTTTTGTGCAATTGACTTAGCGCAAACGGAGGAGGGCGGCGTTCCCTGCACTGCGCAATCGTTACCGCCCGTGCGCTGTACTGCACGGCAAACGGTTGGTGCCCCATCATCGACCATTGGGTGACATGCCTCCAGTGGGCGACGCACCGATTTGCACTCTTGAATGCGGCTGCGCGCGTGCCTATGCTGGCTTCTCCTGCAAGCCCAGCTGCTCTCTCCCGGTGGTCTTGGCGGCTCTTGCAGTGCTCATGGTGTCAGTGAAAACCAAGCCCACCCCAGTCACGCGTCGCATGCCGTGACCAATAGACAAGCTGGAGACAACTGTGCTGAGTCCCCATGAATTTGCCGTTTTGCTTCTCGTCAACGACGGCGCTGAATCCGACGACCTGGATCGCGCCGATGTCGAAGCGCTCATCGAGCGACAGCTCGTTACGCTGGAGCGCCGTGGCCCCGATCACTGCTATGCCCGGGTAACCCTCCAGGGCTACGTCCTGCTCAAGGCTTCCGGCCACGTTCGCACCAACGGCCGCCGTTCGATGGCCGTGTCCCACTGAGCGCACCTTTCTTCATTGCATGCAGCCAGTCGTTGCCTGGGCCTGAGTGCAGGGGCGAGTGACGTGTCTGCGATGTCCCCGCCCGGCGGCTAGCGCGGAACGCGGGGCGCATCAGCCTCCACCAATCCCTTGAATGATCTTGCCGCTGCCCTCGCACATGGGGCAGGGGCTGCCATCGTCGCGCTGACCGGTGCCGTTGCACACAGGGCAGACCGCCTCGCCGCTGCTGGGTGCCCCGGGCGCCGCTTCGTCGCCAGGTGCGACGGGCGCTGGAGGCGTGCCAGGGATGGGGTTTTCGTTGTTCATGAGGTGCTCCTGAATGCGCGCGAGTCGGTATGTGTTGCTTCAAGGGTGCGTGGCCGGAATGTTCGGCGGGGTCGCGGGCGGACGCTCGCGACCGTGCGGGCTGCCGCCGGTTGATCTGTCCTTGACCACGTTGCCGTTTTTGTCCTGATGCGAGCTGGAACCCGTTCGCGGCACGTACTCGCCGGAAGGATTGGCCCTGTCGGTACGAGTCCGGTTGCGCGTGGCGTCACGCCCGGTTGGGCGATCGGTGCGGCTTGTGGTGCCCGTTGCGGTCGTGCTGTTTGCGTTGGCCGCGGGTGCGTTGTCGCTGCTGCCGGACTGTGCACCTGTTGCTTGCGCGAACGCGTTGCCGCTGCCCAGGGCAACGAACAGTGCTGCCGCTGCGCAGAACGTGCGTGTGGGATATTGCGTGCGAATCATCATCTGCTCCGGTGAAGTGTCCGTGTCGGTTCCACCGACGCAACTCGCGCGCCCGCGCAGCTACTTGCCGGCAGCAAGCCGCCGCGCATGTTTGAGTGCGGTCACGATGTCGAGATAGGCGCTCTCACGCGCCGCCTGCTCTGGCGCGCGCAGCGCATATGACGGGTGCCATGTCGCCAACACCGTACGGCCTTCATGGCGCAGCGGCTGATTGAAATGCTCTTGCAGGCGCGCATGCGCATCGTCGAGCAACGCCTTCAACGCAGTCGCACCCAACGCCACCACCACCGCCGGCGCTTCCTGCTGCAGCTCGCGCTCCAGCCAGTACATGCAGGCTTGCACCTCGCGCTGGCCAGGCGTCTTGTGCAGACGCCGCTTGCCGCGCAGTTCCCATTTGAAGTGCTTGACCGCGTTGGTGATGAACACCTCGTCCCGCGGGATGCCGGCGTCTTCCAGCGCGCGGTCGAGCAGTTTCCCGGCAGGGCCCACAAACGGCTTGCCGGCCAGGTCTTCGCCGTCACCGGGCTGCTCGCCAACGAGCATGATGCGGGCGCGCCGCTTGCCCTCCCCCGGTACGGCCTGCGTGGCATGCCGCCATAGATCGCAACGGCGGCACGCGTCGAGCGAGTCCGGCTGTTGGTCGGGGTCGGTCTCGTTGCTGGCGGGCGGGGAGGCGGGAGGGGGCTTCTTCATGGGCAGGCAAATGAGAACAGCAACGACAAAGCAACCCGAATGCCACTGCGCCCATGTGGAACGCACGTTGCTTGGCCTCCCGCATGGACGAGGAGACCACTTTGGAAGCTGCACCGAATGTTCCGTTGGACCGGCGGCGCCGGCTCGGCAACTGGCTGCCGGAAGGCGAGGCACAACTTGCGGCGTTTCGCGCCGAGCTGGTTGCGCAAGCGCTGTCTCGTCCGTCAAAGACACCCTCAGTGGCTGCCGTGCGTGCGCTCGCCAATCTCATTGATGGCGAGCCGGCATTGCGCATGCACCTCGCGCGCGCCATCGACGAAGCGAAGGAGCGCGGATACGAACTCGGCTACCAGGACAGCGCAGAATTGCTGCTCGCCATCGACCATGTCGTCACGTGCGCGCCGCGTTTTAGCGAGAAGGCGCTGGTGGTCTGTCCGCTCAATGCATTGCTCGATTGGCCGATGTGCATGCCATCGGGCTACGCGCTGTTTCGTGACCGCCGCTTCAACGATGCGCTCGAGGCCGTGCTCAATGGCTGGAGCGCATTTCTCAGCGGCCCGCATTCGCGTGCCTATCTGAACTCGCGCGAGCCCGACGGCTGGTTCAGCCCCGAGGCGACACGGCGTATCGGCATGGAGCAGTTCTTGTGCGATCCGTCGCAACCGTACTGGGGCTTTACCTCTTGGAATGACTTCTTTACGCGCCGCTTTCGTGCCGGCATGCGACCCGTCGCAGGCGAGGACGACAACAAGTTGATCGTCAGCGCTTGCGAGGCCGCCCCCTACAACATCAGCCACGATGCGCGCGATGAAGATGCGTTCTGGATCAAGGCGCAGCCCTATTCATTGCGCGACATCTTCGGACCGGGCAAGGCACACCTCGCCGAGCTGTTTTCGGGCGGCAGTGTCTACCAGGCCTTCCTGAGTGCCTACAACTACCACCGCTGGCATGCGCCCGTCGCCGGCACCATCGGCGATACCTTTCACGTAGATGGCACGTACTACTCGTGCGTGGAATCGGAAGGCGCTGACCCGGAAGGGCTGAACGATTCGCAAGGCTACAGCGCAGCCATGGCCGCACGCGCGGTCATCACCATTGCTTGCGACGATCCTGCCGTGGGCACCGTGGGTTGCGTGTTCATCGGCATGGCAGAGGTGTCTTCGTGCATGGTCGACGTGACACCGGGCCAGCACGTTTGCAAGGGCGAGGAGCTTGGCTACTTCCAGTACGGAGGCTCGACGTACTGCATGTTCTTTCAGCCAGGCGTGGTGGATGCCTTCGTCGTGCAGCCGCCGTTCTCGCACGATACGCCGCCAGTGCGCGTCAACGCCGCACTGGCGCGCGCCAGAGAGCGGCGTTGATCAAGCGTCGACCTCGGCCAGCGCGTTGAGGCCCACCGACAGCATCGCCAGATCGGCCGAGCCAGCAGCGACCTGATCGGCAATCACGCGGTTGTAGCGCGCCAGCGCTTCCTGTCGCGTACCGCGCCATGTGTCGATGAGGGCTTCCGCGCTCGCGCCAGGGGCTGCATTTTGCAACACCGACTGCGTGAGCCGACGCCGCAATTGCCCCAGTTCTTCGAGCAGCGTCGCGCGCGCCAGCATCTGCCAATGCGTTTGTGTGGGCAGGCCGAGAATGCCGCCTTGCAGCCACCCGTAACCCAGTGGCTGGTCGAGGGCAAAGTACACGCGTGCGGCGAGCCGCGCATCGCAGCCGCTGGCCGTAGCGACCTCCGCAATGTCGAGCAACGACACACGCGCCGGCACGCCAGTTGCCACGCGCGCCAGTCCTTCCGGCACACCGGCTTCGGTAAAGACCTGCCGCTGCTGAGCGGCGGCTTGCGCAGATTCCTCGGGTTGCAGCGCGTCAATCTCGGGTGCGAGCGCATCCACCGCAGACCGGAAGTGCTCGACCGCTGCCGGCACATTCCCCACGCGCCGCCGCAGGAACCACAGGGTCGCGCGCTCATGCAACTGCGCGAGCGCTGTGAACAAGGCGGTTTGCGTTTCGTGCGGCACCTGCGCATCCAGGGCATCGACCTGTTGCCAGAGCGCGTCGAGCCGGTAGACCGCGCGCGCGACGAGGCTGGCCCACACCACGGCAATCGGTTCTGCGCCGGTTTCTTCGGCCATCCGGTGCACGAAGGTCACGCCGGCACGGTTGACGAGCGCGTTGGCGTGCATCGTCGCCAGAATCTCGCGACGCAGCGTGTGCCGCGGGATCGAGGTCGCGCAACGCGTGTGCAGCGGCTGCGGGAAATACGCCGGCAGACCGTCGGCCACGAAAGGCTGGTCGGGCAGATCGCTACCGAGCAGCACGTCGTACAGCCACATCTTGCTGTAGGCCATCAGCACGGCGCGTTCGGGCGTGGTCAGGCCGCCGCCACTTGCCCGGCGGGCGTCGATCTCTTCATCGGCGGGCAGGAATTCGATCGCGCGGTTCAGGCGCCCGCCACGTTCCAGATAACGCATCAGCCGCGCCTCTGGGTCGAGCCACAACGCCGTGCGCGTGCGCGCCAGTGACAGCGCCTGCGTCTGGAAGTAGTTGTCGCGCAGCACCAGTTCGCCCACCTCGTCAGTCATCTCGGCCAGCAGCGTGTTGCGCTGCTTGAGCGTCATCTCGCCGTCGGCCACGACCAGCCCCAGCAGGATCTTGATGTTGACCTCGTGGTCGGAGCAATCCACGCCGGCGGAGTTGTCGATGGCATCGGTGTTGATGCGTCCGCCATGCTGCGCGTATTCGATGCGGCCGAGCTGCGTGCAGCCCAGGTTGCCACCCTCGGCCACGACCTTGCAGCGCAGCTCTGCGCCGTTCACGCGCAGGCCGTCGTTGGCGCGGTCGCCCACCTGGGCATGCGTTTCGGTACTGGCCTTGATGTAGGTGCCGATGCCGCCGTTGTAGAGCAGATCGGCGGGCGCCTTGAGGATGGCGTGCAGCAGGTCGTTTGGCGCCATCTCGGTGGCCGTCACATCAAGCATGGCGCGCACCTCTGGCGTGAGCGGGATCGACTTGACCGTGCGCGGGAAGATGCCGCCGCCAGGGCTGATCAGCGCCCGGTCGTAATCGGCCCAGCTTGAACGCGGCAGGTTGAACAGGCGCTCGCGCTCTGCAAAGCTCGCGGCCGCATCGGGCGACGGGTCAAGAAAGATGTGCCGATGGTCGAACGCCGCCAGCAGGCGAATATGGCGCGAGAGCAGCATGCCGTTGCCGAACACATCGCCTGACATGTCGCCCACGCCCACAACGGTGAAATCCTGCGTTTGCGTATCGACGCCCATCTCGCTGAAGTGCCGCTTGACCGATTCCCATGCGCCGCGCGCGGTGATGGCCATCTTCTTGTGGTCGTAGCCCACCGAGCCGCCGGAGGCGAATGCATCGCCCAGCCAGAAGCCGTATTCGGCCGAGATGGCGTTGGCGTAGTCAGAGAATGTGGCCGTGCCCTTGTCGGCGGCAACGACTAGGTAGGGGTCGTCTTCGTCATAGCGCACGACATCGGGGGGCGGCACGACGCGGCCGTCGACGTAGTTATCGGTCAGGTCGAGCAGCCCGCGAAGGAAGGTCTGGTAGCACGCCACGCCTTCGGCCAGGTACGCATCGCGGTCGCTGGCCGGTGGCGGTTGCTTGACGACAAAGCCGCCCTTGGAGCCCACCGGGACGATGACCGTGTTCTTGACCATCTGCGCCTTGACCAGGCCCAGCACCTCGGTACGGAAATCCTCGCGCCGGTCAGACCAGCGCAAGCCCCCCCGCGCAACCTTGCCGCCGCGCAGGTGTACGCCCTCCACGCGCGGCGAATACACCCAGATCTCGAACATCGGCTTGGGTTCGGGCAGGCCGGGCACGCGCGCCGGGTCGAACTTGAACGACAGATAGGGCTTGGGCTGCTCCTGCCCGGCATCCGGCAGGCTCTGGAAATAGTTCGTGCGAAGTGTGGCTTCCACCACACCCAGGAACTGCCGCAGGATGCGGTCTTCATCCAGGTTGGGCACGTCTTCGAGCGCCTCGTCGATCTGCTTGCGCAGCGTTTCGCTTGCGCGCGAACGCTCGGCCTCGGCAAGGGCGGGGTCGAATCGCACCAGGAACAGCCGCACCAGCGCCCGCGCAATCGACGGGTTGCCGTTCAGCGCGCTCTCCATATACGTGTTGCTGAAGGTCGAACCGATCTGGCGGATGTAGCGCGCATACGCACGCAGGATGCGCACCTCGCGCCAGGTCAGGCCAGCCTGCAGCACGAGGCGGTTGAGATCGTCGTTCTCCAGCTCGCCGCTCCAGATGCGCGCGAAGGCGTCTTCAAAGCGCGCACGGGCTTCGTCCAGATCGACCTCGCTGCCGTCGATGGTCTCCATGCCGAAGTCGTGCATCCAGATGGGGGCGGCATCTGCGGGTTCGATGCAGTAGGGGCGCTCTTCGTTGACGCGCACGCCCAGGTGTTCAAGCATCGGCAGGCTGTGCGACAGCGATGTCGGCTGCCCCGCGCGGTAGATCTTGAAACGCAGCGCCCCGGGCGGCGCTTCGAGCGGCCGGTAGAGCTGCATGGTCAGCACGTTGTCCGCGGCGTTTGCGGCGAGCAGCGGCTCCATCAGTTCGATGTCGCGCACGGCAAGGCGGGCGGCGTAGTCCTCGCGAAAACCCGCCGGAAAGGCGCCCGCATAGCGGCGCAGCAGACGGTTGCCGCGCTCTTCGCCGCCGCGTTCGAGCAGCGCGTCGGCCAGGTCGTCCTGCCAGCGCCGCGCCGCTTGCACGATGCGGTCTTCGAGTTCGGCAACGTCCACGTCTGGCACATTGCCCGGCTGCGTGCGCACGGTGATATGGATGCGCGCGAGCATTGATTCCGACAACTGTGGCGTGAACTCCACGGCGGTGCCGTGATACGCGGCCTGCAGCAGGCTCTGGATGCGCACGCGCAGGTCGGTGTTGAATTTTTCGCGCGGCACGAACACGAGGCACGACACGAAACGGTCAAACGGATCACGGCGCACGAACAGGCGCGTGCGCTGGCGCTCCTGCAACCGCAGGATGCCGAGTGCGATGTCGTGCAGCGCTTCGGCATCCATCTGGAAGAGCTCATCGCGCGGGTATTGCTCCAGGATCGTGACCAGCGTCTTGGCCAGATGCCCGTCGGGAAGGAAGCCTGTGCGCCGGATCACGTCAGCCACCTTGCGGCGCACCAGCGGAATGTCTTCGGCCGGCACCATGTAGACGTTCGACGTGTACATCCCCAGAAAGCGCCGCTGCCCACAGACGCGGCCCTCGGCGTCGAACAGCTTGATGCCGACGTAGTCGAGATATCCGGGTCGGTGCACAGTGGCGCGCGAATTGGCCTTGGTGAGGAAGATGGGCTCGGGGGCGTCGATGAACTTGGCCGCGCCCGGTGCCAGGCGCGTCGTGTCCGGCGTGGAGGTGTCGCGCAGCGCTTCACGCAGCACGCCCAGGCCGGTGCCGGGTATACCGCGCAGATAATGGCCGTCGTCTTGCGTGATCAGTTCGTAATCACGATAGCCAAGGAAGGTGAAATGCCGCTCGAGCATCCAGCTGAGGAAGGCCTGTGTTTCGGTTATCTCGGCGCGTTCCACGTCACCGGTGGAGGGCTGTGCGGCGCGTACGGCCAGTGCGTCGATGGCGGCGTGGGCTGCGGCCTGCATCGGCTTCCAGTCTTCCACCGTGGCGCGCACGTCGCCCAACACTCGCATCAGGCCGTCGTGCAATGCCTGTAGGCGTTCGGGCTCGGAGAACCGATCGACTTCGATGTGGATGGTTGATTCGAAGCGGGCAACGCCGTGGGTTTCCCTGTCGGCATCGGCGGGCGTATCGGGCATGTCGCCCGCAAGGGCCGCCGGGCGCTGGACGCCGCCGCCCGCCGAAACCGCTACGCGCATGCCGGCTGCGTCGCGCTGTACGCGGTAGACGGGGTGGAAGGCGGAATGCAGCGCCAGCCCTTGCCGGTTGATCTCCATGGTCACGGAGTCGAACAGGAACGGCATGTCGTCGTTGACGATTTCAACGACCGTGTGGCCGCAGTACCAGCCGTGCTGTTCGAGGCTTGGGTTGTAGACGCGTACGCGCGGTTGCCCCGACACGAATTTCTGGCCCAGTTGCCAGTGCGCCATGGCCGCGCCGTAGAGGTCGGCAACGCTGCGCGAGATCACGTCTTCGGGGTCTGCCAGACCGTAGTAATGCCGCAGGAACGGCTCGAACAGGTCGGCAATATCGGGCGCACGTTCGCGCGCCAGGGCCACTGCATCCGCCATGTGCTGGCGGACCTTGTCTTCGTGCTGGGCAGACATGAGGCGGCTCCCGAAGAAGGGCTGCCTCATGCTACGCCGCGTGCCCATGGCTGGCAATCAGCGTGCGCCGTGCACAGTTTTCCTGATGCCGGTGTGTGCAGTGCAGCGAGAGAACAGGTGGTTCACTCGCTACTTGCGGCGCGCATCAGCGAGGCGTCATCAGGCCTTGACGACGTTGATGCGCAGTGCCGGCTCACCTGCCGCGATGGCCAACAGGCGGTCTACATTCGGATGGGCGCCGGGGCGGTTGCGTGCGTCGATGGTGTGCTCGGCAAACACGGCCAGGCCGTGCTCGGCGGCCGTGGCGTCGAGCTGGCCGAACGTCTGCTGCAGGTAGTGATACACCGCCACCGAACCTTGCTTGCCGGGCTTGTTTTCGATGTCGGCCACCACGGCGCCCTGGCCATCGACCAGATCGATGCGCTCGATGCCGTCAATGGCAGGCAGTTGGGCGAGGTTGTCCTTGAATACGCTGGTCGGTTGAATCACTGCGGTTGCTCCGTTGGTTGATCAGGCGGGCCGTATGTTAACGGCTCCGGCCCTGCCCGCGCGAGCTTGTGCGTTCTTCAGCGTTTGGCGCCAGCCTTGTTCACGGCAATGGCCGCCTGGATAAGCGCCTTCAGCGCTTTCTCGTTCACCTTGTCGCCCTCGCGGAAATCGATGGCGCGGCGCGTGTTGCCGTCCAGGCTGGAATTGAACAGGCCCGCTGGGTCGGGCACAGAGGCGCCCTTGGCAAACGTCATCTTCACGGTCTGCTTGTAGGCCTCGCCGGTGCAGATCAGGCCATGGTGCGACCACACGGGCACGCTCCATTTCCATTCCTCCACTACGTCGGGGTCGGCCGCCCGGACGATGGCGCGCAGGCGGGCGAGCATGTCGCCGCGCCAGTCGTCCAGCTCAGCAATGCGCGCGTCGATCAGCTCGGACGCGGGTGCTGCGGTGTCCTGCGTGCTCTTCTTCATGTGTCTACCTCCGTGGTGGGCCCAAGCAGAACATTCTGGCAGGAACATGGGCCGGTAGCCACTTGGCAACGGTGGGCGAGATACGCCATCAGGTTGCGCCGGGAAAATGAGAAACGCCTTTTTTCTGCTATTGGAATCAAGGCGAAAAATAATGCGCGAAATAAAAGAGAAAACAAGACGGCGCTGAGTTAACGGCGACAAGAAAAATAACTTTAGCGCTTTCGTGCAATTCCCCTACTTGAGTGGGGGAGCCAAACGATTTCGCCGGAAACCCAAGTGCCGAGCGGGTATGCGGCGCAATGCCTGCGCACGAAAATTCAATACCGCAATGCCCGGATGGTTGATGCGACGGTCATCGATTGGTCATCTTTCGGCTTCAATAATTGCGCCTCCGGTGTTCAGGAAAACATATTGAAGCACCCCTTCTTTCAGGGGGTGCCTGAATCGAGAGAATTTCAAATGACCATTCGTCATCGCATTACATTGCTCGTGGTGCTGATGTTTGCCGCATTGGCGGCCATCGGCGGATACGCGGTCTACCAGACCCGCGGCAGCGCTGCGGAGGTCCGCCAGGTGACGGAGGGCGTGGTGCCGAGTGCGCTGGCGTCGGCGGACCTCGTGTCGCTCGTGAAGGACGTGCAACTGGCGACGATGGTGCTGGTGTATGCGCCTGACGGCAACATCGTTGCACAGGCCCGAGACGACCTGAAGGCCAAGGAAGCGGCGCTGCGCACTGCATTGGATGTACAGGCCAAGCGCGCCAACAGCCAAGCACAGAAAGGCCTGGTCGCGCAGGCCAAGGAGACCATCGACAGCTACGTCGAGGCCATCCAGCAGACCACCGACATGAAGCTGGCGGGCAAGGATGAACTGGCGCAGGCTTTCCTGTTTGCCAACGTCGCCAGCTACCGCGACGTGCTGGAAAAGATTGTCGAGACGCTGCGCATCGAGAAGAACCGCGAGAAGGACGAAGCCATTGCCGGCCTGAACGGCAAGCTTGCGAGCACAGCCACCACCATTGGCGTGGTGAGCGGCGTGGCCATCGTGCTGCTCACGGCCATCGGCATGCTGCTGTATCGCCAGATCACGCGCCCGCTCACGCGTATGCAGGTCGAGATGAGCGAGATCGCCACCAGCCAGGACTTTACGCGCCGTGTGCCGGTGGGCCGCATGGACGAGATTGGCCACTCGGTCGTCGCGTTCAACCAGATGATCGAGAAGATCCAGGAGAACGCCGCGCTGCTCAAACAGAAGACGGCCGACATCCAGGCGATGCTGCAGAACATGCAGCAGGGCATCCTGACCGTGGTCGATGGCGGCGTGGTGCACGAGGAATATTCGGTCTACCTCGAATCGATCTTTGAGACGCAGGAGATTGCAGGCCGCAAGTTCATGGAGCTGATCTTTGCCGATACCAGCCTGGGCGCCGATGCGCTGTCGCAGGTGGATGCGGCGGTCGATGCATGCCTGGGGCAGGACATCATCAACTTCGCGTTCAACCAGCATCTGCTTGCGAGCGAGGTGGAAAAGCGCATGCCGGATGGGCGCGTGAAGACGCTCGACCTGTCGTGGTCGGCCATTACCGACGAGAGCGACACGATCCTGCGCCTGATGCTGTGCGTGCGCGATGTGACCGAGCTGCGCAAGCTGGCGGCCGAGGCCAGCGAGCAGCGCCGCAACCTGGAGATGATCGGCGAGATCCTGGCGGTGAGCCAGGAGAAGTTCCAGCACTTCATCGACAGCTCCACGACCTTTGTGCACGAGAACGAGCGGATCATCCGCCAGTATTCGCAGGCGGACAGCGCGGCCATTGCGGCGCTGTTCCGCAACATGCACACCATCAAGGGCAATGCGCGCACGTACAACCTGCAGCATTTGACCAACGTGGTGCACGAGACCGAGCAGACCTACCACGCGCTGCGCGAGCCCGACAGCGAGCACACGTGGGACCAGGACTGGCTGATGGAAGAGCTGACGCGCGTGCGCGAGGCCATCGAGAACTACGCCCGCATCAACGAGGTGAAGCTTGGCCGCAAGGGCCACAAAGGTGACGGGGTATCGGGCAATACCATGCAGGCCGCCCCTGATGTGATGGCAGGCATTCAGGAAAGCCTGCGCCTGCTAGAGAGGGTCAACCCAGGCAACCTGGACGAACTGGTTGCGATGCGTGATTCCATTTATGAGCAGCTGCGCCTGCTGGGCAGCGAGACGGTGGACGCGCTGTTGTCCGGCGCATTGCAATCGCTGCCGTCGCTGGCGCAGGAACTGGGCAAGGAGCCCGTTGCCGTGCGCATCGACGACAACGGCTACCGCGTGCGCACGGAGGCCCGCGGCCTCCTGCAGAACGTGTTCATGCACCTGCTGCGCAATTCAATCGACCACGGCATTGAACCCGCTGCTGAGCGCATCGCGCACGGCAAACCGGCGGCAGGCACCATCGACATTGAAGTCGGTGTTGATCAGGGCATGCTGCAGATCACGCTGTGCGACGACGGCCGAGGCCTGGCGCTCGACCGCATCCGCAGCATCGCGGCGGAGCGCGGCTGGATCGGCGCCGGCCAACCCGCCAGTGACGAAGACATCGCGCAGTGCATTTTCCGCCCCGGCTTCTCGACTGCCGACAAGGTGACGGCAGTGTCCGGACGCGGCGTCGGCATGGATGCCGTGCAGGAGTTCCTCAAGCGTGAGCATGGCCGCATCGAACTGCGCTTTACCGACGACAACAAGGGTGCTGCGTTTCGCCAGTTCCAGACGGTGGTGTGCCTGCCCGAACGTCTTGCGGTCGACAGCGTGAACGCCGCGCTCGGCGCGCAACGGGCAGTGCGTATGGACTTGGATAAGGAAGCATCGTGATGGGGACGATTGTTCTGGCCGTCATCACGGGCGGCTTGGTGGCCGGTGTTCTGGTGTGGCTGATCCGGCAAGGGAAGGTGAATGCGATGGCGAGCACCTTGGGCGATGCCGATGGCCGCATCGCCGATCTGTCGGCTGATCTGGCGAAGCACGCTGCGCTGGTGGATACGGGCATGCGCGAAGTGGCCGCAATGGAAACCACTGTCGCCCAGATGCGCGATGCCGCTGCCGACCAACTGGAAGTGATCGAGCAACTGCGGACCGAGTTGCAGTCGGCCACGGCAGCCAAGGAACAGTGGGCGAGCCGCGCCAGACAGATTGCCGAAGAAGCCGCACGCCTGCGCGGCCTGGCACTGACGTTCGAGCGCTGGCATGAGCAGATGATTTCGCTCATGGAGCAGAACCACGACATGCATGCGAAGAACCAGGAGCTGCAGTCCATCGTGAGGCATGTGGTGATCGTCTCGCTCAATGCGTCCATCGAGGCGGCGCGTGCGGGCACGGCGGGCCGGGGTTTTGCCGTGGTGGCCAGCGAGGTGCGCGCGCTGGCAGCACGCTCGGAAGAACTGTCGAAAAGCTATCGCAACAGCCTGCACCTGAACGACCTGACCACCACCGCCACGTTCCAGGACATCCAGGCGGGCGGCAAGATGATCACCGCGTCGCTGTCGAGCGTTGAGGCGCTGGCGAGCCAGTTTCAACACCAGCTTCATTAGGCAGGCCTGACGTGATCCGCAGCAACGCACAAGAGAGTTTCGATCGCATCTTCCGCAAGGCCGCCCGTACGCGGCTTGCGCGGCAGCCGGAAGACACCTGCCACATCAGCATCGAGGCCGAGGGCGACACCATCAGCGGTGAGGAGGCCTTGATCCTCACCATCTCGTCCATCGCCTTCCGCTTGCTGCTGGTGCTGCGCTTTGATGAGTCCGACGCCACGCGCGCCTACTTCACTGGTGAAGGTACGGGGCGATCGTTTGAAGAAGCGCGTCTGGAAATCGGCAACCTGTGCTGCGGCGCGCTCAACCAGGAGCTGCTGCAGGTGTTTCCCGACCTTGGCATGTCCACGCCCTATGTGGTGAGCGCGCGCTGCCTGCCGTATCTGGACGTGCTCAAGCCGGGCTACGTGGCCGCCTACACGGTCACCATCAACGACACCGTGCGCGTGAGCGCCGCCGTGTGTGTGTGTACCCACGCCCCGCTGGATTTCGTGGCCGATGTGCGCGACGAAGTGGAATCGGGCGGCGAGTTGGAATTGTTTTGATTGGAAAGATTGAGAACGAGGAAAGCGCTATGAGCAAGATTCTGGTTGTCGACGATTCGAGCACCGTCCGCGATGAGGTGGCCGGCTTTTTGAAGAAGCACGGCCTGGCGGTTGACACCGCGGTGGACGGCAAGGACGGCCTGGCGAAGATCAAGGCCAACCCCGGCGTCAGACTCGTCATCAGCGATGTGAACATGCCCAACATGGACGGCCTGACCATGGTCGAAAAGGTGCGCGGCGAGCTGGGCAACAAGACGGTCAACGTCATCATGCTCACCACCGAAAGCAGCCCTGCCATGAAAGACCGCGGCAAGGCCGCTGGGGTCAAGGGCTGGATCGTCAAACCGTTCAAGGGCGACGCAGTGCTTGAAACCTTCAAGAAGCTGGCAGGCTGAAAGACGAAGCAGCGCAGCCGGGTGCGCCATGATCAACCCTGCGCCGCAGGGCATGGCGCCCGCGCGATTTTGGAGCCAAACTTGCTCGCTTGAAGGCTGGTTTGACCGAGGGAGCCATCATGCAAGAGCTCGCCTTTCGCACGCTGCTGTACCGCTACTTCTTCTTCGGCTGGCTGTTCAAGGATGCCAGCCGCGGCAACCTGTTCGAACGGTCTGCCGCGTGGCGTTTCAACCAGGCGCATGCGCACTGGTTGCTCGCTTATATGCGCCGCTGGCTCTGGTGCGGGTTGCTTTGCTACGCACTGGGCGGCGTGTTGGAACTGGGGCTCAACACGCCGGGCCTGTCGGTACTGTTCTACGTGCCCAGCGCGTTGAGCGTACCCGTCAACGTGGTCATCGGTGTGTTGTGGATTGGCCTGAAGGCACTGCCCGGGCCGCTGCGCGAGCGTTAGGCGGGCGCGCGGCTAGACCGTCGCCACCAGCAGCTCTTCGGCATTGCGGGGCGGGCGCAGCCCATCAGTGCGGCCAGCGAAATAGCGCTCCGTCAACATGTCTGCCGAGATGTGCCGGGCATCGCGAAAGCCGTTTTCGCGGGCGAGTGCAAGCATGTCGGGCGGCGTGAAGAAGCTGATGAACGGGGTGCCGCTCGCGCGTGCACCTTTCTCCGCCATCTCAAGGCCGGGCCGGACGTCCGGGTCCGCCATCTCCAGCGGCAGCAGGAACGTCATCGCCAGCATCGAGCCCGGTGCAAGTGACGCCACCTGCCGTAGCGTGGCCGCATTCGCTTCTTTCGACAGATACATGCTCACGCCCGTGGACACCACGATGGCCGGTTGGCTCACATCAAACCCGGCCGCGACCAGCGCATCCTGCCAGGATTCGCGCGCCTCGAAATCCACCGGCACGAAGCGCAACCAATGCGGAATGCCGAAGCCCACCGCTTCCAGACGCTGGCGCTTCCAGGCTTGCGGGCTGGGCTGATCGACTTCAAACACCGTCATGCGCGATGCCACATCAGGCCGGCGTTGCGCAAAGCTGTCGAGCCCCGCCCCGAGAATCACATACTGGCTCAAGCCACGGCCCGCTTGTTCGATGACGAGGTCTTCGATAAAGCGTGCGCGGGCCACAATGGACGCACGAAACGGACGCGTGAACTGCGGGTCCATGTCTCCGCGTTGTTGCCAGTCGGGTTGGGGGTCGAGCAGCTTGAGGCCCACTTCGTCTTCCAGCACGTGCGGCGGTGCATCGCTGTGCACATGCAAGGCGCGCCACAACGCGACGCGCGCCGCGGTGCTGTCGGGGGATGCTGTCTGTGGTTCGTTCATTGCACACACGCCTCCATCGGTAGACCAGCCAGTCAATTGGGATGCTGATACTCGGGAAACACGGCAACGGCCTGCACGGGCTGCTTCGTCATGCAGACCTCGAACAAGCGGCTGGAGAGCCACTCGGCAAGCCAGGCCTGCACAGCGGGCAGCGGCTGGCCGGCAAACCAGTCCGGCTCCACCGCTGCAAACTGCCGCACGAACGGGAAGATCGCCAAGTCCGTCGCGCACGGCGTCGAGCCGCCAAGATAGCGTTGATCCAGCAAGCGTGATTCCAGCGGTATCAGCAGGGTTTCTGTTGCCCGGGCACGGGCTGTCTCACGCGGCGTGGTCTCTTGCGGATAGCGGTCGGGGTATTTGTAGCGATCGAGCTGGCGTTTGAACTCGCCATCGTTGGCGCGCAGCAGGGCGAGGTTGTCGTCGGATTGCGCGCGGCGCCACCAGCCTTCCGGGTCGCGAGCTTCAAATGCCCAGCGCATGATGTCGAGGCTCTCTTCCAGCACGCCGCCGTCTGACAAACGCAAGACGGGAACGGTGCCCTTTGGTGACAGCGCCAACAGTTCGGCCGGCTTGTCGCGCATGACGATCTCAAACGTCTGGAAGCGGCGATGGGCCTGCAGCATCGCCAGGCGCGCGCGCATGGCATAGGGGCAGCGGCGATAGCTGTAGAGCAGGGGCAAGGCTGGAGTGTCGGACATTGGTACGAATGCGGGGCTACGGATTTCAGGCGCGTCAGGGTAGCGGATTCACGGGCGCGGCGGGCTGGACCACCAGGCGTGTGTGCCCGGATCGGCCCGAGCGCCGCACCGATTGCGGCGGCTGCCCGAACACGCGGATGAACGCGCGCCGCATGCGTTCGGGGTCAGCAAAGCCCACGGCGCGCGCGACTTGTTCCAGCGATTCATCACCGGCTTCCACGCGTGGCCGGGCGATTTCGGCACGGAGTTTTTCGATGGCCTTGGCGGGCGTCTGGCCCGTCTCGGCCACAAAGGCGCGGTCAAACTGGCGGCGGCTCAGGTGCGCGACTTCGGCCAGGCGGTCGACGTCCAGCGCTTCGTGCAGGTGCTCGCGCGCATAGCCCAGCGCACGCGCGATGCGGCTCGATGCCGGGTCCAGCTCCAGCAAGGTCGAGAACTGCGATTGCCCGCCGGGCCGTCGGTGATAGACCACCAGTTCGCGAGCCACGGCGCGCGACACGTCGATGCCCAGGTCTTCCTCGATGAGCGCCAGCGCCAGATCGATGCCTGACGAGATGCCGGCCGACGTCCACACCGGCCCGTCGTGGATGAAGATGTGGTCGCTCTGCACCTGCACGCGCGGATACCGCCGCTGCAGCAGCGCCGCCATGCGCCAATGCGTGGTGGCGCGGCGGCCATCAAGCAGGCCTGCCGCCGCCAGCGCAAACGCGCCGGAACACACGCTCGTCATGCGTCGCGAGTGCTGCGCCGCTTCCCGCACGAAGGCGATCAGCCGGGGCGAGAACGCATCCTCACGCGGGCCATTGCCGCCCGAGATGATCAACGTATCGAAGGCCGGATCGTCCAGGCCCTGCGTCTGCATGACGAGGCCCGGCGCGCTCTGGACCAGCGTGCCGCCTTCGGACAGCACGTCGATCCGGTACGCCGGCTGGGGTGCCAGGCGGTTCGCCACGTCAAAGGCCGTCAGCGGGCCGGTGAAATCGAGCAGGCTGCAGCCCGGAAACACCAAAAAGCCGATTCTGCGCATGATGTCTTGAAATGAGGGATTAACGTCATTTAGGCCTGATGTTGCTCCGCCAGACTGCTGCTGTCAAACGCATTTCTGGAGAGACGATCATGACAACCGCGATGGGCCTGCCGGCCACTTCGATGCCCCTGTCGCGCCATCACCGCTGGAAGGTGCTGGGCGTGGGTGTGGCGGCCAATGCGAGTTTTTCGGCGGCGTTCTCGGGCATCCCGACGACGGCCGTGTTCATCCGCTCGGCGTATCACCTTGGCAATGCGGAGCTGGGCGTGACGCTGGGCGCGCTGGGGCTGGGCATCGCCATCAGCGAATTGCCGTGGGGCTTGCTGACAGACCGCTGGGGCGATCGCACGGTGCTGCTGACGGGGCTTGGGCTGACCGCGCTGGCCCTGTTCGTGATGGCATGTTGCGTGGTGCCGCTGCATGGCAATGTGCCGCCGCTCGCGTGGCTGGTCGGCGGCATGTTGAGCGTCGGCCTCCTGGGCGGTAGCGTGAACGGTTCGAGCGGCCGCGCGGTCATGGGCTGGTTTCGCGAAGGCGAGCGCGGATTGGCCATGAGCATCCGCCAGACCGCCGTACCGCTGGGCGGCGGCGTTGGTGCCCTGGTGCTGCCGAGCCTGGCCGCGCACGCCGGGTTTGCGGCCGTGTATGGCGTGCTGGCGGCGGCGTGTGCGTTGACTGCGGCGCTCACGTGGCTGTGGGTGCATGACGCGCCGGCCACGGTGAATGGGGCAGCACAAACCGTAGCGCCTGGCAGCACGGGGCCGCTGCGCGATCCGACGCTGTTGCGCATGGCCCTGGCCATTGGGCTGCTGTGCGTGCCGCAAGGCGCGGTGGTGGCCTTCGCCACGGTGTTCCTGCGCGACTTTGCACACGCCAATGTGCTCACGCTCAGCCTGACCATGGCAGCGGTGCAGGGCGGGGCGGCCGTCATGCGCGTGTGGAGCGGCCGCTGGACCGACCGTCACGGCAATCGCCGCGCTTATCTGCTCGCGTGTGCACGGTTGAGCGTTGCGCTGTTCGTCGTGCTGGCCGGCGTGGCATGGATGACGTCGGCGCTGTCGATCGATCTGTCGATCATGCGCGTGGCGCTGGTGGCGGCCGTGGTGGCCGGCGGCATCTGCGTATCGGCGTGGCATGGCGTGGGCTACACCGAGCTGGCGACGCTGGCCGGTGCGCAGCGTGCCGGCACGGCGCTGGGTTTGGGCAACACGGGCGCGTTTGCGGCGCTGGGGCTGACATCGCTGTGTTTGCCGCAGGTGCTGGCCTGGTCGTCATGGCCGGTGGTGTGGCTCGTGGCGGCAGGCAGCGCGCTGATTGCGTGGCGTGTGCTGCCGGCGGCCCGTCCGTAGCCGCACGCAACGCCAATCCCCTTGTTTCTTCCTATAGTGAGCCGCAGGCGCCGCCCGGTGCGGCTCCGTAAAACGAAGCAACGCAACGAAACGAGGGGGCCACCATGGCAGGCTTGGGCGCAATCGAGCACGTGGTCGTGCTGATGTTGGAGAACCGGTCGTTCGACAACCTGTTCGGCACGCTGTATTCAAAGAGCGCGGAGTTCGACGGCCTGTCGGGCGAAGAAACCAACCCCGACGGCGGCGGCCAGCCCATCCGCGTGTGGACGACGCCCGCGCCGGCCAACGTGATGACGCTGCCCAATCCCGACCCGGGCGAACTTTTCACTGACATCAACCAGCAGCTCTTCGGCCAGCAGATGCCGCTGGGGCAGACGCCCACCATGCAGGGCTTCACCACCAACTACGCCAAGAACGGTGGCGACCCGCGCGACATCATGCATTTCTTCACGCCGGACCAAGTGCCCGCGCTCAGCACGCTGGCGCGCAATTACGCCGTGTGCGATGCGTGGTTTGCCTCGGCGCCGTGCCAGACGTGGCCCAACCGGTTTTTTGTGCACACCGGCACCGCGCACGGTTATCCGAACAACTCGCCGGTGCACTTTCCGTACTTGATGCCGACGCTGTTCAATGTGCTCGACGGCGTGGCGCCCAACGACTGGGCCGTCTATTACCACGACTTCGCGCAATCGCTCACGCTCACGCGGCTGTGGCTGCATCTGGACCACTTCCACCTGTTCGACGATTTTCTCGACGATGCGTCCAGCGGCAAGCTGCCCTCGTACAGCTTTATCGAGCCGCGCTACTTTGCCGATCTCGACTGGCCCAACGATATGCACCCGCCGCATGACGTCGGCTACGGCGACGCGCTCGTCGCGCAGGTGTACAACGCGCTGCGCAGTTCGCCGCAGTGGCACCAGACGATGCTCATCATCACCTTCGACGAGCACGGCGGCTGTTTCGACCACGTGCCGCCGCCTGCCGTGGTGCCGCCGAGCCCGCCGCAGCCCGGGCAGCTCTTCGCATTCGACCGGTTGGGTGTGCGCGTGCCGGCGGTGGTGGTGTCGCCATGGATTCCCAAGGGCACGATCTTCTGCTCGACCGTGGCGCAGCCGTACGATCACACCGCCATCATCAAGACGCTGCGCATGCGCTACAACATCCGGACGCCGCTCACTGCGCGCGATGCCAGCGCACCCGACCTGGGGCAGGTCTTGGAATTGAGTGCGCCAGATGACAACCGCGACCCAGTCGCCGCCCGCGCCATGGCGGCGAACCCAGCCGGTCTGCAGGCCGCCCGCAACGCGCCGCTCAATGACTTCCAGTGGGCCATGCACGAATCGGCGGCGATGCTCGCGCCGCTGGGCACCGGCATCAGCATTGATGACCATGTGCGCAACCTGTCGACCGATCAACAGCCGCCTGTGCCCGCAGCGCAGAATGCCCAGCAGGCCGCGCAGCACATCAAGGATGTGCTTGCGTCGATGGATTTGCCGTACGCGGGGCAATGATCATGAACGCACCGCTTGAACAATCGCCCGTTGTCATCCGCGCCTTCAGACCCGGTGACGAGCCCCTGCTGCATGCGGTCTTCCATTCCGCCGTGCACGGTCTGGCCGCCGGGCAATACACGCCGCAGCAGTGCGAAGCGTGGGCCCCGACCCACTACGACGTCGCACAATGGAATGAGCGCATCCGCCGCATCCAGCCCTTCGTGGCGGAACGCAACGGGCAGCCCGTGGCCTATGCCGATTTGCAGACCAACGGCTATATCGATCACTTCTTCGTATCGGCCGTGCACGCGCGAAGAGGTGTCGGGCAACAGCTCATGAGTCACATCCTCGAGTTGGCAGCGCAGCGCGGCGTGCCGAGCGTGCAGGCGCATGTGAGTTTGAGCGCAGAACCCTTCTTTGCTCGCAACGGGTTTGGAGTGCTTGCACGCCAACGCGTCACGGTGCGCGGTGTCCTGCTCGATAACGCGCTGATGGTGCGAACTCAGGCCGCGTGTTTCACACGTTGAACGCATGGACGTGCAGCGTGTGAAGCGCGTTTAACTACGTGTGGTTACGCGCCGTATATTCAGTACAAACCATTAGATCTTGATTAAAGATTACGGACTATCTGTCGTTACTTTGGCTTACGTCGGCGCCCCCACGGGCAGTCGCGACGTTTTGTCCTTCGCAATCCACGGCAGATATGAAGACGCTCTCCATCAAGGCTCGGCTGGCGCTGGTCCTGTTTGTTCTGGCTGTATTCCTTGCGGGCGTCGGCGCGCTGGGGCTGTACGGCAACATGCGCTCCAACAAGGCGCTGAAGGAAACCTATTCGAATCAGCTCGCCTCCACGCGCGCACTGGGTCAGGCCATTTCGAGGCTGGTGCAGGTCCGTACGGCGCTGGATCGTGCCGTCTATGAAACGGACGACGCCAAGATCGCAGACTTGGTGAAGGCCGCCCGCGAGCAGGTCAAGGCCAGCGACGATGGCTGGAATGCCTACAACGCGCTGCCGTTCGCCACGCCTGAAGAAGAGCAGACCGCTGGCGAGGCCAAGCGCCTGCGCGACGCGTTCTTCAACGAGGGTTTGAAGCCGGCTCTGGCAGCGTTTGACCGTCACGACTACGCAGCCGCGCGTCCGTTGGTGCTCGACAAGCTGTACGAACTGTTCGTGCCTTACGCCATCAAGGCCGATCGCCTGAACGCCATTCAAGCAGAGATTGCCGCGTCGGCTTACAGCAAGGCGCAGTCGTTCTTCGACGGTCTGGTTTGGGCGTTCATCATCGTGATTGCCGTGGGTATTGCGCTGGCTGCCGCCTGCTACCTGGTGCTGTCGCGCGCGATCTCTCGCCCGCTCGCAGAGATGCTCGTGCACTTCCATGAAATTTCGGGCGGCAACCTGACCACCGACGTGCGCATCCACTCGCGTGATGAGATGGGCCTGCTGATGGAAGGCCTGCAGCAGATGCAAGCCAAGCTGAAGGAGACCGTGGTGACGGTGCGTCGCGGCAGCGAGTCGATTGCGTCCGCCACGCAGCAGATCGCCGCGGGCAACACCAATCTGTCGCAACGCACGGAAGAGCAGGCCAGCTCGCTGGAGGAAACCGCATCGAGCATGGAAGAGCTGACGAGCATCGTGAAGCAGAACGCCGACAACGCCCGTCAGGCGAGCACGCTGGCTGTGACCGCCTCCGACATTGCCGTGCAGGGCGGTGCCGTGGTGCAAGACGTGGTGACCACGATGGGCGAAATCAGCGAATCGTCGCGCAAGATCACCGACATCATCGCTGTCATCGAAGGCATTGCGTTCCAGACCAACATCCTGGCGCTCAACGCCGCGGTGGAAGCGGCGCGTGCCGGTGAACAGGGCCGCGGCTTCGCCGTGGTGGCCGGTGAAGTGCGCACGCTGGCACAGCGCAGCGCGGGTGCCGCCAAGGAAATCAAATCGTTGATCGAAGACTCCGCGACGCGCGTGGAATCTGGTTCGACGCTGGTGGCGCGTGCGGGCAAGACGATGGAAGAGATCGTTGTGGCCGTGAAGCGCGTGACGGACATCATGGGCGAGATCAGCGCGGGCTCGGCTGAGCAAAGTACCGGCATCGAGCAGATCAACGAAGCCGTCACGCAGATGGACGACGTGACGCAGCAGAACGCCGCGCTGGTGGAAGAAGCGGCTGCCGCTGCGCAGGCGCTGGAGGAACAAGCGGACGAACTGCGCCGCGCTGTGGCGGTGTTCCGCGTGGCGATGTAAACCACGTTTCCTGATGGGTTGCCGTGGCAGCGAAATGGCTGCCGCGGCGCTACACTGCGGGGTCGGCCTTCGGGTCGGCCCCGCTTTGTTTTATGCGGTGCACCCAGAAGCCGCTCATGGTCCTGCCACGCCCCCCGAGCCACTCGCTACGAGCCATGAGCCGGTTCACATAACGATTATCCGGAGGTGTCATGCGTTTCCAGTGTCGTCGTGTTCCCGTTCGCGTCTTGGTGCCTGCAGCTGTGTTGGCATACAGCGCCGGCGCATTCGCCCAGACCATCCCCGCCAGCAAGCCCGCGCCCACCACGCTCACGCCCGAGCAGCAGCGCTACCACGACATCTATAAGGAGCTGGTCGAGATCAACACGACGCATTCGGCGGGTGATACGACCAAGGCCGCGCATGCAATGGAAAAGCGCCTGCGCGACGCGGGCTTTGCCGCAGCCGACATGCAGGTGCTGGAGCCCTTTCCGAAAAAGGGCAACCTGGTGCTGCGCTTCAAGGGCACCGGCGCCAAGAAGCCGATGCTGCTGCTTGCCCACATTGACGTGGTGGAAGCCAAGCGTGAAGACTGGAAGACCGACCCCTTCAAGCTGCAGGAGACGGATGGCTACTTCACCGCGCGCGGTGCGATTGACGACAAGGCGATGGCCTCGGCCTTCGTGTCCGTGCTGGGTCAACTCAAACAGGAAGGCTTCAAGCCGTCGCGCGACATCATCCTGGCGTTGACCACCGACGAGGAACGCGGCGATGTGCCGACCAACGGCGCGTACTGGATCGTCAACAACAAGCCTGAGCTGGTGAAGGCCGAGTTCGGCATCAACGAAGGTGGCGGTGGCGAGTTGCGCAACGGCAAGCCGGTGCTCCACCGCATTCAGGTGGCCGAGAAGATGTACACGACGTACGAGCTGGAAGTGCGCGACGTGGGCGGCCACAGTTCGGTGCCGACGAAGACGAACCCGATCTATGCGTTGTCAGCCGCGCTGGACCGGCTGGGCGCGTATCAGTTTCCCGTCAAGCTGGCCGACGTGACGCAAACTTACTTCGCGCGCAGCGCACCGCTGGCCACGGGGCAACTGGCCGACGACATGCGGTCGGTCGGCACCGGCAAGCCGGACCAGGCCGCCATCGACCGGCTCGCGGCCATTCCGTTCTACAACGCGCAGTTGCGCACGACGTGCGTGGCTACCATGGTCAACGCTGGCCATGCCGAAAATGCGCTGCCGCAATCGGCCAAGGCCACCGTCAATTGCCGCATCCTGCCGCACGATGATCCGGCCGATATCGATCGCCAGTTGAAGCAGGTGATCGGCAACGAGAAGATCAGCGTGCGCTACGTCAACAAGCCGCTGGCGAGCCCCGCGTCGCCGCTCAATGGCGACCTGGTGAAGACGGTGGAGGCGCTGACGCAGCAGATGTGGAATGTGCCGGTGATTCCGGCGATGAGCACGGGCGCGACCGACAGCCGGTTCATGCGCAATGCCGGTATTCCGATGTATGGCGTGTCGGGGTTGTTTACCGAGCCGGCAGACCTGCGCACGCATGGCCTGGATGAGCGTATCGAGATTGCGCGGTTGTATGACGGGCGGGAGTTTCTTTATCGGCTTGTGAAGCAGTTGGCTGAGTAAATTGTTGGGCGCTGCGCTCGTGTTTGTCATCGGGCGCGGCTTGTTGGTGCTGGTTTTTTTGTTGGGTTTCGGCCCCTGGCGGGGCCGACTTACTTTCTTTGTCTTGCCAAAGAAAGGTAAGCAAAGAAAGGCGCGCCCGATGCGGCGACCCCTTCCTTGAATTTCCGTGACCGTGCGGGGAAGGAGGCAAACTCGCTGCGCTCAGACAGCCTCCTTCCTTTTTCCGCCCGCTCACAAAAATTCAAGGCGCCGCATAGGGCAGGGTACTGCCACACCGTCCGTGTACCTGGGTTGGCGGCGCGGCACGCGGTTTTTAGGCGGTTTCCTCTCAGATGAAGCCGCCGTCGGTCATCAGCGTGCGGCCGGTAATCCAGCGGGCGTCGTCGGAGGCCAGGAAGGCGATGGCGTCGGCGATGTCGTCCGGCTCTGCCAGCCGGCCCATCGGTGTCGATTCGCGCATGCGCGCCTTGACTTCATCGGGGATCGGCGCGGTCATGTCGGTGCGCGTGAGCGCGGGTGCCACGGCGTTGACCGTGATGTTGCGCGCGCCCAGTTCCACCGCAAACGCGTGGGTGAGGGCGCTGACGGCGGCCTTGCTTGCCGCATACACTGCCAGCCCTGCGCGGGGCCGGTACGCGAGGCTGGAAGACACGTTCACGATATGCCCCCCGCGTGCCGGCACATGCGGCAGCACCGCTTGCGTCACGAGAATCGTGGAGAAGGCATTGGTGCGGAACTGCGCGTCGAACGATGCGAGATCGATGCGGCCCACCGGCTGGTTTTCCAGGATGCCGGCGTTGTTGACGAGGATGTCGATGGCGCCGAAGGCCTCGCGCACGGTGCTCACCATCGCGTCAACGGACACGGCATCGCTCACATCGGCTTGCACGGCAATGGCTTGCGCGCCGGTGCTGCGGATGGTGTTGACCACCGCGTCGGCTTCTGCGGCATTGCTGCGATAGACCACGGCCACGCGCGCGCCGTCGGCGGCCAGCCGATGCGCCACGGCGGCGCCGATGCCGCGCGAGCCGCCGGTGACGATGGCGGTGCGGCCTGCGAGGCGTTGCGTGATCGTGGATGGGGTGGCTTGCGTTGCGGACATGCTGTTCTCCTGATTGGGTGCGATGTTTCGGGAGAACAGGTTACGAACCAGCAGACGTGCGCGCAGCCCGTTTGGCCGCGACGCGGCGTTCCAGCATTGGAACGACGGAAGGCCGATCAGCCCTGCTGGCGTTTGCGGTACTCCGCCACCTTATGCCGGTTGCCGCAGAGAGCCATGCTGCACCAGCGACGCTTGTGCGACTTGGTGCGGTCGTAAAACCACAGCGTGCATTCGGGGTGTTCGCACACGCGCACGAGCTGGAAATCGCCTTCGGCGAGCAGGTGTGCGGCGGCCTCAGCCAGCGGCGCCAGACATTGCTCGACCGAATCGGTGGGGCGCAGGCGTTCGACGCGCGGGGTGCCGTTTTCCCAGACCAATACGGGATGGCTGGGCGCTTGCCGCAGGAACACATTGAGCGCATCGGCGCTGGCAGCACGGCCCGACTTGCGCGCCTCCACCAATGTGCGAATCACTTCGCGCAGGTGCCGCGCCACCGCCAGCAGCACGCCAGGCGGATAGCGGCCTGCCACGGGCTCCGCAAGCCAGCCGGCGCGCACCAGCCAATCGGAGACATCGGCGTCGTTCTGCCAGAAATCGTGCGGCTCGCCGTTGACGTTGGCGACGGTGTTGAGCATGTCCAGCACCGGATCGTCGGCGATCAGCAGGGGGGCATCGGCGGCAGCTGCAGGTGCGGGCATGGCGATTTTCAGAAAGATAGGTGATCGAATTGTAACCAATTTAAGTTGGTATTCCAGTTACTTGTTGCGCATGCGTTTCAATGGATCAATCCAGTGAAAAGTCCGCCGCATTACCATGTGTCATCCAAGTAACTTGCCGGAGACGATCATGAGCGCATGGCCCGATGCACGCGTGCTGGAGTTGTTCAATATCGAGGTGCCCATCGTGCTGGGGCCGATGGCGGGGGTGGCCGGCGTGGAGCTGGCGATTGCCGTGGCGCGCGGCGGTGGCCTCGGCTCGTTGCCGTGCGCGATGCTGAATGTCGAGCAGATCCGCCAGCAGGTCGAGCAGTTTCGGGCGGCCGTGCGCGGCCCCATCAACTTGAATTTCTTCTGCCACACGCCGCCGCGCCCGGACCCCGAGCGCGATGCCAAATGGCGTGCCCATCTGGCCCCGTACTACGCCGAGTTCGGTATCGATTTGAACGCGCAAGCGCCGGCCGTCAACCGCGCCCCGTTCGACGAAGCGACCTGCGCGCTGGTGGAGGAACTGAAGCCGGAGGTGGTGAGCTTCCATTTCGGCCTGCCGGCGCCGGAATTGCAGGCCCGCGTGAAGGCCGCGGGGGCGAAAGTCATCTCCGCCGCCACCACGGTGGAAGAGGCGCGGTGGCTGGAAGCACGCGGGGTCGACGCGATCATCGCCATGGGGAACGAGGCGGGCGGCCATCGCGGCATGTTCCTCGCCAAGACGATCGAATCGCAGGTGGGCACCTTCGCGCTAGTGCCCCAGGTGGCCGATGCGGTGAAGGTGCCGATCATTGCAGCGGGCGGCATCGGCGATGCGCGCGGTGTGGTGGCGGCGTTGGCGTTGGGGGCATCGGCGGTGCAGATCGGCACGGCCTACATGTTGTCGCCGGAGGCCAAGACCTCGGCCATTCATCGCGCAGCGCTCAAGCAAGCAACCGATGCCGACACCGCGCTCACCAACCTGTTCACCGGCCGACCGGCGCGCGGCATCGTCAACCGGCTGATGCGCGAGATCGGCCCCATGAGCGCGTTTGCACCGGCCTTTCCGACAGCCGGCGGCGCGTTGGCGCCGCTGCGCGCCAAGACGGAGCCGACTGGCTCGGGTGATTTCATCAACCTGTGGTCAGGCCAGGCCAGCCGGCTGGCCACGGAAGCGTCGGCCGAAACCATCACGCGGCGCATTGCCGCCCAGGCGCTCGAGCGGCTCACCTGAGTTTTCCTGCTGCATCGTTTCCCGCGCGGGCACGCCAGACGGCGTGCCCGTTTTGTTTCGCATCACAAATCGGCATGCGAGCAATGGGAAAATTTTATGTAACTTGAAAAACAGTGTTTACAGGGTTACTATGGTTTCGCTGCTTTCTCGAAACCCATCCGGAGTCTTGCCATGAACGCCCCTGTCCGAGCCGCTGATCTGGTTGTCGATGCGTATGCCCCCACCGCTGTACGTCATCGCACGGTGGATGTCGAAGGTGCGCGCGTGTTCTATCGGGAGGCCGGCTCGGCCGATGCGCCGACCGTGCTGTTGCTGCACGGCTTTCCCAGCGCATCGCATATGTTCCGCAACCTGATTCCGCAGTTGGCTGCGCGCTATCACGTGGTGGCACCGGACTTTCCCGGCTTTGGCCTGACGCAGGTGCCGAGCGGCTTCCGCTACACGTTCGACAACCTGGCGCATGTGGTCGACGGCTTTACGCAGGCGATCGGCCTGTCGCGGTATGCGATCTACGTGTTCGACTACGGCGCGCCGGTTGGCTGGCGCCTGGCGATGGCCCATCCGGAGCGCATCAGCGCCATCGTCACGCAGAACGGCAACGGCTATGAGGAAGGCCTGGGCGAAGGTCCGTGGGCGCCAATCAAGGCGTATTGGAACAACCCGGACGAAGCGCATCGCCGCGAGCTGCATGCAATCGTGTCGGATGAGATGACGCAGTGGCAATACCTGAACGGCGTGCCGGATCCGACGCGCGTGGCGCCGGATGGCTACCTGCTGGATCAATATTTTCTGAGCCGTCCGGGCCAGCTCGACATCCAGATGGATCTGTTCCTGGATTACGCGAGCAACGTGGCACTGTATCCGGCGCTGCATGCGTACTTCCGCGCGCATCGCCCGCCGCTGCTGGCGGTGTGGGGTCGCAATGACACCATCTTCATTCCGCCCGGCGCGGAGGCTTTCCAGCGCGACCTGCCGGATGCGGAGATCCACTTTGTCGACAGCGGCCACTTTGCGCTGGAGACGCACCATGCGGAAATTGGTGCGCGCATGCTCGACTTTCTTGGCCGCGTGGTGAAGTAGCGCGCGGCGTCAGGGCATCGGCTGCATAGTGGCTTCCGCGGCAAAGCGCTCGCGCAGGAACGCCACCAGCGCCTTCACCGAAGGCGGCACGCCTGCGCGCGACGGATAGAGTGCGTGCAGGTCGGCCGGCTCGGGGGTCCAGCCTGGCAGCACCGACCGCAGGCGGCCGCTGACAAGCGCCGCATGACAGCAATGCAGCGGCAGGACAGCTAGCCCGAGCCCTGCGATGGCCGCTTCGCGCAGGGCGATGATGTTGTCGCTGGCAAAGCGCGGGCGAATCGGCAGCGACAGCCGGTGCCCGCGCGCATCCTGCAGCACCCAATCGCGGCTGCGTGTGAGCGAGCCTTGCCCCAGGCAAGGGAAATCTTCCAGCGCGGCGGGGGTGTCCGGCTCGCCCACACGGGCAATCAATGCGGGGCTGGCCACCAGCACGCGCGGCGAGACCGCCAGATGCCGCGCCACCACATCCCGCGAGGGCAGTGGCCCCGTGGCCGCTCGGATCGCCACGTCAATGCGCTGCTCGATCAGATCGACGTACGTATTGGACAAATCCAGCTCGATGCGCAGCTTCGGATGCACATCGGCAAACTCGGCCAGCCAGCCGGCGACCAACGTTTCCGCCAGCAACGGCGACGTGCCGACGCGCAGCACGCCGGCCGGTTCGCTGCGTGCTGCGCCGGTCAGCGCTTCAATGGCGGCAGATGCGTCGGCCATGTCGCGCGCATGCCGATACACCGCTTCACCCACGGGCGTGACCGATACGCGATGGCTCGATCGCTGCAGCAGCCGCGTGCCGAGCTGAACCTCCAGTTCGGCAATGCGCCGGCTCAAACGCGACTTGGGAATGCCCGTGGCGCGCTCGGCGGCGGAAAAGCCACCGGCTTCCACCACGCGTGTGAAGAGGTACAGGTCGTCGAAGCGCTTCATATTCGGTCGGGGTTGCGGTCGAACCGCATTGAAGCATAGGCGCGGGCCGGACATTGTCGCGGGCAATGGATCAGCGCTGTACAGTGTCGCAGGGCCGGTTTGCGCGCGTCGGAATACCGTGCAGACCGGATCGGAGTCTGGCACGCCTGCGCCGCTCGCGCGGGCATCAATGCAAGGAGAAGGCATGGACAGGCAAGGCACGCAAACGCAGGGGATGTCCCGTGATCGGCTGGAACGGGTCGAGCGCTTCATCGATGACGCCTACATTGCGACCGGCAAGCTACCCGGCGCGCTCGTCCAGGTGTGGCGGCGCGGCGAACTGGCCCTGAACTCCGTGCTGGGCCTGGCCGACCGCGAGCGCCAGGTGCCGCTGGCTGAAGATTCGATCTTCCGCATCTACTCGATGACCAAGCCCATCACGTCGGTGGCATTCATGATGCTGGTGGAGGAATGCAAGGTTGCGCTGGACGATCCGGTCAGCAAGTTCATCCCCGCGTGGGCGAACCTGGGCGTGCACGCCGGCGGCTTCATGGAGGGCTTCCAGTCGCGCCCGGTCAAGCGCCCCATGCGCATGGTCGACCTGCTGCGCCACACCTCCGGGCTGACCTATGGCTTCCACCAGAACACGAATGTCGACGCAGCGTACCGCCGGCTCAAGCTGGGCGACATTGCCACCGACGGCACGCTCGACGAGATGATCGAAAAGCTGGCCGGCGTGCCGCTGGAGTTCTCGCCGGGCGACGCGTGGAACTACTCCGTTTCCACCGATGTGCTCGGCTACCTGGTCGGCAAGATCAGCGGCATGCCGTTCGAGACCTTCCTGAAGGAACGGATTTTCGATCCGTTGGGCATGGTCGATACGGCCTTTCATGTGCCGGAAGAGAAGGCGTCGCGCTTCTGTGCGTGCTATGCGGTGGGGGCGATGGGCTCGAAGGTGGTGTCCGACCGTGGGCCGGTCTTGCAGGACGATCCGCACACCAGCCCCTATCTGAAGCCGCCCAGCTTCATTTCCGGCGGCGGTGGTTTGGTTTCCACCGCGGCGGATTACCTGCGCTTCTCACGCATGCTGCTGCAGGGCGGCGAGCTGGACGGCGTGCGCCTGCTGGGGCCCAAAACGCTGGCGCTGATGACGGCCAACCATCTGCCGGGCGGGCGGGACATGTCGAGCCTGTCGTCGCCTTCGATGTTCAGCGAGGCCGCGTATGACGGCGTCGGATTTGGGCTGGGTTTCGCGACCACGATCTCGCAGGCCGCTACGTTGATTCCCGGCAGCACGGGCGATTTCTTCTGGGGCGGCGCGGCCGGCACGTTCTTCTGGGTGGATCCGCAGGAAGACCTGATCGGCCTGTTCCTCACGCAGGTGCTGCCTTCGTCTGCTTACCCCGTGCGCCGGCAGTTGCGCACGCTGGTCTATAGCGCGATCACGGAAGTGGGTGGCGCGGCGCGTTGAGCGCGTGTTGACCATCAAGGCGGCGGAGCAATTCGCGCGCCGCCCTGATCATCACGTCGCTCAAGCGCCGATCAAACGTCGAACCGGACGCCTTGTGCCAGCGGCAGCGCACCGCTGTAGTTGACGGTGTTGGTGGCGCGGCGCATGTAACCCTTCCACGCGTCCGAACCGGATTCCCGCCCGCCGCCGGTTTCCTTCTCGCCGCCGAATGCGCCGCCGATCTCGGCGCCCGACGTGCCGATGTTGACGTTGGCGATGCCGCAGTCGCTGCCTGCTGACGACATGAAGCGTTCGGCATCGCTCAGGTTGGCCGTGAAGATCGCAGACGACAGGCCCTGCGGCACGCCGTTCTGGATCGCGATGGCCTGCTCGGTGTCGCCGTCATACGTCACGACATAGAGGATGGGCGCGAAGGTCTCGCTTTCCATCACCTTCGTCGGCTTCGGCATCTTGACCAGCGCAGGGCGCACATACCACGCATCGGCGCCGAGGTCTTCACGCACGCGCTCGCCACCCAATACTTCGCCGCCTTCAGCGCGCGCCTGCGCCAGTGCCTGCTGCATGCCGTCGAAGGCAGCCTGGTCGATCAACGGGCCGACCAGCGTGCCGTCGGCCAGCGGGTCGCCAATGGCAATGCTCTGGTAGATCTTTTCGAGGCGAGCCAGCAGCGTGTCGGCCACCGAGCGGTGCACGATCAGGCGACGCAACGACGTGCAGCGTTGGCCCGCCGTGCCGACGGCGGCAAAGGTGATGGCGCGCGCCGCCAATTCCAGGTCCGCCGAGGGCGTGACGATCATCGCGTTGTTGCCGCCCAGCTCCAGGATCGAGCGGCCGAAGCGCTCCGCCACCTTCACGCCCACCTGGCGGCCCATGCGCGTCGAGCCCGTGGCGCTGACCACCGGCACAAGGTGGCTGGCCACCAGCGCTTCGCCCACGTCGCGCCCGCCGATCAGCAACTGGCTCAGACCAGCAGGAATCGCCCCCGGCTTTTCGGCATTGAACGCGTCGACCACCTGTTGCATCAGATGCTGACAAGCGATGGCGGTGAGCGGCGTTTTCTCCGACGGCTTCCACACGATGGCGTTGCCGCACACGAGGGCGAGCGCGGCGTTCCACGACCACACCGCCACCGGAAAGTTGAACGCCGAAATAATGCCCACCACGCCCATCGGATGCCACGTTTCCATCATCCGGTGCCCAGGGCGCTCGCTGGCGATGGTCAGGCCATGCAGTTGCCGCGACAGGCCGACGGCAAAGTCGCAGATGTCGATCATCTCCTGTACTTCGCCCAGGCCTTCGGAGGTGATCTTGCCGGCCTCCAACGACACCAGTTCGCCAAGCGCCGCTTTGTGCGTGCGCAGAACCTCGCCCAGGCGGCGCACGAGTTCGCCGCGCACGGGCGCCGGCACGATGCGCCATGCCAGATACGCCTGATGCGCGTTCTGGATGGCAGCCTCGGCCTCGCTGGCGGTATGCGATTTCACGGTCGCCAGTACCGCTCCGTCGCGCGGGGCGCGGCTTGTCCAGTCCGGCCCTTCGTATGCCTTCAGGTCCAGGCCGAGGGCCTTCAGTACGGTCTGCAATCGTGTTCGTGAATCTGACATGGCGTGAATCCTTGCTCTTCTCTCGTGTTCAATCGAAAAACTGTTGCGGTGCGGTGATGTGTAACGCTCAACGCTCGACGACGCGGTTCCAGCGCTTGCTCCACTCGGGGCGCTCGGCGTTGATCACATCCCAGTCCAGCGCAACGGCCGTCTTCAGGATGGTGTTCATCTTGTTCTGCTCTTCGGCCGCCTTGCCCTTGAGCGGGGCCTTGGGGTTGACTGGATTGTAGGAGCCGTTTTCCATGGCGAGCGCCTGTGCCTCGGGGCTGATCAGGTAATCCACGAGCTTCTGCGCCAGGTCGGCATCTGGGTTGTTGGCCAGCACGCATTGCGCCGTCAGCAGGACCACAGCGCCTTCCTTGGGCGCGACGAATTCCATCGGGATGCCCTTGGACTTCATCAGCTCCACCTGCGTGAGCGTGTACGGGAACAGCGCTGCATCGCCGGCCTGCATCATCTCCACCACCTTCGACGAGTTGGGGATGTACTCGACCACGTTCGGGCCGATGGTGGTCGGCCATGCCTTGAAAGCCGGTTCGACGTTCTTTTCCGTGCCGCCCTTGAGGCGGTTGAACATCAGGAAGGCGTCCAGCCCGAACGACGAAGCCGGCATGGATTGCACGACCACCTTGCCCTTGTATTTCGGGTCAGCCAGATCGCCCCACGAGGTGGGCGGCGTCCAGCCCTTGTCGGCAAAGATCTTGGTGCTGTAGGCCAGGCCCGTCAGGCCCATCGACAAGCCCACCGCGTAGTCACCCTTGAGGTGCGCAATGGCCGGCACGGTCGACAGGTTGGCCGAAGGCTTGAGCTTTTCGCACAGCCCCATGCCGATGGCGCGGAACATGACGCCGTCGTCCAGCGTCATCACATGCATCTGTGCGCGGCCCTTGGTCGCCTGCGCCTTGGCGAGGATGTCGGTCGAGGTGCCGGGCACGACAACGACCTTGACGTTGTTGGCCTTCTCGAACGGCGGGAATACGAACTGGGTGTAGGTGCGTTCCATGTTGCCGCCGTTCATGCCGATGTACAGCGTCTTGGTGTCGGCGTGGGCGGTGCCCGCGGCGAGCAGCGCCATACCGGCAGCCGCAGCAATGACGGACGTGAACGATGTTTTCGCGTGTTTCACAAGCATGGTGGTCTCCTGGGGCATCAAGTGCATCAAGCTGCGGGTGGCAGAAAGCGTTGGATGGAAAAGGGTTCGATCGGTGTGGTGGTGCGGCCTTCGGCAATCAGTTCGGCCATGACATCGCCCACGCCGGGGCCGAGCTGGAAGCCGGCGCCGGCAAAGCCGAACGCGTGGAACAGGCCGAGGCGGCGGGCACTGGGGCCAATCACGGGCTGGTCGTCGGGCAGGTTGCCTTCGGTGCCGCTCCAGGTGCGGATGATGTGGGCGCCCGTGAGTTGCGGCAGCAGCGCCGCCAATTGCGGCAGCTGGCGCAGGATCGCCACGTGCGACGAGCGTGCGCGCTGGTCGTCCAGCACGTAGCCGCGCCCGCCGCCGAACACCACATTGCCGCGCCGCACCTGGCGGCAATAGATGCCGCCGCCTTCCACGCCCAGGCTCCAGGGCAGGAAGAACGGCAGCGGCTCGGTCACGCCCATGGTGGGCGGGATGGTGAACATGGGCACGGGCTCGCCCCATTGCGCGGCAAACTGGGCGGCCCACGCCCCGGCACAGTTGACCAGCGCAGAGGCTTTGACCTCCAGATCGCGATCATGCTGGCGTGCATGGACAACAAAGCGCGCGCCATCGTGCTCGACTGATTGCACCGGCGCGTGCTCGCGCACATCGGCACCGGCAGCCTGCGCGGCGCGTGCAAATGCGGGCGACAGCAGGCGCGGATTGGCCTGTCCGTCTTCCGGGCACAGCGAGCCGCCGACGATCTGCTCGCCGCCCATCGGGAAATACTTCTGCAGCGCAGCCCGGCCCTCGATGAGCTGCAGCCCCAGGCCAAACCCCTCGCTGCGCGCCGCATAACCGGCCAGCGATTCCATGTCGGCCACGCTGCGCGCGATCTTGAAGTGCCCGCTGCGTTCGTACTCGGCCTCGGTGCCGATCAGCTCGGTCAGGCGCCCCCAGATCTGGTGCGAACGCTGCGCTAGCGGCAATTGCTCAATGGACCGCCCCTGGCGGCGCACACCGCCAAAGTTGACGCCGCTGGAGCGCGATCCGCACAGGTCGCGTTCGAGCAAGGTGACGGCCAGCCCCCGCCGCCGCAGGAACAGCGCCGTGGCGCTGCCCATGATGCCGCCGCCGATGATGGCCACGTCGCATGCAAGCTGCTCACGCATGGTGGCCCTCCGGTTCGATCACCTCGGTCACATCCAGCGGCAGCGGCTTGATCGGTGCCTGCCCGCGCAATCGGCCCACCTGTTCCAGCGGCACGGACTGCGCGTGCGCCAGAATTTCCGCCGCCGCCGCGCCGCACATCCGGCCCTGGCAGCGGCCCATGCCGACCCGGCACAGCGCCTTGAGCCGGTTCAGCTCGTGCACGCCGCATTCGGCTGCCGTCTGGCGCAGGGTGCCCGCGGTGACGTTTTCGCAGCGACACACCACCAGGTCGTCGCTGGCGTGCACGGCCCAGTCATCTGGAAACGGGAAGGCGACTTCCAGCGCGCGGCGGAACCGCTCGATCTTCTGCAGGCGCTGGCGTAGCGCAGCCAAGCGATCGTCTTCGACGGTGATTTGCCGGTCCTGCAACAAGGCGAGCGCGGCCAATTCACCGGAGCACTCGGCTGCATCGGCGCCCATGATGCCCGCGCCATCGCCTGCCAGATAGACGCCAGCGACCGAGCTGCGCCGCATGGCGTCGATGCGCGGCACGTGGCAGCGGTGCAGTGCAGAAAACTCGAACGCGCAGCTCAGCAGATCGGCGAGCTGTGTTTCCGGCCGCAGCGCGTAACCCATGCCCACGGCGGAACATGCAGTGTGCTGCTCGCGGCCGGCGCTGTCTTGCCACACGAGTTGTTCCACCGCCGCATCGCCTTCGGCGCGCAGCAATCGCACGCCGTGGTGCATCGGAATGCCATGTAGCTTGAGCCAGCCGACCAGTGCCAATCCCTTGGCCATGACGGCGGGCTGGCCCAGCATGGCAGGCGCCGCCTTGTAGCGCGCGGAGGCAGGCGCGCTGTCGAGCACCGCCACAACGTTCGCGCCGGCCTTGGCGTACTGGCAGGCCACCAGATACAGCAGCGGGCCGGTGCCGGCAAACACGACGGCATCGCCAATCGCGCAGCCCTGGTATTTGAGCGCGACTTGCGCGCCGCCGAGCGTATAGACGCCAGGCAGCGTCCAACCCGGGATGGGCAGCACGCGGTCGGTGGCGCCGGTGGCGACGATCACATCGCGCCAGGGCAGGCTGCTGACCGCGCGCGTTGGCACATGCAGCAGGTCGAGCAGATCGGGCTGGGCATTCCAGACCAGGGTCTGCGGGTGGTAATCGATCTGCGGTTGGAGCTGGTCGAAGGTGCGGTGTATGGCCTGCGCGCGCTCGGCTTCGGTGCCGTACAGATCAGCGGCGCTGCGGCTAAAGCCATCCGGCTGGCGGCGATAGATCTGGCCGCCCGAGCGCGGCGCTTCATCCAGCACGATGGGCTTGAGGCCATGTGTCAGCAAGGTTTGCGCCGCGCGCACGCCCGCCGGCCCGGCACCGATGATGACGGGCTGCAGATCCTCTTGCGATTGCCGCTGCAGGGTGGGAGCTGCTTGCGTCATCACGCGGCGCCCTCGTTGCCGGCCGGTTGCGTGCAGATGTGCATGCCCGGTTCGATCATGGTTTGGCAGGCGCGCAGCGATCTGCCGTCGGCCAGGCGCACCCAGCAGTCCTGGCACGCGCCCATCAGGCAGAAGCCGGCGCGCGGCTGCTTACTGAATTCATTGATGCGCAACTGGCGCGTTTGCGTGAGCACGGCCGTCAGGACGGTGTCGCCGGCAAGTGCTTCAGCAGGGCGGCCGTCCAGCACGAAGGCCACTGTGGGGCGATTGCGCTCTTTGAGGCGCTGGAGCTGCACGCGGGCAGAGCGGTTTGCAGGAGCATTCATCGTGATCTCTGTCTCAATGCTTGCCGATCAGAATTCGGTCCAGACCATAGACCTTGTCCAGCAGCAGCATCAGCGCGAGCGTGAGGAAGACGATCAGCGCCGAGACGGCGGCCATCATCGGGTCGAGCGATTCCGTGGCGTACATATACATGCGCACCGGCAGCGTGACGGTGGCGGGCGACACCACGAAGATCGACATGGTCAGCTCATCAAAGCTGTTGATGAAGGCCAGCAGCCAGCCGCCCGTGATGCCCGGCAGGATCATCGGCAGCGTCATGCGGCGGAACACCGTAAAGCTGCTTGCGCCCAGCGAATAGGCAGCATGCTCGACCGAGTGGTCAAAGCCCACCAGCGCCGCCATCACCAGCCGCATCGTGTACGGCGTGACGATCAGCGCGTGCGCGAAGATCAGCCAGCCGAAGCTGCCTTGCCCACCCACCAGCGAGAACATGCGCAGCAACGCCACGCCCAGCACAAGGTGCGGAATGATCAGCGGCGACAGAAACACGCCTTGCAGATACTGCAGCCCCGGCGCACGGAAGCGCACGATGGCCATGGCAGCCGGCACCGCCAGCGCGGTCGACAGCGTGGCCGCCGCGAGGCCCAGCCAGAGGCTGTTCCAGAACGACTGCACGAAGTCGGGGTGATGCAGCACCTGGTCGAACCAGCGCAGCGAGAAATGGTGGGTCGGCAGCGTGAGCGTTTCTTCGGGCGTGAAGGCGACGATGCACACGATCACCAGCGGTGCCACCATGAAGGTGATGACGAGCGCGTTGAAGATGAGCGCGAGCGGTCCGTTCTTTTGCATGTGCGCTCCTTCAGCCCAACGTCTTCTTGTAGCGGCCTTCGATCATGCGGTTCCAGCCCAGCATGATGACGAGGTTGGCCGCCAGCAGAATCAGCGCGATGGCTGCGCCGAGCGGCCAGTTCAGTTCGTTCAGGTATTCGTCGTAGATGAGCGTGGCGACCATCTTCACGCGGCGCCCGCCGAGCAGGCCCGGAATGGCGAATGAGCTGGCCGCCAGCCCAAACACGATCAGGCTGCCCGACAGAATGCCCGGCATGACTTGCGGCAGCACCACGCGGCGCAACGTGGTGAAGTGCGATGCGGACAACGACAGCGCGGCGTTTTCCACCCACGGGTCGAGCTTTTGCAGTGACGTCCACACCGGAATCACCATGAACGGCAGCATCACATGCACCAGCGCAATCACCACGGCCGTCTCGTTGTACAGCAGCTTGACCGAGCCGATGCCAACGGCCTTGAACACGGCGTTGATCAACCCTTCGGGCCCGAGCAGCATGCTCCAGCCGAATGCGCGCACCACAACGGAGATCAGCAGCGGCGCCAGGATGATGAGCAGGAAAATCGAGCGCCAGGGCTTGCGCATCCGGCTCAGGATGTAGGCCTCGGGCGCGCCGATCAGGATGCAGATCAGCGTCACGAGCGCTGAAACGCGCAGCGTGCGCCAGAAGATTTCGTAGTAGTACGGGTCTTGCACCACATGCAGGTAGTGCGCAAACGTGAAGGTGCCCGCAATCGGGCCCTTGTCGGCGTCGAACGCGTTGAACGACAGCATCACGCTCAGCGCGAGCGGCACGAACAGCATCACGCCGAAGAGCGCCAGCGCCGGGCCGGTCATGCTCCACGGCACCCAGATCGGTCTGCGGCTCATGCTGCGGCCCCCTCGGTACCGATCACGCGGACATAGCGGTCTTGCCAATCCACGCCGACGGTCTGGCCCACGTCGCATGGGGCGTCGCCATCGTTGACGGCGGAGACCAGCATCGCGCCAAGCGGCGTGTCGACGGTGTACATCCACTGGTTGCCGAGAAAGAAGCGTTCGGTCACGCGGCCTTCGCAGCGGCCGCCACCGTCGGCGGTGCACGTCATCTTTTCGGGGCGCAGCGCCAGCACAATCTTGCTGCCCACCGGCGTGCCCGGCGGCAGCGCGAGTTGCACGGACCCGACCGATGCACGAAGCTCGCCGTCAGCGCCCGACACCACTGCCGCATGCAGCAGATTGGCCTTGCCGACAAAGGTGGAGATGAACGCATTGCGCGGATGCTCATACACCGCCAGCGGCGTATCCACCTGCGTGATGCGGCCTGCCTCCATGACGACCACACGGTCGCTGATCGACATGGCTTCGGCCTGGTCGTGGGTGACCATGATGGTGGTCGTGCCCACCTTGCGCTGGATCTCACGCAGCTCGAACTGCATCTCTTCGCGCAGCTTGGCGTCCAGGTTCGACAGCGGCTCGTCCAGCAGAAGCACCGGCGGCTTGATGACCAGCGCGCGTGCCAGGGCGACGCGCTGGCGCTGGCCGCCCGACAGCTCACGCGGGTAGCGGTCAACGTGCTTGTCCAGATGCACGAGCGCCAGCGTCTGCAGGGCGCGCTCGCGGCGTTCGGCCGGCGGGCACTTGCGCATCTCCAGCCCGAACTCCACGTTCTCGCGCACCGTCATGTGCGGAAACAGCGCGTAGGTCTGGAACACGATCCCCAGGCCGCGCGCGTTGGCTTTCGCACGGGTGATGTCCTTGCCGTCCAGCTCGATCGAGCCCTCGGTCACCTCCGCGAAGCCCGCAATCATCTGCAGCGTCGTCGTCTTGCCGCAGCCCGACGGACCCAGCAGCGAGACAAACTCGCCCTTGTGCACGTTCAGGTTGAAGTCCTGTACGACCCGTAGGTCGCCGTACTGCTTGGAGACATGGTTCAGGCGCAGAAAACTCATCGGTGATCCTTTGCGACCGGGGGCGTCGCCAGACTCTTCCAATTGAACAATATGGATATGCTATTGCAACAGATGTGCCAAAACATCGATTTCGCCTAGGTGTATACGCTGTAGTTGGAATTTTTCTCGTATTTATTCCGTTCATCGGAATACAATTGATCAACAAAATTCAGTCCATTCCAGCTTTATGTCCGTAGATTCCGACGACGACGCGCATCAGCGCAGCGCCATGCACCGCACTTTCCAGATCCTGCGCACCATGGCGGAGCAGCAGCACCAAGGTGTGCGCGTCACCTACCTGGCCAAGACGCTGGGAATGACCCCGGCCACCACGCACCGCCTGCTGCAGGGGCTGACGCAAGAAGGCATGGTCGAGCAGGATCAGCAGAACAAGCTGTACCGTCTGAGCCTGGATCTTTTCTGTCTGGCGGCCCAGGCGGGCGCGGTGAACGACTTGCGCTCCGTCGCCCGGCCGGCCCTGCTGCGGTTGAATGCCAGCCTGGGCGACACGGTGCTGCTGCTGGTGCGCTCGGGCTTCGATGCGGTATGTCTGGACCGCGTGGAAGGGCAGTACCCCATTCGCACGTTCACCGGCGATGTGGGCGGCCGGATCGAACTCGGTGTGGGCCAGGGCGCGCTGGTGATCCTCGCGCACCTGCCCGACGCCGAGCAGGAGGAGGTGCTGCGCTACAACCTGCCGCGCATCCGGCACTACAGCGTTTATGACGAGGTCTATCTGCGCTCCGAGGTCAGGAAGGCACGCGAGCGCGGCTATAGCGCCAAGACGGACGGGCTGCTCGAAGGCATGGCCGGTATTGCCGTGCCCGTGTTCGATCGCAACGGCAACGTCGTCGCCGCGCTTTCCGTGGGTACGCTCGCCAACCGCCTGAGCGCCGATCGCCTGCCCATCGTCTACGACATGCTGCTGCGCGAGGCCAATCGCCTCACCACGCAGATCAACCCGTTCGATCCGACGCTGCGCCGCCCGATGCAATCGATGGCCGTGAGCGATACCTATCGCGCCATCTGACCCGGCGGTCGTTCGAGCACGCGTCCCGGGTTCAGCAGGCATTGCGGGTCGAGCGCCTGTTTGATGGTGCGCATCAAGTGCAGGGCCACCGGCGCCTTGTAGTGCGGAAGGTGGTCGCGCTTGAGCGCGCCGATGCCGTGCTCGGCCGAGATCGAACCGCCAAAGCGGTGGACGGACTGGTACACCGCATCGCCAATCGCAGCCTCATGCGCGGCCACGAACGCAGCGGCGTCCGCACCCGCTGGCGGCTGCACGTTGTAGTGCAGGTTCCCATCGCCCAGGTGCCCGAAGTTGATGAGCCGCAGCCCGGGCGCAAGCGCCTGCAGTTGCGCATCGGTCTGGGCCACAAACTCGGGGATGCGCGAGATCGGCACCGAGACATCGTGTTTGATGTTGGGTCCTTCGGCCGCCTGGGCCAGCGTGATGCTTTCGCGGATGTGCCACAGGTCGTGCGCCTGCCGGATGTTTTCGGCGATGATCGCGTCGGTCACGATGCCGTCTTCCATCGCGGTTTCGAGCAGGTGTTCAAACTGCGCCCGGGCGTGCGCCTCGGATTCACTGTCGGACGCTTCCAGCAGCACGCACCACATCGTTTCGCGCCACATCGGCACGCGCAACTGCGGATAGTGCGTGTCGACCAGCCTGAGCCCTTCCTGGCTCATCACCTCAAAACCCGTGAGCGCCGCAGACAGATGCCGGTGCGACAACGCCAGCAATGCCGTGGCGGCTTGCAGTGACGGTACGGCGGCCCACGCCGTCAATTGCGCGGCCGGTTGCGGATACAGCCGCAGCGTGGCCGCCGTGATGATGCCCAGCGTGCCCTCGCTGCCGATGAACAGATTGCGCAAGTCATAGCCGGTGTTGTCCTTGCGCAGGCCTTGCAGGTTTTCCCAGACCTGGCCGTCGGCCAGCACGACTTCCAGCCCGAGGCACAGCTCGCGCGCATTGCCGTAGCGCAGCACCTGTGTGCCGCCCGCGTTGGTCGCCAGGTTGCCGCCGATGGTGCAACTGCCTTCCGCACCCAGGCTCAGCGGGAACAGCATGCCGGCTTCGCTTGCCACGTCCTGCAGCGACTGGAGCACGCAACCGGCATCCACCGTCATCGTCATGTTGGCGGCGTCGATGGCGCGCACGGTCTGCATGCGGCGCAGACTCAAGATGACCTGCTCGCCGGTGGCATCGGGAACCGAGCCTTCCACCAGCCCCGTATTGCCACCTTGCGGCACGATGGACACACCGGCTTGTGCGCACGCGCGCACGACCGCAGCCACGTCGGCCGTGCAGCCGGGCCGCACCGCGCACAGCGCCTTGCCGCGCACGCGCTGGCGCCAATCGGATTCGTATTCGGCGCAGTCGTCGCCGGTCAGAACATTGGCGGCGCCGACGATGTCGCGCAAGGCCGGAATCAGGTTGTCGGGAGTCATGGCTATTGCGATGAAGGTTGTCTCTATCTGAGGCGGCGTCAACGCATGGCCAGCGCCACGGCGGCTGCCAGCCGCTGCACGGCCTGTTCGATCTGCGGCACCTCGGGCGCGGCAAACGACAGTCGCATGGTGTTGAGCTGCGCGTTGTCCGGGTAGAACGCCTTGCCCGGCACATAGAGCACCTGCTGCGACACGGCGGCCTCGAAAAGCGCCTGCGGGTCGATCGACGGCGCGAACGTGGCCCAGACAAACATGCCGCCCGCCGGCGTGGCGCACTGCACATAGCCATTCAACTGCGTAGCGATACCTTGCACCAGGGCCTGCATGCGCCGCTGATACTCGATGCGTGCGCGCCGCACCGTGGCCGGATAGCGGCCGCTTTCCAGATAGCGCGCGGCCACCATCTGCGCCAGCGGAGACGTACACAGATCCACCGTCTGCTTGGCGATGGCGCAGCGGCGCAGCAGGCTGCTGTCAGCCAGCATCCAGCCGATCCGCAGTGCAGGCGCGACGGTCTTGGATAGGCTGGAGAGATACACCACCGGGTTCATGCCGCCTGCGGCAAGCCGATCGCCCACTGCGCGCAGCGTGGGTGGCATGGCAGAGGCGTCGCCCCCTGCCGTATCAAAGCGCAGCTCGCCGTAGGGATCGTCTTCCACCACCCGAAAGCCGTGCGTGCAGGCCAACTGCACCAGGGCTTCGCGCCGCTGGGCAGCGAGCAGCGTGCCGCGCGGGTTGGAAAAATTCGGGACGGTGTAGAGCAGCTTGGGGCGCTGCGTGGCGGGCAACTGATGCAGCAGGTCGGCCAGCGCATCGGTTTGCAGGCCGTGTTCGTCCATCGGCACGGGCACGATGCGGGCCTGCGCCAGGCGCAAGGCTTGCAGCGTGGCAGGGTAGGCGGGCACTTCCACCAGCACCGTATCCCCCGGCTCGATCAACGCACGCACCAGCAGGTCAAACGCTTGCTGCGAGCCCGTGGTCACCATCATCTGCTCGGCGCTGGCCTGAATGCCCCGTGCGCCCATCAGCGCTGCGAGCGCCGTGCGAAGGACGGGCAGCCCTTCAGTCGCGCCGTACTGCAAGGCATGGGCGTCGCCCGCCATGGCTTGGGCGGTGGCGTGCGCCAGCCCTTCGGCGTCGAACAGGCTGGGCGACGGGTAACCGCCCGCCAGCGAGATCATCCCCGGCTGGCTGAGGTACGGAAACAGTTCACGGATGGGCGAGCCGGCGGGGTTTGCAAACGGGGCGGCAAAGCCAGGCATGGCGGCAGGCGTGTGCGGGCCGGTCATGCAGCGTCCACCACGGGCGTGCCGCGCAGCACGGCATGCACCTGATCGATGGAGCGCTGCTGCGCGGCTTCATACAGCGCGATTTCGTCATGCACGCGCGCGCCCAGCGCTGCTTCGAAGGCCTGCTGCGCGGCGTAGGCTTGATACTGCTTCTGCTCCTCGCCGCCCAGGTTGGACTGGAAGATGCCGGCCGCGCTGACCGGCAAGAAATCTTCATAGGTGATGGGGTCCGCTTGCACCCAGCCCTTGGCGAGCAGTTCATCCAATGACGCTTCGGCCGCCGCTGCGGTGTCGGCGTGTGCCTGGCCCAATGGCGTGAGGGTGTATCGATAGAACGCCAGCCCTTGCGCACGCAGCACGTCATGGCTGTCCGGAAAGGCGCGGAATGCCTGGGCCAACCGGCTTCCGTAGTCGGGTGCGGCACTGCCGGCATTGCCCATGTTGCGCACTTCGGCGAGCAGTTGGTCGTATAGCGCGCGACCCTTGCGCGTCAGGGCCACGCCGCGCTGCTCGATTTCGCCAAAGCGCGCCGTGTGGGCGCCTGCATCGTCAGTAAAGCGCACCGCTTCTTGCAGTGCCTTGAAGCTGGTCTGGCGCAGCAGGATGGGGCAGTCGCGGCGCGGCGGACCTTCCACCACATCCTTGGCGTCCATGCCGCGTGTGGGCATCGCGGCCTGGGCGGCGTCGATGTCGAGCGTGCGTGGGGTCAGGTGGTTGATGTGGGGGCCGCGGAAGCACACCACGTCGGCCACCAAGCGGTGGGCGGCTTGCAGCGCGCGATACGTCTCGGCGTCGACCGTGGCCGTGCTGTGCCAGCGGAAGGTTTCGAGCGCCTCGCGTACGAACGCTTCGGCATCTGCGTCGGCCAGGCCGCCGTCGGCTTCGCATTGGGCCATCAGTTCCAGCACGCGCGGCGTAAAGATCTGCCGGCGCGCCAGGATGGCGGCGGCCTTCTCACGCAGGGCAGCGTCGGCAATCAGCTCAAGCCGCAGCAACGACGTGAACACGCGGAACGGGTTGGCCAGCAACGCGGCATCGCCCACCGGGCGGAACGCCGTCGAATGCACTGGCACGCCAGCCACCGACAGATCGTAGTAGCCCACCGGCTCCATGCCCATGACGGCAAACAGCCGGCGCAGCGTGGCCAGCTCGGCGGGCGTGCCGACGCGGATGGCGCCGTGGCGCTCGACGTCCAGCCGCTCCAACTCGCCGGACTGCGCCATCTGCGCGTGCAGCGCGGGCTGGGCCTCCAGCGTGCGAGCGTTGATGTCAGCCACCAGCTCGACCAGGGTGCCGTACTGCGGCACCTCCTCGCGATACATGGCGGACATGGCGCGCGAAAAGCGCGAGCGTATTTCGTTGGCGTTGACGAAGTGGAACGCCGAAGGTTGATGCAGATCGCTCATGACTGGGTTCGGTTTGGCAGGGGTAAAGCGATGCTAGGGTGGCCAATGAAGCCCGGTCAAACGATAATCCGGGCGTAGATCATTCCAATCGAGAATGACTGGGCGACTTTCGCATCGCACAATTTCCGCGCTCCCATGTTCCTGTCCCGCCGCTTTCTGCCGCCGATGTCCCTGCTATGCGCGTTTGAGGCCGCCGCGCGGCACCAGAGCTTCACGGCTGCCGCCGCTGAACTGCATCTCACGCAAAGTGCCGTCAGCCGCCAGATCCGCGCGCTGGAAGAGCGCCTGGGTGCAGAACTGTTCGTGCGCGAACGCCAGACCGTGCGCCTGAGCGCGGCGGGTCAGGCGTATGCGGAGGAAATACGCGCCGCGTTGATGCGCATCTCCAGCGCCACGGTGGGGTTCCGAGCCAATCCGCAGGGCGGCAGCTTGAATCTGGCCATCCTGCCGACGTTCGGCACCCGCTGGCTGGCACCGCGCCTGCCGGCGTTTTTCGACGAGCACCCCGGCATCACCATCAATCTGACGACGCGGCTGTCGCAGTTCGACTTTCAACTGGAAGCGGTGGATGCGGCCATTCACTTCGGTACGCCGCACTGGCCGGGGGCAGAACTGGCCTTGCTGATGAGCGAAACCGTCGTACCCGCTTGCAGCCCGGCGCTGCTGGCCCGCTACGACTTTGCGCAGCCGCGCGACCTGCTGCATGCGCCGCTGTTGCACCTGGCCTCCCGCCCCGATGCTTGGCCGCGCTGGCTGGCCAGTCATCAGGTAACAGGGGCAGAACCCCAGGGCATGCTGTTCGACCAATTTGCCACCGCCGCGCAAGCTGCCGTTGCGGGCCTGGGCGTGGCGTTACTGCCGCGCTTTCTGATCATCCACGAGCTGCAGCAAGGCGACCTGGTGCAGGCGTTGCCGCATGTACCCGAGATGGAGAGCGCGGAGCGTTACTACCTCGCCTGGCCCACGAACCGCGCTGACTACCCGCCGCTGCAAGCGCTGCGGACATGGCTGGTGAAAGCGGCGCAAGATTTCATGATCACGCAGCCTGCAAGGTAAAGCGCCGCGCTTTCGCAAGTGCACAGAGCAAGCAGAACGCGCGCGTTCGGCACCAAACCAACGGTGGCGAAGCAGTGCATGACTCGCCCATCGGGGTTCTGTAAAGTTCGCAGATCGAATTTGTCGGATCGGGCCAGCTATGCTCAAAGCCCGGTCCGACGCAAAACAAAGCTGACGTTATCTCTCGCCCATGTCCATCCAACACGCACTGCTGACATCCCTGCTGGAAAAGCCCTCGTCGGGCTACGAGCTTGCCCGACGCTTTGACAAGTCGATGGGCTATTTCTGGAGCGCCACGCATCAGCAGATCTACCGCGAGCTCGGCCGTATGGCCGAAGCAGGCTGGGTGAGCGTGGAAGAAGAGGAAGACAGCCGCAAGAAGACGTACACCGTCCTGCCGCCGGGCCGGGACGAACTCGCCCGCTGGGTGCTGGAGCCGACCGTGTCGTCGGACAATCGAGAAGAAGTGCTGGTGAAGCTGCGTGCCGAGGCCGTGATCGGCCCGCTCGGTTTTGCTGACGAGATGCAGCGCCTGATCGAGCAGCACCGCACGCGGCTGAATACCTTCCGCGAAATCGAGCAGCGCGATTTTGCGCGGCCCGATCTTACACGTGCGCAGCAGCTGCAACACGCGGTGCTTCAGCGCGGCATCGTTTACGAAGAAGGCTGGCTCGCATGGGCAGACGATGTGCTGCCGTTGCTGGAGCCAGCCTCAGTCACCGCTTAAAAATCAAGCCGTCGCCTTGCTACCGGCCGGAGCGCGCAGCGCTTCGATGTTGTTCAGGCGACGGCGCGCCACTTCGAACTCCTCGGCAAAGCGCTTGACGAGTTCCGCTGCCGGCACGACGCGCTTGACCGCGCCCACGCCCTGGCCGGCGCCCCAGATGTCTTTCCATGCCTTGGCCTTGGCGCCGCCGCCCGAGCCGAAGTTCATCTTGCTCGGGTCCGATTCCGGAAGCGCGTCTGGGTCCAGGCCGGCGCCTTCGATGCTCTTGCGCAGGTAGTTGCCGTGCACGCCGGTGAACAGGTTCGTGTAGACGATATCGCTGGCGGTGCTTTCCACGATCGCTTGCTTGTAGCCCTCGATCGCGTTGGCTTCTTCGGTGGCGATGAACGCGGATCCGACGTAGGCCAGGTCCGCGCCCGCTGCCAACGCCGCCAGGATCGCATTGCCGTTGGCGATGGCGCCCGACAGCAGCAGCGGGCCGTCAAACCATTCGCGAATTTCGTGGATCAGCGCAAACGGCGAGGTCGTGCCCGCATGGCCGCCCGCGCCCGCCGCCACAGCGATCAGGCCATCCGCGCCTTTCTCGATCGCCTTCTTGGCAAATTTGTTGTTGATGACATCGTGCAGCACGATGCCGCCGTAGCTGTGCACCGCCTGGTTCACGTCTTCACGCGCGCCCAGCGAGGTGATGACGATGGGCACCTTGTACTTCACGCACAGCTCCAGGTCGTGCTCCAGGCGGTCGTTCGACTTGTGCACGATCTGGTTGACGGCAAACGGCGCCGACGGCTTGTCGGGGTGCTGCGCGTCGTACTCGGCCAGCTCCGTGGTAATGCGCTGCAGCCAGGTCTCCAGCAGCTCGGCCGGCCGCGCATTGAGCGCCGGGAACGAGCCGACCACGCCCGCCTTGCACTGCGCGATCACGAGGTCGGGGTTGGAAATGATGAACAGCGGCGAGCCCACCACGGGCACGGACAGGCGGTTTTGCAGGATCCGGGGCAGCGACATGGCAGTCTCCGTTGGAATCGTTATGGAATGAGGGAAAGGGGGCGAGCGGGTCTCAGGCTTCAGCCTTGAGCAGTGCGAGCTTGTCGCTCAGCTTGGCGCCCATGGCTGCGCCGAGTGCCTGCAAGCCGGTGGCCGGACGGACCATGACTTCAAATTCGACGATCTTGCCTTCAGCGTTGAAGCGCACCATGTCGATGCCCTTGAGTGCCTTGCCGCTCACGTTGGCGCTGAACTCCAGCACCACGCTGGCGCCATCGTCGGTGGCGAAGCAGCGGTGGTATTTGAAGTCTTCAAAGACGGTGTTGACGGTGCGCAGCACCAGCGTGGTCGCGGTGCGCCCCGGGTAAGGCGTGTGCGCCACGGGCGAGCGGAAGACCACTTCGTCAGCGAACAGCCGGTCGAGATCGTCCATGTTGCCGTTGTCGAGCATGGCGTGCCACGCCTCGAGCGTGGCTTGCGCGGGGGCGTTCAGTGTCTGGGGAATCGGCTGCGGCATGCTGGCTCCTGGGCAGAAAGTGCAACGGATTGCATCAACGTGGGACGCAACATAGCACAGCCAACTTTCTCTATGCAACAAGTTGCATAGTGGGACCCTTCGACTTCAGTCGTTGTCAGCCGGCAGCGTTCTGGGGGTGCGGTGCACGTACCACGATGACGGTGCGGTGCGACAGGCGCGCCGTGCGCTCGGCCACACTGCCCAGCAGAAGGCGCGCGAGCCCGTGCTTGCCGTGCGAGCCCACCACGATGGTGTCGGCCTGCCACCGCTCGGCCTCGTGCTCGAGCGCGAGGCCGATGTCGTCGTCGGTGGAGTCAAGCATCAGCACGCCAGTTTCAGCAGCGGTGCCGTCAGCGTCGAACAGGCGCTGCAATTCGACCAGCGATGCGCTGGCCGTGCGGTGGGCCTCTTCACGCAACTTGTCGACGCTGTAGATTTCGCGCGACTCCGGCATGGCCGGCGAGCCGATCGCCCAGACGACCCGGACCCGGCCGTTGAATGCGCGGGCAAGGGCGGCGGCTTCCTCCACCGCCAAGTGGGATTCATGGGTGCCGTCGAAGGCAGCAAGAATGCGTTGATGCATGGGGGCGCTCCGCAGAATCGGAATGGGAATGCCTCACTGTAGCAGCGCAGGTGGGCGATGCTGCACCCGGATGTGCCCGGGTTGCGCCGCATCAAACAGACGCCGTCGTGTGCGCTGGGTGCGCCAGCAGCAAGTCGAGCAGCCCTTGCGCCGCCACCGACAGGCTGCGCCGGTCGCGTCGGATGACATACAGCGTACGCACGAGCCCAGGCAGCGGCAGCGGCCGCACCACCAACTCCGGCAGGCGGAACTGGAACAGCGCCAGCGCAGGAATGACGGTGATGCCCAGGTTGGCCGCCACCAGCGCCGCCGCAGTGGCCAGGTGTTCGACTTCCATGCCGCTGCGCAGCTTGGTCGGGTGGAGCGCCGCATCCAGGTATTGCCGGATGCTCGTGTTGCGTGCGAGGTGGATGAACGGCGTGTCGACGAGGTCGCCCACGGCCAGCGCCGGCTTGCGCGCCAGCGGGTGATCCTGGTGGCAGACGAGGTGGAAGTCGTCGGTGCAGAACGGTTGCGCGGTCAGGCCCGCCATGTCGGCGCCCATGGCCGCAATGGCGAAGTCCGCTGACCCGCGCCGGACCATGTCGATGCACGGGTCCGACAGTTGATCGTGCAGCGCCAGTTGAATGCCCGGATGCTGTGCAGAGAACGCGGCCAGCACGCCCGGCAGAATGCCCGCCGCGATTGACGGCAAGGCGGCCACCGTTACGCGCCCCGTGCGGGCTGCGGCGCGATCGCGCAGCTCGGAAAACGTCGCCTCGAAATCGGCCAGCAGCCGCAGCGCGGATTCCGCAAAGGCTTCGCCCTCGGGCGTCAGTTCAACATGGCGCGTATTGCGGTCGAACAGGCGCACGCCTGCGTCGGCCTCCAGGTTCTGGATCAGCGCGCTGAAGGCCGATTGCGACAAGTGGCACGTCTGTGCCGCCTGCGTGAAGTTCTTGTGCTCGCGTAGCGCGGCAAAGGCGCGGAGCTGCTTGACGGAAAGGTTCATGGCGATGGCGGGCGTGGTGCGCCAGCTTAGCCCGGAATCTCCAGCGTGAGCAGCGCGCTTGCGAGCGATTTGCCATGCGCATCCAGCGCCAGCGAGCGTGTCACTCCGCCGGCCAGGGCGCCGTGCAGCACGAAGTTGAGCGCGCCCAACTGCGGCAGCACGTAGCGCTCGACATCGCCGCGGACGAGTTCAGCGAAATGCGCGCGCACGCGCTCGGCCGTCACGTGTTGTTCGAGCACGGCGAAGTCTTCGGCGCATTCCGGACGAAGTGCGATGACGGAGATGCACGAGATGTCGCCCTTGTCGCCGGCGCGGGTGTGGGCGAGGTCGCGGAGGGTGCGGGGCATGTCAGCTCTCCAGAATGTGCACGGCGTGCGGGGCAAGTTCAGCGGGAATCAAAGTCGAGGCGACCGCGATGATCTCGCGCGCGCTCTTGGTCGCGCCGCCGCCGCCGGACGGGCCGCACGTCAGCAGGGTTTCGACTTCGTTGCCGATGCGCATGGCTTCGGCCATCGATTCGGTGCGCGCGGCCACGCGCACGCGGACTTCGTACGGTTCGGCATCGGTGCGGGAAAGGGCTGCACCGTGCAGCGCATCCACGCCGATCAGCTCGAAGCGCGCCTCCGTCGTCTGCACGCCGGTCAGCGCCAACCGCTCGCGCACGATGTCGAGCGCCAGCTTGCCGCGGGCCACCGCATTGGGGCCGGCATAGCTGATCTGACCTTCGCCGATATAGCTGTCGAGATAGCCGATCGAAACCTTCAACTGGCCCGTGCGCGGTGTGCCGGTGGCGCCTTCAATGACGACGCGGTCTTTGCCGTCGGCGTGCATGCGCACGTTGGAGAAGTCCGCCACCACGTCAGGCGTGAGGTACCGCGCAGGGTCATGGATCTCGTACAGCAACTGCTCCTTGCACGTGGCTTCGGTGACGAGGCCGCCGGCCGAGGCGACCTTGGTGATCAGCACCGAGCCGTCTTCGCCCACTTCGCCAATGGGAAAGCCCAGTCGTGCGAGATCGGGTACGTCCTTGATGCCGGGGTCGGCAAAGTAGCCGCCGGTGATTTGCCCCGCGCATTCGAGCAAATGCCCGGCAAGCGTGCCGCAGCCCAGGCGGTGCCAATCGTCCATGCGCCATCCAAAGGCGTGGATGAGCGGCCCGAGCGCGAGCGCCGGATCGGCCACGCGCCCGGTGATGACGACGTCCGCGCCTTGCGCCAGCGCATCGACAACGCCTTGCGCACCGAGATACGCATTGGCTGACACCATGCGCGCGTGCAGCGATGTGACCGGTGCGCCGCCATCCATCAGCGTGAAGTCCTGGCCGCGGGCTTGCAGAAGGTCGAACACATCGTCGCCGGTCACGGCCGCCACGCGCAGCTTCAGGCCCAGCTCGCGGGCGATGTCGCGCGTGCGCTCCGCCGCCGCCTGCGGGTTGGCCGCGCCCATGTTGGTGACGATGCGGATACCGCGTGCCGCGCATGCCGGCAGCACGGCACGCATGCGCGCTTCGAGCAGCGGGTCGTAGCCGTGCGATGGGTCTTTGCGGCGCACCTGCTGCGCCAGCGCGATGGTGCGCTCGGCCAGGCACTCGAACATCAGTACGTCGATGTCGCCGTGCTCTGCGAGTTCCAGCGCCGGTTCGATGCGGTCGCCCGAATAACCGGCGCCGCCGCCGATGCGGAGTGTTTTCAACGCGGTCTGCATGCCATCACCACGGAAGCACGCCCAGCACCACGGCCACTGCGGTCATCAGCAGCGAGGCACCGAACAGGAAGGGGATCGAAAATTTCTGGTGGTCGGCCAGCTCGATGCCGCACAGGCCCACCACGAGGAAGGTCGCCGGCGTGAGCGGGCTGACCGGGAAACCGGTAGTCATCTGGCCAAGCACGGCGGCCTGCGCCACATGCACCGGCGCAACCCCCAGCATCTTCGAGGCTTCTGCCACAACCGGCAGCACACCGAAGTAGAACGAATCCGGATCGAACAACAGCGACAGCGGCATCGACAGCACCCCCAGCACCACCGGAATGTGGTGTGCCATGCCGGGCGGAATGAAGTCGACCGCCGTCTTCGCCATCGCCGTGAGCATGCCGGACTTGCTCATGATGCCGGTGAACACGCCTGCGGCCAGCAGAATGCTCGCCATCATCAACGCGGCCTTGGCGTGGGCGTCCACCCGCTGGCGCTGCTGATCGACATTCGGGTAGTTGATCAGCAGCGCGGCCACCACGCCCAGCATGAACATCACCACCGGGTCGACCTTGCCGCTCACCATCACGCCCATCACAACGACGGTGAGGATGAGGTTGATCCAGAAATTGCGCGGGCGGCGCAGCGCTTGTTCCGCATCTGACAGCGGGCGTGCAACGACTTGCGCGCCACCAGCGTGGTTGGTGAGGCCCAGGCGTTTTTCTTCACGCTTGCCCAGCAGCCATGCGCACGCAAACACAAAAACGAGCCCCGCAATCTGCACCGGCATCAGCGGGTTGAAGATGTCCGTGACGGGCATGTGCAGGGATGCGGATGCGCGGATCATCGGCCCGGTCCACGGAAGGAAGTTTACGCCGCAGGCCATTGACGTCACGCACGCCAGGATGCGGCGGTCCATGCCCAGCCGGTCATACAGCGGCAGCATGGCCGGAATGGTGATCAGAAACGCCACCGCGCCCGAGCCGTCCAGGTGAATCAGCAGGGCCAGCAGCGCCGAGCCCACCACGATGCGCGGCGGGCGGCTGCCCACAGTGCGCAGGATGCGGTCGATGATCGGGTCCAGCATGCCGGCGTCAGTGACGATGCCGAAGTACAGGATGGCGAAGATGAACATCCCCGCCACGGGCGCGACGTCCTTGATGCCGCCGATGATGAACTTGCTGGTGTTGAGCCCGAAGCCGCCCACAATCGCGGCGATGACGGGAATGGCGATGAGCGCGACCAGCGGTGACATGCGCTTCGTCAGGATGACGACAAACAGCGCCACGATGGTCAGCAGCCCGAGCAGTGCGAGCATGGTCTCCTCCGAGTTTTTTGGATTCGGAATCCCTGTTGGCGGGATTTAGGAGCGACTGTAGAAGTTGGCGATCTGCCTGTGAAACAGAATATTTGGATCGATTGTGCGGACTTGCCGATGAGTGGTGCCTACGCCGCCTGCCAAATCGCGGCAGAATGTCTCGCATTCCCCATCTGCCTATCCAACGCCGGAGCCCCCGTGAGCGCTACCCCGACCGTCCTGATCCTGCCCGGCTGGCAGAACTCCGGCCCCGAGCATTGGCAATCGCGCTGGGAACGCCTGCATGGTGACCGCCGTGTTCAACAGCGCGACTGGTTTGCCCCGAAGCGTGCGGATTGGGTGGCCGCGCTGGAAGCCGAAGTCAGCGCGGCGCCTGGCGATGTCGTATTGGTGGCGCACAGCCTCGGCTGCGTGCTGACGGCACATTGGGCGGCCACTTCAGCTCGTGCGGTGCGCGTGCGCGGCGCCTTGCTGGTCGCACCGCCGCAGATTGATCGCGCCGACATGCCGCCGGAGCTGGCCGACTTCCGGCCCATTCCGCAACAGCGTTTGCCATTTCCCGCTGTGCTCGTCTTCAGCACCGATGATCCGTTCAGTGACGCAGCCTGGAGCGATGGCCAGGCCGAAGTGTGGGGAGCCGAGCCCGTCAACCTCGGCGCGCGCGGCCATATCAATGCCGAATCGGGGCTGGGCGATTGGCCGGAAGCCCGTGCCATCGTCACCAAGTGGATGAAAGACCTCATCTGACGCCACGGGAACATGGGGCTTGACCCTGAAGCTTCTTCAGGGTTTTGAATGGAGGCATGAAACCCGATCTCGCCTCCACCCTGCCTGTCCACGACCACGCCAAGCCGGAAGCCTCCGGCTGTGGCGGTTGCTGCGGTCATGGGCAACCGGTCGCAAGGGACACCGCTCAACATGCGCATGATCATGAGCACGACCACCACGATCATGACCACGGCCACGCGCCCGAAGCCGCTGCCCCCGTCGATGCCGAAGCGCGCGCAGCCGCCACCGGCCGCACCGTCGTGCGCATCGAGCTGATGGATTGCCCAACCGAAGAGCGCATGATCCGCGCCAAGCTGGGCAATGCGGAGGGCGTTGTCGCGCTGGATTTCAATTTGCTGGAGCGTCATCTCACCATCCACCACACCGTTGACGATGTCGCGCCCTTCCTGGAAGCGCTGCGCGCCATCGGCATGGACGGCGAGGTGCTTGAGCAGCGCGATCGCCTGGCTGCAACACCTGCTGAGCCGACGCGCATCTCGCGCCGCACCTGGCTGCTCGGCATCGGTGGCGTGACCGCATTCGGCGCCGAGGCCATCGCCTGGTCGCTCGGTGATCACGCATGGCCGGTACTGGCGCTGGCGCTTGCTTCTATTGCACTGGCCGGCGGCCCGACGCTGCGCAAGGGCTGGATTGCCGTGCGCGCGCTCACGTTCAACATCAACTTCCTGATGGCGGTGGCCGTCATCGGCGCGCTGCTGATCGGCAAGTGGGCCGAAGCGGCCATGGTGATCTTCCTGTTTGCCGTGGCAGAAGCCATCGAAGCGCGCGCGCTGGTGCGTGCCCGCGATGCCGTGCGCGCGCTGACGGCCATCGCGCCGGACACCGCCGAGTTAGCCGATGGGGCGGGCGGCTGGCGCGATGTGGCGGTCGACAGCGTTGCCGTTGGCGCTCGCCTGCGTGTGCGCACCGGCAGCCGCGTGCCTGTCGACGCGCGCATCGTGAGCGGCCGCGCCGCGCTGGACGAATCGCCCGTCACGGGCGAAAGCCTGCCGGTGGAAAAAACCGTTGGCGACTCCATCCTCGCCGGCACCATCGTCACCAACGGCGTTGTCGAGGCGCAAGCCACGGCGGTGGCTGCGGACAGCACGCTGGCGCGTATCGCCGGGGCTATCCAGCAAGCGCAATCGCAGCGCGCGCCCACGCAGCGCTTTGTCGACAAATTCTCTTCCATCTATACGCCCGCGATGATGTTGCTGGCGTTGGCGGTGGCCGTCATCGGCCCGCTGGTCACGGCCGACGGTTGGCTGGCGTGGACGTATCGCGCGCTGGTGTTGCTGGTGATCGCCTGCCCGTGCGCGCTGGTGATCTCCACGCCCGTCACGGTCGTCAGCGGCCTGGCCGCCGCCGCGCGCCGCGGCATCGTCGTGAAGGGCGGTGTGTATCTGGAAAGCGGCCGGCGCCTGCGCGCGTTGGCGCTGGACAAGACCGGTACGCTCACTGCCGGCCGCCCGGTGCTGGATACGGTGATGCTGCCCGACGGCGCACGCCGCGCCGTCGCGGATTTGAACGCCGCAACCGACGCGACGCAGTTGCAAGCATTGGCAGTGGCCGCGGCGCTCGATGCCAACACCACGCACCCGATTGCCGTGGCCATCGTGCAGGCCGCTGCGGCGCACAGCGCGGTCGATGCGAATTCGGTGGAAGACCTGTCGGTCCTGCCGGGCCGTGGTGTGGCGGGCACGCTCAATGGCGTGCGTTGGCATCTGGGCAACGCGGCGCTTGTTGCAGAGCGTGGCTTCGACACGTCCGACTGGCGCGCCGCAGCCGAGTCGCTGCAAGCCGAAGGCATGTCTGCCGTCACGCTGTGCGATGCGAACGGCGCAGTTGCGCTCTTTGGCGTGCGAGATCGCGAGCGCCCCGAAAGCGCCGAAGCCATCGCTGCTTTGCGCGCACTGGACGTGACGCCCGTCATGCTCACCGGCGACGATCGCCGCGCTGCGCAGGCCATCGCCAAGACGGTCGGCATCGACAACGTGCACGCAGAACAGCTACCCGCCGATAAGCAACGCGTGGTGGGCGAGCTGGCCGCACAGCACGGCTTTGTCGGCATGGTCGGCGACGGCATCAACGACGCCCCGGCGCTGGCGCGCGCCGACATCGGTTTCGCCATGGGCGCAGCCGGTACCGCCACCGCGCTGGAAGCCGCCGACGTGGCCATCATGGACGACGACCCGCGCAAGCTCGCCAGCTTCATCCGCATCAGCCGTCGCACGGTGGCCGTGCTGCGTCAGAACATCGTGCTGGCGCTGGGCATCAAGGCAGTGTTTCTCGCGTTGGCCGTGATGGGCGAGGCCACGTTGTGGATGGCGATCTTTGCCGACGTGGGCGCGAGCCTGCTGGTGGTGTTCAACGGCCTGCGGGTGATGCGCACGCACGCCTGATTGGCCGGCGCGCGCGGCAACGCGATCAGCGCAAGCCGGTAATGCGCGCGTCTTTCGGATAGGTGATCTGGTAGTCGGCGGAGAAACGTGCGCTTTCGCCGGCCGGAATCGTCTGCTCCCACGCGATCACGCCAGGGCGGCGTTCCCAGTTGCGCTTGGCGGGTTCGGGCGAGAAGGTCGAGCGCACCTTGATATCGTCGGACTGGCTGACCGGCGTGGCTTCCAGGATCTGCACGTCGATCGCGTCGCGGTGTCGGTTACGTACCGTGTACAGCGCCGCCAATTGGCGCTCGTTGCGGTTGTCGAGCAGGCCCACACTGCGCTGGAAGGTCTTCGGCGCTTCCACCACCACGTTCACGAGATCGTCGCGCCCAAAGGGCAGCGTGACTTTCTGGTCTTCTCCTGCCGGATTCCACTGCGTGCTGCCAACCACTGCGCCATCACGGCGCAACTGCATGTTGCCGGCGGGCCAAATGCCTTGGGGGCGGTCCACCGTGGCGATCAGGTAGGCGGTGGCGTCCATGCGCGGCGTGCTTCGCGCGGCCAGCTTGGCGGGCAGCGTTTCGCTCGCCAGCGTGAGCGTGATCTTCTGAGCGTCGGAGGGCAGCTCGGCAGCGCCCGGCACGTCGAACTCGGTGGCGAAGGCGGTCTGGACGGCGTTCACTTCGAACAGCGGTTCGCTATCGGCCTCGCGTTGCTCGTTGTTTCGGCCGATTCTGGCCTTCGGCGCGGGCGCCATCGCGGCTGCGGGTGCGGCCGGGTAGGGCAGGGTTTGCGGTGGCGGTTGGATGTCCAATTGCCACGCATACGGTTCCGGCCCGCGCGGCGTGTTGCGCGGCTGGCCGGTCGATAGGCGCAGATGCACGCCCCGCCAGTCCTCGCCGGTGGATTGCGCAAGCGTGGCTTGCCGTTCGACAACGACATTCGAACGCACTGAATCGACACTCGCCTGATAGGCCGGCCGCCAGCCTGCACGCGACGTCTGATAGCTGACGCGCAACTCACCGCCGCGCGGTGCCGCCACGGCAATGCGCACCGTGCGCAGCGTGCTCGACGCCGAGCCATGCGTGCGTTGCAGCGCGTCGAGTTGCGCCTTCAATTCAGCGTCGCGCTTCTTCAGTTGTTCCTGGCGGGTAAAGACGTCTTGCGCGTTACGTGCCAGCGCGTCGGTCGCGCGGCCCAGCGTTGAAAAATCGGTGGCCGGTGCGCGGCCATCGCCGCCCGTGCGCTCGCTCACGGCCTTCAGGTAGCTGGCCGACAACGCATTCGCCTGGATCTGCACGCCAAGTGCGGCGCGCTGGTCTTCCAGCGTGCGGATTTGCGTGTCCAGCGCCGTTCTCGCACAGCCACTGCCTTCGCTGGGAACGCTCTCCACGCGCACATCGCCCACGCGGATGCTGCTGTCGCCTTCCACGCGGAGGCTGTCTGCGTCGAACGTCATTGGCAGGCAGGTCAGTTCTACGCTGCGGGCGCCTGCGGCCACCGTGGCCGTGCGCACGACGGTGGCGCTATCCGGATACAACGTGACATCGGTGATGCGCGAAGGCGTCGCTGCCTGCGCCGTGACAGCCGCGGCAGACGCGATGGCGCCAAGCGCTGCGCATGCCACGCGTTGTTGATGCTGGAATCGTGTTGCCGCAGCCGGTTTCGTCTTCATCCGCCTCACCCACGTGTCGTGAAATGCGGCGAGTATCGCACGTCAAGGCGCACGTCAAAGTGACGTGCCAGGCAGGGGAAAGACAGCTCAGCGATGCACGCCGCGAATATGCCGATGCGCGTGTTCGCCCTCGCCATGTTCATGGCTGTGGCCGTGATGATTGGCGGCGACGGGCTCTTCGTGCAGCGATTGCAGCACGCCGCACTCAGCCACCGAAGCGGCCGTCGTGCAGCGCTGCCCGATCGCCTCGATCTGGCCTTTGAGGTCGGTCAGCTCGGCAATGCGCGCTTCAACGTGACGCAGGTGTTCGTCCAGCAGGTTGTTGATCTCTTCGCACGACGCCTGCGGGTTGGTCTGCAGTTCGAGCAGGCGGCGGATTTCCGTATGCGCCATGTCGAGCGACCGGCACTTCGCAATGAAGGCCAACTGCTCGACATGCTCGGGTGTGTAGACGCGGTAGTTGTTGGCGGCGCGCGCAGCCGGAGGCAGCAGGCCCTGCGCTTCATAGAAGCGGATGGTCTCGATGCTGATGCCCGTACGCTGGGCGAGTTCGCCAATTTTCATACGCGTTGAAAAAAGAATCAGAAAACAGTCGGCTCCGCGGTGACCGCTTCGACGCCAGCGACTTTCAGGCAGGCGTCCATGCAGGCGCGGCAGGCCGTTGCGCAGGCGCTGCAATGGCCTTGGCCGTGATGATCGCATTCTTCCGCGCATTGGGAGCAGATCTCGGCGCAGTCTTCGAGAAGCAGGTCTGCGAATTCGCTGTTGCGCTCCAGGAATTTGCGCGTGAGGGCACAGTATTCCGCGCAATCCGTGCACACGCTGATGCAGCGGGCCATGGTTTCGGCGTGGCCATTCTTGCCGCATTCCGTCGCGCAATGAGTGCAAGCGGCCTCGCATGCCTGCAGCGCCTGGATCACACTGGCAAAACGCTTGGCATTCTCTTTCGCGGTCGGACGAGTGGTCATGTCGGTTCTCCTGTGGCAGTGGATGTGCACGCGGGCGCGCTTGGAAAGGGATGAGCCCGGGCGCGGCCCGAGACTCATCTTTCCAATTTAGCAACTCGCGCTCCACTGTGTGAGCCCGACTTGTGCGTTACACCGCTTGCACCTCGCTTTTGCCGCTGCGCAGCATGCCGCTACCGGCGCGTGCGATCAGGCGATTGACCCCGCCCACCACGGCGCGAATCGATGCCGTTGTCAGGTTGGCATCCACGCCCACACCGAATACGCTGCCCGCCACGTCCGGTGCAGCCATTTCTGCAAATGCGATGGCATCGGCATTGGCGCCCTGGCCCAGCGCACGTTCTTCGTAATGATGGATCGACACGGGGGACGCCAGCACGTGCGACAGCGCATGCACCAGCGCATCCAGCGGCCCGTTGCCGGTACCTTCGCAGATGTGCTCGCGGTCAGCGATGTTGACCACCAGGCGGATGTGCTGGCTGCCGTCATCGCGCTCGGTCAGACGGTGCGATACGTAGCCGATCGCGCCGTCGCCACGCAGATAGGTCTGCTGGAACAGTGCCCAGATGTCGGCACCCGTGGCTTCGCGGCCGCTCTCATCGGTCAACTGCTGCACGGTGCTGCTGAATTCCACCTGCAGGCGGCGCGGCATGGCCACGCCGTAGCCGGATTCCAGCAGATAGGCGATGCCGCCCTTGCCCGACTGGCTGTTCACGCGAATGATCGAGTCATACGTGCGGCCCACGTCGGCCGGGTCGATCGGCAGGTAGGGCATTTCCCACAGCGCATCGGGCTTCTGCACCGCAAAGCCCTTCTTGATGGCGTCCTGGTGCGAGCCCGAGAACGCCGTGAACACCAGGTCGCCCACGTACGGGTGACGCGGATGCACCGGCAGCTGCGTGCAGTCTTCGCAGGTCCGTGCCACGTCATTGATGTGCGAGAAATCCAACTCCGGATCCACGCCCTGCGAATACAGGTTCAACGCCAGCGTGACGATGTCCACGTTGCCGGTGCGCTCTCCGTTGCCGAACAGGCAACCTTCCACGCGATCGGCGCCGGCCATCACGGCCAGTTCAGCCGCTGCCACGGCAGTGCCGCGGTCATTGTGCGGATGCACGGAGAGGATGATCGAATCGCGGCGCGCCAGGTTGCGATGCATCCATTCGATCTGGTCTGCGTAGATGTTTGGCGTGGCCATCTCCACCGTGGCCGGCAGGTTGAAGATGATCTTGTGCTCGGGCGTCGGCTCCCAGACCTCGGTCACCGCGTTGCACACCTCCAGCGCGAAATCCAGTTCGGTGCCGCTGAAGACTTCGGGGCTGTATTGGTACGTCCACTGCGTCTCGGGCATCGTCTGAGCAATCTCGCGGATCAGCTTGGCGCTTTGCACGGCAATGCGCTTGACGCCCTCGCGGTCGGTGTTGAACACCGTGCGGCGGAACACCGGCGCGGTTGCGTTGTAGACGTGGATGATGGCGCGTTTGGCACCGCGCAGCGATTCCATCGTGCGGCGGATCAGGTCTTCGCGTGCCTGCGTGAGCACTTCGATGGCCACGCCGTCGGGGATGTGTCCACCCTCGATCAGCTCGCGCACAAAATCAAAATCGGTTTGAGAGGCGGCGGGGAAAGCGGCTTCGATTTCCTTGAAACCGATCTGCACGAGCATCTTGAACATGCGCATCTTGCGCTCGGCGTTCATGGGCTCGAACAAGGCCTGATTGCCATCGCGCAGGTCCGTGCTCATCCAGATCGGGGCACGGGTGATCGTCTTGTTGGGCCAAGTACGATCGGCGAGGGCGATGGCGGGGAAGGGGCGGTACTTGGTGGCAGGGTTCTTCAACATGGTGAGTGCGTCCTGTGAGATCGAGATCGGTTTCGTACAACGGGGACGGCCGCGCGGGCGGCGTCCGGGGTGGCCGGAATCGGGTTCGGGATGTGGCGGCCAGACAGCCACGGGCGCGTGGTCTGGCAACCGGTCGGTAGTCGTAGCGAAAGCGGGATCGAGGCGGGCATGAGAGGCTCCAACGATTCGGCGCACGGACTGCGCCACACACAAGGCCCGTCGCCGCTTAGGGCACGGACCGGTCAAACACCGGAACGAGGGGGGAAGAGAGGTCTACGCGCTTACACGCGTAGTAGAGAAGCGGATAGCAGACCGCGCACGCACAGGAGGGTGCGGGCAGGAGCGGTTTGGAGGGTGGTCTGCTGAGAATGCATTTGGCGATAGTGATGGGGAAGGCCGGGGGCTGTCAAGTTGCTTTGGCGGATAGAGGTCGGTTTTTTGGGGCAGATGAAACACCAGATCCAAAGCCGACGAAAACGTGTGCTACCCGCCAGAAGCCATGTGACGTGGGCGCCAGCAGAACCCATCCGAACCTGCTTTAATACACCCCGTCCATGCCGCCAGCCCGCTATGTCAAGGGCTTTATAACGGCAAGACCCCCTCACGCCCCACAAGGAGAATCCCCCAATGGTCACGTTGAACATCAACGGCAAACCAGTGGAAGTTGATGCTGATCCGTCGACGCCGCTGCTCTGGGCGCTGCGCGACAACCTCGGTCTGACTGGCACGAAATTCGGTTGCGGTGTTGCATCGTGCGGCGCCTGCACGGTGCACCTGAACGGCCAGCCCACGCGCAGCTGCGTGCTGCCGATCTCTGCGGTGGCCGGCCAGCAGATCACCACGTCTGAACATATCGCCGATGACAAGGTCGGCAAGGCCGTGCTCGACGCCTGGGTCAAGCACGACGTGGCGCAATGCGGCTACTGCCAGAGCGGCCAGATGATGAGCGCGGTGGGTTTGCTGCGCACCAAGAAGAAGCCGACCGACGCCGATATCGACAGCGCGATGGCCGGCAACCTGTGCCGTTGCGCAACGTACCAACGCATTCGCGCGGCCATTCACGACGCAGCGAAATCGCTGGCCTGAACCCCACCGGAGAATTCACGATGCGTATTCGAAATCTTGAAGCGCTGGCCGGTGGCGGCGCGCAACATCAACCGGCGTCTGCGGATGCCGGGTCGGCCACGTTTGATCGCCGCAGCTTTCTGAAACTCACGACGCTGGCGGGCGGCGGTCTGGCGCTGGGTGTGGCGCCGATGCTGGCCGGAGCGCAGGACGCCAAGGCCAAGCCGCCCTCGCCGCCGCAGGCGTTCATCATCATTGCGCCGGACAACACTGTCACCGTGGCGGTCAACCGGCTCGAGTTCGGTCAGGGCGTGCACACGGCATTGCCGATGGCGCTGGCCGAAGAACTCGACGTGGATTGGCGCAACGTGCGTGGCATGCTCGCGCCCGCGGGCGATCCGTACAAGGACCCGGGCTTCGGTATCCAGATGACGGGCGGCTCGACGGCGCTGAACCACTCGTTCCAGCAATACCGCGAACTGGGCGGTCGCGCGCGTGCCATGTTGATCTCGGCGGCGGCCGAGCGCTGGAAGGTCGATCCGTCCACATGCCGCACGGCCAACGGCGTGGTTACGTCGGGCAGCCACCGCGCTACGTACGGCGAGCTTGCACAGGCCGCGATGGCGCTGCCGGTGCCGGCCCAGGTCACGCTGAAGAACCCGTCGCAGTTCCGCATTGTCGGCAAGCCGACGCCGCGCCTGGATGCGCGCGCAAAGCTCGACAGCTCGCTCAAGTTTGGCCTCGACACGCGCCTGCCCAACATGAAGGTCGCCGTGCTGGCGCGCCCGCCGCGCTTTGGCGGCAAGGTGGCCAAGTACGACGCGGCGGCGGCCAAGGCGGTGAAGGGCGTGGTCGATGTGCTGCAGATTCCGACCGACCGTGGCGGCACGGGCGTGGCCGTCATTGCCGACGGATACTGGCCGGCCAAGCAGGGCCGCGATGCGCTGCAGGTCACGTGGGAAGACGCCGGCTCGACGGTGTCCACGCCGGCGTTGATGGCGGAGTACAAGAAGCTCGCCGGCCAGCCCGGCACGGTGGCCAAGGCCGCCGACATGAGCGCCATCCAATCCGCCGCAACGCGCATCCAGGCCGACTACGAATTTCCGTACCTCGCGCACGCGCCAATGGAGCCGCTGAACTGCACGATCGATCTGCAGAAAGACGGTGGCAAGACCACGGGCGCGAAGGTGTGGGTCGGCTCGCAATTCCAGACCATCGACCAGGGAGCCATCGCCAAGGTACTCGGCGTATCGCCCGAGAAGATCGAGCTGAACACGATGATGGCGGGTGGCGGCTTTGGCCGGCGCGCGATCACAACGTCGGACTACGTGGTGGAAGCCGCCAACGTGGCGAAGGCCTATGCGGCGGCCGGGCACAACGGCCCCGTCAAGGTGATCTGGAGCCGCGAAGACGACATCCGCGGCGGCTACTACCGCCCGATGCATCTGCACCGTGTCAGCGTGGGCGTGGACAACAGCGGCAAGGTCGTCGGCTGGGACCACGTGATCGTCGGTCAGTCGATCCTCAAGGGCACGCCGTTCGAAGGCTTCATGGTCAAGAACGGTGTGGACGAGACCATGGTCGAGGGCGTGGTCGAAAACGACTACGGCTTCCCGATGCAGCTGACGGTGCACCATCCGGACGTAAACGTGCCGGTGCTGTGGTGGCGTTCCGTGGGCCACACGCATACGGCGTACGTGATGGAAACGATGGTCGACGAGGTGGCGCATGCAGCCAAGCAGGACCCGGTCGCTTTCCGTCTCGCGCGCTTTACCGGCAAGGAACATGAGCGCCATCGCGCCGCACTGCAACTCGCCGTCGACAAGTCCGGCTACGGCAAGCGCAAGCTGCCCAAGGGCCAGGCCTGGGGCGTAGCGGTGCATGCGTCGTTCGAGTCGGTGGTGGCGTATGTGGTGGAGGTGTCGGTCGACCAGGGCAAGCCGCGCGTGCATCGTGTCACCGCAGGCGTGCATGCCAACCGCGTGGTCAACCCGATGGGTGCGGAAGCGCAGATCCAGGGCGCTTGCGTGTTCGGCCTGGCGATGATCCAGCCCGGCTTTGCCATCGACATCGAAAACGGTGCCACCAAGAACAGCAACTTCACCGACTTCCCGCCCGTGCGCATGCCGGACGCGCCGCCGGTGAACGTGTTCTTCGTGCCGTCGGAAGACAACCCGACCGGACTGGGCGAGCCTGGCACGCCGCCGATTGCACCGGCGGTGGCCAACGCGCTGTTCACCCTGACCGGCAAGCGTCAGCGCAAGCTGCCGTTCGATACGGTGTGATTGTCATCATCGCGTGATGAGATAGAAGCCGGCATGCAGTGATGTGTGCCGGCTTTCTTGTTCTTGCAGCCTCGTATCCCCCAGTATTGCGGACCGATTCTTGCGTCCGCGGTTGCGTTGTTCACCCCCGGAGGAGCATGTCATGGCATTGAATATTCTGTACACCGCCCACGCCAAGGCCACAGGCGGCCGCAACGGCCACACGCAAACCGAAGACGGCCAGGTCTCGCACGACCTGTCGGTGCCCAAGGCCATGGGCGGCCCCGGCAAGCCCAACACCACCACGCCCGAAGACCTCTTTGCCGCCGGCTATGCCGCTTGCTTTGGCTCGGCGTGCGACTTTGTCGCCAAGAGCATGCTCAAGCTGAATCCGAGCAATATCGAGATCCACTGCGATGTGGGGATCGGTACGCGCGATGAAGGCGGTTTCGGCTTGAAGGTGGGGCTGACCGCACGGATCAGCGGGCTGGCGCAAGCCGATGCCGAGAAGCTGGTGGCCCAGGCACATCAGGTCTGCCCGTATTCGAACGCCACGCGTAACAACGTGGAAGTCATGCTCAAGACCGAGGTGGTCTGATGCCGCAGCGGCCTGTTGTTGGTGTGTTGCTGGCCGCAGGCCGCGGCAGCCGGTTCGATGCGGCGGGCGTGGCCAACAAGCTGCTTGCCCTGCTGCCCGATGGCACCCCCGTGGCGGTACAGGCCGCGCGCCATCTGAAGCAGGCATTGAGCGACGTGGTGGCAGTGGTGCCCGCCGCTGCCACGCATGGCGCGCAGGTCGAGCAATTGGTAGCGCTCTTGGGCGAAGCAGGCTGTGAAGTCCTGCGGTGTGCCGATGCCGCACGTGGCATGGGCGCCAGCCTGGCTGCCGGTGTGGCGGCGCGCCCGCAAGCCGGCGGGTGGGTCATCGCGCTGGCCGACATGCCGTGGATTGCACCCGAGACCATCACTCAAGTTGCCAACGCACTCGACTCGCACTCTTGCGTTGCGCCCTTTCACGCGGGGCAGCGGGGCCACCCCATCGGCTTCGGCGCCGACTTCTTCGCAGGGCTGACATCGCTCGACGGCGACGAGGGCGCGCGGCGACTGATCGATCCCCACAAGCTCATCCGCATCGAGACCGATGACGCCGGCATCTTGCGCGATGTCGATACGCCGGCCGATCTGGCCCCGTGATCTAACGGGATTGACTCACAACGAGGCGCCGCCGCAGATCACGATCTGCTGACCGGTGAGATCGTCATGATCGGATTGGCCCGAAATGCTCCGGAACCCGATCACGCTGGGCGTATGTCCGTCCGATGCATGCGGCGATCGGCCATCGGCCAAGCAGATCCAGCGCTACGCGCCCCGCCGGTTGACTGCGGCTTGCCCAGCGCCGCTGTGTTGGGTGCGTGTGCCGATCTCAAACATTCGATTGCGATAGTCCGACACCGGTACGTCACCGTTAAACAGTGGTGCACGGCCCTCAGGGGTCCGGACTCGGCCCAAAAACATCCGACCCATTGAACCTCCGAGAGCCGAGCTTCGCCATCAAAGACTCGACGTCGACTCGTTCAGGCTGAAGCGCCACTGTCCGAGGGTGGGAGCCGGTTGTCAGAGGTCGAAAATTTCGAGCTCAAACATCCGAATGTGAATCGCCCCGACTTTCCTAGACACCCCCGAGCCGTTGGGAATGACGTTGTTCGAACTCTACCGGTGATAGTCCGTTGGCGCTCGAATGGCGCCGTGTTGGGTTGTAGAACATCTCGATGTAGT
>NZ_JBRFVG010000016.1:0-86072 GCF_052950655.1 Ralstonia sp. VS2407
CGTAAAACCCTCGGCTGGCGCACTCCAGCAGAAGCCTTTATTGAGAACTGCGCCAAGCAGGGAATCGTCATTGACCCCGCTGTTGCACTTGGGGCTTGAAACCGCCCTTACTTTCTTTGGGCAAGACCAAAGAAAGTGAGTCAGCCCCGGCAGGGGATGAAACAAGAGATGCACCACCAACACCAAAACAAAAAAATCAAAAATAAACCGTAGCACTAGCCCTAAACGTCCGAGGCGCCCCCTGCACCAGAATGAACCCCCAGCTCGGCAACCAGTACTTCTCATTCGTCAGGTTGTCGACGTTGAACCGCAGCGTCACCGGCTTGCCGCCCACCTTGGTCGAATACCGCGCCCCCACATCAAACGTGTGATACCCCGGCACGATGTTGCTGTTGTCCGCCTCAAGCGCCGAGTTGCCGACGTACTGCCCACCTGCCGACAGCACGAGCCCCGGCACCGGCGGCACGGCATATTCCACATAGGCCGTCGCCTTGAAGCGCGGCGACCCGTAGGCGCGCTTGCCCAGCACGGACGCATCGGACTCCGTGTTCTCTGAGTTCATGAACAGCACCCCGCCCAGCAGCGTCCAGTTACGCGCGAGCTTGCCGCGTGCACTCAACTCCAGCCCGCGATAGCGCGTCATGCCGTCTTGCGTATAGACGTTATCCGGCCGCAGATACGCCAGCCCGCGCTGCACCTGGAACAGCGCCGCGCCGAATGTCCAGTCGTGGAGTTCGGCCTTGGCGCCCACCTCAATCTGCTTGCTCTTGAGCGGCCCGAATACCGTGCCCGCGTTGAGTGCCGTGATGGGTGCGGTGGCGCCGGCCTCAAGCGATTCCACGTAGCTTGTGTAAAGCGTCACCGGCTGGACGGGTTTGAACATCACCGCCAGCGTGGGCGTGATCGGCTCGCGGGTGTATTTGGCGGAGGTGCTGCCGTCGGCGTTGTAGCCCGTCTGGTTGAAACGCGTATAGCGCAACCCGCCAAGCACCGACCAGTGCTCGTTGAACTTGGCCGTATCGCTGGCGAAGATGGCGGTCTGATCGATCCTGGATGTGCGAGCCAGACCGTCGGACGCAGGCACCCGCATTGGTGTCGCCCCGGACGACACGAACGCCGACGTGTCGTACAAGTTGCCCGTGCCGAGCAGCGTGGAAGCAAAGCCGCCCGTGGCTTGCGTGAGACTCTGCCACGAGGTGCCGAAGACGAGTTCATGCTCGATCGGGCCTGTGCGCACCTTGCCGTTGGCCATCACCTGCGCCTGGCTGTACTGGTAGCGCTGGTACGAGCTGTACTGCAGCTCGCTGAAGTTGCCTGCGTTGTCTGTCAGCTGGATCGCGCTGTCGGCGTTGCCGCGGTTCTGCTGCGTGTAGCGATAGGCGGCGCGCACGTTCCAGTCGGGCGTGGCGGCCCAGTTCAGTTCGGTGCCGACGGATTTGATCTCGGTCTCGTAATACGAGCCTGGTGATGACACACGCTGGCTGCCGTCAATGGCGCGCGGCGTGCGCACGAACTCCGTGACCGGCACACCAAAATCCTGGCCGGGGATGATGCCGTAGTAGGCACCCTGCACGTTGCGTTGCATGTACAGGCCGTCGAACGACCACTGCAGATCCGGCGTGATGCGCGCATCGAGCGCCAATGATGCGGAGTCGCGCTTGATATGGCCGCCGTCGACGAAGGTGTCGCCTTCTTCATGCACCACACCCAGGCGCGCGCCCAGGGCCTTGGTCGGGCCGAAGCGCCCGCCCACATCGACCGATTCCTTGAGCGTGCCGCCGCTGGTAAAGCCGAACGTGGCGCTGCCGCCAAAGGTGTTGGTCGGGCGCTTGGTCACGAAGTTGGCGATGCCGCCGGGCGTGCCGAAGCCATACATGAAGCCCGACAGGCCCTTGAGCAGTTCCACGCGCTCGAAGTGTTCGAGCGGCACATCGCTGCCCCAGTTGGGCACGGCCAGGCCGTCGACCTTGTAGCCCTCCAGTAAGTCGAGCTGCAGGCCGCGGATGGTGATGTTCGACGCCTCGCCAATGTACCCGTCGTTGTTGGCGGTGACCGCCGGATCGCCTTTGAACACCTCGCCGATGGTCTGCGCCTGACGGTTCTGGATCAGCTCTTGCGTGGCAACGTTGATGGTGAACGGCGTGTCGAGCACAGCCTTGTCGCCCAGTGCGCCGGTGCTGGCCTGCTTTGCGCCATAGGCAGCAGGTTTGCCGGCAGTGACTTGCGTGGCGGGCAGGTCGACCTGCGTGGTGGTCTGCTGCGCGTACGCCGATGCGCCTGCACCCATGGCGACGAATGCCAGCGCGAGCCGCCGCGCCAGCGGCGTTGGGCGAAGGCGGTTGATGGAACGACGTGAAGCGGGTGGTAAAGCAACGGCTCGCATGATCAAGCTCCCCTGGATCAATGTTGTGGACAGGCGTGCGCAGTCACGCGCGAGCCGACGTTCGGCATGCGCGGAGTTCTGTGCGGGTGTTGTGGTTTCTTGGTGCGGAGCGTGTGGAGCTATGGCTCTCTGGCGACGCTCGGATGCAGGTCATTGCCGACGCGCGCTTCACGCACCGGTGTGGCCCAGACAGAATCAGGCGCACCGTGGCGCGCCCGGCGCAGCGTCGCACGCGCAAGGCCGACAAAGCCGCACGCAAGCGCCAGTGCACCCAGGTCGAAACCGGCCACCATCCAATCGCCACGCGCCATCGTGCGCAGCAGGTGGTCGCCGGTGACGACGGCATTGGTGATGGGCGCTAGCACTGCTGCAATGGCGGCAGCGCTCAGCAGTTCCACGGCGCCGCGTGCTGGCGGCCGCAGCATCGCCCAGGCAATCGCCGCGAAGAACACGGTGTAGTACGTCACGCCCGCCGAACGCTCCGGCCACAGCAGCGCCGCCGGGAATGTCGCCATTACGCCGACGCAGCATCCGATGCACACGCCCACCGTGGCGCGGGCCAGCAGTTGATGCAGGCGCGGTTGCTCTGCCTTGCGCTGCTTGCGGCGCGATTCGATCCACAGCAGGTTGCCCGAGTAGAAGACAAAGGCCCCCGCCAGTCCCATCACGAGATACGCGAGACGCAGCGCGATGTCGCCGTAAGTGCCGAAGTGCAGGCCGTAGACGAGGCTGTAAATGGCGTGGTTGGTGTCGCGCGCATCGGGCGTCTGGTTGCCGACGAGCTTGCCGCTGTTGGGTTGGTTGGCCGCTGCGTGAATCGCCACCGAGCCGTAGTCGCCGACCGCTCGTGTGCTGCTGCCGCGTAGCTCCGCCACGGCATTCGCATCGCCAATGTGCTGGTAGTGAATCGACTTGATGGTGAAGTTCGGGTCGGTCAACTCGCGTGCACGGGCCAGCAGTTGCTCGGCTGGCAGCATCGGCGCTGCGCGGTTGGCCGTAACCACCGTGCCCGCCGCCGTGGTTACACGCGGCACCGCGTCGAACAGCTTGCCGTTGAGCGCCACCGTGTTGAACACGGTCATCAGCACGATGCTCAGACACAGCACCGGCGCTGTGATCGCGAAGATGAGGTGGAAGGGCAGGCTGAACAGTCCGAGCACGTTGTGCATGTCCATCCAGAAGCGCTTGAGATTGCGCCCTGGGCGCACGGCCAGCAAATCCTTCTTCAGGCGCGGCAGGTGCAGCAGCACGCCTGAGATGAGCGCCACACCGTAGAGCACCGAGATCACGCCCATGAAGTACATGCCCGGCGCGTCCAGACCCAGCGAGTAGTGCAGCCGGTTCAGGAAATTGGCCAGCTCGCCCCTCGATGGCTCGATCGACAGGTCTTTCGGCGAGGTCTTGCCAGCCGCCAGCCCACTGCCGGTCGTCATCTGCCAATCGCCTTTGCTGGTCTGCCAATACGCGGAGAAATCCGGCTCGCCCTCGTTCGGGAAGATGACGTACGCGCTGGCCGCAGCGGCCGGATGCGTGCGGACCAGCGCGTTTACGAAGTGGTCGATATCGGCAGGGGTGGTGGCGACGGCCGCATGGCTGGCGCGCAGCGGGTTCTGCCACGCATGCAGTTCTTCATGGAACACGGTGAGCGCCCCCGCAAAGAACGCGATGAATAGCGCCCAACCCGCTATCAGGCCCACCCAGGTATGCAGCGTCTGATACAGACGCAAGGTCGTCGATTTCATGGCGAGGTCAGGTCACCATCAGGCGCGGTAGCCAGAGCACGCCGAACGAAACCGCGTTGGCGGCCGCCAGCACGCTCCACGCGCGGGCGCTGGTTGAAAACAGCACGCTCACGCTGATGATTACGGCCCACAGCGGCAGGCACGCGAGCAGCGCGCCGATGACGCCGCTTTCCCAGCCGCCCGGCAGCCACAGAATCGACAGCGTGCACAGCGCGACCGACAGCGGCAGCCCCAGAACGGTACCGGCCAGCCACTTGGTGCCCATGCCGTTCATGACCGCGCCTCAACGCCTGCACGCCGTAGCTGCATCCACGCACCCACCATGGGCCACAGCGACAACGCACCCGTGACCACCAGCACCACCGCGATAACAGCCCCCGCCCAGCCGAGCACGTCGTTCCACAGCACCACGGCGATGACCGACAACGCAACGGCAACGCTACACAGGACGCGCCTGCGCAGGCGCGAAGCGGGCGCGAGCAACACCTGGTTGGGCACGGCCGCATACAGGCAGCCCGCCGCCAGCAGCCCGAGCAGGAGGGCAATACCGTGCATGGCAGTGTTCAATTTATTTGAGAACACAAATGATAATGATTCGTATTAAATTTAACAAGCCAGCCTTGTTCGCGCGTTGCCATTGGGGGAATTGACGTACTGCGGAAAGGAGATGTTGGCCATGCCGCGCCCGCACCAAGGTGGCGGGCACGGCAGGCGAGAAAGGGGTTACTGCTGCAGGACCTTGTATTCGATCTTCTTGAGCACGCCGTCGGCATCGTCGAAGTAGAACGAGGCGATCTTCTTCGAACCAATCGGAATCCCGACAAACACGACGCCGATCGCCGCGTTTCGCGCGTAACGATAGTTCCAGATGTCGAGACCGCCGGCCGCCGCCTTGTCGCTCGGCGCGCCCAGCTCGAGCGCTACGTCCTCACGTTTGGCGACGCCTGGGACGAATTGCTTTTGCAACGATTCCTGCGTGGCGTCGGCAATCTTGTCAACGCCCGTTCCACTGCCGACGCTGACCGCGCAACCAGACAGGGCAAGAGAAAGGGCAATACCGGATACGAAAATGCGAAACATGAAAGTCCTTCTTATTGATGGAGTTTGGAAAGCCGCTTCGATGCCACAGCGCATATGGCTGACGCGCTGCCCCCGCATCGAAAGCGCGCCCGCATCGTAGAGAGGGCGCGCAGAAAGCGCATCCCCCAGAACGGCCCGTTCTGCAACAATCTGAGGTGAAACTTTCTAATGTCTCGTCTGACCGATGCTTAATTCGGCGCCGGGGAGCGTCTAGGCGAGTGCCGCGCGCGTGGCTGCTCAGCGCCGATGGACGAAGCGCGCTACTGCAGGTTGCCCCAGCGCGGCACGGCGGGCTCGGCGTTGGCCCATTGCCATGTGCTGCCGTTCTGGCACGCATAGATCGTGTAACCGGCACCGGGCGTATTCTTGGGCGCTTGGGCTTCCTGAACGGTCAGCACGGCCTCGCGGCAGGTGGCCAGCGGTGTCGTGAACGTGCGCACCAACACGACCTGGCCGTGCGCCTTGGTCAGGCCCATCATGCGTTCGAGCGACCAGTTGAGCGAAGGCGTGCTGTCACTCAACCGCCCGACTGCCATGGCCAGCGCATCCTGCTCGCTGGCGGCCCATTTGCGCGTTGCGTATTTGATCGACGCATCGGTCGCGGCGTTGACCGACACCGCCACGCCATAAGCCACTGCCGGGTTTCCCGTGACGGTGCCGGTGGCCACGCCCGCCGCGGCGCCGGTCAACGGCCCGACCGACGAGCAGCCAGTCATCAGGCCCGCACACGCTGCGGCAAACCAGCGCGCGCGGCTCATTGCAGCGATCCCCATCGCGCCGTGGCCGGTTCTGCCGTCGCCCACTTCCATTGCTTGCCGTCATGGCAGATCGACGCGACGAAGAAGTCGACCTTTGCGGCGCCGTCTTCAACTCCGTCCACGGTGAAGAGGATTTCCTTGCAGTTGACGAGCGGCGCGTTGATCGAACGCGTGACCACCACGCGGCCGTGTTCGTCGGGCTCCAAGGGAATGCGGTGCTTGACCTGCCAGTTGCCGACAGTGTTGTCGGCCAGCGCCCCGGCAATCTGCGCGATGTGGTCTTGCGTTTCGGTGTGGACAACGCGCTGACTGTGCTGCAACGCGGCCCGTGCGCCGGCCTGTACGCCCAGCCCGATGCCGGTGGCCACCGCGGCGTTGTCGGTCACCTTGGCGGCGAGGGCTGCACCCCCGATACCGGCCGCCGTGGTCGTGCCTTCCGACATCAGTGAACTGCAGCCGCTGAGTGCCAACGTGCTCAGGGTGAGCGCGCTGCCCAGCATCCGGGCAGATGCGAACCGAGGTGTGCGCATGTGTGGACTTCCAAATCTGCAACAGAGCGAATTCTAAAGGACATGGCGGCCCGCAAACGGCGATGCGGCGCGGTTTCTCACAATTGTTTTGAGTTGTTGCAGCGAAGTGTTGCCAGTGCCCAGCCTGGGCAAAGCCCCTTCAACTGCGTGGCCAACGCATTAAAACCCTCCGTACCCGTGCCGATACCGGGCCCATTCGCTTGCGGTTCGAACCGTCGCAGCGCGCGCACGATTCCACGCGCTTCCGCACCTTGATGCCGATGGCCTATGCGCCGGAGCGTTCGGTCTCGCCGCACATCTGCCGGCGATAGCGCTCGGGCGAAAACCCCACCTGCTTGCGGAACATCGCAATAAACGCCGAGGGTGTTCCATAGCCGAGCGCGAGCGCAATGTCCTGCACGGGGCGGTCTTCCTTGAGCCACACCAGCGCCCGCAGCAGGCGCACGCGGTTGCGCCATTGCACGAAGCTCATACCCAGTTCGGTCTGGAAGCGGCGCGCAAGGGTACGTTCGGTGCTGTGCACGCGTTCGGCCCATTGCTGCAGCGTGGTGGCCTCGGCCGGGTCCAGGCGGATGGCGTGCAGGATGGGCTCGAGCTGGCGATCGGTGCTGTCGGGCAGGTAGCTGTCGGCGTGGCCGGCGCGCACCAACGTTTCAACCAGAAGCTCGAACTGGCGCAGGTCCCATTCGTCGGTCATGGTGGTGACGCGGCGCGTGGCGAAGTCTTCGAAGAGCGCGCGCACCAGCGGCGTCTGCGGAATCAGGCAGGCCATGGGCGGCAGCCGCTGCGCAAGCGGTTCGGCCATGTACACAGAGAGGAAGTCCGTCGCCTGCCGGATCGATGCCGAGTGGGGCTGGTTGGCCGGCACCCAGATCACGTATTCGGCGGGTGCCGTCAGCCGGCGGCCATCGACCACCACCTCCATCAACCCGAGGCTGATGCGGTTGATCTGGCCCCACGGGTGCGTGTGCGGCTCGATATCGGTTTCCGGCTCGAAATGGTCGTAGCGAAAGTAGAACGGGGCTCCTTGCGGCACCCGTCGATCGGCATCGCGGTAGGCGGTGTACAGAGTGTCAGCCACGGTTGTCGCTTTCGAGGGGTGATGTTGTCCGGTTCGAAGTATATGTTTTGAACCGGACATTACTACACTGCCGTCTTCCAGTGTTCGAGGAGGCCGTCGTGCCTGTGCTGTATCCCTTGATGGCGGTGCTGATTTGGGCCGCCAACACGATCGTGTCGAAGGCCGCGGCCGGGGTAGTGGACCCGGCGGCCATTTCGTTCTACCGGTGGTTGTTGGCGGCCATCGTGCTCACGCCGTTCTGCGCGCGGCCGCTGTGGCGTCAACGTCGGGCTGTGCTGGCGCAGTGGCGGCGCTTTGCGGTGCTCGCGCTGCTCGGCATGGTGATGTACCAATGCCTGGCGTATTACGCGGCGCACAGCACGAGCGCGACCAACATGGGCGTGATCGGGGCGCTGGTCCCGATGCTCGGGCTGATGCTGAATGTGGTGGTATTCCGCCAGCCGGTCGGGGCCCAAGCCGTGACGGGCGTGGTGGTGTCGCTCCTGGGCGTCCTGTATCTGCTGGGGCGCGGAGAGCCGGCCAACCTGTTCGACGGCGGCATCAACCACGGCGACGTGCTGGTGCTTGCCGGCGCCACTGCATATGCGCTCTACAACATCCTCTATCGTCGTTGGGCGCTGCCGTTCGGGCAGTGGCTCAACCTGTACGTGCAGGTACTGATGGCCGTCGTGATGCTCGTGCCACTGGCCATGACGGCGCATAGCCTGGCCGTGCCGGCCAAGGGCATCGGGCTGGTGGTCTATGCCGGCATTGCTTCGTCGATCGCCGCGTCGTATCTGTGGATGCAGGGGCTCAAGCGCATCGGCAGCGAGCGTACGGCGGTGTTGATGAACCTGATGCCGGTCTTCACGGCCGGTATGGCTGCCGTGATGCTGGGTGAGACGGTGCACGGGTATCACTGGATCGGGGGCGGCCTCGTTCTGCTGGGCGTGAGCCTGGCGCAAGGCATCGTCCGGTTGCCGATCGGCCGTTCGGGATTGAGCGCCCGTTAGTTTTTTTTCGGCCGCGCCGCGCGGGGGTTGGCGGTAAAATCGAACACATTGACGGGCGCGTGATGGCGCCCGTTCCGTGTTCCAGAACCACTCTCGCCAGACCATCGTCAGACCATGAAGCGCAACGCAGGAGCTGTCACCGTCGATGATGTTGCCGCGCATGCGGGCGTGTCCATCAAGACCGTCTCGCGCGTGCTGAATCACGAGCCCAACATCAGCGAGAAGACGCGCGCGAAGGTGGTCGAGGCGATGCAGGCGCTCGACTACCGGCCCAACCCGGCTGCCCGGCGACTGGCCAGCAAGCGCGCCGACATCATCGCGCTGGTCTACGACAACCCCTCCGACAACTACATCGTCAACATTCAGCATGGCGCGCTCGAAGCCTGCCAGGCGCTCGACTACAGCCTGCTGCTGACCCCTTGCAACTACCGCGACCCGAACCTCGCCCAGCAGATCATCCAGAGTGCGCGCCAGCGTGCCCTGGCCGGCATCATCCTGACGCCGCCGGTGTCGGACGTGCCGTCGCTCATTACGGCACTGGATGAAGCCGGCATCGACTACGTGCGCCTGGCTCCCGCCGACCGCGAACACAAAGGGCTGTCCGTCAACACCGAAGACCGCGCTGCCGCGCGCGACATGACGCTGCACCTGATCGGGCTCGGGCATCGCCGCATCGGCTTCGTGGTGTGCGACCCGGCCCATGGCGCGGCGTATCAGCGCGTATTCGGCTATCGCGACGCGATGGCGCAGGCCGGCATCGAAGTCGACGAACGATTGGTCGAGCAGGGCGAGCACTCGTTCGAGTCTGGCGTGGCCTGCGCTGAGCGGTTGCTGTCCTGCGAGCCACGTCCCACCGCCATCTTCGCGGGCAACGACGATATGGCCGCCGGCGTGCTGCGGGTGGCCCAGGCGCGCGGCATCAAGGTGCCCGAAGAACTCTCCATTTGCGGCTACGACGACACGCCGCTCTCACGCCAGCTCTGGCCAGCGCTCACCACCGTGCGCCAGCCGATCCAGGCGATGGCGCATGCGGCTGTGGAACAGCTCATTGCGATTCATCGTCCGCATCTGCCGGGGCTGAAGCCGCATTCGGTGCACGAAAACTTGCAGTATGAGCTGGTGATTCGGGAATCGACTTGCGCGCCGGCGACGCGTTGAGCGGTCTGGCCGGCGCCAAGGCGGCGATCAGGCTGGTTGTTCGATCAACCCATACAAGTCATCCTGCGGGTCATACCCCAGCAACTCGCGCCCGGTCTCCAGGCCCCAATCCATTCCTCTGTTATTCGACACGCCATTCACGACGATGGCCGGTGCTGGCCAGCGCGCCGGGTCGGCCGTGATGGAGCACAGGAAAAGCCGGCGCAAATCCCCATTCGAGAGCCACATGTTGCGGAACCAGCGCAGTGCGGTGCGGCTGGCCTCATCGGGCAGCTCCGTCGGCACGGGTGTGCCGGCGGTGCCGGAATAGTTGATGTCGTTGGGGTCGTTCTCGTCGGGTAGCGCCCAGCCGATGCGCAGCGACACGATCGACAGCTTGCCGCCGTTGGCTGCGCAGACGGCGCCCACTGCCTTGCAGAGCCGTTCGCCCATTGCCTTGGACGTTCCGTAGGCGAGTGAGTAGACGTCTTCAGTGCCGTTATTCCAGCGCGTGCCTGGGGCGGGCGGCAGCTCGGCGGTGAGCTTACCGGGGCCGATGGTGCCAGCCAGGGGTTGGTCCTTGTATGCGCCCATCGCGTGGTTGGACGAGGCGAACACGAAGCGGCGCACGCCGTGCGTGGCGGCGGCCTGCAGCACATTGAGCGTCATTCCGTAGGAGGCCAGCGCCTGCTCCCACGTGGCGTCTGGCGTGGAGTGGATGGCAGCCAGGTGGATGACCGCATCGACGTTGCTCAGCAGATCCGTCCATGCACCATCGGCTTGCGTCAGGTCGGCCTTGACCCATTGGAAACGTTGGGCCGCTTGCGGAGAGAACTCGATGTTCTGTGCAACCCAGTCGACGCCGATGATGGAGGTGCACCACGGGGCGGAGGCCAGTGCCTCGACGACCTTGCGGCCTAGGTTGCCAGCGACGCCGGTCACAAGAACGCGAGCAGGGGTTTGGTAGTCAGCCACGATGTGGAATTCCGTTCGGGATGAAGGAAAGAAAGGCGCGACCGGCGGCTGGCGCTGCAACACCATCGCGCGCCGCCGTGTCGTTCGAGATCAGGAGGGGGCCCAGACGGGCCCAGGAGTTGTGTGGCGTCTGCCGACGTCAGCCGCCGAGGTCAGCCGCGATTGGAGCCCGACAGCACGTCGATCAGCACTGCGACCACCAGCACCACACCCTTGACGATCATCTGCCACGAGGCGTCGACGTTCATCTGCTGCATGCCATTGTCGAGGCTGGCCATGACGAGCGCGCCAATCAGCGCGCCGTACACCGTACCCGAGCCGCCGCGCATCGACGTGCCGCCGATGAAGCAGGCCGAGATGGCATCCAGTTCGCCGCCCACACCGGCGGAGGGCGAACCTGCGGCCGAACGGGCCGTGGTGATGATGCCCGCGAACGCGCACATCAGGCCCATCAGCACGAACACCAGCAGCTTGACGCGGCCGACGTTCACGCCGGACAGGCGCGTGGCTTCCATGTTGCCGCCCACTGCATAGACGTGACGGCCGAAGACGGTCTGTGTTGCGACGTACGAGAAGATGGCCAGCAGCACCAGCAGGATCAGCACGGGCAGCGGCACGCCGCTGGCGTCGTTGAGCACCGCAACGAAGCCGAACGAGGCGGCGGCGATGGCCAGCAGCTTCAGCCCGTCCGCCCAGATCGGCGTGAGCGAGAGCGATAGGCGAGCGCGCTCGCGACGGCGGCGCACGGTCAGCACAACCGAGCCCACGACGATGACGGCGGCCAGCGACCACGACAGCCATGCCGGCACGAAGCCCTGCGCGAGGTTGCCGAGGTCATCAGGCACCGGGGCAATCGTCACGCTGTCGGTGCTCCATTGCAGCAAGCCACGGAAGGCCAGCATCCCGCCCAGGCCAACGATGAACGACGGCACACGCAGCTTGGTCGTGATGAAACCGTTGACCACGCCGATGGCCGCGCCCGCCACGAGCACCGTGCCCACAGCCAGCCAGGTGTTCCATCCGAGGTTGACGGTCAGGATGGCGACCAGCCCGCCCAGCAGGCCCAGCAGCGAGCCGACTGAAAGATCGATCTCACCTGCGATGATGACGAACACCATGCCGCAGGCCAGCATGCCCGTCACCGACATCTGCAGGAACAGGTTGGAGATGCTGTTGGGCTTGAGGAACGTGCCGTTGGTCTGGAAGTAGAAGAAGATCCAGATGAGTGCGACGGCCAGCAGCAGCGCCAGCACCTTGTAGCGCACGAACAGTTGCTGGATGGCGCGGCCATCCAGGCGCGGGCCGCCATTGCCGCCGTTTTGGCGGGCGAGTTGGGATTGCAGGATATTGGACATGGCAATTCAAGCCGCTTGGCGGCCGGGTTCAGCGTTGATTGCAGCAGCCAGGATGCGCTCCTGGGTCAAGCCTTGATTGACGAAGTCGCCGCGCAACTGGCCTTCGCCGATGACCAGGACACGATCGCTCATGCCAAGGATTTCCGGCATCTCGGAAGAAACCATGATGATCGCCACGCCGCTGGCGGCCAGGTCGGCAATCATTTTGTAGATGTCGTATTTGGAGCCGACGTCGACACCGCGCGTGGGCTCATCGAGGATGAGCACCTTCGGCATCGCCAGCACCATCTTCGTGACCACGGCCTTCTGCTGGTTACCGCCGGAGAGGCTGGCAATCGCCAGTGCGGGGCTTGCGGTCTTGATGCGCAGGCGTTTGATTTCGCGGTCGACGGTGGTGAGTTCGGCGCCCTTGTCGACACGCAAACCGCGTGCGTACTGAGCCAGCGTGGCGAGCGTGATGTTCTCGCCCACGGCCATCAGCGGGACGATGCCGTGGCGCTTGCGGTCTTCGGGCACCAGGCAGATGCCGTTGGCAATCGCCTGCGCGGGTGTGCTGACCTTGACCGGCTTGCCTTCGATGATGATCTCGGCGCTGGAGCGGCCAGGGTAGGCGCCGAACAGCGCCGATACCATCTCCGTACGCCCTGCGCCCACCAGACCGGCAACGCCGAGAATCTCGCCGCGGCGTACGGCAAAACTCACGTTGTCGGTGCGCTTGCGGTTCGGGTTGGTGACATCCCAGCAGGTGACGTTGCGCGCTTCCATCACGACTTCGCCCACGGTGTGTTCCACCTTGGGGAAGAGCGATGTCATTTCGCGACCGACCATCATCGTGATGATGTTGTCGATGGTCATTTCGGCGGCGGGGCGCGTGCCGATGTGCTTGCCGTCGCGGATGACGGTGACGGTGTCGCACACGCGCTTGACCTCATCGAGCTTGTGCGAGATGTACACGCACGCCACGCCGCTGCGCTTGAGGTCGTCGATGATGGACAGCAGCACCTCGATTTCCTTGGCGGACAGCGAAGACGTCGGCTCGTCCAGGATCAACAGCCGCGCGTTCTTGGCCAGCGCCTTGGCGATCTCAAAGAGCTGCTGGTGGCCGCTACCGTAGTTCATCACGGGCGCGGCCACGTTCACGTCGGTCAGGCGCAGGCGGGCGAGCAGCTCTTCCGCCTTGGCGTGCATGGCGTCGTAGTCCATGCGGCCCCCCGGCTTGGTGATCTCGTTGCCGAGGAAGATGTTCTCCGTGACGGAGAGCTGCTGCACCAGCATCAGTTCCTGATGAATGATGACGATGCCGGCGCGCTCGCTGTCACGCACGGAATGCGCGTGCAGCGGCTCACCTTCCCACAGGATCTCGCCTTCGAAGGTGCCGTAGGGGTAGACCCCCGACAGCACCTTCATGAGGGTCGATTTCCCGGCGCCGTTCTCCCCGCACAATCCGACGCACTCGCCCGGCTTGACTGCCAGGCTGACGCCGTCGAGCGCGCGCACACCGGAGAACGACTTCACGATGTTGCGCATCTCGAACAGGGTGCCGTTACTGCTCATGGCGTTCTCCTACTGACTACGACTGACCACTGGCCGCCGATGACCGACGACCGACTGCTGCACCGGCTGCTTACTTGCCGAAGATCTGCTGATGCGTGTAGAAGCCGTCCTTGACGACGGTGCTATCCAGGTTGTCCTTGGTCAGCAGCGTCGGGGTCAGCAGCACGGTATCGACGTCCTTCTTGCCGTTGTTCAGCTTGGTGTTGAACTTGGGCGTGGTGCCCTTGACGAAGTCGACGGCCATCTCGGCGGCGGTGGCGGCAATTTCCTTGATCGGCTTGTACACCGTCATGGCTTGCGTGCCTTCAGCCACGCGGCGCACGGCGGCCAGGTCGGCATCTTGACCCGACACCGGCACCTTGCCTGCCAGCTTCTGGCGTGCCAGCGCCTGGATGGCGCCGCCGGCCGTGCCGTCGTTGGAGGCGACGATGCCCTGGATGTTGTTGTTGTTTGCGGTCAACGCATTCTCAACAATGTTCTGCGCCTTGGAGGGGTCCCACTCCGGCGTCCATTGCTCGCCGACGATCTTGATGTCGCCCTTGTCGACGTACGGCTTGAGGACCTTCATCTGGCCTTCGCGCAGCAGGCGGGCGTTGTTGTCGGTGGCGGCGCCGCCCAGCAGGAAATAGTTGCCCTTCGGTGCCAGCTTGACTACGCCCTGCGCCTGCAGCTCGCCCACCTTCACGTTGTCGAAGGTCACGTAGCCGTCGATGTCGGCATTCAGGATCAGGCGGTCATACGACACCACCTTGATGCCCTTCTTCTTGGCGCTGGCGATGGCGTTGCCCAGCACCTTGGAGTTGAACGGCACGATCACGAGCACGTCGACATTCTGGGCGATCAGGTTTTCGATCTGGGCGATCTGCTTGGCTTCGTTGGCGTTGGCCGACTGCACGTTCACGGTCGCGCCCAGCTTCTTGGCCGATTCGACAAAGTAGTCCCGGTCGTGCGTCCAGCGCTCCACGCGCAGGTCGTCGATCGAGAAGCCGATCACCGGGGCTTCCTTGCTGGCGTGGGCCGAGGTGGCTGCGAAAGTGAGGACCGCGGCAGCGGCAATGGTGTTCAGTACGCGGGAAAGCATGAATGTCTCCTTCTTCATTGATGTTGTCGTTCAGAACGCTTGCCGGCTGTCAGCCTGATCACGAACGCGTTCTTGTTCTGGCTGGTGCCGTCCGGATGCAAGATGTACTGCAGATTAGGACGGAAGTACATCGACGGCTCTGTGGCCAGCCGCAGGACGGCTCGCGCACATGGAGATTCGTCGCCATCACGCGCAAGGGCGTTTTGGCCGGCACCGGCATCCGGTTCACGGGCCGGTTGGGACTGGAGAATGGTCAAAATTGACAGCGCTGTCAATCTCGGGATTTGCCCTAGGTCCGAGGCACCACACGCGATTGTCTCCAACGCCTTGCAGTGACGTGCCTTGGCAAAGAACTAGGGCAACTCCCTACATTGACAGCGCTGTCAATTCTCCTCATTCTCCTGTCCGGGCCCGCCAAGAGACTCGGCTCGAACGAACAAAGACAACGCCAAATTGAGGAGACGAAAGCTATGCGTATCAAGAACCCATCCCAGCGGATTGCCATCGCGGCCGCTGCAGCCCTGCTGGCAGCGACCAGCGGCCTGGCTGCCGCGCAGAGCAGTGTCACGCTGTATGGCCGCGTCGGCGGCGGCATCGACTACACGAACAAGATCGCGACAGCAAACGGCACCGCCAGCAACCTGCAGTACGGCGGCAACCAATGGGGGACCAGCATGTGGGGCCTCAAGGGTTCCGAGGATCTGGGTGGCGGGCTGTCTGCCGTGATGAACCTCGAGAACGGCTTCAACTCGGGTTCCGGTTCGTCGGACGCGCTGTTCAATCGTTTCGCGGTCGTCGGGCTGTCGAGCAAGACGTATGGCACGCTGTTGCTGGGCCGCGCCATGGGCATCCCCGATGGCGAGACATGGTCGATTGACCCGATGGGTCTGCAGAACATGGGCGCCGAGACGCTGCAGGCCAATCGCACCTGGGGCTCGCGCCAGAAGGCGATCACCTATAACTCGCCGACCTGGGGCGGCTTCTCGTTCCGTGCCCAGGCGGGCCTGAACGGAACCGCAGGGCATTTCAATGCCGGCAGGCAGCTTGCCGGTGCGTTGGCCTACCAGAGCGGCCCGCTGATGCTCAAGGCGTTCTACGAAGAAATTCGCGACACCAACGGCGAGTTCACCAACCTCTATACGGCTTCCCGCCTGTTCACGGCAGGTGGCACCTATCAGATCGGTGACGTCAAGCTGTTCGGCGGCTACAGCCGTATCCAGTCGGGTGGCGCCACTGTTGCGGATGCGGACAACCCGAGCGGCGCGACCCATCAGCAAACCTACTGGCTGGGGGCCAACTATCAGGTCACACCAGCGTTGACCTTGATCGGCGGTGCATACAGGGCGAACCGTAACCAGGGCGGCGGAAATGGCACGCTGCTGACGGTGGGCGCCAACTACTACTTCTCGAAGCGCACGCTGCTGTACGGCACCATCGGTACCGTGATGAACGGCAGCAATGCGTCTTTCTCGGTTGAGGCGGGCGGCGGCAAGCCGTCGCCGGGTTCGGGCCAGCAAGGCGTGTACACCGGGATCATGCACTGGTTCTGACGCGCTTCGCGTCACGCCTCAAAGCGCGATGGCGGCATGGCCGTCATCTGCGCAACCTCCGCAAAGCAGGCGCGGCGTTCCCTGGTTGGCATTGACCTTGCTCATGTCGCGGGCTGCACTTTCTCAGCCAACCCAGGGAGCCGCCATGCAACGCGAAGACGTAACGGATCTGATCGTCCTGCAGAAGATCAAAAAGAAACTGACGTGGACGCAGTTGGCCGAGCTCATCGGCCACAGCAAGGAATGGAGCACCGCAGCGCTGCTCGGCCAGATGACGCTGACCGAAGCGCAGGCAAAGGCCGTTGGCGCGGCGCTGGATCTGCCTGAAGAGGCCATCGCGCTGCTGCAGGTGCCACCGTACAAGGGGTCGCTGCCCACGGCAGTGCCGACCGATCCGCTGATCTACCGCTTCTACGAACTCGTCAGCGTGTACGGCACAACGTTCAAGGCGCTGATCCACGAAGAGTTTGGCGACGGCATCATGAGCGCGATCGATTTCAACATGGACCTCACCCGCGAGCCCGACCCGAAGGGCGATCGCGTGCGCATCGTCATGAGCGGCAAGTTCCTGCCGTACAAAACCTACTGAGCGATCAGTCTTCGTGGCCGCTGTCGTCGTGTTCGTCGAGCACGGGACGATGGCGGCGCGGCATCTCGGAATCGAGCACGAGGCGGCCGTGCACCCGGCCCTTCATTCGCGTGACGTGATGCGTGCAGTCTTCCATGTGCGTGCTCATGAGTTCGCGCACGGTCTCGGCGTCGCGCGCGCGTGCCGCATCCAGAATCTGCCGGTGGAACTTGACGTTGGACGCGCCGAACTTGGCGTGGTCCTTCGGTGACGTTTCGTTGCCGAACACCACAAGCTGCCGAATCATTTCGTTGATCAGCTCGCAGCAGAACCGCAGCATCGGGTTGGGATTGGCTGCGGCCAGGATGTCGTGAAAGCTGAGGTCTTCCTGACGCTGGTCGAGCGGCGCGGCGGCCTTGGCAGAAGCCGGGTCGCACAGGTCGATGGTGTGCTCAAGTGCGCGGAAGTCGCCGTCCGTCAGATGCGGCACCGCCCCGGCGGCCAGCTCTGGTTCAAGCAGCCGGCGCACGGTGTAGACGTCTGCAATCCCGATGTCTTTGAAAAACAGATAGTTCTGCATGAGCTGGAACGTGCGGTCCAGCGGCACCTCGACGATGGTGCCGCCGCCGGCGGGCCCCGTGCTCACACTCACCAGGCCCTGCACCTCCAAAGACTTGAGCGCCTCGCGAATCGTGCCCTTGCTCACCCCGAAGGTTTCCTGCAGCTTGATCTCCTGCGGGAGCTTGTCGCCGGGCTTGAGGTTGCGCTGCGTGATCAGCCGCTTCAGTTCTTCTGCAACGAGGTCGGCGCGCTTCTGCTTGCGGATGCCGATTGACGCCGTCTTGCCTGCTCCGAGTGTGGCCATGAATGTCCGTTCCTAGTTGCGCGCATTCTAACTGCCGGGTTGTGCTGCACGGGCTGCCCGAAGTGGTGCATGCATGCCCTTCGATCGTGCGCACGCACCGCGTTTCCGCATCGTCGCCCGGCACCTCCATCGCACACACCTTGGCGTAAACACCGACCTCGTCGTCGTTGACGCGGCGTGGACGCGGCTTCTATGATGATTTCGCCTATTTATCATAACAAATATAAGAAACTGGTCTGGTTCTTGCTCGACGTGATGGTCGGCGAAAACCTCGCCGGTCAAGGCTAGGAGGAAGCTGCCGTCGGTGGTGGCTCCGAGCGCTGTTCTGTCATCCACACGAACCCAAGGAGTGCGCTTTGAATCGTCGAGACTTGCTCAAACTGGCGGCGCTGTCCGCCGTGCCCGCCTCGCTGCTGCAGGCCCGTTCTGCGTGGGCGGCCGATGCCATCGAACTGGGCTGCCCGGTGCCGATGTCCGGTCCGTTTGCCGCCAACGGCAAGTTTGCCGACCTCGGCATGAAGCTGGCCGTGGAGCAATACGGCAAGGTGCTCGGCCGGCCGCTGGCGTATAGCGTGCTCGACACCGAAGGCAAGCCGGCCACGGCCGTGCGCAAGGTGCAGGAACTCGCGCAGCAGAAGAATGCGCGCTACTTCGCGGGCGGCATCCTGTCGTCCGAATCGCTGGCGATGGGCAAGGAGGCGGAGAAGTTTGGCGGCGTGTTCATCACCACCGCAGGGGCCGATGAAATTACCGGTAAGGACTGCAACCGCGCGACCTTCCGCTGGTCGGTGCCGACCTACGGCGCCATCGAGCGCACCGTGCGCCCGCTGATCGAATCGATGCCCAAGGCCAAGCGCTGGTACACCATCACGCCGCAATACGTGTTTGGCGACGGGTTGCTCTCGGCGGCCAAGAACATCTTCAAGGAAAAGGGCATCGAGCATGTGGGCAACAGCTACCACGCGCTCACCGAGAAGGAATTCAGCGGTTACCTGACCAACGCGATGGCCGCCAAGCCCGACGTGCTGCTGATCCTGAACTTCGGCTCGCAATCGTCCGACACGCTGCGCCAGGCGGTGAGCTTTGGCATGAAGAAGAACACGACGATCCTGGTGGCGTGGGCGTCTGGCCTGGAGCAGTTCGAATCGCTCGGCGCCGACCTGTGCGATGGCGTGTACTTTGGCGCGCAGTACTGGCACGACGTGGATACGCCCGCCAACCACGATCTGGTGAAACGCACGCAGGCTGCGTTCAAGTCCAACCCGAACTACAGCCTCGCGGGCTCCTACACCTGCACCAAGATCCTGCTCGACGCGATGATCAAGGCCGGCAGCGCCGATCCGAAGGCCGTGATTGCCGCGCTGCAGGGCATGAAGTACGACGGCCTGACGGGCCCCGAAGAAATTCGTGCAGCCGACCACCAGGTGCTCAAGAACTACTACCTGCTCAAGGGCAAGCCCAAGAGCCGCATGAAGGACAAGGACGACTTTGCCGAAGTGGTGTCGGTGGGCAAAGCCTTCCTGCCGGTCGAACAGACGCAGTGCAAGCTGACCTGATGCGTCATACGCCCGCACTCAACGTAGGGTGCGGGTGCTCGTCTCTCCACCTGCGATTCCAATGAACGTCTACCTGCTCCAGGTCGTTAACGGCGTGGGGATCGGCATGCTCTACTTCCTGCTGGCGGTGGGGCTGTCGATCATCTTCGGGCTGTTGCGCTTCGTCAATTTTGCCCACGGCGCGTTCTATGCGCTCGGTGCGTATCTCTGCTTTCAGGCCCTGCAACTAGGCATGAATTTCTGGTTGGCGCTTGTGCTCGCGCCCATCGTCATCGGCGCGCTTGCCTGGGTGACGGAGAAGGTGCTGCTGCGCCACGTGTATGCGCAGGCGCACGAGTTCCACATCGTCGTCACCGTGGGGCTGGCGCTGGTGGTGCAGGAACTCATCATCGTCGCGTGGGGGCCGTTGGGCGTGGATGTGCCGACGCCCGACGCGCTGCAGGGCGTGGTGATGTGGGGCGATTTCGTCTATCCGAAATATCGCCTCTTCGTGATCGGTTTTACCGCCGTGCTGGCGCTCGGGCTGTGGTGGCTGCTGGAGGGCACGCGCCTGGGCAGCGCGGTGCGCGCGGGCAGTGAATCGACCGAGATGGTGTCGCTGCTCGGCATCAACGTGTTTCGCCTGTTCAGCCTGATGTTTGCGCTGGGTGCGGCCACGGCGGCGGTGGCCGGTGTGCTGGCTGCGCCCATTCGCGGCGCGGAGCCCTTCATGGGGGTGGAGGCACTCGGCGTCGCCTTCGTGGTTGTGGTGGTGGGCGGCATGGGCAGTTTTGCGGGAGCGCTGGTCGGCGGCCTGCTGGTCGGCATCGTGCAGAGCCTGATGAGCACGCTGTGGCCCGAGGGCGCGCGGCTGATGATCTACGTGGCGATGGCAGCCGTGCTGCTGCTGCGCCCGCACGGCCTGCTGGGGAGGGGATGATGCAAGCCGCATTCCAGGGATTGTCGCGTCACCGCTTCTGGTGGCTGGCGCTGGGCGTGACGCTGTTGCTGCCGCTGGTGCTGACGTCCGGCACGTTGGCCACCGAAGTGCTCGTCTATGCGATGGCCGTGATGGCCTGCAACCTGCTGCTCGGCTACACGGGGTTGCTGTCGTTCGGGCAGGGCATCTTCTTCGGGCTCGGCAGCTATGCCGCGGGCATCGGTCTCACGCAACTGGCGCTGCCGATGCCGGTGGCGCTTGTTCTGGCCGTGGTTGTCGGAGCAATCGTGGCGGCGGTGGTTGGGTGGTTCGCCATCCGCCAGCGCGGCACGTACTTCGTCATGCTCACGCTGGCCTTCTCGCAGATGTTCTATTTCCTGGCCTACACCACGCCATCGCTCACGGGTGGCGATAACGGCCTGCTCGACATCCCGCGCCCGGCGTTTGCGGCGTCGCCGTGGGCGTTCTACGCGTTCGTCGCGGTGCTGTTCCTTGTCGTGTTTTTCCTCGTGCAGCGCGTGACGGAATCGGTATTCGGCCGCACGCTGCTGGCGATCCGCGACAACGAAGAACGTGCGCTCGCCGTCGGCTACAACGTGCGCGCATTCAAGCTGCTGGCGTTTGTCATTTCCGGTGCCGTTACTGGGTTGGCCGGCGCGCTGCACGCCATGCTCACGGGCATCGCGCCGCTGGCCAATATCGACTACCACGTCAGCGAGATGATCTTGGTGATGACCGTCATCGGCGGCACGGGCAACGTGTTTGCCTCGGTGCTGGGGGCGGCGTTCTATGTGCTGCTGTCGGACTGGCTTTCCAGCCTGTGGCCGCGCTGGCTGATGCTGCTCGGCTTCCTGCTGATCGCGGTGAGCCTGTTCATGCAGCGCGGGCTGTTCGCGCTCGGCCAGAAGCTGTGGCAACGCGTGCGTGCACCGCGTAACGCACCGGCGGTGCAGGAGGAGCGCGCATGACCACCACGCCCATCCTCCAAGCCACGGGCATCGTCAAGCAGTACGGCAAGTTCACCGCACTGGGCGGCGTCGATTTGCGTGTGATGCCCGGCACGGTCCACTCCGTCATTGGCCCCAACGGCGCGGGCAAGACCACGCTGTTCCACATGCTCACGGGCACGCGCATGATCACCAGCGGCACCATCGTCTTCGATGGCCACGACGTGACGCGCGAGGCAGACTTCCAGCGCGTGCAGCGCGGCATCGCGCGTTCGTTCCAGGTGACGAGCCTGTTCCCGAGCCTGTCCGTGCGCGAGAACCTGCGCCTGGCGGCACTCGGCACCACGCCACGCCGCGCCATGCACGGCTGGCGCCTGCCGCAGGGCGATCTTGCCTGCAGCGATACGGTCGACCGCGTGCTCGATCGCCTTGAATTGCCGCGCTTGGCCGACACGCCGGCCGCCGCGCTCTCGCATGGTCAGCAGCGTCGGCTGGAAGTCGGCATGGCGCTGGCCGCCAATCCGCGCGCGATCTTCCTCGACGAACCGACTTCCGGCATGGGCGTAGACGATTTGCCCGCCATGAAGACGCTCATTCGCGGCCTGGCGCAGGACCACACCGTCGTGCTGATCGAACACAACATGGACATCGTGATGGACATCTCCGACACGATCACCGTCATGCAGCAGGGCAAGGTGCTCATGGAGGGCACGCCCGACGCCGTGCGGTCGGACCCGCGCGTGCGCGCCGCGTATCTCGGCAACATGATCACGGGAGGCAAGAAATGACGACGACGGCGATTCTCGACGTTGCAGACCTCCACGGCTATTACGGCAAGAGCCACGTGCTGCAGGGCGTGGCGCTATCGGTGGGCGAGGGTGAACTCGTGACGCTGCTCGGCCGCAATGGCGCGGGCAAGTCGACCACGCTCAAGGCGATCGCCGGTGTGGTGACGCCGCGTGGGCATGTGCGCTTTCGGGGCAAGGACATTGCCGGACAGCCGGCGCATCGCATTGCCGCGCAGGGTTTGTGCGTCGTGCCCGAGCATCGCGGCATCTTCAAGCTGCTGACGGTGGAAGAGAACCTCAAGCTCGGCGCGCGGCGCGATTCTCCGTGGCAGCTGGCCGACATCTACCGCATCTTCCCGCGCCTGCACGAGCGGCGGCGCAACGGCGGCGCGAATCTCTCCGGCGGCGAGCAGCAGATGCTGGCCATCGGCCGCGCGCTGATGAACCATCCGCGTCTGCTGATGCTCGACGAGCCGGTCGAAGGTCTGGCGCCCGTCATCGTGGAAGAGATCGTCGCGCAGCTGAAGGTCATCAAGCAGGCGGGCGTGTCCATCCTGCTGGTCGAGCAGAACCTGGAGGTCTGCACGCAGCTCGCTGACCGCCACGTGATCATTGAACAGGGCCGCGTGGTCTACACCGGCAGCAACGCAGCCTTCCGCGCCGACGACGCCATCAAGGACCGCTACCTTGGTGTCGGCCTGGCTGCATGAACTTGCGAGAAATGATGACGACAGAGACTCAACTCCGTATCAACGGCGCGCGCCTGTGGGACACGCTCATGCAGCAGGCCAGCATTGGCGCGACACCCAAGGGTGGCGTGCGGCGCCTGGCGCTGACGGATCTCGACCGCCAGGGGCGTGATTTCTTTGTCGCGCAGGCAAAGGCTGCTGGGTGCACCGTGCGCGTCGATGCCATCGGCAACCTGTTCGCGCGCCGGCCGGGACGCAACAACGCGCTGCCGCCCGTCATGACGGGCAGCCACATCGATACGCAGCCGACCGGCGGCAAGTTCGATGGCAACTACGGCGTGTTTGCCGGCATCGAGGTCGTGCGCACGCTCAACGACGCGGGCATCGAAACGGAAGCGCCCATCGAAGTGGCCGTGTGGACCAACGAAGAAGGTTCGCGCTTCGTGCCGGTGATGATGGGCTCCGGCGCGTTCATCGGCGAGTTTGCGCTGGACGCCGTGCTGGCCGCACAAGACCGCGACGGCGTGGCCGTGGGCGAGGCGCTGCGCAGCATCGGCTACGCGGGCGCCGAGCCAGTTGGCGGCAGGCAGGTTGGCGCCTACTTTGAAGCGCATATCGAGCAAGGGCCGGTGCTGGAGGCGCACGCCACGACGATCGGCGTGGTGACGGGCGCGCTTGGCCAGCGCTGGTACGACGTGGTCCTGACCGGCATGGAGGCGCACGCCGGCCCCACGCCGATGGAGCTGCGCCGCGATGCGTTGCTGCCCGCCGCAGAACTGGTCGGCATTGCCAACCGCATCGCGCTCGAGCGCCCGCCGCATGCGCGCGCCACGGTGGGCTGTCTGAGCGTGCATCCGGATTCGCGCAACGTGATTCCGGGCCAAGTATCGATGACGATCGATTTTCGTGCCGCCGACGATGCGATGTTGTCCGACATGGACGCGGCACTGCATGAGGCAGTGGCCGAACTGCGCGCACGCAGCGGCATCGATATCGCCTTGCGCCAGGTCGTCTACTTCCCGCCGCAGCCGTTTGACGCCACGCTTGTGAACGCAGTGCGCAGCGGAGCCCGCAAGCTGGGCTTGTCAGAGATGGATGTGATCAGCGGCGCAGGCCACGACGCGGTCTACCTTGCCCGCGTGGCCCCCACCGCGATGATCTTCGTGCCGTGCAAGGACGGCATCAGCCACAACGAGATCGAAGACGCCCGCCCCGAACATCTGGAAGCCGGGGCCAACGTGCTGCTGCACGCGATGCTGCAGGCCGCCGGCCGCGTTTGACACCACCACCCGACCGCCCATGCGTATCCTGATCGCCCGCTTCAATCACGAGACCAATACGTTCTCGCCGGTGCCGACACCGCTGGCATCGTTCCATCCGCACTACGGCGATGACGCTTATCGCGCCGCCAAGGGCACGCGCACGGCGGCCGGTGCGTTCATCGATCTGGCCGAGGCGGCCGGTGCGGAAATCGTCGTGCCCGTCGTTGCCGGTGCGAACCCCAGCGGACGCGTGGCAGCCGACGCGTACAGCACGTTGTGCGACGCGATTGTCGCGGCTGCGCCCGGGTGTGATGCGCTGCTGCTCGACCTGCACGGCGCGATGGTCGCGGAGAACAGCGACGACGGTGAAGGTGACCTGCTCGAACGCCTGCGCGCGGTCGTGCCCGATGTGCCGATTGCCGTCGCGCTGGACCTGCACGGCAACCTCACGCAGAAGTTCATCGACTTGGCCGACATCGCCGTCAGCTTCAAGACGTATCCGCATGTCGACATGTACGAAACCGGCGAGCACGCAGGGCGCCTGCTGTTCGACAAGCTGGCCGGGCGTGCGAACCCTGTGCTGGCATGGCGCCGCTTGCCGCTGGTCACGCACACGCTGCGCAGCCGCACCGATGAAGGCGCGATGCACCGCGCTGTGGCGCTGGCTAGGCAGGCCGAGCAGGACGGCATGCTGGCCGTGTCGATCCTGGCCGGATTCGGGCTGGCGGACATAGCCGCCCCGTGCCTTTCCATCGTGGTGGTCGGCAACGGCGACAAACATGCCGCCGACGCTGCAGCGCAACGGATTGCCGATGCCATCTGGGCCGACCGCGAAGGGTTCGTATACCGCTCCGAACCGCTGACCGAATCGATTGCGCGCGCAGCCAAGTTGGCGGACGCATCGGGCAGCGGCCCCGTGCTGCTGCTCGACCACGGCGACAACTGCATGTCCGGCGGCACGTGCGACGACATGCACGTCCTGCACGAAGCGTTGAAGCAAGGCTTGAGCGGCATCGCTGTCGGGCCGGTGTGCGATCCGGAAGCCGTCGCGGCGATGATCGAGGCGGGCGAGGGTGCCACGGTCACGCTGCCCATAGGCGACAAGGTGCCGCTCACCCAACTGGGCATCTACCCGGTGCCGCGCGCGCTGACGGGCAAGGTCGTCGCCATCAGCGACGGCGAATACACCATCACGGGGCCGACCTATACGGGCCAGCGCATCCGCATGGGGCGAACGGCGCTGCTCGACATCGGCGCCGCGCAGATCGTCGTCACGGAGACGCCGCAGGAGCATTGGGACCTCGGCATCTTCACGCACATCGGCGTGGATCCGCATGCCGCGCGCTTCGTGCTGTTGAAGTCGCGGATGTATTGCCGGCCCGTGTTCGTGCCCATCGCAAAAGCCGTGGTGGAGTGCGACGGCGGCGGCGTAACGAGTTCAGACTACGCGCGCTTTCCGTTTGCGAAGGTGCAGCGGCCCGTGTTTCCGCTCGATGCAGAAGCGGCGACTGCCTGAGCGCTACGCGCTGTCGCGCTCAACGAGCGTGAAACCCACATCGACCGTGCGGCGTTCTTCGTCGCCGTGTTCGATGCGATCGATCAGCAACGTTGCCGCCAGCTTGCCGATGCCCGTTCCGTCGATGCGGATGGTCGTGAGCGCAGGCGTGGTGTCCTTGGCGAACACCTGGTCGCCGTAGCCGACCACGCGAAGTTGGCCGGGCACGGCAATGCCCCGATGTTCCGCTTCCATCAGCACACCGAGCGCAAGGATGTCGGCGCCGCAGAAGATGGCATCGGTGTCCGGATGCTGCGCGAGCAATGTGCCCAGCGCACGCCGGCCGTCGCCCAGGTTGGCGGGGGATTCGGCGGCAATCACGGGAATGTCGGCCTCTGAGCCAAACGCCTTCACGAAGGCTTGCGCGCGCGCCTGTGCGCGGCGGTCGCTCGGCGTGATGACGGCGGGGTGTCTCGCGCCGCGCTGCTTCAGATAGCGCGCCGCCGCCTGGCCGACCTTCTGATGCGAGAAACCCACCAGCATGTCCAGCGGGTTGCGCGTGATGTCCCACGTTTCCACCACCGGCACGCCGGCAGCCTGCAGCTTCTGCCGCACGCTGGCCGAGTGCACCACGCCGGTCAGCACGATGCCCGCAGGGCGCCGTCCGACGATGGCATCGAGCAGCGCATCTTCGCGTGATTCGTCATAGCCGCTCTGGCCGATCAGCAACTGATAGCCCGCCGCAGCCAGTTCTGTGGTGAGCGCGGCCACCGTTTCCTGAAACACGCTGCCCGCAATCGTCGGGATGAGCGCAACGACCAACCGGCTGCGGTTGGATGCCAGTGATCCCGCCACAAGGTCCGGTGTGTAGCCCGTCTGCCGCACCGCTTCGCGCACGCGTGCCAGCGTGTCGCCCGACACCAGCTCGGGCGTGTTCAGCGCGCGGGACACCGTCACCTTGGTCACACCCACCAGCTTGGCAAGGTCGCTCAATGTGACGCGCCCGGTGCTCTTGCGCGCGCGGCGTGTGGCGGGGGGCGCGGTATCTACGAGGGACACGGTGGTGGGCTTGGTCACGTGATCGATGGGCCGATTAGGGAAACACAGGGAAAAAGGGGCTAGCAATTATCGCAAAACGCGTCTACGATTGCGCAAATGTTACCGGTTACATAAACCGGTAACATGAAAACTGACGATAAACGACGGCTGCACCAGAAGACAGCCCGGAGGAGCAAAGGATGTTGCAGGCAACCCCAACGTACGCTGGGCCGCTGATTCAGTTGAACGCGGCAGACAACGTGCTGATTGCGCGCGAAGGGCTGTCGCTTGGGGCGAACCTGTCGATCAACGGCACGACGGTGCGCCTGCGCGCGCAGGTGCCGGCCGGTCACAAGATCGCCGCGCGGCGGATCCCGCAGGGCGAAGCCATCCGCAAGTACGACACGATCATTGGCCGGGCAGCGCGCGACATCGAAGCCGGCGAGCACGTTCATACGCACAACGTCGAGCTGATCGATTACGCACGCGACCCCGGCTTTGGCCTGGATGTGCGCCCGGTCGATTACATCCCGGAGGCGCAGCGCGCTACGTTCAATGGCATCGTGCGGCCCGATGGCCGCGTGGCCACGCGCAACTTCATCGGCATCCTGGCGTCGGTCAATTGCTCGTCCACCGTCATCAAGAACATTGCGGCGTGGTTCACGCCGGAGCGCCTCGCGCCGTTTCCCAATGTGGATGGCGTGGTGGCGTTTGCGCAGACGAGCGGTTGCGGGATGTCTTCGCCGTCGGAGCATTTCGATGTGCTGCGCCGCACGCTGGCGGGCTATGCGCGGCATCCGAACCTGGCGGGTGTGCTGATCGTCGGCTTGGGCTGCGAGCGCAACCAGGTGGCGGATTTGATGACGAGCCAAGGCCTGGCAGCCGGCAAGCTGATGCACACGCTGGTGATGCAGGACACGGGCGGCACGCGCGCCACCATCGAGGCGGGCATCAGCGCCATCCAGAAGATGCTGCCGGCGGCCAACGACATCGTTCGCCGCCCGGTATCGGCCAGTCATATCAAGATCGGCCTGGAGTGCGGCGGTTCCGATGGTTTCTCGGGCATTACCGCCAACCCGGCGCTCGGTGCGGCGATGGATCTGCTGGTGCGCCATGGCGGCACGGCCATCCTGTCGGAAACGCCGGAAATCCACGGTGTAGAAACGATGCTCACGCGCCGCGCGGTGTCGCCGGAAGTCGGCCAGAAGCTGCTCGATCGGCTCGCCTGGTGGGAGAACTACACGCGCGGCCACAACGGCCAGTTCAACGGTGTGGTCGGCCCTGGCAACCAGCAGGGTGGTCTGGCCAACATCTTCGAAAAATCGCTCGGCTCGGCCATGAAGGGCGGCACCACGCCGCTGCAGGCCGTGTACGAATACGCCGAGCCCATCGACCGCGCGGGCTTTGTCTTCATGGATTCGCCCGGCTACGACCCGGTCGCCGTGACGGGCCAGATTGCCAGCGGCGCCAACCTCATCTGCTTCACCACGGGGCGCGGCTCGATGTTCGGCTCCAAGCCCGCACCGACGATCAAGCTCGCCAGCAACACGCCCATGTTCCGCAGGCTTGAAGAAGACATGGACATCAACTGCGGCCGCATTCTCGACGGCGAACGTTCGGTGGAAGAGATGGGCCAGGACATCTTCGAGCACATCCTGCGCACCGCCTCGGGCGAGCGCACCAAGAGCGAACTGCTCGGTCTTGGAGACCATGAATTCGTGCCTTGGCACATGGGCATCGTGAGTTAACGCCTCGACTCGAAGGCTCGCATCACCTATTACAAAACAGGAGACAAACCATGCAGGACACATCACAGGGCGGCCCGCGCTCCAAAGTGCGCTGGGTCGTCGCCGGCCTCATGTGGGCGGCGATTGCCATCAACTACATCGACCGTACCGTGCTGTCGGCCGCCGCGCCGCACATCCAGAAGGAGTTCCACCTGAGCGCGGTGGAGATGGGCGTCGTCATGTCCGCGTTCTTCTGGTCGTATGCGCTGTTGCAGTTGCCGGCGGGCATTCTGGCCGACCGCTTCGGGCAGAAGAAGGTGCTGGGCTTTGCGGTGCTGTGGTGGTCCGTTGCGACGGCGTTGACAGGCCTGGCAAACGGCTTCAAGTCGCTCGTGGGCCTGCGTGTGGCGTTGGGCATCGGCGAGGCGGGTGCGTACCCGAGCAGCGCAGGCATCACTGGGCGCTGGTTCCCCAAGCAGGAACGTGCCACGGTGGCCGCTATTTTCGATAGCGGCTCCAAGCTGGGCAGCGCTGTCGCCTTGCCGCTCATCGCGTGGCTGCTGGTGATGTTCGATTGGAAGATCACCTTTGCGGTGACGGGCGCGCTGGGCATTGTGTGGGCGGTGGTGTGGTGGGCGGTGTTCAAGGAAACGCCCGAAGCGCACAAGGGCGTGAACGCTGCCGAGTTGGCCCACATCCAGCGCGGCCTGCCGCCAGCTCGTAGCAAGGATGAACCCAAGGTGCCCTGGACGAAGCTGCTGACGCACCGGAACATCTGGGCGATGTGCATCGGCTTCTTCATGATCAACTACAACTCATACTTCTTCATCACGTGGCTGCCGACGTACCTCGTCAAGGAGCGCGGCATGGGCCTGATGCAGATGGGCCTCATGGCATCGCTGCCGCTGTTCGTGTCGATGTTCGTGGAGGTGTTTGCGGGCTGGGCGTCGGACCGCGTGTATGCCTCGGGCAAGCTGTCGCTCACGGCCACACGCAAGCTGTTCCTCATCATCGGCCTGGTGATGGCGTCGAGCATCGGGCTGGCGGCGTTCGCGCAATCGGCGGTGGTGGCGGTCATCCTGCTGTGCATCGCCAAGTCGGGCACGACGGTGGCGGCGTCGCAAGTCTGGGCGCTGCCGGCCGATGTGGCACCGGGCAACAACGTGTCGATGGTGGCGGGCCTGCAGAACAGCGTGTCGAACATGGGCGGCGTGGTCGGCCCGATCGTCACCGGCGCCATCGTGGGCGCCACGGGTTCGTTCATTCCGGCGCTGGTATTTTCCGCCGCGCTGATCGGCCTCGCGATCCTGAATTACCTCTTCCTGCTCGGCAAGGTGGAACCCATCAGCTTCGAGCCCATTTCTGAAACACTCCATTCGCATGACCAACGCAATGCAAACGCGCGCGCTTAACCGCCCGAACAGTTTCAAGGCCGCGCTGGCCGCCAGGCAACGCCAGATCGGCTTCTGGCTGGCGATGAGCGATCCGTACTTGGCGGAGGTGAGTGCCACTGCCGGCTTCGACTGGCTGCTGATCGACAGCGAGCACGCCCCGAATGATGTACGCACGATCCTCGCGCAACTGCAGGCGGTGGCGCCGTACGGCGCCGAGCCCATCGTGCGCCCGTACAACGGCGATCCATCGCTCATCAAGCGCTTGCTCGACATCGGCGCGCGCACGCTACTGGTGCCAATGGTCGACACGGCGGAAGAGGCGCGCGAACTCGTGCGCGCGGTGCGCTATCCGCCGTGCGGCATTCGCGGCGTGGGCAGTGCCGTGGGCCGCGCATCGCGCTGGAGCGCCCGCACCGATTACCTGCAGGTTGCCGATGACGAAGCGTGTCTGCTCGTCCAGGCGGAGACCGTCACCGCGCTGCAAAACCTCGAAGCCATCTGCGATGTGGATGGCGTGGACGGCGTGTTCATCGGCCCGGCGGATCTGGCAGCGTCGATGGGCCACCGTGGCAATGCAGGCCACCCGGATGTGCAGGCTGCCATCGACAACGCCGTACGCACGATTGTTGCGTCGGGCAAGGCCGCTGGCACGTTGACGTCCGATGCGGCGCTTGCACGTCACTATCTGGAGCTGGGCTGCACCTTCGTTGCCACCGGTGTTGATATCCTGATGTTCGCCAATGGCGCCCGTAAGCTCGCCCGCGAGTTCATCGCGCCGCAAGGTGCCTGATTCTTCTTCCTCTTCCTACCGGATCTGACATGACCCGCAAGACTTACCGGATCGCCGTGATCCCAGGCGACGGCATCGGCCGCGAAGTGATGCCCGAAGGCCTGCGCGTGCTCGAAGCCGCCGCGCGCCGTTTCGGCATCAGCATCGAAACCCAGCACATCGACTGGGCCAGTTGTGATTACTACCAGCAGCACGGCACGATGATGCCGGACGACTGGAAGCAGCAACTGCAAGGCATGGACGCCATCCTGTTCGGCGCGGTCGGCTGGCCGGCTACGGTGCCTGATCACGTCTCGCTGTGGGGCTCGCTGCTCAAGTTCCGCCGCGAGTTCGATCAGTACATCAACCTGCGCCCGGTGCGTTTGTTTGAAGGCGTGCCGTGCCCGCTCGCCAATCGCAAGCCGGGCGACATTGACTACTACGTCGTGCGCGAAAACACCGAGGGCGAATACACATCGCTCGGCGGCATCATGTACGAAGGCACCGACCGCGAGATCGTCATCCAGGAATCGGTCTATTCGCGCAAGGGCGCAGAACGGCTGCTCAAGTTCGCGTTCGACCTTGCGCAGAGCCGCGAGCGCAAGCACGTGACGCTCGCCACCAAGAGCAACGGCATCGCCATCAGCATGCCGTGGTGGGACAAGCGCGCGGATGAAGTCGCGCAAAACTATCCGGACGTCACGCTCGACAAGCAGCACATCGACATCCTGACCGCGCGCTTCGTGCTGCAGCCGGGGCGCTTCGATGTGGTGGCCGCCACCAATCTGTTCGGCGACATCCTGTCCGATCTTGGCCCCGCGACGACGGGCACGATCGGCCTGGCGCCTTCCGCCAACCTGAACCCCGATCGCACGTTCCCCTCGCTGTTCGAGCCGGTGCACGGCTCGGCGCCGGACATCTACGGCAAGAACATCGCCAACCCGATCGCGATGATCTGGTCGGCGGCGCTGATGCTGGACTTCCTGACCGAAAGCCAGGGCGAAGGCCGTGCCGCGCACGACGCCATCGTCGCGGCCATCGAAGCCGTGCTCAAGGACGGCCCGCGCACGCCTGACCTGGGCGGCACCGCCAATACCACGCAGTTGGGCGAGGCGATTGCCGCGCACCTCGGTTGAGCGGATTGAAGGAATCGACGATGGCTTTCAGCTTTGACCAACTCCGCCAGACGGGGCTCGTGCGCACCGACAACCTGATCGACGGCCAGTGGGTCGCCGGCACCGACGGCGCACGCTTTGCGGTGACGGACCCTGCCACCGGCAGCCTCATCGCCAACGTGCCCGACAGCAGCGCCGCTGATGCGCGTGCCGCCACCGATGCGGCAGCACGCGCCTTTCCCGCATGGCGCGACACGCTGCCGGCAGAGCGCGCTGCCATCTTGCGCCGCTGGCACGCGGCCATCGTTGCCAATGCCGATGCGCTGGGGAGGCTGATTTCGCTGGAGCAGGGCAAGCCGTTTGCCGAAGGGCGCGGCGAGGTCATGTACGGCGCGTCGTACGTTGCGTGGTTTGCAGACGAGGCTACGCGCATCTACGGCGACCTCATCCCGCAGCAGCAGCGCGGCAAACGCATGAGCGCCGTCAAGGAGCCCGTGGGTATCGTGGCGGCCATCACGCCGTGGAATTTCCCGCTGGCGATGATTGCGCGCAAGATCGCGCCGGCGCTGGCGGCGGGCTGCACCGTGGTCGCCAAGCCGGCGGAAGACACGCCGCTCACGGCGCTGGCACTGGCGCAGCTCGCGCAGGAAGCGGGGTTGCCCCCGGGCGTGCTGAACATGATTTCCGCCTCGCGTGATCGCGGCATCGAGGCCGTAGCCGATTGGCTGCAAGACAGCCGCGTGCGCAAAATCACCTTCACGGGCTCGACGCCGGTGGGCAAGTATCTGGCGCGCGAGTCGGCGGGCACGCTGAAGAAGCTGTCACTGGAGCTGGGCGGCAACGCTCCGTTCATCGTGTTTGACGACGCAGACCTCGATGCGGCCATCACGGGTTTGCTGGCGGCCAAGTTCCGCAACGGCGGCCAGACCTGCGTGTGCCCGAATCGCGTCTACGTGCAGGCCGGCGTGTACGAGCGCTTCGGCGCCATGCTGGCCGAGCGGGTTTCCGCGCTGAAAGTCGCGCCGGCCACCGATCCGGATGCGCAGATCGGCCCGATGATCAACGCCCGCGCCGTCGACAAGATCGAACGCCACGTGCACGACGCCGTTGCCAACGGTGCGCGCGTGCTGGCCGGTGGCAAGCGCTTGCCAGAAGTTGGCGAACACTTCTATGCGCCCACCGTGCTGGCCGACGCCAACAGCGGCATGGCCCTGTGCGGCGAGGAAACGTTCGGCCCCGTTGCGCCGCTGTTCCGCTTCGTCGATGAAGCCGAAGCCGTGCAGGCCGCCAACGACACGCCGTTCGGGCTGGCCTCGTACTTCTACACGCAAGACATCCGCCGCATCGAGCGTGTATCACGCGCGCTGGAAGCGGGCATCGTCGGCATCAACGAAGGCGCGCTCGCCAGCGAGGCGGCGCCCTTTGGCGGCGTGAAGGAGTCGGGCTACGGCCGCGAGGGCTCCAAGTACGGGCTCGACGACTATCTGTCGATCAAGTACCTGTGCCAGGGCGGGTTGAGCTAGCGCGCTGAATCCCAGAAGCGTTGTGCACGGAACGGGCGAACATCCACGGTGGATATCTCGCCCGTCATCATTTCTGCAATCAAGCGCCCGGTGATGGGCCCCAACGTCAGGCCGTGGTGTGCATGGCCGAACGCGAACCACAGGCTTGGATGGTGCGGCGCCGGCCCAATGATCGGCGACATGTCGGGCGTGCAGGGGCGGGCGCCCATCCACGGTTCCGCATCCACCCGCTCGGCCAGGGGAAACAGCTTACGGGCGACGGGCTCCACCGCGTTGAGCTGCACGGGCGTCTTTGGCGCATCGCGGTGCGCGAGTTCTGCGCCGGTGGTCAGGCGGATGCCGCGCGCCATCGGTGCCAGCACGTAACCGCCGTCCGCATCGAGCACGGGATGGTTCAACTGCGCACCTGGCGCGGGCGCGTAGTGCATGTGATAGCCGCGCTTGACGGCCAGCGGCAGGCTGTAGCCCAGGCGCGAGGTAATGACGTCCGCCCACGGGCCCATGGCGATGACGACATTGTCCGCGCGCAGCTCGCCTTCCTTGGTTTGCAGCAGCCACGGTGCGTTGGGCGTGAGCGTGTTGGCATCCGCTTCAAACAGGCGGCCGCCGAGTTGCTCGAAGTATTTCGCGTAGGCCGTGACCAGCGCGTTGGGGTCGCTCACGGAATCCGCTTCCGTATAGCGCAGGCCGCCCAGCAGCGATGTGTCCAGATGAGGCTCCGCCGCGCGGAGGCGCGCCGGGTCGAGCGCTTCGAACGCGACACCGTATTCGCGCTGCCAACGCTCGACGTTGCGGGTTTCCTTGTCCTGCGTGGCGGCATTGCGGAACACCTTGATCCAGCCGCTTGGGCGGATCAGACGCGCGGCGCCGGCGGCTTCGGCCAGCGCGCGGTGCTCGCTCACGCTGTGCGCAATGAGCGGCGCATACGCACGCGCAATCGCCGCGTGGCGCGCGGGGTGCGAGTTGCGCCAGTACTGCCACAGAAAGGGCAGCAGCCGGGGCAGATCGCCCGGGTGGTAATGCACGTCCGCCGACGTGTTGCTCGCATAACGCAACAACGTCGACAGGTCGCGCGGGAATGCATACGGATACACACCCTCGCGCTGGATCAGCCCGGCATTGCCAAACGACGTCTCAAAGCCCGGCGCACGGCGGTCCACCAGGGCGACGGCGCGTCCGCGTTTTTGTAGATGCACCGCCACCGATACGCCGACAATGCCGGCGCCCAGCACAAGGGTGTCAAAGCGCATGGCGGCCGGCTCCTTAACCCTTGGCCAGCGCCGTGACGGCGATCTCTACGTCAATGCCCGGGCGCATCAGGCCCGACTGCACGCAGGCGCGCGTCGGCGCGTGGCCGGCCGGCACCCAGGCTTCCCACGCGGCGTTCAGCTCGGCGAAGTGCTTGGCGTCGGTCAGCCAGATGTTGGCGGAAATCAATCGCGTCTTGTCGACACCTGCTTCGGCCAGCAGGGCATCGATGCGCTCGAGGATGTTGTTGGTCTGCTCGGTGACCGACTTGAAGTCGATGTCGGGTACTTGCCCGGCCAGGTGCACGATGCCGTTGGCGATCACGATCTGACTCATGCGGGCGTTGGTGTGGAGGCGTTGGATGTCGGTCATGTCGGGAAGAGGTCCGTTGTAGGTTCAGACGGCCGAGGTGCCCATGCCGCTTGTGGCGGCATCGAACACCGGCGGCGCGGTGACGATGGATTGGAGCGCCGGCGTCGGCTGCGCAAGCTTGGCTAGGTCCGGACGCGGCCGCCGCAGCGTAGCAGACGCGTCGAAAGCCTGCTCGAGCGCATGCGCCACGGCAAGCGTCTTGCGATCTCCTTGGAAAGGCCCGACGATCTGCAGGCCGAACGGCATGCCGGCGTGGTCAACGCCGCACGGCAGTGACAGCGCCGGGTGCGTGGTCAGCGTGACCACGTAGGTCAGCGCCAGCCAGCGGTAATAGTTCTCCTGCGCGCGGCCATCGATGTGTGTCGCGTACAGCTCGCTCCACGGAAACGGCGACACCGGCGTTGTGGGCGACAGGATCACGTCGAACTGACTGAATGCCGCCTGAAAGCGTTTGAGGATGCGCGTCTGTTCAGCCTGCGCCCACGCACAATCGGCAAGCGTCATCGCGGCGCCCAGCTCGTAGTTGGCGCGCGAGTTGGGGCCAATCGATGCCGGGTCGCGCGCATAAGCATCGTGCAGGCCGGCGACGAAGCTCTCTGCGCGGATCACATCAAAGCAGCGGTGCACTTCGCCCAGGTCGAACTGCACGGGTTCACATGAGCGGACCATCGGCGCGATGGCGGCAATGCGTTCGCGGAAGACCGCGCGGATGCGGGCGTCGACATCGCAGCTGCCGAAGTCTTCCGTCCAGCCGACGCGCAGTGTGGACAGATCGAGCGGCGCGGGCGTGAGAAAGCGCAGCGGATCAACTTGGAAGCTGAGCGGATCGCTTGCCGACAACCCAGCCGTGGCGGCCAGTTGCAGGCAGGCTTCGGCCACCGTGCGCCCCATCGGGCCGACCACCGAAATGGGCGTCCAGCGGAGTTTCTTGCGCGAATTCGGCACCAGCCCCGGCGATGGCCGAAAGCCGACGACACCGCATTTGGAGGCAGGAATGCGCAGCGAGCCGCCGGTGTCGGAGCCCGTGCAAACGGGCAGCATGTCGCACGCCAGCGCCGCCGCCGCGCCGCCCGACGAACCACCGGCATTGAGCATCGGGTTGAACGGGTTGCCTGTCGCGCCCCACACGGGGTTGCGCGTGTTGGCACCGGCACCGAACTCCGGCACGTTGGTCTTGGCCACCAGCACGGCGCCGGCAGCGCGCAGGCGTTCGACCAGCAAGACGTCTTGCGTCGGCACGTTGCTGCGCGCGGTGGGCGAGCCGTAGGTCGTCAGTAAGCCCGCTGTGTCTTCCAGATCCTTCACGCCCAGCGGCAGGCCATGCAGCAGGCCCAGCGGTTCGCCATTGAGCACGGCGCGCTCTGCGGCTTTTGCGGCTTCGCGCGCCTGCGGAAAGCACGTGGCCGTGACGGCATTGACGGCAGGATTGATGGCTTCGATGCGGGCGATGCAGGCGTCGAGCAACTCGACGGGCGAGATTTCCTTGGCACCGATCAGCCGGCGCAGTTCCACCGCAGACAGGCTGACAAGTTGTTCGTTGTGCGACATATGCATTCCCTTTAAAGCGCTTCGCCCGTGCGGTCGCGCAGCCAGATCACCGGCACCAGTGACACCAGGCACGCCGCCGCCACATACCACGCCGGCGCCAGCGGGTTGCCGGTGCGCTCCACCAGCCAGCTCGCGATGAACGGTGAGAACCCGCCGAAGAACGATGCGCTCACCACATACGTGAGTGCAATGCCGGTGGCGCGTACGTGCTTGGGAAACAGCTCCGGAATCATCACCAGCACGGGCACGATCTGCGCGGCCACGAATATCGCCAGCAATGCAGATACCGCGTACAGCGCCAGCGGCGTTGGATGCACGCTCAGGAAGGCAAACGCTGGGTACACCGCCAGCAGCATGATGACGCGCGCGGTGACCAACAGGCGCTTGCGGGTGTAGCGATCGGCCAGGCGTCCGGCAATCGGTGCGGCGACAAACAGCACCAGCGAGCTGACCACGCCGGAAGCCACCGCCGCCGTTGGCGACATATGCAGCGTGCGCACCGCGTGGCTCGGCAGGAAAAACGCGGTGATGTACACCGAGACCGAGCCGCCAAGCTCAGCAAAGGTGCCGAGAATGGTCAGCTTCAGGTGCGTGGTCAGTGCTGCCTTGAGCGCGCCTTGCGGCTTGGCGTGGCTGGGTGCCGCATCGCGGCGGTCGAGCGTTTCTTCCAGCCGGCGGCGGATCAGCATGCCGGCCGGGGCCGCAAAAATGCCCAGCAGGAACGGCAGCCGCCAGCCCCAGGCGAGCACCGCTTCCTTGGGCAGCGTCACGTTGATGAGCGTGGCGACTGCCGCGCCCAGCGCGAGGCCCAGTGCGGTTGCCGCAAAGTTCCAGCTCGCAAAGAACGCTCGCGTACGGTCGCTTGCGTATTCGACCAGCAGCGTGGTGCCGGGCCCGAATTCGCCGCCGGCTGCAAAGCCCTGCATCAGGCGCGCGGCCAGCACGATCATCGGCGCGAAGATGCCCGCCGTGGCGTATGTGGGCGCCGTGGCGATGAGCGCGCACGACAGCGCCATCATCATGATGGTCAGCACCATCGCCTTCTTGCGGCCGACGCGGTCAGCATAGGCACCGATGATCACGCCGCCCAGCGGCCGCACCACAAAGCCCACGCCAAACACTCCGATCGACAGGAGGAACTGGTTCACCGGCGATGCCGATGGAAAGAACAGTTGCCCGATCTGGATGGCGAAGTAGCTATAGATCGTGAAGTCGTAGAACTCCAGCGCAGTGCCGATGGTGGTAGCGGCAATGACTTGCGTGCGTGACAGCGCGGGGCGGCTGTCGAGGGCGAGTGTCGACACGGGCTGCTCTCCTAGGTTGGAGGCTGGGGAGGGTTTGAGTTATCGTATACGAGAAAAATCAAATTCTCGTATACGAGAAAACCCGGAGACGTGCGTGGCATCCAGCGCAAAAGTGGCCGTCCAGGCCGATCCCCCCATCGACGAGGCACCGGCGCAGCTCAATCACCAGGAGGTGGGGGCGCGCATTCGCGAGGCACGCAAGGCGCGCAGGCTGACGCTGCAGGAGCTGTCGGAGCGCTCTGGCGTGGCGTTGTCGACCATCTCCAAGGCCGAGCGCGGCGACATTGCACTGACGTATGAGAAGTTTGCCGGCCTGGCGCAGGCATTGGGGCTGGAGTTCGAGCAACTGCTGGGCCGCCGCCGCACGCCGGATGCCGGACCATTACGCCCGACGTTTACGCCGTCGGGCGGCCAGGTCATCTATGACACGCCGAACTACGAATACGGCATGCTGGCCGACGCGCTAACCGGCAAACGCATGCTGCCGATGCGCGCACACATCCGCGCGCGCTCGGTCGACGACTTTCCCGATTACATCCGCCACCCCGGCGAGGAATTCGTCTTCGTGCTGGGCGGCGAGATCGAACTGCGCTTCGAGAACGGCGACGCCTTTCGCCTGGCGCCCGGCGACAGCCTGTACTTCGACAGCGCAGTCGGCCACGTCTATCTGTCAGTCAGCAAGGAAGACGCCGAGATACTCGCGTGCTGCACCGGCACCGACGTGCGCGAACTCGGCGACGTGATCTGAGCTTCGTCACCGCGCGCGCCGCGTGACTGACTCACTTGCGCAGCGCCCGCCCCGCCAGAACATCCGGCACCGCCTTGCCGTCGGCCACGGCCACCGCGCCGTTGACGAGCACCCAGCGCACGCCCACAGGCGGCAGCCCCGGCTGTTCATAGCTCGCGCGGTCGGCATAAGTGGCCGGGTCGAAGACGACCAGATCGGCAAACTTGCCCGCCTGCACCGTGCCGCGGTCCTTGATGCCGAAGATCTCAGCGGTGCGGGCGCTCGCCTGGCGAACGGCGAACGGCAGCGTCATCACGTGCTTGCGCGTGACGTATTCACCGATGCGGCGTGCAAAGGTGCCGGCCTCACGCGGGTGCCCGGCAATGCCGTCGGAGCCACCCACCACGAAGTCCTGCTTCATGAACGCTTCCAGATCGGCGTCGCTCATGTTGAACGACACGATGTTCGTGCCGCCGTGCTGGATCACGCTGATGGCCGCATCGACAGGGCTCACGCCCAGCTTCTTGCCCAGCGCTTCGAGCGATTGCCCGTTGTACTCGGGCTTGGTGGAAATCAGCACCTGCGCCGCCGGCCCGTTGCGCTGTTGCATGGCCTTTTCCATGTCGGTGGCAATGCGCGCACGCGTGGCCGGGTCTTCCAGGCGCTTGAGCAGCGCGTCGTTGCCGCCGTCGCGTGCCCAGCCCGGCACCAGCGCCGGAATGATGTGCGTGCTCGACGCCGTGTACGGATACTGGCTTGCCGATACGTTCATGCCGCTGGCCTGCGATTCACGCATCAGCCCGATGACCTCCGCGCTCTTGCCCCACGAATCCACGCCCAGCGCCTTGATGTGCGAGATATGGATCGGGATGCCCGACTGCCGGCCGATGTCCAGCGCCTCTTTCACAGCGTTGATGAGGCCGGTCCGGAAGTTGCCCTCGTCGCGCAGGTGCGTGTCGTAGATGCCGCCACGCGCGGCCACGGTCTTGGCCAGCGCCACCACCTCGTCGGTCTTGGCAAACACGCCAGGCGTATAGACGAGGCCCGTCGACATGCCGAAGGCGCCGTCGCGCATGCCGTCTTCCATCAGCGCCTGCATGGCCTTGAGTTCGTCGCCGGTGGGTGCGCGCGCCACGTCGCCCATCACCCGGTGGCGCACAGCGTTGTGGCCCACCAGCATGGCCACGTTGGTGCCGATGCGGTTGGCGTCCAGCGCCTTGAGCGTCGGCCCGATGCGGTCGAGATCCGGCCCGTCGCCTTCGAGCACGATGCCGTCGTTGCCGATCACCACCGTCGTCACGCCTTGCAGCAGGTACGGCAGGTTCTGGTGTCGGTCTTTGGAGATGAGGTTGTGATAGGCGTGCGTATGCGGATCAATAAAGCCCGGCGCCACGACCAGCCCGCGCGCATCGAGCACCGTCTTCGCCTGCACGCCCGCGGCGGAGGGCTGCACCAGCACGATGCGGTCATTACGGATGCCTACGTCGGCCACGAACGGCGCACCGCCGCTGCCATCGACCACGGTGCCATTGCGGATCAGGATGTCGACCGGTTCAGGCTCCGGCGCGGCTTGGGCGGGGCCAGTGAGCGCAAGGCTCAAGGTGAGGGCGGACAGCAGGCACTGCAGCAGACGGTGTGGGCGCATATCGGCTTCCTTGTGGTTTGCAGCGAGTGTACGGAGCCTTGTTGCCCACATCGCATGCAAATGGTTCGGCCCGGTATGCGGAACGGACATGCAGGGGTTCGCGGTGCCGGAGCGCTTGCGCGCAGACGCCAATACAACACTCAGCGTTATCAATATCTGAATTAAGAACAACTAATCACCCGCAAAGCCTTGCCAGCATTGGATGCGGCAAGACATTGGCAACAATGTGCGGCTGTCCCCACTTTGGAGGGGGGCAACTGACTTGCCCCGGTGACACAATCGCGAAAATTCAGAAGTCATGCTGCGCCACATGCGACGCATGGCAGACCCGGTCGGGGAGCTTCATGCAAGAGAGTTGGATGGCAATTTCGGCGGCGCGCGCACGGGCGCATCGCCTGTACGGCGTGCGCGGCTGGCTCGTGACACTGCTGTGGCTGAACACGCTGCCGGCGCTGGCGATCGTGCTGGCGATGGGCATGATGCTCACGCTCGGCGAGGCCAACGGTGGGGCAGCCCGGGCGGCGCCGGCACTGGCTGGGCTCGTCTTTCCGATGGGGCTCGTCACCCTGGCCTTTCTGCGCGTGCGCTGGTTTCCGATGGTGTGGCTCGGATACGGCCTGCTCCAGTTGCTGGCCACGCTGGCCATGAGCGGCGGCATTCATGCCTGGACGACACAAGCCTCCGGCGGCACGGCAGGGCGCATGCCGATCATGCTGCTGCTGGCGGCGGAGGCGCTGCTGCTCATCGGCACGGCAGTGTATATGTGGTTTTCGCGCCGCGTGCGCGTGACCTATCGGCATGAGGTGCGGCTGGCCGATCCTGCTGCAGCACCGGCCGTGTTCGACAAGCCCGCCCCCAATGAAACGCCCTCTGACGCCACCGACCACGCACGCGAGCGCGCAGCCTTGCGGCGCGTTGCACAGGAACTGAGTTCCGGCGTGCTGGACACCCGAACCTGGATGCACGTCATGCGGCATCACGCCGATGCCACCGACAGCACCCGCACGGCGGCCTATGTGCGTGCGCGCATGTCAGAGCTGTGTCCGCCGGCGCATGTGCATCCGCCGGTCGTGCGCACGTTGTCGACCGGGCTGGGCGCGCTGCTGGTAAGCCTGCTGGCCGCCGGCGTGCTGATGGCCGCGGTGATTGCGCTGGCGCTGCGCGTGCCTGGCGACGGCACCGATCTGCTTGAACTGCTCGTCGCGGTGGCGCTCACGCTCAGCTGGCTCGGGGGCCTCTTTGTTGGCGCGGGTTTTCTGCGCCGCGTTGCCTGACGTCTACCGGTTGGCCGTCGGCGCGGCTGCGGCCTGGTTCCAGTCGCCGCCTACCGCCTTGACGAGGAACACGCTCGTCGTCATCTGCTGGCCGAGAATCTGCACGGCCGTGCGCTGGTTGTTCAGCAGCGATTGCTGCGCGGTGATCACGTCCAACGAGGTTGCGAGCCCGCCTTCGTACCGCACGCTGGCAATGTCGTAGACCTTGCGGGCGCTTTCCACGGCATGGCGCGCCTGGTTTGCCGCACGGTCCAGCGATTGCAGGCCGGCCAGTCCATCTTCCACTTCCTGCAGCGCCCCCAGCACCGTCTGACGGTAGTTGGCGATCGCACCCTGATAGGCCGCATTGGCAATGTCCACGCGCGCCCGCGTGCGGCCGGCGTCGAACACCGTCTGGGCGATCTGCGTGCCGAACGACCACAGCAGCGTGGGCGCAGAAAACAGCAGGGCGAGATCGCGGCTTTCCCAACCGGCACCGCCGTTGAGCATCACGCTCGGGAAGAACGCCGCGCGTGCCACGCCAACTTGTGCGTTCGCGGCAGCGGCACCGCGTTCAGCGGCGGCCACGTCGGGGCGGCGCTCGATCACGTCAGACGGCAGCGCCACCGGAATCTGCGGTGCCGTGCCCTTGAGCGGCGTCGGGTCGATATGGAAGGCGGGTGCGGGTGTGCCGACCAGCGTCGCCAGCGCGTGTTCATACTGCGCGCGTTGCTTGGTCAGCAGTTCGGCCTGCGTGGCGGTGCTGTCGACGAGCGCCTGTTGCTGCGCGAGGTCGAGGCCCGAAGCCACGCCATCCTGATGCCGTGAGGTGACGAAATCGAGCGCCTTATGCTGCAGCGCCAGACCTTCCTGCACCACGGCGATTTCCGCATCGGTCTCGCGCAGGTTGTACCAGGTGGTGGCGACCTGCGCGGCCAGCAGCAGGCGGAAGTTCTCGAAATTGGCGCCGGCCTGTTCTTCGCTCGCCGCCGCGTTGGCGACGGTGTTGCGCACGCGGCCGAACAGGTCGGCTTCGTAACTCGCGTCGGCGCGCAGCACGAAATCGCTCTGGATGGTCGACATGGTCGGACTGGTGTACGACGAGAGCGGCCGTTCCGACGACGTGCGCGTACGCGAGTCGTTGTTGTTGGCCGTGATGGTCGGCAGCAGGCTGGCACGCGCCACGCGCGTCTGCGCCTGCGCCTGCTCCAGGTTCGACAGCGCGACCTTGAGCGATTGGTTATGCGCCAGCGCCTGCGTGACCAGCTTGTCGAGCTGCGGATCGTTGAAGCGCTGCCACCACGGGCCTTTGGGCGCGGCGTCGGCGGGTTGCGCGGCACGCCACGGTGCTTCGGTTTGCCAGTGCGCCGGCACGTCCATGGCGGGGCGCTCGTAGGTCGGCGCGAGCGAGCAGCCGGCCAGCGAGACGATCAACGAGGCCGCCAGCGCGGTGGTGCGTAGCCGCGGTCGGCAGATCATGATGCGTGCGGCGCGGAGGCCGCGGGCGCCGATGCCGGGGCCGGCGTGACGATGGTCACCGCTTCGCCCTGCTCGATGGAATCGGCCGGGTTGAGGATCAGCGCGTCCGTCGCCTTCAGGCCGGAGATGATTTCCACCGTGCGGCCGTAGTCGCGTCCGATGGTGACGGGGCGCAGGTCGACGTGGCCGTTTTCTGCCACGGCGATGCGCGGGCCTTCCTTGCGGAAGAGCAGCGTGTTGGTCGGCACCGTGAATGCGACCGGTGCATCTGCCTTTGCGCTGGCGCCAGCTGCGTCGCCGCCGGCTGTGCCCTGGATGGCGACCTGCACATAGGCGCCGGGCAGCAGGCGCCCGTCCTTGTTGGGCAACTGTACTTCCACCTGCATGGTGCGCGTGGTGGCGTCGATGGCGCCGGAGGCCCGCGCGATGGTGCCGTGGAAGGTCTGGCCCGGCAGCTCGGCCAGCGTCACGGCCACATCCTGCCCGACCTTCACCTGCTGCGAATAGGCCTGCGGCACATACAGATAGATGCGCAGCGGATCGGTCTGCGCCAGCGTGAACAGCTCGCGGTTGGCGCCCGCGTTGCCGGCATTGACCAACGCGCCGACATCGACATTGCGCTTGGTCACCACGCCCGCAAACGGCGCCACCACCCGGCGAAAGCCTTGCAGCTCCTGCAGGCGGCGCACGTTGGCTTCCGCAGCGGCTAGGTCGGCCTGGGCCTGGTTGGCGGCGCTGGTGCGCTCGTCCAGTTCCTGTTGCGAGACGGCGTCTTTCTGGCGCAGGTTCTGCCAGCGCGTAAGTGAGGTCTGCGCCAGCGCCTTGCGTGCGGCGGCCTGGTTGCGCGTGGCCTGTGCCTGGTTCAGTTCCTGGTCGACTTCCGGCGTGTCGAGCAGCGCCAGCACTTGGCCCTTGTCGACGTGGGTGCCGATGTCCTTGAACCAGCGCAGCACGTAACCGCTGGTGCGCGCATAGATGGGCGATTCAACATAGCCCTGCAGCGTACCGGGCAGCGTCAGTTCGCGAGTGGTGTGAGCCGGTTTGGGGGCGATGGTGGTGACGTAGCGGCTGGTCTGCACGTTCACCTGCCGCTCCAGTGCGTGCGCGTTGTAGTAGCGGCCGACCAGCGTGCGCGCAGCGCCCAGCGCAAGGAGCACCCCCACGACAATCACGACCCAGCGTGCGCGGCGCATGGCAGGGCCGCGGTCTACCTGTTCGATCGGGTCCACCGTGACGACGTGGTGGGGCGGGCCGTCCGCCAAGTGTCCAGAGTGCGCCCCGGAATGGGCACCGGATGTTTGCTCAGACATGTCCTTCGCTTCCCCGCAAATCGTGACTACGCCGGGCGGCGCGCCGCTGCAATCTGTTGTGCACGCTGGCAAACACCACCGGAACAAAGAAGAGGGTCGAGACGGTCGCGAACAGCAGACCGCCGATCACCGCGCGCCCGAGCGGCGCGTTCTGTTCTGCGCCTTCGCCCAGGCCCAATGCCATGGGCACCATGCCGATGATCATCGCCAGGGCCGTCATCAGCACCGGGCGCAGGCGCGTGGCACCCGCTTCCAGCGCGGCCTGCACCGGCGCAATGCCTTCGGCCAATCGCTCACGCGCAAACGAGATCAACAGAATCGAGTTGGCCGTCGCCACGCCCATCGTCATGATCGCGCCTGTGAGGGACGGCACCGACAGCGTCGTCCCCGTCACGAACAGCATCCAGGCAATGCCCGCCAGCGCGGCCGGCAGGGCGGTCACGATGATGAGCGGGTCGATCCACGACTGGAAGTTCACGACGATCAGCAGGTACACCAGCACGATCGCCATCACCAGCCCCACACCCAGGCCGATGAAGGACGATTCCATCGTCTTCACCTGACCGCGCACCGTGACCTGCGCGCCGCGCGGCAGCTTGGGGCGGATGTCATCGACGGCCCTCTGCACTTCCTTGGCGACGGCGCCCAGGTCTCGGCCCTGCACGGCGGCGTACACGTCCACCACGGGGGTGATGTTGAAATGCGAGACGACCTGCGGCTGCACGGCAGGGCTCACCTGCACGAGGTTGCCCAGCAGTTGCGGGCCGCCTGCCTGTGCGGCGCCACCGCGCGAGCTTGCCACCGGCGTGCGCAGCAGTGCGTCGAGCGAGTCGATGCGGTACTGCGGGCTGGTGACGGCCACCTGGTACACCACGCCGTTGATCGGGTTCAGCCAGAACGTGGGCGAGGTCTGGAAGCTCGAGCTGAGCGACACCAGCAGGTTCTGCGCCACGTCGCGTCCTTCGAGGCCCACCTGCTGGATGCGGGTGCGGTCCATGTTCAGGGCCAGCGTGGGCTGGTCGAAGCGCTGGTGCACGTGCGTATCCACCGCCCCCGGGATCTGCTTGATGCGGTTGGCCAGCATGCCCGCGAGCTGCTTGTTGGTGGCCACGTCGGCGCCCGAGAACTGCACGTCGATGGCCGATGGCAGGCCGAAGTTCAGGATCTGGCTGACGATGTCCGCAGGCTGGAAGGCGAACTCCACGCCCGGGAAGCGCTTGGGCAGTTCTTCTCGCAGGCGGCGGACGTACTGAGCACTGGGCTTGCGCTCGCCTTCCTGCAGCGCGATCAGGATTTCGCCGTCGAGCGTGCCGATGGTGCCGGCGTTGCTGTACGACAGGTTGATCCCGGAGTTCGGCACGCCCAGGTTGTCGAGAATCGTCGACAGTTCCTTTTTCGGAATGATTTCGCGGATGGCGGTTTCGACCTCGTCGGCCAGGCGTGCGGTTTCTTCAATGCGCATGCCCGACGGTGCCCGCATGTGCAGGCGGATTTGCCCGGCATCCACATCGGGGAAGAAATCCCGGCCGAGCACCAGGAACAGCGCGCACGACGCCACGCAGAAGCCCAGGAACGACAGTGCGAACATGCGGCGGCGCTCCAGCAACCCGCCCAGAATGGCGGCGTAGTTGCCGCGCATGTGCTCGAACTGCGTGTTGAACGCCCGGTAGATGCGGCCGAATGTGCCTGGTTTTGCGTCGGCTTTCGTGGCGTCTTGCGTGTGGCCGGTCATGAGCATCATCACCAGCGTCGGCACGAGCGTGCGCGACAGCACATACGACGCCAGCATGGCGAAGATCACCGCTTCGGCCATCGGCACGAACAGGTAACGCGCCACGCCCGTGAGGAAGAACATCGGCACGAACACGATGCAGATACACAGGGTCGACACGAAGGCCGGCACGGCAATCTCGGCCGCGCCGTCCAGGATGGCGGTGATGGGCTCCTTGCCCTCGTGCAGATGGCGCTCGATGTTCTCGATGGTGACGGTGGCATCGTCGACCAGGATCCCCACCGCGAGCGCCAGGCCGCCGAGCGTCATCAGGTTGATGGTTTCGCTCAGCAGATGCAGCACGATGATCGACGACAGGATCGACAGCGGAATCGACACCGCAATGATGGCCGTGCTGCGCCAGTTGCCGAGGAACAGCAGGATCATGGCGGCCGTCAGGCATGCGGCGATCAGCGCCTCGCGAATCACGCCTTCAATGGCCGCCTTCACGAACAGCGACTGATCGAACAGCGGCGTGATCTTGATGTCTTGCGGAAGCGCCGCCGCGGCGGTGGGTAGCAGCTTGTAGATGTTGCTGACGATATCCAGCGTCGACGCACCGCCGTTCTTCAGGATCGACAGCAGCACGCCGCGCTGGCCGTCCTGGCGCACCACGTTGGTCTGCGGCGAGAAACCGTCGCGCACATGGGCCACGTCGCCCAGGTACAGCGTGGCGCCGTTGCTGGTCTTGACCGGAATGGCGTTGAGTGCGGCGATGCTGCCCGGCGTGCCATTGAGCGTGACGCCGTATTCGGTAGCGTCGATTTTTTGCGTACCGGCCGGAAGGATGAGGTTCTGCGCGCCCACCGCGTTGACGATGTCCACGGGGGTCAGGCCCTGCGCCAGCAGCTTCTGCGTGTCGAGATCGACCGTGATCTGCCGGCTCTTGCCGCCATACGGGAACGGCACAGCGATGCCGGGCACCGTGATCAGGCGCGGGCGCAGGAAGTTCAGCGCCGCATCATTGAGTTCCTGCTCCGACAGCGTGTTGCTCGACAGGCCCAACTGCAGGATCGGAATGCTCGACGCCGAATACTTGATGATCAGCGGCGGCGTCGTCCCCGGTGGCAACTGCCGCACCTGCGCCTGCGACACCGAAACGATCTGCGCCAGCGCGGTCTGGATGTTGGCCGTCGGCTGGAAGAACACCTTGACGATCGAGATGCCGTTCAACGATTGCGACTCGATGTGCTCGATGTCGTTGACGGTGGTCGTCAGGCTGCGCTCCGTGACAGACACGATGCGGTCGGCCATCTCCTTGGCGGGCAGGCCGTTGTAATTCCAGATGATGCTGACGACCGGAATGTCGATTTCCGGAAAGATGTCCGTGGGCGTACGCATCAGCGTAAACGGCGTCGCCAGCAGGATCAGCAGGGCGAGGACGATGAATGTCAGCGGCCTTCGCAGCGCGAGTTGGACAATCCACATGGAGGCGTTTCAGAACCGCGGTGCGTTGAAGGGGGGCGAAGGCCGCTCGAACGGCGGCGACCAGCCATTCTATCGCCGAGGGGTGTCGATCAGAATGTTCCTATGATCAGACTTTATTACATTGAATAACGGCGACTGCCGGGGCAACCGAAGGCGCCCGCTCAGCGCAGATTCCGCCCACATTGCAGCAGCAGATCGTGCAGCAATGCCGCGTGCGCGACGTCGATTCCCTGCAGCATTTCCTTCTCCAACCGGCTGACGGCTTCGTCGCATAGCGCCAGCAGTGCGAGCGCTTCGTCGGTCAGGCCCAGCATGACGATGCGGCCGTGCGTCGGATCGGGCGTGCGCGTCACCCAGCCCCGCGCTTCCATCGTCTTCACCACTTCATTGGCCGATTGCGGCGACATGAACGAGCGTTCCGCCAGTTGCGCGTTCGACAGGCTGCCGCGCGCGTGCAGCACGGACAGCGCCGTGAATTGCGGCACCGTCAGCCCGTGCGGGGCGAGCGCTTCGCCCAGGCGCCGCTTGACGATGCGGTCAGTGCGGCCGATCAGGTAGGGCAGTCGGGCAGACGTTGCCGGGGCCCCCTCTTGCGCGGGCTGAGGTGGGTTGCGTTTGGTTCGTGTGGCCGCCATGGATGTGAGTGGGTGTGCACCTGTGCAGATGCGCACATTCTGCTACGTGTCGTTCGGATCAGGGTTTACGGCAATGATAATCTCCTTGTTATATCAGGTTACCTGATATTAAATGGGCACCAAGCTGAGACACGCCGCACACACAAGGCGGCGGGTGTCTCAAGCAGCCGACAGATCAAGGAGATGGAAATGGCTGATTACCAAGGGCGCTGGCAGACCGTGGACGTGAAGGTGGACCAGGGCATTGCATGGGTGACGTTCAACCGCCCCGAGAAGCGCAACGCCATGAGCCCGACGCTCAACTCGGACATGATCCAGGTGCTCGAAGCACTGGAGCTGGATGCCGATGCCAAGGTGCTGGTGCTGACCGGCGCGGGCGATGCCTGGACGGCGGGCATGGACCTGAAGGAATACTTCCGCGAAGTGGACGCGGGCCCGGAGATCCTGCAAGAGAAGATTCGCCGCGATGCCTGTCAGTGGCAATGGAAGCTGCTGCGCATGTATGCCAAGCCGACCATCGCGATGGTCAACGGCTGGTGCTTCGGTGGCGGGTTCTCGCCGCTGGTGGCGTGCGATCTGGCGATTGCCGCAGACGAGGCCACCTTCGGCCTGTCGGAAATCAACTGGGGCATCCCGCCGGGCAACCTCGTCAGCAAGGCCATGGCCGATACCGTCGGCCACCGCCAGGCGCTTTACTACATCATGACCGGCGAAACCTTCACCGGCCAGCAGGCTGCCGCCATGGGCCTCGTCAACGAGAGCGTGCCGCGTGCCCACCTGCGCGCCCGCACCGTGGCGCTGGCCGAGAAGCTGCTGGAGAAGAACCCGGTGGTGCTGCGTGCCGCCAAGCACGGCTTCAAGCGCAGCCGCGAACTGACGTGGGAGCAGAACGAGGATTACCTGTACGCCAAGCTCGACCAGGCCACGCTGCGGGACCCGGAGGGCGGTCGCGAGCAGGGCCTCAAGCAGTTCCTGGACGACAAGTCGATCAAGCCGGGCCTGCAGGCGTACAAGCGCGCCTGATCCGCTCCCTCCAACGCCCCCGGAGACGAACCCATGCCTGACGTGACTCAGCTTGTGACCCTGCTGATTGGCGGACAAAGCCGGCCGGCCGCCAACGGTGCCACCTTCGAGCGCCGCAACCCCGTCAACGACGCGGTCGCATCGCGCGCGTCGGCGGCCACGCTGGAGGATGCCGACGCCGCTGTCCAGGCTGCCGCCGATGCCTTTCCCGCGTGGGCAGCGCTACCGCCGGGCGAGCGCCGCAAGCGCCTGCTCAAGGCGGCCGACTTGATGGACCAGCACACCGACGCCTTCATCCGCGCCGGCGCGGCCGAAACCGGCGCCAGCCCCAACTGGATCGGCTTCAACGTCATGCTGGCGGCCAACATGCTGCGCGAAGCCGCATCCATGACCACGCAGATCGACGGCAGCGTCATCCCCTCGGATGTGCCGGGCAACTTTGCGATGGCCGTGCGCCAGCCGTGCGGCGTGGTGCTCGGCATTGCACCGTGGAACGCGCCGGTGATCCTGGGCACGCGTGCGCTGGCGATGCCGCTGGCATGCGGCAACACCGTCGTGCTCAAGGCATCGGAGCTGTGCCCGGGCGTGCACCGGCTGATCGGCACCGTGCTGCAGGAGGCCGGTCTGGGCGATGGCGTGGTCAACGTGGTGACCAACGCGCCGGCCGATGCCGCCCAGGTGGTCGAACGCCTGATCGCGCATCCGGCCGTGCGCCGTGTGAACTTTACGGGTTCGACGCACGTGGGGCGCATCATCGCGCAGCATGCGGCGCGGCATCTGAAGCCTGCGCTGTTGGAACTGGGCGGCAAGGCGCCGGTGCTGGTGTTGGACGACGCCGACCTGGATGCCGCGGTGGAAGCGATTGCGTTTGGCGCATTCTTCAACCAGGGGCAGATCTGCATGTCGACCGAACGCGTCATCGCCGATCGCAAGATTGCCGAGGCCCTCGTCGACAAGCTGGCCGCCAAGGCACGCACGCTTCGCGCGGGTGACCCGACCGATGCCACCGCGCAACTGGGCGCGATGGTGAGCGTGGATGCGGCCAAGCGCGTGCAGGCGCTGGTGGAAGACGCCCGCGGGCACGGTGCTGCGCTGCCCGTCGGCTTGCACATGGATGGCGCCATCGTGCAGCCCGCCATCGTGGATGGCGTGACGCCCGCCATGCGGTTGTACAACGAGGAATCGTTTGGCCCTGTCGTGACGGTGGCGCGCGTGGATGGCGATGAAGAGGCAATCCGCCTGGCCAACGACAGTGAATACGGCTTGTCGGCCGCCGTGTTCAGCCGCGATGTGTCGCGCGCCATGCGAGTCGCGCAGCGTATCGAATCGGGCATCTGCCACATCAACGGCCCCACCGTGCACGACGAGGCACAGATGCCGTTTGGCGGCGTGAAGAGCAGCGGTTACGGCCGTTTTGGCGGCAAGGCGTCGATTGCGGAATTTACCGAGCTGCGCTGGATCACCTTGCAGAATACGCCGCGCCACTATCCGATTTAACCGATCTGAAGTTCGGCAGCCGCCCACCACAACCATAAAACGGGCGGCGCATTCAGGAGACAAGACGTGAATCACGTCGAAATGCAGGCTCAAGGCCGGCAGGTTCAACCCGGGCACCAAACGCCGCCCCCGGCAGGTGTGCCAAATCACCCCTACAGGCAGGTCGCCGTGAGCGATGCGCCTGCGCGTTGCGAGACGGACGCGCGTGACCGCAGTGTCTGGCACGTGCGCAATACCGAGGCGCTTGCCGAGCATCCGCAACGCATGACGGACTGCCTGGTCGCGGGCGCGCAGCGCCATCCGGATCGTGTGCTGGCTGCACGCCGTGGAACCGACGGCGCGTGGATCAAGCTGACGTATCGCGAGATGCTGGAGCGCGCCCGCGCCATCGGCCAGGCGCTGCTGGATCGCGGTGTCAGCACCGAGCGCCCGCTGGCGATTCTGTCCGGCAATGATCTTGAGCACTTGCAGCTGGCGCTGGGCGCCATGTGGGCGGGTGTGCCGTATGCGCCGGTGTCGCCGCCGTATGCATTGGTGTCGACGGACTTCGGCAAGCTGCGGCATGTGTTCGATGTGCTCACACCGGGGCTCGTCTATGCCGCAGATGGCGCGGCCTTTGCCAACGCCATCAGCGCGGTGGTGCCGCACGGCGTGGAGGTCATCACGCGCGACGGCGTATTGCCCCGGCGCAGCGCTACAGCCTTCGACACGCTGCTGCAGACGCCCATAACGACCGCAGACGCCGCACAGGCCGCGACCGGTCCCGATACGCTGGTGAAGGTGCTCTTCACCTCTGGCTCGACGCGCGTGCCCAAAGCAGTGCCGACCACGCACCGCATGCTGTGCAGCAACCAGCAGATGCTGCGCCAGACCATTCCCGAATTTGCCAAGGAGCCGCCGGTGCTGGTGGACTGGCTGCCCTGGAACCACACCTTTGGCGGCAGCCACAACGTTGGCATCGTGCTCTACAACGGCGGCACGCTTTACATCGATGACGGCCGCCCGGTGCCCGGCAAATTCGACGAAACCCTGCGCAACCTGCACGAGATCGCACCCACCGCGTACTTCAACGTGCCCAAGGGGTGGGAAGAACTCGCGCTGGCGCTGGAACGGGACCCGGCGCTGCGCGAGACTTTCTTCTCCCGCGTGAAGCTCTACTTCTTTGGCGGTGCCGGGCTGTCGCAAGAGGCATGGGACAGGCTGGAGCGCGTGACCGGCCAGCACTGTGGCGAGCGCATCCGCATCATGGCCGGCCTGGGCATGACCGAGACCTCGCCGTGCTGCTTGTTCACCACCGCGCCGATCATGCGCTCGGGCTATGTCGGCACGCCGGCGCCGGGCTGCGAACTCAAGCTCGTGCCCGTGGGCGACAAGCTGGAGGCGCGCTTTCGCGGCCCGCACGTCATGCGTGGCTACTGGCGCCTGGGCGAAGAGCCTGCCGCGCCGGTCTTCGATGAAGACGGCTATTACTGCAGCGGCGACGCGCTGCGTTTCTACGATCCGGAGCACCCCGAGAAAGGCCTCGTCTTCGATGGCCGCATCGCGGAGGACTTCAAGCTCAGCTCCGGCACCTTCGTGAGCGTGGGGCCGTTGCGCGCCCGCGTGATCGCGGCGGGCGCGCCGTATGTGCAGGACGTGGTGATTGCCGGCATGAACCGTGACGACATCGGCTTGCTGGTGTTTCCGCAAATGGAGCGATGCCGCGGCCTGTCTGGCCTGCCGCCCACCGCGAGCACAGCCGAAGTGCTGGCCGCCCCCGCCGTGCGCGCCGCATTTGCCGCGCTGCTGCACGAGCTGAACGCCACGGCCACCGGCAGTGCGACGCGCGTGGCGCGGCTGCTCTTGCTTGACGCTCCCCCATCGCTGGACCGGGGCGAGGTCACCGACAAGGGCACGCTCAACCAGCGCGCCGTGCTGGCCCACCGTGCCGCGCAGGTCGACACGCTGTATCGCGATGGCGATCCCGCTGTCATCCGCGCGGGCTGATTCCAACGCAGCAATCCGACCAGCCGGCAAAGACCGGTTCATCCACCCAGGAGAAGACACATGAAGACCGTCATGTCACGGGGCATGGCGCTGGCCGCGCTCGCCCTCGCGCTGAGCTGCGCCGGCTGCAACGACGACAGCACAGGCGACGCATCAACGTCGCAGGCATCGCAACTGCCACAGCTCACGCCCGCCACGGGGTTGAATCTCGCCAGCGCGTGCGAGAGTTTTGCCGGCAAGCTCAGTTTTGCCAACACCAGCATCACCGCCATCTCGACCGTGGCGGCAGGCACGTTGAGCGTGGGCGGCAACGCCGTGCCCGAGCACTGCCTGATCACCGGCACCATGAACACGCGGGTGAGCCCGGTGGATGGCAAGACCTACGCCATCGGTTTTGAAATGCGCCTGCCCAAGGCGTGGAACGGCCGGTTCTACTACCAGGCCAACGGCGGGCTGGATGGCTCGGTGGTTACTGCGCTCGGCACGCTCGGCGGCGGTCCCATCAGCAGTGCGCTGGGCTCCGGGTTTGCCGTCATCAGTTCGGACGCGGGGCATAACGGCAGCCAGGTGCCGCTGTTCGGGCGCGATCCGCAGGCCCGCCTCGACTACGGCTACAACGCCGTCGCCACACTTACGCCGATGGCCAAGTCGATGATCGCGCAGGTGTACGGCAAGGCGCCCGACCGCAGCTACTTTGGCGGGTGCTCCAACGGCGGGCGTCACGCGATGGTGGCCGCTGCACGTTCGGCCAATGCGTATGACGGCATCGTGGCGGGCGACCCGGGCTTCCACCTGCCCAAGGCGGCCATCAACGAGGTGTACAGCGCGCAGCAACTGGCGACGGTGGCGACAGCCAACACCAGTGCTGGCTTTCCAGACATCACGACGTCTCTGACCGCCACCGAGCGCGCCATGGTGGCCAGCCACGTGCTCGCCAAGTGCGATGCGCTGGATGGCACGACCGACGGCATGATCAACAACCTCAAGGCCTGCCAGACCGCCTTCAGCCTCGCCAACGATGTGCCGACCTGCACCGGCGCCCGTGACGGCACCTGCCTCACCGCCGCGCAGAAGACGGTAATGGCCAACCTGTTTGCCGGCGCGCACAACAGCGCAGGGCAGGCGTTGTACTCGGGCTTTTCATTTGACGCCGGCATCAGCGGCAGCAACTGGGCGGCCTGGAAGCAAGGCAACTCGATCCAGCTCGACCCCGCCGCCCTGGCGTTCGTGTTTACGACCACGCCGCAGCCGGCGTCGGCCATCACGTCGCTCACCGCGTATGGCCTGGCGTTCAACATGGACACCGACGCGCCGAAGATCTTCGCCACCGACGCCACGTACACCGAATCCGCCTGGTCGTTCATGACGCCGCCCGATGAGACCAACCTCGGCACGCTCAAGGGGCGCGGCGCCAAGCTGATGGTCTATCACGGCACGAGCGACCCGGTGTTCTCGTCCGACGACACGACGGATTGGTACCAGCGCCTGGCCGCAGCCAACGGTGGCGATGCCAGCAACTTCGCGCGCTTCTATCCGGTGCCCGGCATGAACCACTGCGCGGGCGGGCCGACCGCCGACCAGTTCGACATGCTCACGCCGCTGGTGGCCTGGGTGGAACACGGCGTGGCGCCCGACAGCGTGGTCGCCACCGCGCGCGGCCCTGCCAACGCCGTGCCCAATGCCGAAGTGCCCAGCGACTGGAATGCAACCGGCCACGACCGCACGCGCCCGCTGTGCGCCTACCCGAAGAACGCCCGCTATACGGGCACCGGCAACATCAACGACGCCTCGAGCTTCAGTTGCCAATGACGGCCGCCCAACATCCGGAAGGAGACGCCATGCAAACCACCACCACGACGTTGAGCCGGGAGAACGTCGGCCCCGGTGTCGCCATGACCCTTGCGCTGTGCTTCATCGTTGCGCTGCTTGAAGGGCTCGATCTGCAATCCATCGGTGTGGCCGCGCCGCGCATGGCGCGTGAGTTCGGCCTGTCGGTCGGGCAGATGGGCCTGGCATTCAGCGCCGGCACGTTCGGCCTGTTGCCGGGGGCCATGCTGGGCGGCCGCCTGGCCGATCGCATCGGCCGCAAGCGCGTGCTGATCCTGGCGACGGCGCTGTTCGGCATCTTTTCGATCGCCACCGCGCACGTGTGGGATTTCAACAGCCTGTTGATGATCCGCGTGGCCACCGGCATCGGCCTGGGTGCCGCCATGCCCAACCTGATCGCGCTGTGTGCTGAGGCAGTACCCACACGCCTGCGCAACACCGCCGTGAGCGTCATGTATTGCGGCATCCCGTTTGGCGGCGCCATCGCCGCGGTGGTCGGCATGTTGAGCGCGGGCGATTCCGGTTGGCGCCATATCTTTTACGTGGGCGGCTTCGGCCCGCTGGTGGTGGTGCCGCTGCTGCTGACGCTGCAGGAATCGCGCCGGTTCGACAGCGCACAGCGTGGCGCCATCCAGCCACCGCCCGTGTCATGGGCGCTGTTTGGCGAGCGCCGCACGGCCGCCACGCTGTTCCTGTGGGTCAGCTATTTCTTCACGCTGATCGTGCTGTATTTCCTGCTCAACTGGCTGCCTTCGCTGATGGCCGCGCAGGGGCTGAGCCGGCCGCAGGTGGGCATGGTGCAGATCCTGTTCAACATCGGCGGTGGCGCAGGTGCGTTGGGCATCGGCATGCTGATGGACGCGGCGCGCCCACGCTGGGTGGTGTCGGGCATGTATGTCGGCATCATCGCGGCGCTGTCGTTGCTGGCCGCTGCGGGCGGTATGGCGTCGATGTCGGCCGGTGCCTTCATGGCCGGGCTGTTCGTGATCGGCGCGCAGTCGGTGCTGTATGCACTGGCAGCGGCCTACTACCCCACCGTCGTGCGCGGCACCGGCGTGGGCGCGGCGGTGGCGGTGGGCCGGCTCGGCTCGATCGCAGGGCCGCTGCTGGCGGGCCAGTTGCTGGCGATGGGGCAGCACGCCACCACCATCATCGGCGCCAGCATCCCGGTCACCATCATCGCGGCGCTGGCTGCGCTGCTGCTGCTCAAGCGGCCGCGCGTGCAGGACTGACACAGCGATTCATTTTCCGCGCCGTCCGCCCGGATGGCGCCTTCCCACGTATTCCAAACTGCCGGCTCGCCAGACATGGGGGGCGGGACCGGCTCGACCCTAGGAGGGGCCCCACATGCAAACCACCACCTTGCGCACGCACTGTCTCGCACTGGCAGCGGCCACGAGCGCACTCGCCAGCGGCGCGGCCAACGCGCAGAGCGTCACGCTCTACGGCTTGATTGATACCGGCATCGAATACGTGAGCCACGCCAATGCCAACGGCAACGGCCTCACGCGCATCCCGTCGGTCACGGGCACGCTGCCCTCACGCTGGGGCTTGCGCGGCGCGGAAGACCTGGGCAACGGCATGAAGGCCGTGTTCACGCTGGAAAGCGGTTTCAACACCGACACCGGCACCTCCGGCCAGGGCGGCCGCCTGTTCGGTCGGCAGGCATGGGTCGGGCTCGCAAGCGATTATGGCACCGTCACGCTGGGTCGCCAGTACAGCATGGTGTTTCTGTCGCTGGCCGACGCCGACATCCTTGGCCCCAGCCAGTACGCCATCGGCTCACTGGACGCGTACATTCCCAACGCGCGCACGGACAACACCATCGCTTACAAAGGCACCTTCAGCGGCCTGACAGTGGGCGCTACGTATTCGTTCGGGCGTGATGCGGCGGGCGGTGTGCCGGCGTCCGGAACCTGTGCGGGGGAAGCGGCGGGCAACGCATCGGCGTGCCGTGCCATGTCGGCGATGGTGAAATACGACGCGGCCACCTTTGGCGTGGCCGGCGCTTATGAAGAGCAGCGCGGCGGCACCGGCGCCACCGCATCGTTCTTTAACGGCAGCGCGCCCATCGCGCTTACCGATGCGGGCGACAAGGACCGCCGCATCGTCGCCAACGGCTACGTGAAACTCGGTAACGCCAAGCTTGGCGTCGGCTGGATCGGTCGCCACGTGCAGGCCGTTGCCGGCGACGTGCGCTCGAACCTGTATTTCGTCAACGGCAGCTATCCACTCTCGGGCGCGCTCACGCTGGATGCAGGGCTGATCCGCCTCGTCAACGCCGACCAGAGCCGCAGCACGACGATGGCTGTGGTGCGCGGCGTTTATGCGTTGTCCAAGCGGACCGCGTTGTACGCGCAGACGGGCTATCTCTGGAACAGCGCTAACGCGCAATATTCGGTCAGCGGCGGAGGCGGCGGCACCACGCCCGCCAAGGGCGTGAACCAACTCGGCGCGATGGTGGGGATGCGGACGGCGTTTTGATGAAGGGAGGGGAGGCGCTCCGTCACCCATTGACGATCTCCCCCCCATTCGGATGCAGCGTCTGCCCCGTCATGTAGCTCGCATCGGCAGACGCCAGAAAGATGTAGCAGGGTGCCACTTCATCCGGCTGACCGGCCCGGCCTAGTGGCTCCTTGCTGCCGAATTTGGCGACGTGCTCGGCATCGAAGGTGGACGGAATCAACGGTGTCCAGATCGGCCCCGGCGCCACGGCGTTCACCAGGATGCCCTTGTCCGCCAATTGCTGCGCCAATGAGCGCGTGAACGCCACGATCGCGCCCTTGGTGGCGGCGTAGTCCACCAGATGGCCGCTGCCGCGGAACGCCGTCACAGACGTGGTCGTGATGATGCGCGCGCCTTCATGCAGGTGCGGCAGCGCGGCACGGATCAAATAGAACATCGCAAAGACGTTGGTGCGGAACGTGCGCTCCAGTTGAGCGGCATCGATGTCTGCCAGGCTTTGCTGCGGGTGCTGTTCTGCGGCATTGCTGACCACGAGGTCGATCTTGCCGAACATCGCCACCGCCTGCGTGACCACCGCGCGGGCATGCGCTTCGTCGCCCAGGTCGCCGGCAATGGCTTCGCAGCGGCGGCCGGTCGCGCGGACGAGGCGGCAGGTCTGGTTGGCATCGTCGTGTTCGTCCAGGTAGGCGATCAGCACGTCCGCGCCCTCCTTGGCAAAACCGATGGCAACGGCGCGCCCGATGCCGCTGTCGCCGCCGGTGACGATGGCCACCTTGTCTGCCAGCTTTCCGCTGCCGATGTAGTTCTCCATTTCGGCGCGCGGGCGTGGCGTCATGTCGCTCTCGGCGCCGGGCTGGCGGTCTTGATGCTGTGGCGGTTGCTGCTGTGGCTGGTCTGGCATGGCGGGCTCGCTTTGAGAGGGTGGATACACCGGCTTTCAGCACACGGCATGCCATTGCGCCTGAACGCGGCGTGAGATGCACTCGCGTGCGCATGCCGTGCGGCACGCCGCTTGCTCTGCTGGTGGAACAGACTCCACATCGACCACGGGAGGCGCCATGGACACGCTGCTGTTCCTGTTTGGCGAAGGGAAGGATCTCAACCCGCTGCAAACCGCGATGCGAGCGGTGGTCGTGTTCGCCATTGGGCTGGCGCTGGTGCGCCTGTCGGGCCGGCGCTCTTTCGGGCAGCGTGCGCCGTTCGACTTCGTTGTCGCCGTGTTGTTGGGGGCGACGCTGAGTCGCGCGATTGTCGGCGCGTCGCCGTTTGTGGCCACGGTGTCGGCGTCGCTCGCACTGGTGGCGGTGCACCGCCTGCTGGGCTGGGCGTGCGTGCGGCTGCCGAAGCTCGACCGGCTCATCGCGGGCCGCGAACGCGAGATCTATCGGGAAGGGCGCTTCGACCAAGGCCAGATGGATGCCGCGCTCATCACCGTGGGCGATTTGCAGGAGAGCGTGCGCCAGACCCTGGGCTCACGCACGCTGGAGGACGTGGAGGCAGCCATTCTGGAGCGCAACGGACAGGTCAGCCTGATCCGCAAACGCCGCTGATTTTGCACACCCGCACACCCACACTGGAGCCAACCATGCGAGACAAGCAACAGCAAGAAAACCGAGGCGCCGAACAACGCAAGGCTGATTGGGAACAGGCTGAATCGCACCGCAAGCCGGTGGACCGGCCGGCCAATGCAGAGGTGGGCCGCACCGGCAGCACGGCACCCAAGCCGCAGAGCCCGCACGACACGCTGCGGCGCATGCGCCAGGGCGAGGTGCCGCCTGGCATTACGCGCGACAAGCTGCACGACCCCGGAGACCAGACGCCCGGCGCTTCGCCCACAGATAACCGCAGCTGAGCGCAACGTGCCCGCCGCAGACGACGCCCCGTGGTACCGCCGGTTGGGGCCCGGCCTTATCACGGGCGCCGCGGATGACGACCCGAGCGGGATCGCCACCTATGCGCAAGCCGGTGCGCAAATGGGTACCGGCATGCTGTGGACGCTGTTGCTGACGCTGCCCCTGATGATTTCCATCCAGCTCGTCAGCGCGCGCTTGGGGCGTGTGTCGGGCCGGGGCGTGGTCGCAAACATCCGGCGGCATCAGTCGCCGTGGCTTGCGTATGCGTTTGTTGCGCTGGTGACGCTTGCCAACATCATCAATGTGGGCGCCGACATCGCGGCCATGGGCGACAGCGTGCGCCTGCTACTGGGTGGCTCGACAGCGTGGTATGCGTGCCTGTTTGCCGTCTTTACGCTCGTGCTGCAAGTCTGGATGCCGTACCGCCGCTATGCGCGCTATCTGCAATGGACTGCGCTGTCGCTGCTGGCGTACGTGGCCACGGCGTTTGTCGTGAAGGTGGACTGGGCGCACGCGTTGCACGACACCGTGGTCCCCCGGCTGCATTGGTCGAAAGACTATGCAATGACGCTCGTCGCCGTGTTCGGCACCACCATCAGCCCCTATCTGTTTGTGTGGCAGGCCGCAGGCGAAGTGGAAGAGACGCGGCTGGCCGAAGACGAAGCACCGCTCAAGAAAGCGCCGTGGCAGGCAAAGGACCAGCTCGCACGCATCCGCATCGACACGACGGTCGGGATGGTGGTGTCGGCGCTGATCGCCTTCTGCATCATGTTGACGGCCGCCTACGCGCTGCACACGCACGGCGTGACGCAAATCGAGACCTGCGCCCAGGCCGCTGAAGCGCTCAAGCCCGTGGCCGGCCGCTTTGCGCAGGCATTGTTTGCCCTGGGCGTGATCGGCACGGGGCTGCTGGCTGTGCCGGTGCTGGCGGGCTCCGCCGCCTATGCCGCTGCCGAGGCCTTCCAGTGGCACAGCAGCCTGGAGGCCAAGGTGCACCGTGCGCCCAAGTTCTACCTGTTCCTGGCGCTTGTGATGGCGGTGGCCACGGTGATGGTGTTCCTGCCCATCGAGCCGTTCAAGCTGCTGTATTGGGCTGCGGTGCTCAATGGCGTGGCGGCTACGCCCGTCATGGTGATGCTGCAGTTGATGTCGCGCCGTAAGTCCGTGATGGGGCCGTTCCCCAGCTCACGGCTGCTGCATGGCACCGCTTGGGTGGCGACCCTGTGCATGTGCGCCAGTACCTTGCTGTTCTTTGCGCTGGCTGTGCAGGGGTCGTAAAAAGGGCGGTCGGCCTGCGCAGGCACCGGGGTTGCGTGTCTTGGGCAAAACCGCGCAACAGGCGCGGTGTCCTGTTCACCAACCAGGGGTCAATCATGAAAGCTGTCGTATTTCACGGCATCGGTGACATTCGTCTGGAAGACGTGCCCGAGCCGACACTGCGCGAGCCCACCGACGCCATCGTGCGTCTGACGGCCAGCGCCATCTGCGGGACGGATCTGCACTTCGTGCGCGGCACCATGGCCGATGTGAAGGAGGGGCGCATCCTCGGCCACGAAGGCGTGGGCGTGGTGGAAGCGCTGGGCGACGATGTGCGCAATCTGTCGGTCGGTGATCGGGTGGTGATCCCGTCCACCATTGCATGCGGTGCGTGCGCATATTGCCGTGCCGGTTACACCGCGCAATGTGACGTGGCGAATCCGCACGGGCACCTGGCCGGTACCTCGTTCTACGGCGGCCCGGAAGAAGCCGGCGGGTTTGACGGCTTGCAAGCCGAGAAGGCACGTGTACCGTTTGCGCACGTCAACCTCGTCAAGCTGCCGGACGAGGTGTCGGACGATCAGGCCATGCTGCTGTCGGACATCTTTCCCACCGGCTACTTCGGCGCCGATCTGGCCAACATCAAGCCAGGCCACACCGTTGCCGTGTTCGGGGCAGGGCCGGTCGGCCAGTTTGTGATTGCCTCGGCCAAGTTGATGGGGGCCGGGCGCATCTTTGCGGTGGACCATGTGGCCGACAGGCTCGACATGGCCCGCGCGCAAGGCGCCGAGGTGATCGACTTCGAGCGTGAAGACCCCGTGCAGACGTTGCGCCGGCTCACGGGCGGCATTGGTGTGGATTGCGCCGTCGATGCCGTGGGTGTGGATGCCCAGCATGCCGACCACGGCCCCGCCCGCCCTGACGACAAGACCACCGAGGCCTTTGCCGCCGAGCGCAAGGCCACCACCCCGCAAGCGCGCGGCACGGGCGCCGTATCCGACGCGAACGAGAACGCGCCGTGGCAAGCCGGCGACGCCCCATCGCAAGCGCTGCGCTGGGCGGTCGAAGGGTTGGCCAAGGCAGGCACGCTGTCGATCATCGGCGTGTACCCGCCCAACGACACGACGTTTCCCATCGGCATGGCGATGAACAAGAACCTGACCATCCGCATGGGCAACTGCAACCACCGGCGCTATCTGCCCAAGCTCGTGGAACTGGTCCGCACGGGCGCCATTGATCCGGCGACGGTGTTGTCGGTGCGCGAGCCGATGGCGGCGGCACTCGACGCCTACCGCGCCTTCGACACGCGCGAGCCGGGCTGGATGAAGGTGAAGCTCGATCCGCAAGCCACCGATGGCGCTCGCACGCCCCGCGCCTCACGGGCATGAGTCGGGAGCTGCATGATCGCGTCGCCAGCCTGGGGCCGGTGCTGGTGATTTCGCCGCACTTTGACGACGCGATCTTCTCGTGCGGCGCCTTGCTGGCTGCGCATCACGGCAGCCGTACCGTCACGGTGTTCGGCGGCGCGCCGCCAACGCCCGTGTCGACGGTGTGGGATCGCGACGCCGGCTTTGCCGATTCCAATGAAGCGGTAGCCGCGCGCCGGCAGGAAGACGCGCAGGCGCATGCGCAGGTGAGCGCCACGGTGCACCACCTCGGCTTTTGCGACAGCCAGTACGGGCAGACGCCCACCGTGACGGAGCTGGAGCGGGCGCTCTACCGCCCGGTGGAGAAGCGCACGGCAGATGCGGTGTTTGTGCCGCTGGGGCTGTTCCACAGCGATCACGTACTCGTGCACGAAGCGGCCCTGATGCTGATGCGTAAGGTGCCGCAACGCCTCTGGATCGGCTATGAGGATGCGCTGTACCGGCGCGGGCGCGGCGCCGTGCAGGACCGCATCGTTGCGCTGGCTGCGCAGGACATCGTTGCCACGCCGGTGTCGCCTGTCACGGCCGCCGATGGCCGCCGGAAGCGTCGCGCCGTGGCCTGTTACGCCAGCCAGCTGCGCGTCTTCGGCCCCGGCGGGGTGGAAGACCTGCACCAGCCCGAACGGTTCTGGCTGCTGGAACCCAAGCAAGGAGAATCCGATCATGCAACCGCTGGATGACGCCCGCCGGGCGCAGGCACCGTGCTCCATCGTCGTGCTGACGTACAACCGCGCGGCCACCGTGCTCGAGACGCTTGGCAAGCTGGTGGCCCTGGAGGAACCGTGGCCCATCGTGGTGGTGGACAACGGCTCGACCGACGGCACCGCCGACCAGATCGCCGCGCGCTTTCCTGACGTTGCCATCGTGCGTGCGCCGCGCAACTATGGCGCGGCTGGCCGCAACTTCGGCGTGGCCACCGTCGACACGCCTTACGTTGCCTTTTGCGATGACGACACCGCGTGGCTCCCGGGCTCCGTGGCACGCGCGGTCGATGTGCTGCAGCGGTACCCATCGGTGGGCGTGGTGGCGGCGCACGTGGTGGTTGGCCCCACGCGCCGCGACGACACCGCGTGCGAACCCATGGCCACCAGCACGTTGCCTTCCGATGGACTGCCTGGCCCCGCGCTGCTCGGCTTCATGGCCGGGGCGTGCGTGGCGCGCACGCGCGCATTTACCGAGGCGGGCGGCTACCGGCGCGACCTCTTTATCGGCGGCGAAGAAAGCGTGCTGGCGCTCGACCTGGTCGACGCAGGCTGGCGCATCGTCTACTGCCGGGAGGTGGTCACGCACCACAACCCCTCGCCGGTGCGAGACGTGATGCAGCGACGGGCGCTGCTCACGCGCAACGAGTTGCTGAGCGCCTGGCTTCGGTTGCCGCTGGACCTCGCGTGGCGGGTCACCGGCCGGGCGATACGTGCGATGGCCGAACAAGGCGTGCTTGCGGAGGCATTGCCCGCCGCGTTGGTCCGCCTGCCGCGCACCTTGTTGCGCCGGCATACCGTGCAGCCCACCACCGTGGCGCTGTGGCGGCAGATGGACGCCGACCGCCAGCGACGCCGCGCCATCCCCACGCTGTCGGTCGGCTAACGCGGGCTGGCGGCGCGAACATCAGGCAAGCACCGGCATCGGCGCGAGGAAGAACTGCTGCCGGAAATACTCCACCGTGCGCGCCAGCCCTACTTCAAGCGCAGTGCGGGGTTCCCACCCGAGCACATCGCGGGCCAGCGTGATGTCGGGGCAACGCTGCGTCGGGTCGTCCTGCGGCAGCGGGTGGAATACGAGTTCCGATGTCGAGCGTGTGCAAGCCACAATCTGCCGCGCAATATCGAGCATGCTCAGTTCCACCGGGTTTCCTACGTTGACCGGTCCTGCAAATTCCGCCGGCGTGTTCATCAGCCGCACCATTGCGTCAATCAAATCGTCCACATAGCAGAAGGCCCGTGTCTGGCGGCCATCGCCATAGAGCGTAATGGGCTCGCCGGCCAGCGCCTGCATGATGAAGTTGGAGACCACGCGCCCATCGTTCGGGTGCATGCGCGGGCCATACGTGTTGAAGATGCGCGCTACCTTGACGTCGAGGCCATGCTGGCGGCGGTAGTCCATGAAGAGTGTCTCGGCGCAACGCTTGCCCTCGTCGTAGCACGAGCGCACGCCGATGGGGTTGACGTTGCCCCAGTACTTTTCGGTTTGCGGATGTTCATGCGGGTCGCCGTACACCTCGCTGGTGGATGCCTGCAGAATGCGCGCACCTACCCGCTTCGCCAGCCCCAGCATGTTGATCGCACCATGCACGCTCGTCTTGGTGGTCTGCACCGGATCGTGCTGGTAATGGATGGGTGAGGCGGGGCAGGCCAGGTTGTAGATGTCGTCCACTTCCACATACAGCGGGAAGGTCACGTCATGGCGCAGCACTTCGAAGCGCGGGTGCCCCAGCAGGTGAGCGATATTGCGCTTGGTGCCGGTGTAGAAGTTGTCGACGCACAGCACATCGTGCCCGTCGCGCAGCAGGCGGTCGCACAGGTGCGAGCCGAGAAAGCCCGCGCCGCCCGTGACCAGCACGCGGCGTTGGTCGCGCCAGTGGTGGTGCGGTTCGGGGTGGCCGGGGTGATGTGCATCTCCGTGGTGTCTCATGCCGCCTCCCTTCTGTTTTCCATGACGGTGGCAAATGCGTTCAGCCAATCGGCGACAAAGCGGTCGATGCCGAAACGTGTGCGCGCCGTCTCGCGTGCGGCGTCGCCCCAGCGGCGGGCAAGTGCCGGGTCGCGCAACAGCGTCTGCATGACGCCGGCCAGCGCATCGGGGCTGGTATCGACGTAGCCGTTGTCGCCGTTGCGGATGACGGTGCTCATCTCCGTGGTGGCCAGCCCGACGATTGGCATGCCGATCGTCATGGCTTCCACCACGGCCAGTCCCAGGCTGGTGTAGCGGATCGGGTTGAAGAAGAAGCGGTAGCGCGCGCAGAAGGCGGGCAGGGCGAGATTGCCCACTTCACCGATGCCCCCTGCCTCTTCCGCGCCCATGCCGACCAGATCGAGCCGCACGCGCTGGCGCAGTGAGTGGAACACGTCTGCACCCAGCCGGCGCCCGCGCTTGTGCAGATGATTGACGACGACGATGCCGCGCTCCAGTTCGCCGCTGTAGCGCGCCGGCACGGGCAGGTGCACACCGTGTTCGATCACGCGCGTTGGCGTGATGCCGCTGTCCCACATCAGCGCGTTGAATGGCGTCACGTGCACCAGCAGCACATTGGGGTCTTGCACCCAGTGCCGGGTGTTGGTCGGGTGTTCCTGGGGCGGATCGTGTTCGAGATAGATCGTCGGCAACGCGCGCTGCGCGGCACTCAGCACCGACAGCCGATCGCTTTCCCATTGCGCGCGGGATTGGTACAGCACCGCATCGAAGTGCTGCCCCGCAACGGCGTCGAACGGCACCTCGTGCACGTTGTCACCCCAGGGCAGCGCGCCCACCTTGCCCGCATAACCCGGCGGCACCCGCCCTGAGGCGTCGGGCGGGCGCGTCACGAGATAGAAGTCGTGCGGCACCTGCGACAGGTAGTACAGGTAGTTGCCGTGCACGTGCCACGTCAGGATACGCAGGCGTTGTCGCGTCGGGTGGTTCATGAGGTCGAATTCTCGGTCGTGTGCGATGCGGTGGGAGTGTCGGCTGGCTGCGGCGCGTGCGACGCGCGCAGGTGCACATCGGGGTCGAACAGCGCGGCATACGCCGCATCCAGCACCTGGTGCACCGTCACATCGCGCGCGCATTCATGGTCCGTGGGGCAGGTCCAGTGCATGCAGGGGCGGCAGGGCGGGTGTGCCGCCAGCACGCGGTGCAGCGTGCGGTCCGCCGGCGCCCAGCGCTTCACGTCGCTGCCGCAGGCAATGACAAGGCTGGGCGCACGCACGGCTGCCGCCACGTGCGAGACGCCGGTGTCGTTGCAGATCAGCAGGCGCGCCAGACGCAACAGCGCCGCGAGCCCACCGAGCGAGGTCTGCCCCACCACCGACGCCGAACGCTGGCGCATGTGGCCGCGAACCTCTTCAACAAGCGCCGCTTCCGATGGCGCACCCGTGAACGCCACATGGAAACCGCTGACGATGAGCGTGTCGGCTACCGCCGCAAAGCGCTCCGGCCACCAGCGCCGCGTGGGCATGCGGGCGCCGGGGTGCAAGCAGACAAGGCGATCGCGGTCCAGGGCTTGATGGCGCAGCAGGGCCAGCGCTTCGGCATAGTCGTCGCGCCCAAGCGGAAAATCCGGTGTGGCCGGCACCGCTGGTGCCCCCAGGTGATTGAGCAACGCCAGCAGGCGTTGCGCCTCGGGCAACTGCGTCGGCCAAGGGAGCAACCCTGCGTTGGCGTGCCGTGCGATCACGCCACTGGGCTGAAACCCGAACACATGGTGCGCGCCAAACTGGCGGACCACTTCGGTGGATTGCGGCCCGCTGCCGTGCAACTGGACGGCGACATCCAGGCAGCGGGCCCGCATCCCGGCATAGAACGTATGTGTGGCATCCGCATCGGCGGGCCCGGCTTCCGGAAAGCCCTCGCCGCCCGGAAAGGCGACAAAGTCGTCGAGCAGATCGGTATAGCGCTGTTGAAACTGGCACGCCCACGGCAGGCCGACCAGCGTGATATGCGCCTGTGGCGCAGCGGCCCGCAACGCATGCAGCGCTGGCACGGCGCACAGCATGTCGCCCAGTTGCAAGGCGCGGAAGACGGCAATGCGGCGTGCGCCGCGCAGGAGTTCAGCAGCGGGCGTCATAGGAACCAGACCCGGAAATGCCACGCGCCGCGCAGGCGCCAGTACAGCGCCAGCGGCGGAATGGCGATGGATGTCCAAAACATTTCAAGCACATGCCGCGCGGTATGTGCGGTACCGCGCAGCCGCGTGGCGGTGAAGCGCAGCGTGAGCGCCAGCCAGACCATGGCGGCTGCACCGGCCACCCAAGGCAGATGCGCAGCCAGCGCAGCGAGCGCAATCACCGCGGCGGCGCCCATGGCGTAGTAATGCCATGGCGGCACCGGACGGATGCGTGAGCGGTAGCGCTGCGGATGCTTCTTGTAGAGCAGCGCGTCGTAAAACACCTTGCGCTGCTGCGACACGCTTACGCCCCACGGCGCAGGCCGCACCGGGTGGTGCATCAATGCACGCGGTGCGTGCACGATGCGCCCGCCCGCATCCAGGATGCGGAACTGCAGATCCGAGTCTTCACGCCACGCCAGCCGAAAGCGTTCATCAAAGCCGCCGATGCGTTCGAGCATCGTGCGCCGCACGAAGCAGTTGGCGGTGACGAATTCGGCGCGGGTGAGGCCGCTGGCGTCGCGTTCGTAATCGGTGGGGCGTGTGGGCAACGGCATGCGCACAGCGCCGGTCGCGGCGTCAGGCGGTGCGCTTCCGTCGGCACCGCCAGCGTCTTCGGGCGTGGTCATGATGCGCCAGCCTTCGGCTAGCCATGTGGGCGCGGGAATGGTGTCGTCGTCGGTAAAGGCGATGATGTCGCCCGTGGCGGCGCGCCAGCCGCGGTTGCGTGCGGCGGCGGGGCCCTGCGTTTCGCGCACGGGCACGTACCGCACACGCCAGCCGGGGGCCGCTGCGGCAAAGCCGTCCACGACGGCGCGGGTGGCGTCGTCGGGGCCATCGTCAGCCACCACCAACTCCAGCCGGCGCGCGTCGAACGTCTGGGCCAGCAGGCCGTCCAGGCAGCGTTGCAGCATCTGCGGCCGCCGCCATGTGGCAATGACGATCGACATAGCTGGCGCTGCCTGCGCCGGCGTCACTGACGACACGTCAAACGGCATCGGCTGGTTCATGCGACCCCCGCCAGGCCGGGAACGCGCCGCAAGCCGTCGACATTGCGCACGGCGCCGTCTTCCTGTGCTTGCGTTTGGTCCGGGCGGACGGCCGTCTTGCGCAGCAGGAACGGCCCGATCACCAAGGCATCGAGCGGCGATGTCCAGAACGATTCCACCGCATCGCGTGGGCTGCAGACCATCGGCTCGCCGCGCGTATTGAACGATGTGTTCACCAGGATCGGCACGCCGGTGCGACGCTCGAACGCAGCCAGCAGGTCGTAGTACAGCGGATGCTGCCGGCGGTTGACGGTCTGCACGCGCGCGGTGCCGTCAACGTGGCGCACGGCCGGAATCTGCGTGGCGCGGTCTTCCCGCACGTCAAAGATGAACAGCATGAACGGCGCGGATTGCGCACCGACAAACCAGTCGGCGGCGCGCTCTTCCATCACCACCGGGGCGACGGGGCGGAAGTCCTCGCGGTCCTTGATCTCGTTGAGCCGCGCCTGCATGTCGGCGGGGATCGGCGAGGCAAGGATCGAACGCGCACCCAGCGCGCGCGGGCCGAACTCCATGCGCCCCTGGAACCAGCCGATCACCTGCCCTTGCGCCAGCAGCTCGGCGGTCTGCTCGGCAATGTTGTCCAGGCGCTCGAACGGCAGTTTGGACCACGTGAGGAATTGCTCGATCTCTTCATCGGCATACGACGGGCCGAGATAGGCGTGGTCCATCTTCCACAGGCGCTGCTTGTTGCCGCGTGTCTGATAGTCCGTCCATAGCGCTGCGCCAAGCGACGTGCCGGCATCACCTGCCGCCGGTTGTACCCAGACGTTTTCGAACGGGCCGCGGTCGCGTATGCGCGCATTCATCACGCAGTTGAGCGCCACGCCGCCGGCCATGGCTAGGTTGCGCGCGCCCGTGGCCTGATGCAGCCACTGGCTCATCGTCAGCACGGTCTCTTCCAGCACCTGCTGGAGCGAACGGGCGATGTCAAAGTGGCGCGGTTCCATCGGGCCGCCACGTTGGCGCGGCGGGCCGAAGCGCTCTTCCAGGCGCAGCGGTGCCACGGTGTAGCGGCCGTCCGTCTCGACCCGCACCATCTCGTGAAATGCGTCGACATAGCGCGGCTCCCCGTACGAGGCCAGCGCCATCACCTTGTACTCGTCGGACGAGCGTAGAAAGCCCAGGTAGTCCGTCACCTCTTCATAGAGCAGACCGAGGGAGTGCGGCAGATCCACTTGCTGCAGGCGTGTGTATTCGCCGTTGTGGAAGAGGCCGTAGGAAGTGGTTGCGCGCTCGCCGCGTCCGTCCATCGTAAGCACGGCACAGTCGTCGAACGGAGCCGCCAGGAATGCACTGGCCTCGTGCGCCAGGTGGTGCTCGACAAACGACCAGCGGAACGGCCCCGTGTGCTTCACGTTGGCGAAGCGCGCCTGCAGGTGATGCGGTGCACCGTCGGCAAGCTGGCGGGGGGCGTTCAGCACGTACGAGAGAAACAGCGGGTCCCACGGCGCGGCGCCGGCCGGCAGATCCATCTGCGCCGACGGCTGCAGCGGCAGCGCGATATGGGTCTGCGCCTGCAGGTCGGTCAGCAGGGCAGGGTCCAGCGAATAGGCGACCTGGTCCACGCGCGCGAGGTCGATACCGGCTTCGGCCAGGCAGTAATCGATGGCGTGATACGGCAGCTGCCAGGTGGAAAAGGGCACCGGCCGCTTGGCGTGCTTGACGTGCGTGAAGCGTTCGTCTTCAGCGGCGGCGATCACCACACCGTCACGCACCAGCGTGGCGGAAGAATCGTGATACGCCGCGTTGATGCCGAGGGTGTAGCGCGGTTTGGCTTCCATGCGGGGGCTCCGTCAATCGGTTCAGTCAGGTGAAGTCATGCGCAACGCTCAGGCGACCGGCGTTGGCGCATTCGATTCAGGCAACGCAGACATGGCGGGGGCAGGCCATAACGCCCGCGCCACGCGCGACGACTGCCATAGCGGGTGCGCGGCGGCCACCACTTCCTCTTCCGTCACGCCGGTCAGGCAAGCCTGATGGCCGAGCGGGCACACGCTGCGGTAGCAATAGCGGCAAGGCACCTGGTGCGAGAGCACCGCGTGCGGCACGGCCCATGGCGTGTGCTGCGGATTGGTCAGCGCGTAGAGATCGACCACCGGTGTCTGCGTGGCGGCGGCCAAGTGCACGGGGCCGCTGTTGTTGGACACCAGCAGCGCCGCACCTTCGATGAGCGCGGCCAGCTCGCCCAGCGTGAGTGCGCCGGCCAGGTTCAGCACGCGCTGCCCGGCAATCAGCCCCGGCAGGCATACCTGCTGCACCAGTTCCGCTTCGGTGGGCGCACCGGTCACCAGCACCGGGCAGCCATAGCGGTTTGCCAGCGTGCAGGCGATATGCGCAAAGCGATCGGGCGGATAGCGCCGTGAGGCCGCGGTCGCGCCCGGGTGCAGGACGATCCACGGCGTATCCGTGGTCACGCCCCGCTCGGCCAGCTTGGCGCGCACGGCGTCGCGGTCCGCCGCGCGTACGTTGAAGCGCAGCCGATGCGGCAGATGCGCAGCCACGTCGGTCACGTGCTGCACGAGGTCCAGTTGGCGGCGCACCTCGTGGCGCACGTCGCCAGGGGCGGTGGCGGCAATGCGTGCATCGGGGTCGGCAATCCAGTCGGTCAGCAACGCGTACGGGTTCTCGCGGCAATGGGCGAGGCGCAGCGGAATGCCCGCCAGAAAGCACAGCATGGCGGCCGGCAACGGATTCTGCGTGTGCACGGTAAAGATGACCGCAGCGTCGAACGCGCCGTCGCGCAGGGTGTCGACCAGCGCGCGCGTCCGCTCGGCGTCGGCCGCGTTGGCGTGCTTGGCCCACGGCACATCGCAGACGATCACATCGTCGATGTCGGACAGGTGCGGTGCGGCTGTGGCGCCCGAGCGCGACGTCAGCAACGTGAGATGACGGCTCGCGTGGCGCGTTTGCTGGTCGGCCTTGAGCGCGTGGAAGGCGGGCGTGGTCATCACCACGTCGCCCAGGTTGTCGGGCCGCACACACAGGATGCGGCTCGCGTTGGCCCACACGGCGCGGCGCTCGGGAATGCCGGCTGGGATCATGCGACCGCCCTCAGGTGTTGCGTGTGGGCCGCGTGCCAGCCCTGCTGTGCAATCACGACGGCAGCCGCCTCGTCAAAGCGCCCGACGATGTAGTCCGGTACGCGCAGCGGCCCCGGCTGCCACAGCGTCTCGTTGCCATTGGCGATCAGGATGGTCTGGCACCCCGCGCGCCGGCCGGCCTCCACGTCGTTGAGGATGTCGCCGATCATCCACGAGCCTTCCAGCGTGAGGCTGTGTGCGGCCGCTGCCTGGCGCAACAGGCCATCGGCCGGCTTGCGGCAGGCGCAATTGACGCTGCCATCGTCTGCCGGCACGTGCGGGCAGAAGTAGAAGCCGCTGAGCGTGGCACCGTGCAGCGCGAACAGCTCGCCCAGCCGCAGGGCTACGGCGTCGAGCGCCTCCTCGGAAAAGTAGCCCAGCGCCACGCCGGGCTGGTTGCTGACCACGATGAGCGGCAGGCCGGTGGCGGCCAGCATGCGCAGACCTTCTCCCGCCCCGGGTGCCAATGCGATGCGCGCGGGGTCGACGTTGTAGGGCACGTCTTCGAGCAGCGTGCCGTCCTTGTCGAGAAAGACGGCGGGGCTTGGTCGCAGCCGCAACGGCGCGCGCATCAGGGCCATGACGTCTCCCGCATCGGCAGCACCATTACTTCCGGGATCACGGTCTCGGGCGGCTGCAGCAGCACGAAGCGCACGGCGGCGGCCACGTTGGCCGGGTCCTGCAGATTGTTCACATCAATATCGGGAAAGCGGTCGAGCAGGAACGGCGTGCGCATGCCGCCGGCAATCACGGCAGAGACCTTGATGCCGTGCGGGCGCAGCTCGGCATGCAGCGCATGCGACAACCCCAGCAGCCCCCACTTGGTGGCGTGGTAGACCGACGCATTCGGCCATGCACGGCGCGATGCGGTCGAGGCAATGTTGACGATGGCGCCGCTCGCGCGTTTGCGCATCAGCACGCTGGCGTGCTTGGCCAGCAGGAACGGGCCGCGCAGGTTGGTGCGCACCACGCGGTCCCAGTCTTCGACGTTCAGTTCATCAATGGGCAGCGTGATATCGATGGCCGCATTGTTGATGACGGCATCCAAGCGGCCAAAGCGATCGACCACTTCATCGAGCGCGCCGCGTACGGCCGCTTCGTCGCCCACGTCCAGCGCAATGGCATGCGACTGGCTGCCCTCGGCGATCAGCTCGGCGGCGGTGCGGTCCGCGGTGCCGGCATCGTGATCGGTGGCCACCACCGTGGCGCCTTCGGCAGAGAGCACGCGGCTGATGGCGGCGCCCAGCCCGCGCCCCGCGCCGGTCACGATGATGACCTGGTCGCGCAGTGTGGGTGTGGTGTTGGGATTGGAATTCAAATCAGTCTGGGTCATGGCGGCGTGAAGATGGAACGGTGGGAAAGAAGATCAGGTCAGGCTGCGAGCCCCGCCAGCGCGGCAGCGTTGGCACTGGGCGCGGCGTCGGTCATGCGGCCCACGGAGCGCGCGTGGGTGTCGATGGCTTTGAGGTAGGCGCGTTCAAGCTGTCCGGCCACACCCAGCCACGTGTAGAGCATGCGGGCGCGCACCAGTCCGGCCTGCCCTAGCTCGCGGCACAGGTCGGGTTGCTGTATCAGCTGCAGCAGGCGTGCGGCCAAGGCTTGCGGGTCCTTGGGCGGCACAAGGAAGCCGGTGCGCTCATGCCGAACGGTCGATCGGATGCCGCCCACGTCGGCACCAATGACGGCACGCCCGCATGCCATGGCCTCCACCGGCGTGATGCCGAACGGCTCGTACCACGGCGTGCTCACAAACACATCGCAGGCGCTATACCAGGCGCGCAGATCGGCGCGGCCGCGCTTGCCGACAAAGGTGGTCTGCGCGCTCACGCCGGCGCGCTCGGCAATGGCTTGCAGGCGGCCGAGTTCAGGCGTGGCGGCCACGTCCGGCGCGACGGTGTTGCCGCCCACCACATACAGGCGCACGCGCTTACGGGCATCGGGCGGCAGCTTGCCGATGGCCTCGATGACGTTGTCCACGCCCTTGCGCGCCACCATGCGGCCGAGTTGCAGCACGACAAACGCGTCGGCCGGCACGCCCAGCCGGCGTCGCGCTTGCGCGCGGTCAATCGGAGCAAACTCGCTCGCGTCGAAGCCGCACGGCACCACGTCGATCTGCTCGGCGCGCGCGCGGTAGAGCGTTTCCAGATCAGCCTGATCTTGCGGGCATTCGGCAATGACACGATCGGCGCGCTGCACCAGCGTTTCTTCAATCGCGAAGCGCGCATCAGGAAAGCCATCGGCGCTGCCCTGGTGCAACCGGCGCACGCGGCCGAGCGCGTGGAAGGTCATGATCAACGGCAGGTGCAACCGCGCGGACGCTGCCAGCGATGCGAGGCCCGACATGAAGAAGTTGGCGTGGATGACGTCGTAACCCTCACCGCTGGCCTGGGCGCGCGCGCAGTGGTTCAGCAGGTGGCGGCCAAAGGCGTGCATGTGCGGCAGCAGCGCTTCCTTGGGCAGCACGGCAGCCGGCCCGGCCGGTACGTGGACGACACGGCATCCGCTATCGAACGGCACCACCTCTGGGTCCCACGGGCGCTCGCGGCGCGTGAAGACATCGACACGGTGGCCCAGCCGTGCAAGCTGGCGCGCGACATGGCGCACGTAGACGTTTTGTCCGCCGCAGTCGACACCGCCCAGGTCGGCGAGTGGCGATGCGTGTTCACTGACCATGGCGATGCGCATGTCGTTTCTCCTCTTATCGTCGCGGCCTGTGGTGGTGAGGTGTTTGGAAGCCACGTGCGAAGACCTACAGCAGTCGGCGTGCCATGGCGCGCGACCTGATGCGGCGGGGGTATTCCGGCAGTGCGCGTGGAGCGCCTGCGGAGAAGCGTCTCTCGCTTGTCCGGACAAGCGTTTGCGGGAGATTGGCGAGGACATGGCGTGCGACCTGTGCGCGCCGTCGGCCGCCATGGCGACACTCGGCTGGCACGAGCTGCCGCCGAAGTGACCGCGCAATTCTTACGTGGAGGGCAAGGAGAAACGGCGCGGCGACGGCATCACGCCCGTCGTGCCGCGCGCGGAAGGGAGGGCGTCAGGCGAGCCGCAGCGTACCGCTCGTGGCGGCCGCGGCCTGTTTGGCGATGGCGCGCAGGCACGCGGCCACCACATGTGCAAAGGCTTCGTCATAGAACGGCAGTGCGCCGCTCACGCCGATCACGATGCCGTCGAGCACGGCGCTGCCCCACAGGTTGGTGTCGCCCGCACGCAGCACGTGCGGGCGCAGTGCCTGCAGTGCATGTGTGCTCATGCCGTGCTGCCACGCCAGCCGCGCCTTGGCGCGCGCGTAAGCGGCGTAGTCCGCATCCCATTGCGTGCGATCGCCCACCGAGTATTCGTAGAGCACCGCCTCGTCGAAGGCGCATTCGCCGGGCGAGCGTGCCGGGTCCATCACCACGATGTGCAGAAAACCGCTGTCGCCCACCTCCTGCGGACGCGTCATCGCTTGCGTGATGAGCGGCAGTGCCATTTCGACAGCACGGCGCGCGGCGTCTGCGCTGGCAAAGTGCGATGTGCTCTGTTGCGGTGGTTTCTGCGTCGCCTGCGTTGGCTCTGCTTGGGCGGAAGGATCGAAATCGGCCAGCATGCTTATGGAGACTCCTGGGCTGATTGGAAGGAAACGGATGCGTGCGATTCACGTGCCGGCGCATGCCGTGCGCGAATGACGCTCAGGATGGCGGTGACCAGTTCGCCGTGTTCGGTCGGCTTGGCCAGGTGCAGCTGGAAGCCGGCCAGCAGCGCGCGCGTGCGGTCTTCGGCTCTGTCATAGCCGGATAGCGCGACGGCGGGCAGGCGGGCATCGAGCGGCATGTCGCGTTCGCTCTCCAGCATGCGCACGTTGCGCAGCAGCGCGTAGCCGTCTTCGTCTTCACCCAGGGCAATGTCGGAGACGAGCACATCGGGCCATGAGTTGCCCGGCGCCGCGCGCAACGCGGCCAGCGCGGGCTTGGCGGCGCCATAGGCGGTGACGGTCGCGCCGTAGTCTTCGAGCAGCAACTGGAGAATCTCGCGGGCGTCTTCCTGGTCATCGACGATGAGCACGTGCACGCCGGACAGCGCATCCGGGGGCGGAAGCGGGGTGCGCTCGGCCGGTGGCGCCTGCTGCGGGGTGGCTGGCATGGCCTCGCCCGGCGCGGCCGCGAGCGGCGCCACGGCGCGAATCGGGAAGTCCATCACATAGGTGGTGCCGTCGCCATGGGGCAGCGGCACGACGGCAAAGCGCCCGCCGTGCTGTTCCACAACCGAGCGGATCCACAATGGGTCGAGCGTGGCTGCAGGCGTGGGGGCCGTGTCTTGCGCGGTCGCAGCCAGCACCGGATCGAACGCGCGTGGCTCCTGCCGCAGCGGCGCAAGCGGCTCCACCGGGTCCAGCACGTCGAACGGCGCAGGCGCCGGCGGAGTCGCCGTGGGCCCAAAGGCCGAGAGGGCGGCGTCGGGCTCCATCTCGGCGGGCGTGTGCGAGGCGGTGGGAATGGCGGCAGCCGCCACCGCCGGTATGGCAATCGTGTCGGTCACGCGCAACTGCGCCATGCCTTCCACGCGCTCCAGCACGATCTCGATGCGGCTGCCCGGGTGGCTGGCCAGCACGGCGTGGCTCAGCACATCGCCCACGATGCCTTGCAGGCGGCTCGGGTCACCCGTGATGCTTGGCGTTTCTGATCGGATGACGGAATACACCGTGATACCGCGTGCATCGATTGCCTCGCGCAAGCCGTCGAGCACGCTCACCACCAGCGCCACGAGATTGATTGGCTGCTGTGCAAGCCGGTGCTGGGCCTGCTCCAGGTCGGACTGTTGACGCTGCAGCGTCCAGAGCTGCGCATAGACGCCGTTGGCGGCCAGCAGATCGACATGGCGGCCGCGCTCGACAATGCGGCCCTTTTCCAGCACGACGATTTCGTGGGCGTCCACCACCGTGGAAAGCCGGTGTGCAATCACCAGCGTCGTGCGATGTGCCGAGAGCCGGTCCAGCTCGCGCTGGATGGCGCGTTCCGAACGGGTATCCAGGGCGGAGGTCGCCTCGTCGAAGATCAGGATCGACGGGTTCTTCAGCAGCGCCCGCGCAATGGCAATGCGCTGCTTTTCACCGCCCGAGAGTTTCAGGCCGCGCTCGCCGACCATGGTCTGGTAGCCCTCGGGCAGCGCGGCGATGAAGTCGTGCACATAGGCCGCGCGGGCGGCCTCGATCACCTCGGCCATCGTTGCGCCTTCGCGCCCGTAGGCGATGTTGTAGGCGATGGTGTCGTTGAAGAGGATCGTGTCTTGCGGGACGATGCCGATCGCGCGCCGCACGCTGTCTTGCGTGACCACGCGCAGGTCTTGCCCGTCGATGGACACGCGCCCCGCCCAGGGGTCGTAAAAGCGCAACAGCAGCCGCGCCAGCGTCGACTTGCCTGAGCCGCTGCCCCCCACCACGGCCACCGTGTGCCCGGCCGGAATATGCAGCGACAGGTCGTGCAGGATGGGTCGCGTGTTCTCGTAGCCGAAATCCACGTGGTCGAACTGCACCTCGCCCTGCGTCACGCGCAGCGGTGCGCCGTTGGGCAGGTCCACCACATCGGCCCGCTGTTCAAGCAACTGGAACAGGCGCTCGGCATTGATGGCGGCGTCTTTCGCCTCGCGGAACATGAAGCCCAGCGCGTTGAGCGGCAGGCACACCTGGATGATGTACGCGTTGATCAGCACAAGGTCGCCGACCGACAGCACGCCGCGCGTCACGTCCTGCCCGGCCAGCAGCATGACGGTCGCTACACCGCCGGCAATGACGCCGCTTTGCGACACGTGCAGCAATGACAAAGCACGCTGGTTGGCGACCGCCGTCTCGATGCGCTGGCGCAGGATGTCGCGGTAGCGGTGCGCCTCGAAGCGCTCGCTGGTGTAGACCTTCACGGCTTCGTGGTTGAGCATGCTGTCGAGCAGCCGGCTGCCGGCCATCGAGTCGAACTCGTTCATCTGCCGCTGCAGGCGTACGCGGCGTCGCGTGAGGAGCACGGTGGCGGTGCAGTAGGCGGCAAACGTGGCCAGGATGGTGACGAGATACCACCCGCTGTAGCGGCTCATCATGATGATGAGCACGGAGCCGATCTCCACCATGGTCGGCAGGATCGTGAACAGCGCGACACCCAGCAGGAACTCGATGCCGGTCGTGCCGCGTTCCACATCGCGGATCAGCCCGCCGGTCTGCCGACTTGCATGAAAGCGCGGCCCGAGCTGGTGCAGGTGCTCGAACGCCTGCGCCATGAAGCCCGCCACCGTGGGCTGCGACACGCGCGAGAACACCATGTCGCGCAGCTCGCCGAACAGCGTGCCGCCAAAGCGCAGCACGGCATAGGCCAGCAGTAGGAAGGCGGGAAAGACACGCGCCCGCGTGGCATCGCCAAAGCCATCGACAATCCACTTGAGCACGATCGGCACGCCCACCGCGCACAGCTTGGCCAGCACCAGCAGCCCCACGGCCACCAGCACGCGCTTGCGGTAGCGCCAGATGGCGCGCCACAACGCGCCCACGATCCGCTGCTGCAGGCTCGATGCCTCAGCAGGATGGGGAGGAGGGGAGGATGCAGGAGATGGGCTCGTCACCAGGCGTGGAATCCGGTCGGTCTTGCAACGCGAGGGTGCGACGCAAGCCATGTTCCACGCCCGCTCCGGTTGGACCGCCCAGGTGGCCCCGGAATCGCGCGATAATGCAGGACTTTCCTGCTGTTTCCTGCCTTTCTGCTGCCCCCGCCATGACCGGACTGACCACCGCCCTCCTGCACGCCGACCGCGAAGCCGGCGTCGAGCACTACGCCATCCACAAGCCGCTGCACACGTCCACCACGTACGGTTATACCGATACGCGCGAGCTGATCGACGTGTTCCAGGGCAAGCCCGGCTACACCTACGCGCGCCAGGGCAACCCGACCACGGCCGCACTCGAAGCCAAGATCACGATGATGGAAGCCGGCGTGGCCACCGCATGCTTTGCGACCGGCATGGCGGCCATCATGGCGGTGTTTTCGACCATGCTGCGCGCCGGCGACCACGTGGTCTCCAGCGCGTTCCTGTTCGGCAACACCAACAGCGTGTTCGAAACGCTGCGCAACCTGGGCGTGGAAGTGACGTTTGTCGATGCCACGTCGGCCCAGGCCGTGGTCGATGCGGTGCAGCCGAACACACGCCTCGTCTTTGTGGAAACCATTGCCAACCCGCGCACCCAGGTGGCGGATCTGAAGGGCATTGGCGACATCTGCAAGGCACGCGGGCTGATCTACGTGGTCGACAGCACGATGACGTCACCATGGCTGTTCCGCGCGCGTGATGCGCAGGCGAGCCTCGTGGTGCATTCGCTGTCCAAGTACATCGGCGGGCACGGTAACGCGCTGGGCGGCGCGGTGGTGGATACGGGCCTGTTCGACTGGACGGCGTATCCGAACATCTACCCGGCATACCGCAAGGCCAAGCCGGAAATGCAGGGCATCCAGCAGATCCGCAAGAAGGGCCTGCGCGATCAGGGCGCGACGTTGATTGCCGATGCCGCGCACCGTATTGCCGTGGGCGCCGAAACGATGGCGCTGCGCGTGGACCGCACCTGCAGCAACGCGCTGGCGCTGGCCCGCACGCTGGCCGCGCACCCGAAGGTGGCACGCGTGTATTACCCCGGCCTGCCGGAACACCCCGAACACGCCCGCGCCACCGAGCTGTTCCGTCACTACGGCGGCCTGCTGAGCTTCGAACTGGTGGACGGCGCTGACTACGTCGACATGCTCGATCACCTGCGCTACGCCGTGCGCGCCACGCACCTGGGCGACACGCGCACGCTGGTGATTCCGGTCGCCCCAACCATCTACTGGGAAATGGGCGCCGAGCGCCGCGCGTCGATGGGCATTGCCGATTCGCTGGTTCGCGTATCGGTCGGCATTGAAGACGAAGCTGACCTGCTGGCCGATTTCACGCAGGCGCTGGACGCTACGGCCGTCGGCTAAGCCGACATCGATGCGGTTTTGAAGGCCCGCACACTCGCACAGAGTGGCGGGCCTTTTTCATGGCACGTCAGAACACGTGCCGGATACCAACCATCGTGCCGAGCTGGTGTCCGCCAGCGGCAGGTGCGGCGCCCGTGGCGGCACTGTCCACTGACAGCGCCAGGCTGCCGCGGTTGTCGATATAGCCCACCGTGGCATATACCGACGAGCGCTTGCTGAACGCGTAGCTGGCGCGCACCGCCCCCAGCCATGCCTTGTTGGCGCTGTTGTGGAACCGCAGATGGAACACCTCGCCAGTCAACGTCAGGGCCGGTGTCAGATCGTATGCGGCGCCGGCGTAAAAGAGATCACTGCGCGGCGTGGCCGATGCGCCATTGCGTCGGCCAATCCAGCCCAGGCCGACCTTTGCGCGATCGAATAGCGCATAGCCGCCCAACGCCATGCGCTCATCCTTGAGCGAGCTTGACGTCAACCCGGCAAATGCGCCGGGCCCGCCGCGTTGCGAATCGTACGCGGCCGACACGCCCCACTTGCCGGTCTCGTACATCAGCATGGCCGACCACTCGCGGCAGGCCAGTCTGTCAGCGGGGTTCTCGCCTGCGCAGTTGGTGCCGGATGGGCTGGGCCCGGCGTTGACGGCATCGCGGCCAAAGCTGTAGGTGGCACCCACCGTGAAGCCGCCGAACTTGCCCTTGTAGGCAACGGCGTTGTCGGCGCGGGCGTTGGGCAGATACGTGTCGAGCGAGCTGGAGCCGTAGGCGTTTGGGCCGAGCAGATCGGTATCGAGCGAGGCCCAGAACAGCATCGTGTATTGACGACCAAGGCTGATTTGCCCCCAGTTGTTGGACAGGCCCACCCACGCCTGCCGGCCAAACAGGCGGCCGCCCTGGTTGCTCGTGCCGCTGTCGGGCGCAAAGCCCGATTCCAGCGTGAACAGCGCCTTGGCGCCGCCGCCCAGATCCTCGGTGCCGCGCAGGCCCCAGCGCGAGGGCACCGTGCCGCTCAGGTTGGGCATGCGCACGACGCTATTGCCGGTCGAGCCGATGCGGTTGACGTATTCGACGCCGGTATCGATCACGCCATACAGCGTCACGGATTGGGCTGCTGATTGTGCGGCGGCAAGCGCGGGCGCCGCCAGCAGCAGGGGGAACGCCAGGTGGCGCAGGTTCATGATGTCTCCTCCGTTGTGGTTGTTTTTTCAGCAATGCGTGACGTGCATCAGGCGGTGAAATCCGGTTGCTGTGCCGGGGCAGCCGCCTTGAAGGCCGGATGCGCACTGGCGTGTTCGTAGACGGCCATCGCCCGTTCGTACCGTTCCAGCGAACACCCCATGCGCAGCGCGTTGGCCATCTGCGGCACGAGCGTCACGTCGGCCAGCGTGGGCGATTCACCAAAGCACCAGGGGCCTGCGCCGTACCGCGCGAGCAAGCGTTCCACGGTGGACATGCCTTCGTCGATCCAGTGGCGGTACCAGGCGTCTTTCTGCTCGGGTGAGACCTCCAGCACGTCCTGCAGATAGCGCAGCACGCGCAGGTTGTTGACGGGGTGGATATCGCAGGCAATGGCGTTGGCCAGTTCCAGCACGCGTGCGCGCCGCAACGGTTCGCGCGGAATGAGCCGTGTTGCGGGGTGGCACGCGTCGAGGTAATCGATGATCGCGAGCGACTGGCTCAAGTGCATCTCACCGTCGATGAGCGCCGGTACGCCCGCCGACGGGTTGATGTGCTCCACATAACCCGCCGCGCGATGCTCGTCGGTGCGGATGTTGACCGGCAAGGTCTCGTAAGGCAGCCCTTTGAGTGCCAGCGCAATGCGCACCCGATAGGACGTCGAGCTGTTGAAGAAGCTGTAGAGCTGCATGGCCGGCGCGCTCAGACGATGCGAGCCTTCAGCTCGCCCAGGCCGTCGACTCCCATCACGATGCTGTCGCCGGGATTCACGGCACCCACACCCTCCGGCGTGCCGGTAAAGATCACGTCGCCCGGTTCCAGCCGGAAGAACTGCGAGAGGTACGCCACCGTTTCCGCCACCGACCAGATCAGGTGCGATACGTCGCTGCGTTGCTTGGTCTCGCCATTGACGGTCAGCCAGATGCCGGCCCGCTGCGGGTGGCCGATCTTGCTGGCCGGGTGGATTGGCCCCATCGGCGCGGACACATCGAACGCCTTGCCGATCTCCCAGGGGCGGCCCATCTCTCGCATCCTCATCTGCAGATCACGGCGCGTCATATCCAGCCCGACGGCGTAGCCCCACACATGATCGATCGCGTTGTCCACCGAGATGTCGGCGCCGGATTTTCCGATCACGGCCACCAGCTCGGCTTCGTAGTGGTAGTTCTGCGTTTGCGACGGATACGGCAGTTCAAGCGTCTGCCCATCAGCCACCGGCACGATGGCATCGGCGGGCTTGCAGAAGAAGAACGGCGGTTCGCGGTCAGGGTCGTAGCCCATTTCACGGGCGTGGGCGGCGTAGTTGCGGCCGACGCAATAGACGCGGCGGACAACAAACTCCTCGTTGCTGCCCGCAACGGGCACGGCGGTAAGGGCTGGGGGCGTGAAGACGTAGTTCATGGTCGGCTCAGTGTGGTCAGTCAAAACGCAGGGGTGAATGGGTCCGGCGGCGGTGCCAGCTGGCACCCCGCAAGAGCAATGGAGTGGGGTCTCGTCAGGTACGCGCTTCGCGGAGCAGATTCAGTGCAGACAGCACGGGCCGGTCGGAATAGCTGAACAGCACCGCATCCTCCGATGCATGGAGCTGCACCGGCGCCCACGACGGCGCGACAAAGACGTCGCGCGGCTCGAACTCGAATTGCATGTCGCCAATGCGAGCCGTGCCGCGGCCTTCCACCACGCTGTAGACGGTGGCATCGGTGCTGCGGTAGGCCTTGCCCGCAAAGCCCTTGGGCAGGAACTGCATGAAGGTGGCGATGGTCGGCATCGGCCAGCCGCCGGTGGCGGGATTGACGTAGCGCAGCTTCACGCCGTCCCAGGGGTCCAGTTCACCGTGGCGGTACAACGTGTCCAGCGCGTCGCGCGTGCGCTCATATGGGTAGCTGAAGATGGGCGAGGTGGGGTCGGTCACACGATGGCGCACCGGCACCATGTTGTGGCCGAAGCGCGCGTAGCTGTCGCCTTCCGGGCGCATCACGGGTTGCTGGGCTTGCGCGTAGTTCTCGGCAAAGCCGCAGTCGAACTGTTGCACCAGCGGAATGTCGAGGCCGTCCAGCCAGACGACGGGTTCGCCGCCATCCTCAAGCGTCGGGCAGCCGTGGTCGTGCCACGTCCACGAAGGCGTGATGATGAAATCGCCGGGGTGCATCGTCGTGCGTTCGCCATTCACCGCCGTCCATGCGCCACGGCCTTCGACGATGAAACGCAGCGCCGACTGCGTATGCCGGTGGCTCGGCGCGATCTCGCCGGGCAGGATCAGCTGCAGCCCTGCATACAGCGTGGTCGTAACGCTGGCCTTGCCCGGCAGCCCCGGGTTCTCCAGGATCAGAACGCGGCGCACGGCCTCTTCCGCGCTGATGACGGCGCCGGCCTGCATGACCAGCGGGCGCACCTCGTTGTACTTCCAGATGGCGGGCACGATGCGCGGCTTGGGCTCACGCGGCACCAGCGAATGCAGCGACTCCCACAGCGGCGCCAGTTGCTTGCCATCGAGTTGCGCGTAGTACGCACTGCGCTCCGTTTGCAGCGTGGTGGATGTCATGACGGCTCCTTACAGCTCGACGAAGACGTGGCCGTCTTCGATCTTGATCGGGAACGTGCGCACGTCGGTCGTCAGCGGTTCGCACATCGCCTTGCCCGAGCGCACGTCGAACTTGCCCTGATGCAGCGGGCATTCGATCTCGTAGCCGTCGAGAAAGCCGTCGCACAGGCGCGCATGACCATGCGTGCAGACGTTGTCGGTGGCAAAGACCTCGCCGTCAACGCGGTACACCGCGATCTCCGCATCGCCGGCAACGACTGCGATCACGTCGTCGTCCGGCAGGTCGTCAACGCTGATGAGCTTGAGCCAGGTGGTGGTTGATGTGTTGCTCATGGGCAGACCTCAGATCGGGTAGATGATCGAGTTGGGGATCATTTCGCTGTCGAACACGCAGGTGCGCGACTTCAGCTTCAATCCCGTTTCGGTGCGGACGATGGTGTCGATATAACGGCCGACGTTGAACACCGTCGACAGCTCGTCGGGCTTGGTGCGGAACACGGCGTAGTTGGCCTGCGCCTCTATGCGGTCGCCCTCCACGTGCGTCACCTCGGGCAGGCCGACCACATGGCGCTGGTAGTACGGGTCGTGGAAGATCGTCTCGGTGATGCCGTAGATGCGATCCTTCAACATGCCCTTGCTTTCGAACGACAGCGTGGCGAGCGGAAAGCCGCGTTCGTAGTTTTCGCGGGGCTGGACCTTGTAGGTGCAGTCGTCGACGAAGAGGTCGGTCCATTGATCCCACGCAGCGTTGTCCACGGCGCTGGCGTAGCGGGTGTAGAGCGCCAGCAGTTGCTGGTAGGTCGGGAAATCGAGCGTGTGAGCGACGTCAGCCATGTCAGATCTCCATCACCTTGCGCCAGTATTCGTACATGCCCCGGATGAGCGTTTCCGTGACCATGTGGTCGGTGTCGCCCACCTCGCGGCCGCCCAGTTCGACCACGGTGCGGTGGCCGGGCTTCTGCTCGAAGCCTTCCTGCGAGAACTCGATGACCTCGCCGTCGTCTGCCGAGACAAAGCCGGCGGGCCCGAACAGGTTGGCCTGGCGCAGGCGGCGCTGCGTCATCTCTTCGGTGTCGTCTTCAAAACCGAAGTGGGTCCAGACGAAATCGAACGAGCCGTGACCGTTGGGCTGGATATGCCGCGTGGACACCGAATTGACCTGCTGCTGGATGATCACGCTCGGGAAGACGGTCATCATCACGGCCGTCGGGCCGCCCCACCAGGGTTCCTGCACCACGTCGAGAAAGCGGTCGTCGTGCAGCGTCATCTTCTCTTTGAAGCTGGTGACGCCGCTGGTGACGGCGCTTTTGCCGCCGGTGCCGCGCGTGGAGATCATCGCTGCATGGCGATGCAGCGCATCCATCTTCAGCTCGGACTTGTTGTCGGCACGCCAGAGCCCGAACGTGACGAACCACGTATGCAGGAGGCCCGGGTGATACGGGTCTTTGATGTTCTCCTGCATCAGCTTCCAGTTGCCCGGAATGCGCTGCTTGTTGTAGCCCAAGATCTTCAGCTTGCGGCCGTCGAATACGCGGTCGAAGTAACCGAGGATGGTGGGCCCCAGAAAGTCTTCCAATGACGGCAGGTCATGGTCGAACGAGGCAAAGATGACCCCATTGCGCACGGCGACGTTGAGCTGCGTGAGGCCGTGTTCCGTCGGGTCAAAGTCGGCGGGCATGCCGCCCTGCACCTTGCCTTCCGACTTCACACCACGCCGGAACGGCACGCCGATCAGGTTGCCTTTCAGGTCGTAGTTCCACTGGTGGTATGGGCAGGTGAAGTCTTTGCGGTTGCCGGATTTCTCGCGGCAGAAGCGCACGCCGCGGTGCGCGCAGACGTTTTCCACTACGGCAATCGAGCCGTCCGGCGTGCGCGTGACGATCACCGAGCGTTCACCCACCACCGTGCGCTTGAAATCGCCCGCGTTGGGGATCTCCGCTTCCAGGCCGACATAGCACCAGTGGCCGTTGTAGAACACGCGTTCGAGCTCGCGCTGGTGGATCTCGTCGTCGGTGTACGCGCGGAATGGAATCCGGCTGCAGCCGTCGTCTTTCCAGACGGGTCTGGAAAACGTGAGGGTCGACTCTTTCATGGGCGTCTCCGAGGTTTGTAATGCGTGCTGCTTCAGACGCCAACGGCGTAGAAGGCGTCCGCGTAGATGTGTTCGGGCAGCACGCCGCGCTGGCGCAGCAGCAGGCTCGCGGCGTCCACCATGACGGGCGCGCCAGCCAGATAGGCGCGCCAGCCGGTGAGGCTCGGCCAGTCGCTCGCCAGGGCATCGGTGACGACGCCCGAGCGGTAGCGGCGGTCCGTATTCGATGTGGTGATGACGACGTGCGTGTGCAGGTTTGGAAGACGCTCGCGCAGCGCGTCCAGCCAATGCGTGCCGTACACGTCGATGGGCGAGCGCACGCCGAAGTACACGTGCACCGGGTTCGTCATGCGCGCATCGGCCATGCCGCGCAGGATGGACAGGATGGGCGCGAGACCCGTGCCGCCGGCCACGCAAAGGATCGGGTCTGCATTGCGGCGGCGCAGATACGCCGTGCCCAGTGGGCCGCTTACGCGTACATCGTCGCCAACCTTGAGTTCGCTTGCGATATACGAGGTGACGCGGCCATCCGGCACCACACGCACATGGAACTCCAGCGTGTTCCCTTCGTTGGCGACGGCCATGGAATACGGCCGCACATGCTTGGGCGTGAACTGCAGCGTGGCGTACTGGCCGGGCGAGTATTCGAGTGGCTTGGCGAGGTCCAGCTGGATGCGCTTGATGTCGTGGGTCATGTCCTCGATGGACACCACCTTCGACTTGACGATCCTGGCCGCGTGCACAACCACTTCATCGATTTCCGGCAGCTCGATCGCGCAGTCTTCCACCAGCGTGGTCTGGCACGCCAGCACAATCTGGCCGGAAGTCGAGGGGCCGTTCATATCTGCGCCGCCGGTCACGGCCACATTGCCGGACACGACCCGGCAGCGGCACGTACCGCAGCGGCCCGCCATACAGCTGTACGAGATGGGCACTTCGTTGGTGCGAAGGACTTCGAGCAGGTTATCGCCCGAGCGCGCGCTCACGATGCGCTGCAGTGGGGTGACGGTGACGTCCATGCCGTGTCTCCGGGCTAGTCGTTTTTCTGTGTGAACGCATCATGGCCCGCTTGACGACATACATAAATAGAAGCAACCTGATGTGTCATATCACCCGCAGTGATAATGCAAAAACGAGAGGAGACACGCGGTGGAACTACAGGACATCGACCTCAACCTGTTGGTCGTCTTCAATGAGTTGCTTCGGCAACGTCGTGTCTCTGCCGTGGCGGAAACACTGGGCATCTCGCAACCCGCCATCAGCAATGCGCTGAACCGCATGCGCAAGTTGTTTGGGGACGAGTTGTTCATCCGCACATCGAAAGGCATGGTGCCGACACCGTTTGCCGAGACGCTGGCCGAACCCATCGCTTACGCACTCGGGGCGATCTACAACTCGCTCAACGCCACGACCAAGTTCGACCCCAAGACGAGCACACGCGCCTTCACCATCGCGATGACGGACATTGGCGAGATCTACTTTCTGCCCAGTCTGATGCGCCGCCTGGAGAAGGACGCGCCTGGGGTCACCATCAGTACGGTGCGCAACCATGCCGACACGCTGCGCGATGAAATGGAGGCCGGCCGCGTGGACCTCGCCATTGGCTTTCTGCCGGATCTGAAAGCGGGGTTCTTCCAGCGCAGGCTGTTCAAGCAGCGCTATGTGTGCCTCTTCCGCAAGGGCCATCCGCTCGCCAGGAACGGCATGACAATGAAGAGCTTCCTGGAAGCCGAGCACGTGTCGATCGTCGCCGAGGGAACGGGCCACGGCATGGTGGATTCAACGATCCTGCGGGCAGGGATGTCGCGGCGCGTGAGCCTGCGTGTGCCGCACTTCGTGGCGCTGGGGCACATCCTGCAGTCGACCGACATGATTGCGGTGGTGCCCGAGGCCTATGCCACGCGTACGCTCAAACCGTTTGACCTGGCCACGGCGCCGTGCCCGGCCAAGATCCCGGATATCACCATCAATGTGCTGTGGCACGGGCGCAATCACCGCGAGCCGGCCAATCAATGGCTGCGGCAGCTGTTGTTCGAGATGTTTGCCATCTAGGCGGGCCGGCAACGCGTCGGCTTCGTCGTCGGTGAGTATTGGAGCCTCGCGCCTCACCGCCTAACACTCGAATTCCACCTTTGGATCGTGACGCTTCAAGCTCGAACACTGGCGCCCCACCGTCCGAGGGTCGAGCGTCCGGCTCGAACGCTCGAACTTGGCGCTCTGAGGGTCGAACTCCACCGCCAGAGGGTCGTGCTTCACCCTCGAACACTCGACTGCCACGCTCGGAGGCTGACGTTTCAGTCTCGAACGCTCGAAGGCGTGAATCGCCCCGACTTTCCTAGACACCCCCGAGCCGTTGGGAATGACGTTGTTCGAACTCTACCGGTGATAGTCCGTTGGCGCTCGAATGGCGCCGTGTTGGGTTGTAGAACATCTCGATGTAGTT
>NZ_JBRFVG010000017.1:0-86032 GCF_052950655.1 Ralstonia sp. VS2407
CGAACAAGTACAGCACGAACGGAAGAAGAAGGAACATCAACGCACCGCTGGCACGGTGCAAGATGGACACCTTACCGGCCCAGGGCAACCGGTAACGGGCGATGTCGCCCAAACCGATGTTCCTGTAGATGGCGGTGCCATTTTCTGAATTGATTGCCACGTGGCCCTCCGAACAGAACTCCAGACACAGATGAAGTTGATGAACTTGACGCAAAGCTCGTCTTTGTGGGGTAACGATCTTCGGTGCTCACCCCGGGCTTGCAAGACCGGTAAGCATGAGCGACGCCACCGCTACGAAGGTCAATAGACTGCGCAACCGGAAATACCAGGCTGGTAGTGCCCCCCAACGTAGAAAAACGGCATCCGTCAGCCAGCAGGCTGCCAGCACCATCGCCATCCTGATGAGCGCAGTACGCGGCTCGCCACCCATGGTTGCGCCCCACGCTGCGAGCGATGGCACAACGCTCCAGGCAAGCTGCAAGACATGCCTGCGCGTGGTGTTTGCCTCGTTGAGTACGCGCCCCCAGTGCACCGCACCTACAAAGGATGTAATGGACGCCGCGTACACCACCAGCGAATGCTGGTATTCGCTGCTCCCCGAGGTGTCCCGAAGGCAAAGCCACGCCAACGCGATAAATGGGATGAGACCGCCGATGCCGAGCAGGACAGCCAGGCCGCGCAAGTCTTTCGGCTGCGTACTCATGACTTGGGGGGTACGAGTAATCGCCCTTGGCCTCCATCCACGCCGATCTGCTGGCCGGTGATCCAGGAGGCTGCAGGACTGAGCAGGAATTCCGCAAGTGCCGCGGTGTCCTCTCCTTGTCCGAGCCGGCCCATGGGGTTCGTCTTTGCGAGTCGCTCCGCAACTGCTGGAGCACTTGTCAGGCGAGAAGACATTGCTGACGTGGTCAGCCCCGGATGAATGCAATTGACGCGGATATTGCGATCCGCATACGTTGCGGCCGCCGACTGTGCAAGCGCTCCGACGGCAGCTTTCGCGCTGGCAATTGCTTCATGGTTCGGGAAGCCGGCAGTGGCGGCAACCGAGCCGATCAAGACCGCGCTTGCGTGCACTCTGTGGCGAACAGCCTGCTGTACAAACAGACGCAACACATTCCACGCCGAGAAAAAATTGGCGTCGAATGCCTGCTTGAGTTCGTCCTCCGAAGTCAGGTGCAGTGGCTTGATGATGATCGAGCCGACGCAGTGCGCGAGGCCTTCCGGCGCGCCAAACTGAGCGACACCGGCCTCGACTGCAAGCTGAGCGCTATTCCGATCCGTAACATCGGCTGGACATATCAGTATCGGGCCCGACTTGAGCGAGCCAGCAAGCTCTTCGAGCTTGCTCCCGTCTCGTGCACTCAGCACAAGCGGAATGTCTGCCCTGTTCAATCGTCGAGCGAGGGCAGCGCCTACAGCGCCGCTAGCTCCAGTAATCCAAACAAATCCCATGATGACTTCCTGACGTGTGCCCAACTGAACAGCAAAGGCGCAGGGGCAGGGGTCTTCGGAAATATCGCTTGAAGCTGCTCATGGCAACCGTCGCGTGGCGCGCCAGGGGTGGTTTAGAGCTTAGCCCCGTTGAGCAAGTCTTCTTGACGGACGATTTCGGCAAGCGCGGTCTCAAGCAGTTGTACCGCCCGGTTTGCGACGTTCCCGAGCCGGCGGTGCAACAGGGCGTCTTGCGCCGAGCGGTATATGCACTCATCGCTGTAGCGTTGGAACGCGCTGAGCTGGATCACGAGTTCAGCCAAATGCCGCGGGCATTCGCACTGAATCGCTGAGGCGTGACCGGCTAGAGAGGCGAGTGCCTTGTCGTCGAAGCGGCGGGCCGAGCGCCTGCGAGTGTCGGCATTCAAGACGTCTGCCTGGCGGAGCGCCGTAGCCCAATCGACAAGCTCAGCGACGAGCGGTTCAGGTTTGGCTTCAGCGTCGGCTTGTCGGATTACGCGTATACCGCCCAGGCCCGCGCGCTCCGTCGCGTGCGCTGACGCCTCAGAGCAGATCACGCTCACCGCTTTCGCGTGTAACGCTTCGGCCAGTGCCGCAATGCGTGAGATCGTTTCTTCCTGAAGCGAAGGGACAAAGGCCAGCAGCGCATCCGCCCTCGTACCCGTGCGTGCACTTCGAATTGCTTCTTCAAGCGATCTAGGGCGTCCGCAGACACGCATGTGGGCGCAAGCGCAATGAGCGATGTCAAATGACACGGGGCCTACGATCAGAAGCGAAATGGGCTCAACATTGGCGGTCTGAACAAAGCCAGTCGATTCCACCAGCGCCTTCAGAGATTCCGCATTCAAGCTCGCCACTGCACTGATGGGGTGCCCACGGTCAACAAGGCCTCTGATCAGGCGCAGGCGTTCTATGTCGTCCTCTGTATAGAGGCGTTGGCCCGAAGCGCTCTTCGGCGGCGAGACTACAGCGTATCTGCGCTCCCAAATGCGCAGCGTGGATGCCGGCATCCGAGCCAGTTTTGCTGCTTCGCCGCTTCGGTAATGCCTGGGGGCTAATGACTTGTAGAGCCTTTTCACGAGTCCTCCTCATCACCCTTGTAGGGTAATGCCCCGTTACAACGGAGAACAGCGCATTTCTCTACGGCAAACCACAATGCCCGTTGATGAGTCGGAAATGCATCAATTATCCATGCTCCCGTCGTCGCGCTCTGAGAAGAACTACTCGAACATTCAACCTGCTGATTGCGATTGCGCTTCCTCTTTCATGAATCAGGATACTGATTCAGGCGCTCATGCGATGTGGCTGCACTGTGTAGAGACGACCTTGGCCAGACCAACCAGAAGGAAGTCCCTTTGGCGGTCTGGCTTTGTGGTGTCACGCCGCACTCAGCCCGGTCGGCAGCCACTCGCCATCGGTGTAGCGCTGAAGCTCGTTGTGTCCGAACCGCCAGAGGTGAAGCCAACCGTTTCTGACAAGTTGCCGGACGACGATCTGGTTTTCAATCACTCGGTCAATGGCCTCCTGTGGCGCATCCACCAGGACGGTCAGCCGAAGCGGCTCGTGGACCCATCGCTCTCCGTCATGAAGCGACTGCCGGGATAGGCCGATTCGCAAATCGCCTCCATTGCCTTCAAATACCCCGATTGAGCCGCCGACGACGTTATGCAGGAGTTTGTTGCCGCTCCCCAGATGTTTTGGATCACATGTTGACGCATGGTATTGCCAGTTGATCCAGTGGGTCACGAGCATGGGTGCCGTCAGCAATTGATCGAGCAGGCTACCGTCGGGATCGGTGCGGTGGTCGTAATCATGTAAGAACACGCGTCCGTCGAGCACCGCACCCTGGGTCCGATAACGCGGAGCGATCACGAATGCTGCATTGCCGGCCAGCCCCCATTCCGGTCGCGTCTGTGCGCCGTCGTTGGCGCGCCGCAGGAGCTTGGTCAAGAGTTGATCATGCGGCAAACGTGCATCGATACCGAGCTTGGGCGCACGCTCGCGTCTGACCTGATCGCAAGCGTGTTTCATTGCGTCTTCGAAGCGTGCCCAGCGCTCAAGCGCGGATTCGGGCAACAGATCAAGGTCGAAGCCTTCGATCTCGTCGGTTGTCGTGTTATGCAGCGCCGCCACAAATTGCACCCGTGCGGGAACGTCGACGCCCAAGTTGATTAGCTCGGCGCGCACCTTCGGGTCATTGAGGAGCAGGGCCAAGGTGCGGGCATTGACCTCACCGCTTTGGCCACAGCATGCGCCGCAATCCAACGATGCCGAATGCGCATTGTTGTTCGACTGGCTGCCATGACCGACGAGCACCACAAGCGGGGCCAGATTGTGAGCGAGCCCCATGGCGCGGAGCACGCGCGCCGCCAGGTCAGCTTTTTCACGTGGAGACTGCGATAGCAGTGCAGGCCTGCATACCTTCTTGTACCGGGAGGGCAATCCTGCCAAGTCTGCACGCACGCGCCGTTGCGTCGACGGACGGACCCACCGCCACAGCGCGCCGGCGTAGCCAACACCTGCAACCTCGACAAACGAGAATGCACCGCTGGGCCAGCGACTGGATTGATTCAACTGTGCGGCAACCCCGAGACGGGTGCGCCGTGCGCGTGTGACCGTACCGTCAGCAGAGGGTCCGTCTTGGCCTGTATTGAGGTGGACACTGTCTGTCACCTCCATCGAGGGCGACAGTAAGCCGGGTAGTTGCGGGCGCCGTGCCCCTGTTCCGAGCGGCGTATAGGCAACGGGTATGCCGAAGAATCCCGCAAAGCCCACCGTCTGGATGGCCGGCCAGACCGCCTCCAAGGAACGGCGCAAGGGTTCGCTGCGGACGTCAATGCAAAACGCTGCTTGTACTTCAATATCGGAGGGCTCAGGCGCCACGCAGGACGCCCCTACACGCTGCGCCAGTTGGTGCTGGTAACCGGCTTCCAGGGCGTACTGCCAGACCTCGTCGATCAGCAAAGCGTCCTCGGCCTCTGCAAACGTTGAAGATGCGCGGCGCCAGGCGTTGCGAAGGGTGGAGATGGCGGTCTTCGTGCTGTAGTCGTCGTGGCACTTCTGCAGAACGGCGCCCCAGGCAAGCCGAATGGCAAGCAACTCACGCAGGTTGGGGTCTTCCTTCCCGTCCTGACGAGCTTGCCACCCAAGGTAGGCGCACCAAGATGCCCAGCCATTCACCGTGAGCAATACGGCTTCCAGATAGTCTGGCCAGACATCGCTGGACAGATCCAGTTGCTCCAGCGCCCAGTGTTCCGCGTCCCGGAACGTGGGTGGCAACTCCGCCAGATGCTGATCAAGATTCGGAATGCCCATCAGCAAGCCAATGCCGCGATCGTGCCGTAACGTGTCGCGCCAGAAGGCATACAGCCCATCGTTTTTCTGGATCGCCCAGTCCGACTGATTCTCGTCGAAATAGGCGGCGCAGCTTTGGCTGACCTGGTGCGTGATTGCCTCGCGCCAGGAAAGCCTTGTATGGCGCAATGGATCGGTATCAAGTATGTCGATCAGCAACGGCAAACGTGGCGCTGACCAATCGGTGTTGATGGCATTCAGGCATTGGGAAACCGTCAGACCGGAGACTTTGGCGACGGGCAAGGCAGCAAGCGCATATTCGACGTCGTCTTTGGTAATGCGGCCGGATTGCCATGCCTGGCGCAGGCTTGGACGACTCGGAAACACCTGGATGCCGCCAAGCACTGCCATCCGAGCTGCCACTTGGCGAACAGGCCTGCTCACCCGGCCCCAATGAGGATTGACTGCAATTGCCCGATCTAACGGCCATGCCGGTGCGATCGCTGCGCATGCTTGGTTGCAGGCGGCTTCCATCTGCGCCAGCCGCGCAGCGTCCGTGTACTTTTCCGCCTCAAGGTTGACGCACGCTGCGTTATGTTCCGACGTCGCGCTGGGATCGGTGGAGGAGGCAATACCGTTGTTCATGTGAACCTCTTTGAGCAGCATTTACTGGTGTGCATTCGCCTTGGCGGCCCGGGCTACTGCGAGGGGGAAGACATCCGAGCGACTCGGCGTCCAGTTGGTGGGCCACGAGCGCAAAGCCAAGCGGGTATAGAACTCATCCAAGTAAAGGCCCGCATAACAGGCACGGCGCACAGAAGCCAAAGCATGGGGAGATGTCTGCAACGCCACCAGGACGCAATGCATGGCAGCCATACCGAGCAACGCTGCAATGCCGCCACCTGTGTCGGCGTGGTCCGCTATGCCGGTTGGCAAGAGGTGCAGGACGATTGCTGCGCCCATGAGGCCCGCAATACTGATCAGGCTTGCGGCAAGTCGGGCCAGCAGCATTGCAGAGGTCGAGCCTTCCTTGACGGATGGCAGCCAGAGCAGTGGTGCCCAGGCAAGCGCGAGAATGCCGCTCCACCACCAAGGCCAGGGAACCTGATTTACCAGCGCATGCAGAAGGACGGCGATGCCGATTGCGATGACGGGGGCTGCGTACAAGCTCAAGCGAGACCGCTTTTCATGGCCAAGGAGCTGTTCCACGCGAAGCCGATCGACCACCGAGGACGCGGAGAGAAATGCGTGCGCCTTGTAAAGCGAATGGCCGAGGAGGTGAAGCGCCGCCAGTGTGTACAGGCCCAATCCACACTCCATCACCATGAACCCCATCTGCGCCACCGTGGACCAGGCCAGCCGGACCTTAATGCTGATGCGGGTGAGCATGATCAACCCACCCATGACTGCCGTGGCGAGCCCGACCGTGATCAGCAGCCAGCGAGCCGGGGCGCTCTGGCTGAGCAGAGGGGCAAATCGGATCAGCACATAGCCGCCCAGGTTCACCACACCCGCATGCAGCAACGCCGATACCGGCGTCGGAGCCTCCATGACCTGGATGAGCCATCCGTGCACGGGCAGCAAAGCTGTTCTCAAGATCACACTGACGGCGACGCAGACCGCGCTGACCTGAAGGCTGGCGGATACCCCCTCGCGCGCACTGTGAAGCCATAACTGCGACAGCGAACCGCTGCCTACCTCGTGCCAGGCAAACGCGGCTGCCGTAACCAGGAAGACATCTGCCAACCGGTCTGCCAAGCGCTTTTTGTGCGCGGCAAGCATTGCGAATGGTCGGTCGGGATAAAAGCACAGCAAACGCTGCAACGCGACGCCGATCGTCGCCCAGGCCGCGATCAACACCACCCAATGGTCTGCAAGCAGGAGCACGTGCACAGATGCCAAGACCCCGGCAAGCGCGCCGAGATAGCTGCGTTGCCCAGGCTCGCCTTGCAGGTACCGCGCAGAGAACGCGCCGATGCAGGTGCCCAGCAGTTGGACAAGCACGGCCATCCAACCGCCAATCAGGGACAGGTGCAGCCAAGGCGAGAGGACGGAGGTGCCAAGAGGCTCGCCGGAACTCCACGTCGCCCAGGCCAAAGAGAATATGGCAGCACACAAGGCGATTGCCGACAGTGCGATAAAGCCGTGCCAAAGTGTCGGCGTACTTGCGCGGACTGACCGGGGAAGGAGGGCGGCCGCCCCCATCAAACCTGCCGGCAGGAGTGTCGAAACAGCCGTAAGAACGTGAACGATGTCCATGGGAAGCGCTGGCGAAAATTCATGTGCCCGCATCTTCTCCTTTGGAAATCATTCTGTAAAATTCAATGATCAGAACGATTTGATATATAAAACAGAATGATCAGGCTGGAGCAGCTGAACTTCCATCACTTGTTCTACTTTTGGCGCGTGGCCAAGTTGGGACACCTCACGCGCGCCGCCCGTGAGCTGCACACCTCCCAGTCGGCGCTTTCCGCTCAGATCCGCCAGTTGGAAGAAAGACTTGGCGACGCTCTATTCAGCCGGGAAGGACGCAGCCTGGTGCTGACCGAGACCGGCCAGGTCGTGCTGTCGTACGCCGAAGACATTTTCGGACTCGGCCAGGAGATGCTCGGAAGATTGGTTGGCCGAAGCGAGGGAATGACGCGACTTCGCGTTGGAAGCGTGGCGACCCTCTCGAGAAACTATCAGGAGAACTGGATCAAGCCGCTCTTGGCTGACCCCGAAGTGCTACTCACGCTCGAATCCGGGGTTCTCGAAGACTTGCTCGGGCGGCTAGTTGAACATCAACTTGACGTGGTGCTCGCCAATGAAAGCGTGCCCACCAATCCGGATCGCCCTCTCCACTGTCAGTATCTTGGTAGCCAATCCATTTCCTTGGTAGGGCCAGCATCAGTCTGGAAAGGCCGAACCCTGCACATCCCAGAAGATCTTGATGGGCTTGAGATTGCGTTACCTGGGCCGCGCCACGCGCTTAGAACTCAGTTCGACGCCCTGTGCGCGTCAATGGGTGTGGTCCCCCGATTGCGGGCCGAGATAGACGACATGGCTATGCTGCGTCTGATCGCTCGTGACAGCGGCTGGTTGGCCGTGTTGCCCGAAGTTGTCGTTCAAGATGAGTTGCGAACGGGAATCCTGGTGACTGTAGGGCAGTCGACGCAATTGCAGGAACGCTTCTACGCCATCACCACAATACGCAGACACAGGCTTGAAGCGCTAGAGCGATTGCTGTCTCAGCCGGTCTAGGCAGACGCCGGACATAGCCTCCAAACCGTAGTCGTATGAGGTTCCCGCACATGGATGGAGAGCTTGTCGAGCCGTGCGGCGATCCAGGCCATTGCCGGCTGCTGCGGGACGACTGCGGCGAGCACACAACGCCTGCATCTCAGGGGTAGGCTGATTCAAGCACGGTTGGCTTGGATCAAAGAACCGACGGACGCACCGGCGGCATAGTCGGCGCCATGTCCACGGTATCCGTAAGGAGCCCCCCATGAATGCTCCCGACAATGTCCCCAGCGTCACCCGGCATAGCCTGCTTGAGGACGTGCTCGCCATCGTCACCGGTACGCTCTTTGTGTCGCTCGGCATCACGCTCTTCAAGCAGGGCGGCCTGCTGTCTGGCGGCACGGCCGGCGTGGCCTTTCTGATCCACTACGCCACATCGCTGCCGTTTGGGGTGGTGTTCTTCACCATCAATCTGCCGTTCTATTACCTGGCGGTTCGGCACATGGGATGGCGCTTCACGCTCAAGACGTTCTGTGCAGTGGCGCTGGTGTCGTGGCTGAGCGAGGTGCACGCGCATTTCGTACAACTGGGGTCGCTCAATCCGCTGTATGCGGGTGTCATTGGCGGCACGTTGATGGGCGTGGGCTTCATCGTCCTGTTTCGGCACCAGGCCAGCTTGGGCGGCGTCAACATCGTCGCGCTGTATCTGCAAGACAAGTACGGCATTCGCGCTGGCAAGCTGCAGATGGCGGTGGATGTGGGCATCGTGTTGGCCTCGCTGGTCGTGGTCAGCCCGATGGCACTGGCGGCCTCGCTGGTCGGGGCGGTCGCGCTCAACCTCAGCATTGCGCTGAACCATCGGCCCGGTCGCTACCTGGCTACGCAGACTGCCAGCACAGCCCACGAGCATGTCGGCAGCAACGGCTCGCCGGGGTCCTCAATGGCTTAACAAGGCTGCGGCGCGTTGCGGCGGGCATAGCCGGCCTACGTCATTCGCACGCACCGCATGTAGACGGCGATGCAGCAGCGCAGTGTTGACTGAGCCGTCAGCATCACCGAGATGCCGAAGCGTTTGGGGATGAAAAACCTACCGTACGCGCTGGTGATGGGCCGGAAAGCCCAGCATGGCAGCGGGTTCCTTACGTGCATGCTGCGCGGACTCAGCATGAGGACGCAGTGTGTCGGTATCGGCCGCGATAGGGTGGATCGTAGCGAATCGACTCAGCACCCGCGACCCGGTCCGTTTCTCTTCATTGGGACAAGACCGGCTTTAGCGTGCTGGCGCGAGGCTAGCGGGGACCGTACCGAGCCAACGCCGACTTTGATGGCAGTTGAAGCAATCGTGCGTTGACCGTTCTCGAAGACGATCCAGGCAGCGGCAAGGTGATCGACACCCGGAGCAACTGTACCCAGTAGAAGAACGGTAAACCAAAGCGCGCAGGGGCCTTCTATTTGTAGGGCGGCACTCACAGCAGACCGGTGAAGGCCTGTCGCCCCTGCGGATTGTGGATAGCGTGATGGCGACTAAACAGCGGCTGCTAAAACGAATGCTTCATGCCGGCCATCACCCCGAGTTGATTGCCGCCGGGCGCGGGGTTACTCGTCCCTCCACTGCCGCCGGCGCTCACTGAAAGATTCGACTGCCCACCATTGTCGATGTACCCGCCGGTGAGATACACCGACGTCCGCTTTGAGAATGCGTAGGTGCCCCGGATCGCGCCCAGCCACGCCTTGTTGGCACTGTTGTTGAAGTGCAAGTAGTAGACCTGACCTGCAAGGTTGAGCGCGGGTGTGATGTCGTAGGACGCGCCTGCGTAGTACAACTGGCTGTGTGATGGCGCGCCACCTTCGTTGTTGCGGAACGAAGCGCCGATGCCCACCTTTGTTTTGTCGAATAACGCGTAAGCCCCGAGGAGCAGACGATCGTCCTTCAGTTTGCTACTGGTGAGGCCAGCCGCTGCGCCGGGGCCACCTCGCAGCGAGTCGTACGCGGTTGAGATGCCCCAGGTGCCGGTTTCGTACATCACCAAGGCGGACCACTCGCGGCACGCGCGGCTGTCCGATGCCAGTTCGCCGGCACAGTTGGTGCCGGCTGGGTTGGCACCGGCATTGACCGTATCCCGGCCGAAGCTATACGTGGCGCCCACGGTGAGGCCGCCGAACTTGCCCTTGTAAGCGATGGCATTGTCGACACGCGCATTCGGGCGGTAGCTGTCCAATGCGTTACCGCCATAGACGTTGGGTCCAAGGATGTCCGAGTCGAGAATCGCCCAGAACAACATGGTGTTCTGTCGGCCAAACGTCACCTCGCCCCACGGCCCGCTGAGCCCTACGTTTGCCTGCCGTCCGAATAGCCGTCCGCCCTGATTCGAGACGCCGGAGTCCGGCGCGAAGCCCGATTCAAGCGTGAAGACGGCATGCAGACCGCCGCCCAGGTCTTCTTTGCCGCGCACCCCCCACCGCGACGGCACGGTGCCTGTGAGGTTCGGCATGCGCACCAGCCCGCCTTTCGAGGCCCCAACGTTATTGACGTATTCAACGCCGGTATCCACCAAGCCGTAGAGCGTGACGGACTGTGCGGCGGCCATCATCGGGGTGGCTGCACCGATGCTCATGCCGATCAGCCAGGACGTGGTTTTCATGGTGAGGTCTCCTCTGTGTTGTACCCGTGCGTGGCACCGCGACGGGGTTTTGTATGGTTTTTTGGGTGCGCTCCGCCAAGAGGCGGTCGCACATGGCGACCCTCTTGGGGCAATACAGGAAGGTAGGGGGATGGCGCGCGGCGGCGCCTCGATACCTAGGGCGAGATGTCTTCGAGCGCCCGGTTGGTGGTCTCGATCATGCGCATGGCCGCCAGCAGGCCGATAACGTTCACCAGCGCAAACATGACAAACACCGACGCGATGCCGTAGCCGGCGAGAACCACTCCGACGATGGCCGGCGCAGCAGCCGATGCGGCACGCAACCATGACGTCGCCAGCCCGGTGCCGATAGCACGCATGCGGGTTGGATAGATTTCAGGCGTGTAGAGATACAGCAGTACGGTGGTCGTGCCCATCACAGCGTAGGCAGAAGACGCCAGGATCATCACGGACAGCGCACTGCCGGCACCGATCGCCGCCAATGCTGCCAGCAAGGCACCACTGATCAGGAAGCACGCCATGGCCCAGCGCCGACGGCCGACGCGATCCACCAGGAGGGCGCACACCAGCACTGCACAGGTGCTCAGGACGTTTGAGACTGACGCCATATGCAGAGATTCCTGCAGCGGCAGGTGGTACACAGTCTTGTACAGGCTCGGAAGCCAATTATTGATGCCGTTGGCAACAAAGTAGGAACTGGCCCACAGCACCCACACGACGAGGGTCCGGCCACGGTACAGTGGCGAGAACAGTTCCTTCCATGAGCCCTTGCGACGTGTGCGAATGCCCTCGAGCAGCGTGGCGACTCGCGTATCGATTTCGGTGCTGTCGCGTTGCGGGTCGAGATTGCGGTGGGGCGTACTGGCTTCAATGTCCCGGATCACGTGTTCTGCTTCGTCAAAGCGGCCCTTGCCGATCAGCCAGCGCGGCGACTCCGGCAAGCGCATGATCAGCAGCGCCACGAGAATGCCCGGGATGCCCCCGACCAGAAACATGTATTCCCAGCCAAAGCGCGGCACAAGGAACGCGCCAACCTGGGCCGCCGCCAGCAGCCCCAGCGGAAAAATCAGTTCGTACAGGATGAAGAAGCGTCCGCGCCCGTGCGCTTGCGACAGCTCGTTGATGTAAGTCGCTGCCACCGGCACTTCACCCCCAACGCCGATGCCCTGCAGGAACCGGCACAGAAACAGCATCTGAAAGTTACCGGCAAACGCGCACACCACACTCATGATCGACATCAGCCCGACCGTGATGGTGGCGCTTCGCACTCGGCCCAGACGCTCAGCTAGCCAGCCGAACACCAGCGCGCCGATCACCTGTCCAAGATAACCGGCGGCGATCAACACGCCGATCTCGCCCGGTGAGAGGTGCCACAGTCCCACAAGCACCGGCATGACGAAGGCCAGCGATAGCGCGTCAAAGGCGTCGAACAGCGTGGCGCTGCCCATGATGATGCGGGCCTTCGTGTGCCAGCGACTGAAGGGGACGTTCTCGATACGAAAGAGAAGCTGTGCGGCGCGCAAGCCGGAATCGGCCGACGCTGTGCGCGCGCTCTCCTGCACGCCGTGGTGTGCCAGGGCGGGCGTGGTGATGGTCATGTTGTCTCCAGATGTCATTGTTCTGATGCGAGGCCGCGGGTTGCGCCCTGCATCGATGATCTTGTTGTTCTGGTGGCAGCCGTTGGTCGGCTGTGGCGCCGGGCGTGGCGCTTTGATAGCGCTTGTATCACGCCCGGACAGGTACCGCTTATGGTGTGCGCACGCCCTTAAGGCGTTGCCGGCAGCCTGCTTGCCTTATGCGGCAAGAGGCTGCACCACACCGGCACCCGGGCCAGTCAGCCCGGCCGAGCGCATCGCGTTGGCAATGTCGATCTCCGCGCCGGGTTCCAGCGGCAGCAGCGGAGGGCGCACAGTGGCGTGCTCAAGGATGCCCCTTGCGACGAGCGCGTGCTTGAGCGCGACGGTGCCCTCCATGTGCGAGCCACGGTGATAGACGTTCTTCGTGATCGGCAACAGCTTGTCATGCAGGGCGCGCGCGCGAGGGTAGTCCTTGGCCTTGCCCGCTGCGATCAGTTCGATCAGCAGTTCGGGCGCGATGTTGCCGTATCCCACCAGTGCGCCGTCTACATCGAACATGGTGTGCAGCAGGTATTCATCGTGACAGGTCAGGATCTGAAGATCGGGGTTCTCACGGCGGATCACGGGAATTTCCGTATCCCAGCGGCGCATGTTGCGTACGCCGTTCTTCATGGCGAACACGCCCGGTTGCGCGGCAATCTCGAGCTGCGTTTCGAGGTTGTACGTTGCCTTGGTCACGTCCGGATACTGGAAGAGGATCAGCGGTAGGCCACTTTCCTCATAGATGGCGCGATAGCGGTCCTGCGGTGCACCTTTTTGGTAACCGAAGCGCAGCCAGCCGTGCGACGGATAGACCAGACCAGCCGAGGCTCCGGCCTTGACGGCGCGCTTGGCCTCGGCCGCGGCCACCTGCGTACCTTCGAGCGTGATGCCGGCGATGACGGGAAGCTTGCCGTCGACCGACTTCACGAAACTCTCGATCACGGCGGTTTGTTCATCCTGTGAAAGGAAGGTGCCTTCGCCGGCGTGTCCGAGCACGACCAGGCCCTTCACGCCGTCAAAGCTGCCGAGCCACTTGCCTAGCCGCTGGATGGCCGCGTGGTCGACGGCACCATCGCGGGTGAACGGGGTGACGGGGGCGGGTACGAGGCCGCGCAGATCAATGTCTTTCATGGAGTCTCCTCACGAGTGGATCGATAGGTCTTCCCGGGGGCGTCATGCCTGTGCCCGGGGAGCGCTCGTCGCCGGCGAAGCCTTGGAACGCCTGGGTGGTCAACGTGCTTGCGATGCAGTCTAGGGAGACACAAGACATGCCGGAAGGATGAATTCCGACATTTCAGATATACTGAATTGACATATCAAGAACGTGGGGACACCGTGGATTACGCGGGCTGGAAACTGTTCATCGAGGCCGCCGAGCTTGGCAGCCTCAGCAAGGTGGCATTGGCGCACGGCACGACGCAGCCCCATATCAGCCGTCAGATTGCAGAGCTGGAGCAGGCAGCCGGCGGCCGGTTGTTTCAGCGGACGGGCCGGGGCGTCGTGCTGACGGAACTGGGTCAGCGCATCGCACCGAAGGTGCGGGCATGGCTGGCGGGCACGGAGCAGTTGGCCAATGACATTCAAAGCTCAGCCGGCAAACCGATCGGGACCGTACGCCTGGGCATCATTCCCTCTACGGCGCATCCTCTGGTCAGCACGCTGTATTACCGCTTGCGCGAGCGCTATCCGCTCGTGCAACTCAGCGTGCGAGAAGGTCAAGGCGCGCAGTTGGAAACATGGCTGGAAGACGGCAGCGTTGATCTTGCCCTGTTGTTCCGGCACAGCCCGACGCCCAAGCACGGCGACATCTATCTGACCGAAGCCGCGACATACCTGGTTGGCAGACCCGGCGATCCGCTTCTGGCCGAGCCCACCGTGCCGTTTGCGGCGGTGAACGGTCTACCGCTGGTTTCGTTCTGCCGGCCCAGCAGTTGGCGCGATTGGCTCAACCACCTCGCGACCCAACGCGGCATCTCTCTGAACGTCGTGGTGGAAGCCGATTCCCTCAGCCTGCAGACGCGCATCGTCGAGGATGGCGGCATGTACGCGCTGCTAGGGCCCTATGCCATCGCCAACGCCGTGCGCGAAGGCCGGCTGCAAGCCGCCAAGGTTGTGGACCCGACGGTCTATCGATACATCGCGCTGGCGATGTCGCGTCATGGCGATCTGACGCTTGCAAGCCGCACGGTGATGCAACTCACCAAGGAGATCGCACAGACGGGAACAGCGGTCTCCGAGCATGGCCAGTAAGGAAAAGGAGAGCCGCCTTGGCGCGCCTGCGCCTATGCGAACCACAAGCGACCTCGACGGACTTAATTTACATCCGACAGGCTTTATTTTTTCCGATCAGCCATCCAGCAAGCCATCCCGGATCTCGCTACAATATCGTTGACACATCAATCGTTGATGTAGCATTTGTATTGCTGCTCCTTCGCCATGGCCGTCCACACCGCGCTCCCGCATTCCCATACTCAGGTTCTGCCGTTCAAGGAATCGCTCTTGGCGATGATCGGCATCTGCTTCGTCGTCGTTCTGGTCGCCTTCGATCAGACCGTGGTCGGCACCGCGTTGCCGACCGTGGTGGCCGAACTCAAGGGCTTTGAGCTGTACGCGTGGGTGGCGACGTCGTATCTCCTGACCTCCGTTGTGACGGTGCCGATCTTTGGGCGCCTGGGAGATTTCTACGGGCGCAAGCCGTTTGTGATTGCGTCCATCGTGGTGTTCACGCTGGCGTCGGTCATGTGCGGCATGGCGGGCAGCATGACGTTCCTGGTGTGGTCGCGGGCGCTGCAGGGCATTGGTGGCGGCATGCTTGTCGGCACGGCTTACGCGTGCATTCCCGATCTCTTTCCCGATGCGCGTGTACGTTTGCGCTGGCAGGTGATGCTGAGCGCGTCGTTTGGTATTGCCAACGCCATCGGCCCGACGCTGGGCGGGTGGATGACGCAGGCGTTCGGCTGGCGGTCGGTGTTTTACGTGAACATTCCGTTCGGCGTGCTGGGGCTGTGGTTTGCCTGGCGCTTCCTGCCGCATCTTCGCCAGAACGTGCATACCGGGCGTATCCGGCTGGACTGGCAGGGCGCGGTGCTGATCACGGTGGCGCTTGGGGCCCTGCAGTTGTTCGTGGAATGGCTGCCGCGGCATGGCCTGTCGCTGCCGCTCTTCGGTTGGCCGGTGCTGTCGGCTGCGGCGTTCGTAACGCTGTGGTGGTGGGAGCAGCGTGCCGAACAACCGCTGCTGCCGTTCGACATGCTGCGCAATCCGGCGCTGGCTGCGCTCTTCATGCTGGCGTTGCTGTCGGGCTTTTCGATGTTTGCGGTGCTGTTCTATGCGCCGTTGCTGTTCCAGGGCGGGTTTGGCATGTCGCCGCAGCAAGCCGGCCTGGTGATCACGCCGCTCGTGGTTTGCATCACGCTGGGCAGCATCATCAACGGGCGCATTGTCACGCGCATTCCCAAGCCCAACGCCATGCTGTATGCCGGCTTCGCGCTGCTGACCGTGGCGGTGGCCGGCATGTCGGTGTCGTCCAAGGGCATGCCGCATGCGGTGCTGACGCTGCTGATGCTGCTGGCCGGTCTGGGCCTCGGTTTCGTGCTGCCCAATCTGACCGTGTTTGCGCAGCAGACGGCCGGCCGTGCGCATCTGGGCATTGCCACGGCGCTGCTGCAATCGCTGCGCATGGTGGGCGGCATGGTGGGCACGGCGCTAGTTGGCACGTTGGTGAGCGAGCGCTATGCCTCGGGCGTTGCCAATGCACTGAGGGCCGACAGTGCGATGCAGTGGCTGCGCCAGCTTGCCGATCCCGAAATTCTCATCGATCATGACGCGCAAGCCGCCTTGCTCTCGCAGTTGCATGCCGCCGGCCACGATGGGGCGGCGCTGCTCGAAGCCGCGCGACATGTGCTGGTGAGTGCCATCCATATCGGCCTGATCGTGGCGACGGTGGTGGCGCTGATTGGCCTCTGGTATGTGCGCCGCGTGCCGCCCGCGGTGCTGCATCATGTCGAGCCCGTGCAACATACGGAATAGGCGAGACACGCCGGAGCGGTTAGGATGCGCGGTTCCCCAGCAATCTCAGCCCTGATCGATGACCTCTGAACGCGAACGCTTCGCCGTCATGCACCAGTTCGGCCGCACCTATCGTGCGTTCATGGCCGCCTTCGAGGCGCATGTCGGCCAGCCCATGCCGCGCTGGCGCATCCTGCTGGCGCTGCACGACAACACCGGCGGCGGCATGGCCCAGAAGCAGCTGGCCGAGCGCCTGCAGATGGACCCCGGCGCGCTCACCCGCCAGCTCAAGGTGCTGGAGCAGCTCGGCTGGATTGAACGCACAACGGATGCGCGCGACAACCGCCTGACCAACGTGTCGCTGTCAGACGCCGGCTTGGCCATCGTGCTCGAATGCATGCCGCGCCGCATCGCCTTCATCAATGCCACGCTCGACGGGCTGCCGGACGATCTCGTTCACGCGCTGTCCGAAGCGCTGGCGCAAATCGAAACCCGCCTGGCCGAAGTGCCGGCGCTGGCCGCCGCGGCCTCCACCGCATCCGATATCAAGACCGCAGATCGCCCCGCAGACCGTTAATGCGCGCCGAATGTGTTCCGGAGACAACCATGTCCATGGTGATCAACAGCGCGCTGTATCGAAACGGCAAGCGCGAGCGTGACCTGTCCGTCGAGGCTATCAGCGACGTGCTGCACACGCCGGGCTCGTTTGTCTGGCTGGGCCTGCATGAGCCCGACAACGCGATGCTCGACCTCGTGCAGGAGGAGTTCGGTCTGCACGATCTCGCCATTGAAGATGCCCGCAACGCGCACCAGCGGCCCAAGTTGGAGGTCTACGGCGACGTGCTCTTCATCGTGCTGAACACCGCGCAGATGGAAAACGGCAACGTCGTCTTTGGTGAGACACACCTCTTTGTCGGTCGGGACTTTCTTGTCTCGGTGCGGCATGGGCCGTCAGCGTCGTACTCGCCGGTGCGCGAGCGCTGCGAGCGCACGCCACAACTGCTGGCCAAAGGCGCACCGTTTGCGCTGTATGCGGTGATGGACTTTGTGGTCGACAACTATCAGCCCGTGCTGGAACGCCTGCAGGAAGAGTTCGAGCACATCGAAAGCCAGATCTTTGGCGACACGTTCGACCGCGCAGCCATCGAGCGGCTCTATACGCTCAAGCGCCAGCTTCTGCGCCTGCGCAATGCTGCGCTGCCGGTGGAAGACATCGCTGGTCAGCTCGTGCGCCTGCACGAAGACGTGGTGCCCAAAGAGCTGCGCGCGTATTTTCGCGATATAGCCGATCATGCGCACCGCGCGGTCGGCGCACTCGATGTGATTCGCGAAATGCTGACCACGGCCATCTCCGTGAACGTGGCGCTGGTGTCAGTCACGCAGAACGACATTGTGAAGCGCCTGGCGGGGTGGGGCGCTATTCTGGCAATTCCGACCGTGGTGTTCAGCAACTACGGCATGAACTTCAAGGGCATGCCGGAGCTGGAGCATCCGGCGGGGTATCCCATCGTGCTGGCGTGCACGGCCACCGCTTGCGTGTGGCTCTATCGCAAGCTGCGCAAGTCGGGCTGGATCTAGGAGACAAGAGATGGCGCGCTGCTGCTGGGCGGGCGAAGACCCGCTGATGATCGCGTATCACGACACCGAGTGGGGCGTGCCCTCGCACGATGATCGCCACCTTTACGAGATGCTCATTCTCGAAGGTGCGCAGGCCGGGCTGTCGTGGCAGACCATTCTTCGCAAGCGGGCGCGGTACCAGGAGGTGTTCGAGGGGTTTGATGCGGCACGCGTGGCGCGCTTCACGCCAGCGCGCATCGAAAAGCTGCTCGCTGATCCGGGCATCGTGCGCAATCGCGCCAAGGTCGAGGGCGCCGTCATCAATGCGCGGAAGGTGCTGGAACTTCAGGAAGAAATGGGTTCGCTCGATGCATTCCTGTGGTCGTTTGTCGATGGCAAGACCATTGTCAACCGCTGGGACAGCTACCGCGATGCACCCGCCGCGACCGACGCATCGAAGGCGATGAGCAAGGCGCTGGTCAAGCGCGGTTTCAAGTTCGTCGGCCCGACCATCTGCTACGCCTTCATGCAGGCCACCGGCATGGTCGATGACCACGAAGCCGGGTGCTTTCGCGCCGGGAAGGCATAACGCTGAAGGGCGCTTCTTGATCCGGCGAATGTCCGTTATTCTCGCCAGTCCCAACATTGACGGAGTCGTTCTTCATGTCGCTGAATTTTCTTGGCATTGCCGGCAGCCTGCGCCGCAAATCCACCAACCAAGGCCTGCTGCGTGCCGCGTCCGCCCGCCTGCCCGCCGGCGTTGAAATGGACCTGGCCGACCTGACCGATATTCCGTTCTACAACGCCGACATCACGGACAAGCCCGCTTCGGTGGTGCGCGTGCTCGAACAGATCGGGCGTGCCGATGCACTGGTGCTGGCCTGCCCTGAATACAACTACTCGCTGGCGCCGGCGCTGAAGAACATTCTGGACTGGGCCTCGCGCGAGCCCAACAATGCGCTGCTGGCAGGCAAGCCCGTCGCGATCCTGGGTGCGGGCGGCGGCATGGGCACGTCGCGCGCGCAGTACCACCTGCGTCAGGTGTGCGTGTATCTGGACCTGCATCCGCTGAACAAGCCGGAAGTGTTTGCCAACGCGTTTGCTGGCGGCTTCTCTGCTGATGGCGATCTCACAGACGAGCGCATCGCCGGCCTGATCACCGAGCAGATGCAGGCGCTGGCCAACTGGACGTTGAAGCACAAGGCTTGAAAGACGGCTTGCAGTAGATGAGTTACTCGCCGGCGTGCAGCGTGCGGTTGCGCCCGGCGAGGGAACCTGCCACAAGCGAGGCCAGCGCAATCGCGCTGAACAGCCAGCCCATCACGGCCCAGCTGCCTGTCAGATCGTGCAGCACGCCCATGAGATACGGCCCCGCAGCGGCCATGGTGTAGCCAATGCCCTGAGTCATCGCTGACAGGCTTGCCGCCACGCGCGCATCGGCCGAGCGCAGCACGATCAGCGACAGCGCCACGCTGAAGTTGCCGCCCTGGCCAAGCCCCAGCAACACCGCCCACCACCACAGCGTTGACAGCGGTGCATAGAGGCAGCCGATCAGGCCGGCCCAGCACATCAGCATCATCAGGAACACGGCGGGGCGTTGATCGCGCCCGAGCCGCGCCACGAACGGCCCGCCCAGCGCAGTGATGAGCTGCACAAGAATCGACACCGCCACCACCACGCCCGACTGCACGGCGGATAGCCCGCGGTCTTGCAGGATCACGGGCAGCCAGCCAAACACGCAATACGCCAGCGACGATTGCAGCCCCATGTAGAACGTCACCTGCCAGGCGATCGGTTTGTCCCACAGCGACACACGCTGCAGCCGAGTAGCCGCGCCCTTGCCGTGCGCATGCCGCATGTGCGGCCACCAGCCGACAAAAGCCAGCAGCGCGGGCAGGGCCCAGAACGCCAGCGCGGGCTGCCAGCCGCCCAGCCACGCCGAAAGCGGCGCGCTTGCCCCTGCCGCCACCGCGGCACCAAAGCACAGCGCCATGGTGTAGACGCCGGTCATCAGGTCAGCCTGGCGGCCGAAGTCACGCTTGACGATGCCCGGCAACAGAATGCCCGTCACACCAATGCAGGCGCCCGCCGCCAGCGTCCCGATGAACAGAGGCGCAACGCCGCCTGCGCTGCGCAAGGCAATGCCAGCCGCCAGCGCAATGAGCAGGCCGCCCACGGCGCGTTCTGCACCAAAGCGCCGAGCCAACACCGCGGCTGCTGGCGCAAACAGGCCCAGGCACAGCACGGGCAGCGTCGTCAGCAACCCTGCCGTGGCGCCCGACAGCCCCGTGCCGGCTGTCACTTGTTTCAACACCGGCGACAGGCTCGATAGCGCAGGCCGCAGGTTCACGCCCACCAGCACCAGCCCGACAACGAGCAGGATCAGCGCGCCGGGCGAACGGCGGTCTGCTGCGTCATGCGCGGCAGGAGAGGGCGAGGCGTGTGGACGTTGGGACATGGCAGAACAGGCGTGCGGGCAAGCTGACGATTGTAGGGCGCGCGCCGGATTGGTGCATGCGCGCGGTCCAATGCCAATGATGCCGACGACGCTATTCAGCAGCGCTGAGTCGCGTAGCGAGGTCGGCCAGCACGTCTGCGGAAGGTGCGCCGCGCTCGGCTGCCAATGCCAGTGCACGCCTTGTGAGTGCGGTGTACAGCGCGGCGTGATCGGCGCCCAGTGCTTCGAGCGCTTGCAGATGTTTGGCGATGACGCCGCCGTCTCCGCGCGAGACCGGGCCCGCCAATGCGCCCGCCAGGCCACGTGCGCGTGCCGCGGCCAGCGTGCCGTCCACCAGCGGCCACATGGCAGCCACGGCCGCATCTCGGTCGATGCCCGCGGCCTCCCACAACGTGGCGGCTTCCTGCAGCGCGCACAGCAGGAAGCTGGCAGCGTAATTGGCACCGGCGTGATACAGGGCACGTTGCCCGGCACGCACCTTCAACGGCGTGCAGCCGAGCCGCAGTGCAAAGCTGGCGAGCACCGCGTCGTGCGGCGCATCGGCATCAATGGCGATGGACGCCCCGCCCAGACGTTCGGCATCGTCCGGCAAACCGGCAAACAGAAACAGCGGGTGAAAGCTGGCGGTATCCGCGCCGGCTTGGCGGGCGGCATCCAACAAGTCGCGCTCGCCGGCGCCGCTGCAGTGGAGGACGAGTTGGCCGGGTCGCCAGCGCACGTTGCCCACCACGCCCGGAATGGCGTCATCCGGCACGGTCACGAACACCCAATCGGCGGCATCCGCCACGCCTTGCGGGTCGACCGCCTTGGCCCCGGTGGCTTGCGCGAGCCACGCGGCGGGTGAGCTTGAGCGGTTGGCAACCGCCACGGTGCGTACACCTGCCCTGTGCGCCCGAGTGGCCAATGCCCGCGCCAGCCGCCCTGCGCCGATCCAGCCCACGGAGACTGGCGTTTCGATTGCAAAAGACGTCATGGCAAACCTCGATTTTTCATGGTCCGCATCTTATAGCGAAGCCACTTCTGTAGGCCGCGTTGCGCCAATCAGGCGGTCGGGCGGCACGGCCGGTAAACTGCACGCCTTTGCCGGCAGCGTTGGGCCGGGCGTGAACAATCGGTTTTCTTCAGGCGGACATGTCAGTGCAGGCAGGCGTTATGCAAAGCAAAAGTCGGGCAACCCTCATCGGGCTTATTGCGGTGCTGTTGTGGAGTTCGATCGTCGGGTTGATCCGGGGCGTGAGCCAGCATCTGGGGGCCGTAGGTGGCGCTGCCATGATCTATACCGTCGCGTCGGTGCTGTTGGTATTGACCGTTGGCTTCAATAACTTGAAGACGTTTCCGCGGCGGTATCTGCTGTGGGGCAGCCTCTTGTTCGTGTCGTACGAGCTGTGCCTCTCGCTATCGATCGGCTATGCCAACAGCGGGCGGCAGGCGATCGAGGTCGGAATGGTCAATTACCTGTGGCCGACGTTCACGATGCTGTCGGCCATTGCCTTCAACAAACAGCGGGCGAATGCGCTGATCGTGCCGGGTGTCCTGATTTCCATCCTCGGGATTTGCTTCGTGCTTGGCGGTGATCAAGGCCTCGATATCGCCGGCATGGCCGAGAACGTCAAGGACAACCCGCTCAGTTACGGATTGGCGTTCACGGGCGCGGTGATCTGGGCGGCGTATTGCACGGTCACCAGCCGCATCGCCGAGGGCAAGAACGGCGCAACGCTGTTTTTCATCCTGACGGCGCTGGCCCTGTGGATCAAGTTTCTTGCCACCGGCGGCGGGCCGATGCACTTCAGCGTGTCGGCGCTGGTCTACCTTGCGTTGGCCGCGTCAGCAATGGGCTTCGGCTACGCCGCCTGGAACGTCGGCATCCTGCGCGGCAATGTCACGGTGCTGGCCGGCGCGTCGTATTTCATCCCCGTGTTTTCTGCTGCCCTGGCGGGGGCCCTGTTGCATGCCCCGCTGTCGTTTGCATTCTGGAAGGGCGCATCGATGGTGGTTGCAGGGTCGATCCTGTGCTGGCTGGCTACGCGCGGCGGTCGCGCAAAGACGTTGTCTTCGTCCAAGTCTTCCGCCTGACGTAAGAACGGGGCACACGGGGACCTCCGCTGTTTCCGCAAATTCGCAATTAACCGCCAGGAATTCGAGAAAACCGTACATAGAGCCAGCACGGGAACGGGGCGTGCTAGATGCCGGGTAAGCCGCTGCGCCAAGACGGAACAGCGGCATACCAACACAGAAACAGGAGGCATCATGTTGAGCACCATTCTCATCATCGTTCTCATCTTGCTGCTGATCGGCGCGCTGCCGTCGTGGCCGTACAGCCGAGGTTGGGGCTACGGGCCGACGGGCGGGCTCGGGCTGATCGTGGTGATCGTCGTCATTCTTGTGCTACTGGGCTATATCTGACGCCACGCGTCGATGCCGATGCGCGCATGCTTCTGAGCATCGCCTGACCGCTTGCCGAGGGTTGGCTGAGCACCATAGCGGGGCGAGTGTCTTGCAGGCGCTTGACTGGGCATAATCCCAGCTGCGTTCCCGAAGGACACTTCCCATGAAGACAGGTCGACACGCCGTTAGCCGCGCGCCCGGCGGTCGTGCCCGATTCGCTTCGCTGATGCTGGCGCTGGTGCTGGCCGGCTGCGCGGTCGGGCCCGATTACCACATGCCGCCCCTGAGCGGCACTGAAGCCCCGCAAGCCTGGCACGCCACGCTGCCGCACCACGGCAGCCGCATGGCGCTGGCGCACTGGTGGGAGCAGTTTCACGACCCCGTGCTGACACAACTGGTGGAGCAGGCAGACGCGAGCAGCCCGACGATCGCGCAGGCCGTCGGCCGCGTGCGCGAAGCGCGTGCGAGCGTTTCCACAAGCCAGGCGGCGCTGTTGCCGCAGCTGAAAGGCTCAGGCTCCGCCACCCGGCAGGGCGGGTTTGGCGGCAGCCAGTTTGCCGGCGGTGCAGGTGGGCTGTCTGCCGGGGCGCTGAGCCCCACGCTGGGCCTGGGTACGATCACCACCTTGGCGGCACAGGCCGACGCGTCGTGGGAGATCGATCTCTTTGGCGGCAAACGCCGCAGCCTGGAAGGTGCCGATGCGCGCCTGACCGCCAGCGAAGCCGATTGGCATGACGCGCGCGTGTCGCTCGCCGCCGAGGTGGCCAATGCCTACTTGCAGCAACGCGAGTGTGAGGCGCTGGTCAACATCGGTGCGGCAACCCTGTCATCCCGGCAGGAAACGCTGCAACTGACCGAACGTAAATTCCGCGCGGGCTTTGTCGCACCGGCTGATTTTGCGCAAGCGCAAGCCACGGTGGGGGATGCCGTCAATGCGCTGGAAGGCCAGCGTGCGCAATGTGCGCAGGGCATCGACAAGCTCGTCACGCTCACCGGCATTGACCACGATGCGCTGAACGGCCTGCTGTCCAAGGCCAGTGCGCAGATTCCGGCACCGCCCGATGCCGGCGTGCCCGACGTGCCGGCGCAGGTGCTGTCGCAACGGCCGGACGTGTCGTCGGCCGAGCGCGCGGTGGCGGGGGCAAGCGCCGATATCGGTGTGGCGGTCGCAAGCCGGCTGCCGTCGATCACGCTGGCGGGTTCCATCGGCATCAATTCGTACCGCCTTGGCGGGCAATCTTTGACGAGCAAGTCGTGGTCGTTCGGGCCGTCGGTGTCGCTGCCGATCTTTGACGGCGGCTCGGGTGCGGCGCGCGTGGAAACAGCGCGCGCCCGTTATGACCAGGCGCTGGCCAGCTATCGCAGCAAGGTGCGCCAAGCGGTGCAGGAAGTGGAAGACGCGCTGGTGCGCCTGGACGCGTCGGACCGCCGTGTCGACGCAGCCACGATGGCCGACGCCCAATATGCCAAGGTGCTGGAAGCGTCCAACGCCCGCTATCGTCTGGGGGCTGGCAGCCTGCTGCAGTTGGAAGACGTGCGGCGCACGGCGTTGCAGGCTTCGCAGTCCTTGGCAGCCGTCAAGCTCGAACGCGCGCAGGCCTGGGTGGCGCTGTACAAGGCCGTCGGCGGCGGCTGGCGCGACGATGCGCCCAATCCTCATCCCGATAACAAGACCACTGCGCCGACCGCACAGGGCCGCGCGCATACCGGAAGCGCTTCATGACAGGACAACGAGTTTGGATGGCCGCGCTGGCGGTGGTGCTGGCCGGCGCGCTGGCGGCGTGCGGCAAATCTGCTGAGAGCAAGAACAAGGAACAGCCGCCTGCCAAGCCGGCGCTTGCCGTCAACGTTGCGCATCTGGCACAGCACCTGTGGCCCCGCGCTGCCACGGCCAGCGGTGCCGTGCAGCCGTGGCAGGAAGCCAGCATTGGCGCCGAGGTGAACGGGTTGAAGCTGGCGGAAGTGCTCGTCAATGTGGGCGATGTGGTCAAGCAAGGCCAACTGCTTGCACGACTGTCGGATGAGACCGTGCGCGCCGATGTGGCCGCCCAACGCGCCAGCCTGGCCGAAGCCGAGGCCTCGGCCGCGCAGGCGGCCGGCGAGGCCCACCGCGCGCATGAACTCGACAAGAGCGGTGCGATCAGCCAACAGGATCTGATCCAGTACGACACGCAGGCCAAGACAGCTGCCGCCAAGCTGGCCGCAGCACGCGCGCAGTTCGAGAGCCAGGAATTGCGCTTGCGCTACACGCGCGTGGTGGCACCCGACGACGGCGTGATCAGCGCACGCACGGCCACCGTGGGCGCCGTGGTGTCGTCCGGCACCGAACTCTTCAAGCTAATCCGCAAGAACCGCCTGGAGTGGCGCGCCGAGATGCACGGCGATGTCCTGCCCCGCATCCAGCCCGGCCAGGCCGCGCGCGTGCGCCGCATGGACGGCGGCGTGGTGAACGGCCGCGTGCGCCAGGTCGCTCCCACGGTCGACGCCAACACGCGCAATGGCCTCGTCTATGTCGACCTGCCGCCGGAAGCGGCAGCCTCGGGCGTAAAAGCGGGCATGTATCTCTCGGGCGATGTGCTGCTGGGCGATGCGCCCGCCGCGACATTGCCGGAGACCGCCGTGTTCTCGCGCGATGGCTACGACTACGTGATGGTGATCGGCCAGCAAGGCCGCGTGCGTCAGACCAAGGTGACGGTTGGCCGCCGCCAGGACGGGAAAGTTGAAATCGTGCAAGGCATCGGCGCGAATGACGGCGTGGTCGCCGCAGGGGCAGCATTCCTGAGCGATGGCGATGTGGTGCGTGTGGCCGCCGCCGGTGCAGCCGCCGCGCCCGCCGCATCGTCGCCCGCAGCCGGAGCCAAGCCATGAACTTTTCTGCCTGGGCGATCCGCAAGCCGATTCCGTCGATCCTGTTGTTCATCCTGATCACGGTGGCGGGGTTGGTGTCGTTCAAGATGCTGTCGATCCAGAACTTTCCGGACATCGACTTTCCTGCGGTTTCCGTGACGGCCAGCCTGCCGGGCGCCACGCCCACGCAGATGGAAACCGAAGTCACGCGCAAGATCGAAGACAGCATTGCCAGCATCGGCGCGATCAAGCACATCACGTCCACCATCAACGACGGCAGCTCGACCACGATGGTCGAGTTCCAGCTTGAGAAGGATGTGCAGGAAGCGGTAAACGATGTGCGCGATGCGGTCAGCCGTATCCGCGCGCAATTGCCGTCCGACGTGCAGGAGCCGGTCATCTCCCGCGTGACGTTCGCGAGCATGCCGGTGCTGACGTACGCCGTGGAAGCGTCTGACATGGATGCAGAGGACCTGTCCTGGTTCGTCGACAACACGGTCAACAAGCGGCTGCTGTCGGTGCATGGCGTGGCCAAGGTGACGCGCCAGGGCGGTGTGGACCGCGAAGTGCGCGTGCAGCTTGACCCCGTGCGTCTGCAGGCATTGAACGTCTCGGCGGCGGATATCAGCGCGCAAGTGCGGGGCATGCAGCAGGAAGCGCCGGGTGGGCGCGGCAACATCGGCGGGCAGGAGCAGGCGGTGCGCACGCTCGGCACCGTGAAGAGCGCGCGCGAACTGGCGCAGATGGACATCCCGTTGTCCGACGGCCGGCGTATTCGCTTGTCAGATGTTGCTGACGTGCGCGACACGGCGGCCGAGCCGCGCCAGATGGCGCTGTTCGACGGCAAGCCGGTCGTGAGCTTCCAGGTGTTCCGCTCGCGCGGCGCAAGCGAAATCTCGGTGGCCAAGGGCGTGCGCGAGGCGCTGGGCGCATTGCAGGCCGAGCGGCCCAACGTGCATGTGACCGAGGTCTACAACATGGTCAAGCCGGTGTCGGATGCGTACACCGCCTCGATGCACGCGTTGTACGAAGGCGCCATCCTGGCGGTGATCGTGGTGTGGCTGTTCCTGCGCGATTGGCGGGCCACGTTCGTGTCGGCCGTGGCGCTGCCGCTCTCCATCATCCCGACCTTCGCGGCCATGCAGTTGCTGGACTTCACGCTCAACGGCATCACGCTGCTGGCGCTCACACTCGTGGTCGGGATCCTCGTCGACGATGCCATCGTGGAGGTGGAGAACATCGTGCGCCACCTGCGCAACGGCAAGAAACCGCTGGAGGCCGCCATGGAAGCCGCGCAGGAAATTGGCCTGGCCGTGGTAGCGACATCGCTCACGCTGGTGGCTGTGTTCTTGCCGACGGCCTTCATGGGCGGCATCTCGGGCAAGTTCTTCAAGCAGTTCGGCTGGACCGCTTCGCTTGCGGTGCTGGCCTCGCTGCTGGTGGCGCGGCTGCTTACGCCCATGATGGCGGCCTACATGCTCAAGCCGCAGGATGAGCCCAACCGCGACGGCTGGATCATGACGCGCTACCTGCAGGCGGCACGCTGGTGTCTCGTGCACCCCTGGAAAACGGGCGGTATGGCGGCGGCGTTCTTCGTTGTGTCGGTTGCCATCATCGGGCTGATTCCCGCAACGTTCCTGCCGCCCGAAGACTGGGCACAGCTCCAGATGACGGTGGAAAGCCCACCCGGCAGCACGATCGCCCAGACGCGCGACAACACCGAGCGCGTGCGCAAGATCGTGATGCAGCACAAGGAAGTCCGTCACGTCTATACGGCCATCGGCTCGGGCGTGATGGCCGGCGTGCCGGGCTCCAGCGGCGGCGAGGTGCGCACAGGCACACTCACGATTTCACTCACCGACCGGCATGATCGGCACATCAAGCAGCAGGATGTCCAACGCCAGTTGCGCGAAATGCTGGAAGGCGTGCCGGGCGTACGCATCTCGTTCGGCGCGGTGGGCTCCGGCGAGCAACTCCAGGTGGTGCTGACCGGCGACGACCCCGTCACGCTCCAGCAGGCCGCACGCGATGTGATGCGCGATCTGCGGACCGTGCCCGGGCTCGGTGCGGTGACCTCGTCCGCGAGTCTGCTGCGGCCCGAAATCGTCATTCGCCCCGACTTTGCGCGCGCGGCGCAGCAAGGTGTGACCGCCGCCGCCATCGGCCAGGCGGTGCGCGTCGCCACCGCCGGCGACTACGACGTCAACCTGCCGAAGCTGAACCTGCCCGAGCGGCAGGTGTATATCCGCGTCGAACTCGATCCGAAGGCGCGCAACCAGATCGACACGATCCGCCAGTTGCGCGTGCCGGGCCGCAACGGCGCGGTGCCGCTGGAGAACATCGCCGATATTTCCATCGGCAGCGGCCCCGCGCAGATCGACCGGTATGACCGCAGCCGCAACGTCACCATCAGCGTCGGGCTGGAAGGGCGCGCGCTGGGCGACACCAACATGGCGGTAGAGGCGCTGCCGTCCATCAAGAACCTGCCGCCGGGCGTGCGCCGCATTGCCTCGGGCGATGTGGAGGGCATGCAGGAGCTGTTCAGCAGCTTCTTCCTCGCCATGTTTGCGGGTGTGCTGTGCGTGTATGCGGTGCTGGTGCTGCTCTTCCACGACTTCACCCAGCCGGTGACGATCCTGGCGGCGCTGCCGCTGTCGGTGGGCGGTGCGTTCGGGCTGTTGGCGCTGTTCGGCTTCAGCTTGTCGCTGCCGGCGTTGATCGGCTTGCTGATGCTGATGGGCATCGTGACCAAGAACTCGATCCTGCTGGTCGAATACGCCATCGTTGCGCGGCGTGATCTCGGCATGTCGCGCACCGAAGCGATCATCGACGCCTGCCACAAGCGCGCCCGCCCCATCGTCATGACCACGGTGGCCATGACGGCCGGCATGGTGCCGATGGCGCTCGGCCTGGAGGGCGATGCCGGCTTCCGCGCGCCGATGGCGGTGGCGGTAATCGGCGGTCTGCTGACTTCTACGCTGCTGAGCCTGCTGGTGGTGCCGGTGGTGTTCGAGAAGGTGGATGACTTCAGGGAGTGGGCGCTGCGCAAGTTCCGTGGCGTGCGCCATCACGGGCGCAGCGCTGAGCCTGTACCGCAGCAGGAGCAGCGGTAACGGCAGCGCCGTCCATGCCTCACGGAAGCCGCCGAAGCGACGGCCACTGGGGCGCTACAGGGAAGCGTCTCCGTCTTCGGCAATCGATTCCATGGGGTGGCGGCCCCGACGCGCGACGGCGGGCAGCGTCGAGGAAGTCAGCACTGGGCCTTGTTGTCGCGCCCAACGCGGCGCGCGCACTGCGTCAAATGCGGGGTTGTCCATGACCGCATCCTCGTGGTCAACCGAAAAGCGTGAGAGTGCGGCCGCAAACTGATGTGCGTCGGCGTGATAGCCGAGTCCGGGCGGGCCACTGGTTTGCGGGCGTTTGCCGTTGTACCCGTCGGTGTCGGTCAAGCCGAGCTTGAGCTGTACAAGCCCCGGGTACCGGTAACCGCCCGGGCCCTTCATGATCCCCATCAGCCCGCGGTGTGGCGCGCGGGCATAGTCGAGGGTGAGCGCAACGCCGCGGGGCTTGCCGTATCGACATCGAGCGGGCCGCCCCTGGTGGCGCGGCGGCCCTGATTATTGTTCAGGAGTTGCGGGTCCAGCAAGATCATCGACGGCTGCCTTGGCAGCAGAATACGGCTCTCAACCGTCGCGCGAAAGCTCTGCGCCATGGCTCCGCCCATAGAAGCGCCAGAAATGAAATCCAGTTCGACATGGTTGGGCCGGGACAGAATCTTCGCGAACAATTCACCGGCCCGCTTGGTCGCGCGGTCGACATCGCCAATCCGGCCGAAGGCGCTGCTGATGTCCTGGCGCACATCCCGGAAGTTCTGTGTGCCGCCGAAGAACATGCGCACACGCTGCGGCCCGTCGGCTCCATCGGCACGCGCAGGTTCCAGTGCGAGGCTGATGTGAGCGACTCGCATGGCGCTGACTAGTTCAGCGTGTTCAGCCTCCGTCAGGGCGCCGGATAAGGCGGGATGTTCTATCGCTGAAAGACTGTAGTTGCGGAAGTCGCTGCCGATTTCCTTGGCAAATTTCGAAAACGTTTCGCGTATGGCGTCCCGCTGCTGTCCGCGCACGTTCGCGTCTTCCGACGACAGGGCACCGAATCCCAATGCCTCGGAAAGCGCACTGGCGTCCCGGTCTGGCAATTCGTCGAACGTGCGCAGCGCGTCGTGGACGAGGTTGATCTTGTGCCCCGATTTCAGATTGTTGATTGCAGGCTTGGCCGCGCGTGCTGTCGCTGGCGGCACCCGGACGTCGGGCGCCACCCGCAACTCGGCCAACGGATTCGTGGGCAGCCCTGAGCGTCGCGTATTGGCCGTTGCTGCGTCGGAGGGCAGTGACTTTCGGTCACGAAGGTTGCCGATCCACGTCTCGCGTTTGGCAAGTTCCAGAAACGCCTTTGCCGCCACGCCCGTCTTGGGGATGGTGTCCGGCGATCCGCCAAATCGCATCGTCAACACGCGCGCGAACGTGCGGCCTGCTCCGTTTGGCGTGCGCAGATCAGGGTTATGCGCCAGCATGGCGAGCACCGTGTCTTTGTTCGCAGCCTGGGCGAGCCGCATGACCGCCGTATTGCCGCGCGCGTCTCGGGCATCGATTGGCGCGCCCGCACGGACGAGCATATCGACGGCTTGCGCAGAGCGCGCGTTAAACAGCGGCGTTGCGCCTTGATTGTTGGTCGCGTGCACATCGGCACCGGCTTCGAGCAATTGCTCCAAAAGCGCGGTGTCGCGTCCTGCCACGGTATGCAGCGGCGTATTGCCAACGCTGTCCTGCGCGTTGACATTCGCGCCGTGCGCGACCAGCGCCTTGGCCAGCCTGAAGTTGTCGCAGCCCAGCGCGCTCACGAGCAGCGGGTCGCCATGGTGGTCAACGGCATTCACGAAGTCGGGATGCTTGGCGAGAATCTCGTCAAGGCGCTCAGATGAAAAGTCGTGCTGCCAGACCATGTCGAGCACCTCTGCGCGATGCTCGGCCTGATGCAGGAACGTCATGCCCCAGCCATCGCCGGGTGGAATCGACGGTGCGGCGCCCTGATTATTGGGCGACGTTGCCGACGCTGTTTCCCGGCGGCTTGTGCTTGGTGACCATTGCGCACCTGCACGAATCGCCTTGATGGCGTCGTGTAGCTCCGGGTCGGCGGACGTGCGCCCCGAAACCTTTGGGCTGCTTGTAGAGGCGGCGCTGATGGCTGGCGGTGTTCCTGTGTGCCTGCGTGCGGGCAGCCGGCTAAGTTGAGGCGAAGCTTTGCGAGCGCTGCGCCCCGTGCTGCTCGTCTGCTCCGGTGCTTGCCGGACATCGGCCACGCGGTTTGTGGGCGCAGACGAAGCGAGCCAAGTGCGAACAAGGGAGACCGGGCTTTTCATGGGATCGTCCCATCAATATTAGAAAACACGAATCACTGGATTCAATAGTGTTTTCTGCACGTGTCAGCCGCGTACCGTGTTGCGAAATGGTGAGTGCGTGCGCGAAGCGGCGCTGCCTTGTTGGTTGACAATGGTCCCGCTGCAACAGCCCGGTGGCACTTGGCGCATGTTGTTGCAAGGGAATCAAAAAAAGCACCGGCTAGATGTCTCCAGCCGGCGTTTTTGTGGGGGAGGCGCGACGATCAGGCTGATGCGGTTTCTGTTTGCGCACGCTTGCTGCCAGCGTGCTGCGCATTCGCATGCTTGGCGCGCAAGCGGCGCGTGGCTTCCACCATACCTTGCAGCGCCGCTTCCACTTCCGGCCAGCCGCGGGTCTTGAGACCGCAGTCGGGGTTCACCCACAGGCGTTGCACCGGCACGACCTGCGCGGCCTTATCGAGCAGCGCTTCCATCTCTTCCACACGCGGCACGCGCGGCGAGTGGATGTCGTACACGCCCGGGCCGATCTCGTTCGGGTACGCAAACTTACCAAACGCGTCGAGCAGTTCCATGTTCGAGCGCGACGTCTCGATGGTGATCACGTCGGCATCCATCGACGCGATGGCCGGCAGGATGTCGTTGAACTCCGAATAGCACATGTGCGTGTGGATCTGCGTGTCGTTGCGCACGCCGGAGGCCGACACGCGGAATGCACGTGCCGCCCATTCCAGGTAGCCCGGCACGTCAGACGCGCGCAGCGGCAGGCCTTCGCGGAAAGCCGGCTCGTCGATCTGGATGGCGGCAATGCCAGCGGCTTCCAGATCGCACACTTCATCGCGCAGGGCCAGGGCGATCTGCAGTGCGGTCTGCTCGCGCGGCTGGTCGTCGCGCACGAAGGACCACTGCAGCATCGTCACGGGGCCGGTCAGCATGCCCTTCATCGGTTTGGCGGTCAGGCTCTGTGCGTACTTGGACCATTCAACCGTCATTGCTTCGGGGCGGTACACGTCGCCGTAGATGACCGGCGGCTTCACGCAGCGGGAGCCATAGCTCTGCACCCAGCCGTTGGCGGTGAAGGCGTAGCCCCACAGCAGCTCGCCGAAGTACTCGACCATGTCGTTGCGCTCGGGTTCTCCGTGCACGAGCATGTCGAGCCCCAGCGCTTCCTGGCGGCGTACGACGTCGGCAATTTCGGCGCGCATGCGTTGCAGGTAGTCCAGTGCAGGGAGTTCGCCGCGCTTGTGTTGCGCGCGCGCCTGGCGAATCTCGGCCGTCTGCGGGAACGAGCCGATGGTGGTGGTCGGCAGCAACGGCAGGTTCAGGCGGGCTTGCTGCGCTTCAGCGCGCGTTGCGTAGGGCGCGGCGCGGTCGGCATCTTCTGCGCGGATCGCGGCCACGCGTTTTTTCACGCTTGCGTTGTGCACGCGGCGCGATTCGGTACGTGAGGCGATGGCGGCGCGGTTGTCATCGAGCGCCTTCTGCACGGCAGCTTGGCCCTCGACCAGCGCGAGCTTGATGATCGCCAGTTCGTCCAGCTTCTGGCGCGCGAAGGCCAGCCAGCCCTTGAGTTCGTCGTCGAGCTTGGTTTCGGCAGACAGGTCCACCGGCACGTGCAGCAGCGAGCAGCTCGGTGCCACCCACAGGCGGTCGCCAAAGGCTTCGGCCAGCGGCGCCACGCGTTCGAGCACGCGCGCGAGGTCGGAGCGCCAGATGTTGCGGCCATCGATCACGCCAACGGAGAGCACCTTGTCAGCAGGCCACGGTGCGAAGGCACCAAGCTGCTCCGGTGCACGCACGAGGTCCAGGTGCACGCCATCGACCGGCAGGGATTTGATCAGTGCAGCGTGGTGGGAGGCGGCTTCAAAGTACGTCGCCAGCAGCAGCTTCGGGCCCCTGGCAGCGGCCAGCGCCTGGTAAGCGGGGGCGAATGCATCCGCCCAGGCTTGCGGGAGGTCCAGCACCAGCGCCGGTTCGTCGATCTGCACCCATTCCACATTCAGTGCGGCCAGGCGCTGCAGCACAGCCGCGTAAGCCTGAAGCACTTGCGGCAGCAGGGCGAGCTTGTCAGTCAGGCCGTTGCGCGCCTTGGCCAGATGCAGGAACGTCACCGGCCCGATGAGCACAACCTTCACGCGGTGCCCGGCGGTCTGAGCCTCGCGCACTTCGTCGAACAGCCATTCGGCGCCGGGCCCAACGTGGAGGTCCGGCGTGAGTTCCGGCACGAGGTAGTGGTAATTCGTGTCGAACCACTTCGTCATCTCCATGGCCGCATGGTCGGCATTGCCGCGCGCCAGCACGAACGATTGCGCCAGCGTCAGTTGTGCGGCGTCAAAGCCATAGCGCGTGGGAAGGGCGCCGAGCAGGGCAGCCGTCTGCAGCACCTGGTCGTACCAGGCGAAATCACCCACGGTCACAAAGTCGAGGCCCGCGTCGCGCTGGGCAGCCCAGTGGCGCTCGCGCAGGGCACGGCCAGTAGCACGCAGGTCGTCTTCTGACGAGGCGCCCTTCCAGAACGATTCGAGGGCGAACTTCAGCTCGCGTTGTGCGCCGATGCGCGGGTAGCCGAGGGTATGGATGGTCGTCATGGTGGTCGCAGGAGAGGCGATTCGTTTTTCAGTCCTGCGATGATCGGCGACCCTCGTCCATGAATCAAATGATATTATTTTCGATAACGTTGAATCGTATTCATATATTGGAAGCCGCACCAACATGCTCGAAATCCGCCATCTGCGCACGCTGATCGCCCTGGCCGACGGTGGCTCCGTTTCGCGCGCCGCCGAGCGGCTGCACCTCACGCAATCGGCGCTGTCGCATCAGTTGCGCGCGCTGGAGTCGCATTACGGGCTGGCCGTCGTGCGCCGCAAGGGGCAGACGGTGGAATTGACCGAGGCCGGCGAGCGCATGCTCGAACTCGCGCAAAAGGTCGTCGCCGATATCCAGACCGCAGAGCGCGATCTTGAGCGCATCAAGGGCCGCGCGGCCGGCACGCTGCGCATCGCGCTCGAATGCCACACCTGCTTTGACTGGCTGATGCCTGTAATGGACGCCTTCCGCCAGCGCTGGCCGGAAGTGGAAATGGACCTTGTGTCGGGTTTCCACACCGATCCGCTGGCGCTGCTCAAGGACGGCCGCGCCGACGTCATCATCGGCTCCGACGCCAAGATGCGGCGTGGCGTGGTGTTTGCGCCGCTGTTCCGCTTCGAGATCCTCGCCGTGTTGCCGGTTGACCACACGCTGCGCAACAAGAAGTGTCTGGACGCGAAAGACTTTACGGACCAGACACTCATCACGTACCCCGTGCCCGAAGAGCGCATCGATCTCATCCGCCAGGTGCTGACACCTGCCGGCATCGCCTTCAACCGCCGCACGGCCGAGCTGACCATCGCTGTGCTGCAGCTCGTTGCCAGCCGACGCGGGCTGGCCGCGCTGCCGAGCTGGGGCATCAAGAACTACGTCGATTACGAATACGTGGTGGCCAAGCGTGTCGGCAAGGAAGGCCTGTGGAGCGATCTCTACGCCGCCATGACGCGCGACTATGCGCAAGCACCGTTTGCGCAGGACTTTATCGAGACGGCCAAGTCTATCTGCTTTGCGCAGTTGCCGGGGCTGATGCCGCTAGACGCGTAATCAGGCGCGTTCCTTCAGGGGTAGGCGCGGCAGCTTGCCTTGCAGCCCCTCTTTGAGAAAGTCCAACAAATGCCGCGTGGCCAGCGTCCGATACCGGCTTGGCATCGCCAGCATGTAAAGGCGACTACCAAACACGCTGAACCGATACCCTGGCAGCACGCGTTTGACGTGCCCGTCGCGCAAGTCTTCGGCAGCGGCGTAATAGGGCAGGATTCCCAGGCCGTTGCCCGCACGCACGGCGGCCTGCAGGAACAGGTAGTTGTCGGATGAGACGCCGGGGTCGAGCGTCACGAGCGTCCGCTCATCGCCCAGTTGCGCGGATAGCCGCAGCGGCTGCCCAACCGCAGGCGCGCTGACGATGGTGTGCTTACCCAGCGCGTCGAGGGTTTTTGGCATGCCATGCGTGGCCAGGTAGTCCGGCGCCGCGCACAGCACCCAGTCAACTTCATCAAGCAGCGTGGCGACGAGCGATTCCGGCGGGTTCGAGACGATGCGCAGCGCCACGTCCACATCTTCGCCAATCAGGTCGGACACGCGGTTGTCGAACCGCACATCAAGACGGATGTCCGGATACGCACGCTTGAATGCCACCAGCAGTGGTGACACCAGCAGGTGCCCCAGCCCCGTCGGCACCGACAGGCGCACGCTGCCTTGCAGCGACTTACCCAGCGACGAGACCAGCGCATCGGCGGCGGCCATTTCGCGCAGGATGCTGCGGCCGTGTTCGTAAATGCCGGCGCCCACCTCCGTCGGCTCCACGCGGCGGGTGGTCCGACGCAGCAGTTGCACACCCAGTGCGCGCTCAAACGCCTTCAGCCGGTGGCTCACGTTGGAGCGCGTGGTCTGCAGCCGGCGCGCCGCCGCCGACAGGTTGCCCGCGTCGACGATTTCCACGAATAGCTTGAGCGCATTCAGGTCCATGACGGCACGCCAGATTGGTGAATGAGACTCGACATTCTGTTGATGCCGGCACGGATTGTCAAAACCTCCCAACCCGGTAACATCGGCCGGAATATCCCACAGGAACCAGCGACATGGCGCTCGACGACGAATCCTTCGGCCTGCTGCAGCAATCGGTGCAGCGCTTCATCCAGGAACGGCTCGTGCCGGCGGAAAACATCCTCGAGGAAGAGGATGACGTGCCCGCCGACATCGTTGCCGACATGAAAGAGATGGGACTCTTCGGCCTGTCGATTCCGGAGGAGTACGGCGGCATTGGCCTGGCGATGGCCCAGGAGTGCGAGGTGGCGTACGACCTCGGGCACACCGCGCTGGCCTTCCGCTCGGTGTTCGGCACCAACGTCGGCATCGGCTCGCAGGGCATCCTGATGGACGGCACCGATGCGCAGAAGGCCGATTACCTGCCGCGCATTGCCAGCGGCGAGCTGATCATCTCGTTTGCCCTGACGGAGCCGAATGCGGGGTCGGATGCCGCATCGCTGCAAACGCGCGCCACGCTGGACGGCGATCACTACGTCATCAACGGCACCAAGCGTTTCATCACCAACGCGCCGCGCGCTGGGGCATTCACGCTGATGGCGCGCACGGGCGGCGAAGGCGCGGGCGGTATCTCGGCCTTTATCGTGCCAGCCGATACGCCGGGCATCACGCTCGGCAAGCCCGACAGGAAGATGGGGCAGCGCGGCACCAAGACATGCGATGTGATGCTCGACAACGTGCGCGTGCCGGCGGCCAACATCATTGGCGGCGTGGCGGGCCAGGGCTTCAAGACGGCGATGAAGGTGCTGGACCGCGGCCGCCTGCACATCTCGGCGCTGGCGTGCGGCATGGCGCACCGGCTGATTGCTGATGCAGTGGCGTATGCCAGGGAACGCAAGCAGTTCGGCCAGCCCATCGCAGACTTTCAGTTGATCCAGGCCATGCTGGCCGACAGCCAGGCGGAGCTGTACGCCGGCATGTCGATGGTGCGCGACTGCGCGCGCCGCTACGACGCCAAGCCCGTCGGTAAACAGGACCACGAAGTCAGCATGCTGGCGTCGTGCACCAAGATGTTCTGTACGGAGATGGTCGGCCGCGTGGCCGATCGCGCGGTGCAGATTCACGGTGGCGCGGGCTACATTGCCGAGTACAAGGCCGAGCGCTTCTATCGCGATGTGCGCCTGCTGCGCTTGTACGAAGGCACCACGCAGATCCAGCAGCTCATCATCGCCAAGAACCTGCTGCGCGACTAGGCTGGCTCCAATAATTCGCCTGAATTTGGCTCTGTTTTGGAGCCACGTTCTGGCTCAGAATGGGCGTTTTCCTGTTCGATTGCACGGTCGCTGCCGGAGTCGCCATGTACATTCCCGCCCATTTTGAAGAATCGCGCCCCAACGCGTTGCACGACCTGATCGCGCAGAACCCGTTTGGGACGCTCGTCACGCATGGCGAGCATGGGTTGGACGCGAATCACATTCCGTTCCTGCTGCTGCCGGAAGAGGGCGAGCTTGGCATGCTGCATGCTCACGTGGCACGCGCCAACCCGGTCTGGAAAGACGTCGCCAACGGCGATGAGGTGCTCGTCATCTTCCGCGCGGGCGATGCGTACATTTCGCCGACGTGGTATCCGAGCAAGCACGAAGCCCACAGGCAGGTGCCGACGTGGAACTACCGTGTGGTGCATGCGCATGGCCGCATCACCGTGCGGGACGATGAGCGTTTTGTACGCGGTGTGGTGGCTCGCCTGACGCGCACGCATGAGGCATCGCAACCCACGCCGTGGAAGATGTCCGATGCCCCGGCCGACTACACCGACACGCTGCTCAAGATGATTGTCGGCATCGAGATCGAGATCACGCGCATCGAAGGCAAACTCAAGCTGAGCCAGAACAAGGAAACACGGGACATCGTGGGCGCCGGCGAGGCGCTCAAGGCGAACGGCGAGCGCGTGATCTGCGATGCGATGCTCGCTTGCGCCGCTGCCAAGACGGAATAAAAGAGGGAGCGACGGACTGCTCATCCGCCGCCCCGCACTGCGTTACTTCACGCCGCGCGCCGGCAGGATTTCGCCGCGCACTTCCCCAAAGCCCACCCGATAGCCATCGCCCTGGCACCAGCCGGTCATGATGACTTCGTCGCCGTCTTCCAGGAACGCGCGCGTGGTGCCGTTGCCGAGGTCCAGCGGCTGCTTGCCGTTGACGGTCAGCTCCAGCAGGCTGCCGTACGAATCCGGCGTCGTGCCGCTGATGGTGCCGGAGCCCATCAGGTCGCCCACGCGCACGTTGCAGCCGGATACGGTGTGGTGCGCAAGCTGTTGCGCCATCGTCCAGTACATCGCGCGGAAGTTGGTGCGGGCGATGGTGGTGCGTTCGCCGCCGTGGGGGCGCAGTGCAGTTTCGAGGGCGATGTCGTAGGCGTTCGGCCGGCTCTGCCGCAGGTATTCCAGCGGCTCAGGCGATTGCGCCGGGTTGGCCACGCGGAACGGCTCCAGCGCGTCCATCGTCACGATCCATGGCGAGATCGATGTACCGAACCCCTTCGAGTTGAACGGGCCGAGCGGCACGTATTCCCATTGCTGAATGTCGCGCGCGCTCCAGTCGTTGAGGAGCACGACGCCGAACATATGATCCGGTGCCGCGTCGACGGAAACCGGCTCACCCAGCGCGCTCGGCTTGCCGACCACAAAGGCCATCTCCAGTTCGTAGTCCAGCTTGCGGCATGCCGTGAAGATCGGGCGCGGCTGATCGGGCAGCTTGATCTGGCCCATCGGGCGGTGCAGCGGGGTGCCGCTCACCACCACGGAGCTGGCGCGGCCGTTGTAGCCGATTGGGATTTCCAGCCAGTTGGGCAGCAGCGCGTTCTCGGGATCACGGAACATGCGGCCGACGTTGGTGGCGTGTTCCTTCGATGAATAGAAATCGGTATAGCCCGGGATGTCGATGGGCAGATGCATCACCGCATGCGCCTGCGGCACCAGCGCGCGCGCGTGCAGCGTGGCGTTGTCGCGTACGTGCGTGTCGGCCACGCTGAACAGCGCTTGCAGCTTCTTGCGCGTTTCCGCCCAGACGGGCTTGCCGAGGGCGATGAAACTGTTGAGCTTGCCGGTGCGGAACGTGCCGCGTGTGGATGCGGGCAGCAGGCCGGCGTCATCCAGCACGCCGAGATCGATGACTTGATCGCCCAGCGCGACGCCCGCACGTGGCGACGGGTTTTCCTTGGTGGAGAAGATGCCGAAGGGCAGGTTTTCCAGGGGGAAGTGCGTGTCGGGGGTGTTGGCGGATTCTAGCCAGCTTAGTTGTCGGGTGGTCATGATGGGGGCGGTGATTTGTTTGTTGAGTCGGTAGTTGCTTGACGTTGCTGGTGCATCCTGCGTTTCGTCCCCTGCCGGGGCCGACTCACTTTCTTTGTCTTGCCAAAGAAAGTAAGCAAAGAAAGGCGCGCCCGAGATGGCGAAAGATTCCTTGAATTTCCGTAACCGGGCGGAGAAGGACCGAAACTCGCTGCGCTCAGACAGCGGTCCTTCTTTTTCCGCCCGCTTACGAAAATTCAAGGCGCCATCTAGGGCAGGGTACGGCCACACCTTCTGGATGCTCGCCTTGGCGTCAATGTGAATTCGTCGATTGTGCTTAACGCTTGGTCGGGTCGAAATGTTTCTTCAGGCCTTGCCAGCATTCGAAGTACTTGGCCTGCAGTTGCGCCGATTCCGCCGCGAAGCGCGTGGGGCGGATCACGGCTGGCGTTTCGAACATGAAGGCCATCGTTGCGTCGACCTTGTGCGGCTTGGTGGTGTCGCCGTTGCTGGCTTTCTCGAACGTGTCGGCGTCGGGGCCGTGGCCGCTCATGCAGTTGTGCAGGCTGGCGCCGCCGGGCACGAAGCCTTCGGCCTTGGCGTCGTACACGCCCTGGATCAGGCCCATGAATTCGCTTGCGACGTTGCGGTGGAACCAGGGCGGGCGGAACGTGTTTTCGGCGGCCAGCCAGCGCGGCGGGAAGATCACGAAGTCGATCGTGTCCACGCCCGGCGTGGCGGACGGGCTTTGCAGCACCAGGAAGATCGAGGGGTCCGGATGGTCGAAGCTGATCGAGCCGATGGTGTTGAACAGGCGCAGGTCGTACTTGTACGGCGCGAGATTGCCGTGCCAGGCTACGACGTCCAGCGGCGAGTGGCCGATCTTCGCCGTCCACAGGCTGCCCTGGAATTTCGCGACGAGTTCGAAGTTGCCCTCGCGGTCTTCGTACCACGCGTGCGGTGTGAGGAAGTCGCGCGGGTTGGCCAGGCCGTTCGAGCCGATCACACCCAGGTCCGGCAGGCGGAAGAGCGCGCCGAAGTTCTCGCAGATGTAGCCGCGTGCGTCGCCGTCGGGCAATTCGACACGGAAGCGCACGCCGCGCGGGACGACGACAATCTCCAGCGGCTCGACATCAACCACGCCCATCTCCGTCAGCAGGCGCAGTCGGCCTTGCTGCGGGACGATCAGCAGCTCGCCGTCAGCGTTGTAGAAGAAGCGGTCGGTCATCGACGCGTTGGCTGCGTATAGGTGGATGCCGCAGCCGGTTTGCGCGTCGGGCCCGCCATTGCCGGCGAAGGTGACGATGCCGTCGATGAAATCGGTGCCGGCAGCCGGTGCGGGCAGCGGGTCCCAGCGCAACTGGTTGGGCGAGGGCGGCACCTCGTTGAAGCTGCTGTGGAAGCGGCCCTGCGCCATGGCCTCGAACGGCAGATGCACGGCGCCCGGGCGAATGCGATATAGCCACGAGCGGCGGTTGTGCGCGCGTGGGGCGGTGAACGCCGTGCCGGAAATCTGTTCCGCATACAGGCCATACGGCGCCTTCTGCGGGGAGTTCTGGCCGTGCGGCAGCGCACCGGGCAGGGCTTCGGTGGCGAACTCGTTGCCGAAGCCGCTCTGGTAAGCGGGCCGGTCCAGCGACGCGGGGGTGAATGCGTTCTTGGCCGTCGGGGCGAGCATGTTCATGGTGAAGTCCTTGGAGAAAAAGTCAGGAGCGTCTTCAGGGAAAGCGTAGTCGTTACTGGGCCATCAAGCGGGCTTGCCGGTTGTCCAGTGGGCGAGGTCGATGGGCGTGGATGGCGCTTCATGAGCAGCGGGGGCAGGGCGCATGGTGGTCTCCGGTGGCGGCGGTGCCGCTCTGTTCTGGATTCTTGGTATGCGCGTATTGTCCGGATTGGGTGAAAATTTGAAATATCAATGCGAGAATGCATGCTATTGATATTGTGAATGTTGAGGCGCCGCCATGCTGAATCTGCGGGACGTGGACCTGAACCTGCTGGTGCTGTTTCAGGAAATCCTGCGCGAAAAGCGCATTTCCATCGTGGCCGAGCGGCTGGGCCTGTCGCAACCGGCGGTGAGCAACGCGCTGTCGCGCCTGCGCCAGACCTTTGACGACGAACTCTTTGTCCGCACCCCGCGCGGCATGATGCCGACCGCACTTGCCGAGCAATTGGCTGAACCGGTGGCCACCGCGCTCGACACGCTGCAACGCGCCTTCGGCCAGCGCACGCACTTTGAAGCGGCCACTTCCACGCGTACCTTCACCGTTGCCATGAGCGACGTCGGCGAGGTGTATTTCATGCCGGTGCTGGCGCAGTTGTGTGCCGAGCAGGCACCAGGTGTGCGGCTCGACACGCTGCGTGCGGGCGGGTTCGACATGAAGGCCGAGATGGAGGCGGGCGCCATCGACCTTGCCATTGGCGCGTTCGATGATCTTTCCGGCGAGAGCCTCTTCCAGCGCCGCCTGTTCCGGCAGGATTACGTGACCATGTTCCGGCGCGGCCATGCGCTGTCGGAGGGCAAGCTGACGCTGGAGCGCTTTCGCGCAGCGTCACACCTGGTGGTGGCAAGTTCGGCCAGCCCCTACAACGCCATCGGGCCGCTGCTCGACAAGGCGGGCATCACGCAGTCGGCGCGCTTTTCGGTGCCGCACTTCGTGGCGGTGCCGTACATCGTCAGCACGACCGATCTGGTGGTGACGGTGCCGCGCAAGCTGGCCGAGCGCGCGGCGCCGCCGTTTGGGTTGGAGTTCGTGGCACCGCCGCTCAAGCTGCCCGCGCTGCAAACGAATGTGTTCTGGCACCGGCGTTTCCATCAGGACGCCGGCAACCAGTGGCTGCGCAACCTCGTCGCGCAGCGCTTTGCAGAGTTGGAACGCTAGCCGTCAGCCGGCTGAGACGGTGCGCTGCAATTGCTCGCCCAAGCCGGCGATGCCCAGGCGCATGGTCTGCCCAGGCTTGAGGTAGACCGGATTCGGCTTGATGCCCAGGCCCACGCCAGGCGGCGTGCCCGTCGAGATGACATCGCCGGGCTGCAGGCTCATGCAGCGGCTCAGATATGCCACGAGTTGGGCCACGCCAAACACCATCGTCCGCGTATTGCCGTTCTGATAGCGGTGGCCGTCCACCTCCAGCCAGAGGTCCAGCGCCTGCGGGTCGGGCACCTCGTCGCGCGTGACCAGCCACGGGCCCAGCGGGCCGAACGTATCAAAGCCCTTGCCCTTGTCCCACTGGCCGCCGCGCTCGATCTGCCATTCCCGCTCGGAAACGTCGTTGACGATGCAGTAGCCGGCCACGTAGTCCAGCGCGTTGGCTTCGTCGATGTACTTGGCGGGCTTGCCGATGACCACGCCCAGCTCGACCTCCCAATCGGTCTTGACGGAGCTGCGCGGGATTTCGATGTCATCGTTCGGGCCGCAGATGGCGCTGGTCCACTTGTTGAAGACGACCGGCTCGGCCGGCACCGGCAAGCCGGATTCCGCAGCGTGGTCGGCGTAGTTCAACCCGATGCAGATGAACTTGCCGACACGCCCGACGCACGGGCCAATGCGGGGTTGGCCGCTGACGGCCGGCAGCGTGGCAGGGTCCTCCTCGCGCAGCTTGGCGAGCGATACGTCCGACAGCACATCGCCTGCAATGTCGTCGACGATGCCCGACAGATCGCGAAGGGTGCCGGTTGCATCGAGCAGGCCCGGTTTTTCTTGGCCCTGGGGGCCGAAGCGCAGCAGTTTCATGAAAGGCTCAAATCGGTTGGGGGAAAGGCATCAAGGTATCAATTTGACCAGCCGCCGTCGATCAGGTGGACTTGCCCCGTCGTAAAGGCGGCTTCGTCGGAAGCCAGATAGGCGGCCAGCGCGGCAATCTCTTCCGGCTGGCCGAGGCGCCCCATCGGCTGGCGTGCGACAAACGCCGCTTCGACTTCCGCGCGCGATTTTCCCTGCGTGCGGGCTTGTTCATCGATGCGCTGGACGAGGGAGGGTGACACCACCGTGCCCGGGCAGATCGCATTGCAGCGGATGCCGCGCGCCACAAAGTCTGCCGCCACGGATTTGGTCAGCCCGATCACCGCGGCCTTCGATGCGCCATACACAAAGCGGTTCGGAACGCCCTTGATGCTCGACGCGGCGGACGACATGTTGATGACACTGCCGCCACCGCGTTCCAGCATGCCCGGCAGAAACGCGCGGATGGTGCGGTACATCGACTTGACGTTCAGGTCGAACGAGAAATCCCACGCATCCTCATCGCACTCCAGCACCGAACCGGCGTGCACGAAGCCCGCGCAGTTGAAGAGGATGTCGATGCCGCCAAGCTCGGCAGCGAGCGCATTGACCTGCTGGGTATCGCGCACGTCGAGCCGGCGGACGTCGAACGGCACATCGTTCAACGCATCGATGCGCAGGTCGGTGGCGATGATGCGGGCGCCTTCGCGCGCGAAGCGCTCGGCGCAGGCGCGGCCGATGCCTTGCGCGGCGGCTGTCACGAGCGCAGTCTTGCCCGCCAGGCGCCCGGGGGAAGCGGCGCCCCTCATTGCTTCGGAAGCAGATAGGCCTGGCGCGCAAACAGGCGCCAGCCGTCCGGATGCTTCTTCCACACCTGCAGCACGCCGATATGCGCGGTGCTGGTCTTGCCGTCGGGCAGGTTGTTGACGGAGTCGAACACGTGGCGCACCCACGCGTTGTCGCCGTTGATCTGCACGGTCTGGTTGGTCAGCGCAATCGACTTGAATGAATTCGTGCCGTCCAGCGTCTTGAGGAAGGCTGCGCGGTCTTCCAGCTTGCCCGACGAGTGGCCGTAGGTCAGGTCGTTTTCGATGAGCCCGGTGAGCGTGGCGCCGTCGCTGGCCACCATGGCAACGCGCATGCGCTCGACGGCTTGCGCAACCGTGTCGGCATCGGTGGCGGCATGGGCGAGGGTGCTGCCGGCAGCGAGCGCGGCGGTCATCGCAACGCCCGCAATGCGGCGGACAAACGTGTGCAACAGCATGGGCAATCTCTTCTCTGAAGGTGTGTGCGGTGCATCGCAGGCGTGGTCAGAAATGGGCTTCGCGGTGCGCGGCCTGTGGTGGCAGGCTGGCGGTTTCCAGCTCGGGCAATGGCGCAGCGCGACCCACACGCCGCACCCATATCGCGGTCAGGATCGGCACGAGAATCGCCGTCACAAGGCAGGCCGTGGCCACCAGCGCCGTGGCGGCCGGCACCAAGGGTTTGAACCGGGGAATCATCTCGCCGATGATGGCCGGGTTGGCAACCGCCGCTCCGGCCGTGGATGATGCCGCCAGCCCTGCAGCGCCATTGCCGCCCGCAATGAACTTGTCCGCCAGTATGAGCGGCACGCCGGTAATGACGATCACCGTAAGGCCGAGCAAGAGGCCAGGGAGGCCGCTCTTGGCAATCACGTGCAGGTCGATGCCGTTGCCCAGCGCAAAGCCGAAGAACGGAATAAGCGGATGCACGCAGCGGCCGAACAGTTCGCGCAGTTCACTGTCGAGATTGCCCAGCGTAAAACCGATCAGGAACGGCAGCACCGCGCCCACGAACAGCCTGGGCTCAAACACCGCGATGCCCGTTGCGCCGAGGATCAACATGCTGACCAGCGGGCCCGATTCGACCGACATCAGCACGAATGCGCTGGCTTCTTCCTTGGTGCCGTACTGCTGCATGACGGCGGCGTAGAGCCCGCCGTTGGTCATGTCCATCGACGTGGTGATCGCCAATACCGACAGTCCGGCAAGGATGCCGGTCTTGATGCCTTCGTCCGGAATGAACTGTGCAGCCACCAGCGTTGCCAGCCACGCCACGGCAATCTTGGTGACGAGCAGCGTGCCGGACTTGCGCAGCACCACGCCGGTGGCATGTAGGTCGATGGTCGCGCCCATGCAGAAGAACCACACCGCCAGGATCGGTACCGTGCCGGTGATCAGGCCGTTGGTGAACGAGCCGAAGTACTTCCCCGCGTCCGGCGCGAACGTATGCACGCATGCACCGAGCAGCAGCGGCACGAGCATCAGGCCGCCCGGAATGCGGTCAATCGCCTTCTTGATCTTCACGTCTCCTCCATGAGCCTCTATGGGCTCGGTTGGTCAGGGTCCAACATCGTGGAGTGACTATAGCGGATGAGATGGAACGATGTTCCATGTTTTTTGATTTCAGGGATTTATCGTTTACCCTGCGGCGCAAATGTGTGCGGTACAGCGTGATCCCCATCGATCTGAGTCTCATCCAAAAAATATGGATCGACGTTCCGTATTTGCGTTTTTTGTGCTTCAATCCAACCCAGAACAGCCGGCAGCGCGATGAATGCCGGTGCATTCCCTACGGAGAAACGGCATGGAAGTGCGGCAAGGAATCCACAGCGAACACGCAAAAACTCTCGACACGGCCGGGCTGCGCCGCCAGTTCCTGGTGGAACAGGTGTTCGAGCGCGATGCGCTTCAGCTCACGTACAGCCACATCGACCGGATCATCGTGGGCGGTGCGTGGCCGGCAACGCGGCCGGTGGAGGTGCCGGCATCGCTCGCCAAGTCGATGGGCGTAAGCCATCTGCTGGAGCGCCGCGAGCTGGGCGCGATCAACATTGGCGGCCCGGGCTGGGTGGAGGTGGATGGCACACGGCACGCCGTCGGCAATGAAGAGGCGATCTACATCGGCCAGGGCGGCCAGAACGTCGTCTTCGGCAGCGACGATGCGGCGCGGCCCGCCAAGTTCTACATCAACTGCGCGCCGGCCCATACGGCGTATCCCACGCGCACGATCACGCTGGCGCAGGCGTCGCCCGAAACGCTGGGCGATCCGGCTACCAGTAACCGGCGCACGATCTACAAGTTCATCGTGCCGGACGTGCTGCCCACCTGCCAGCTTTCGATGGGCATGACCATGCTCGAGCCCGGCAGCCTGTGGAACACGATGCCGTGCCACACGCACGAGCGCCGCATGGAGGTGTACTTCTATTTCAACCTGCCGGACAACGCCGCCGTGTTCCACATGCTCGGCGAGCCGCAGGAGACGCGTCACATCCTCGTCCACAACCAGCAGGCTGTGATCTCGCCTAGCTGGTCGATCCACTCGGGCGTGGGCACGCAGGCCTACACCTTCATCTGGGGCATGGTCGGCGAGAACCAGGTGTTCCACGACATGGACCACATCGCCATTGCCGACCTGCGCTGACACCATGCGGCTCGAGAATCCCTATCTGCAGAGCGCAAGCCTGTTCGACCTGAGCGGCAAGGTGGCCATCGTCACCGGCAGCAACACGGGCTTGGGCGCGGGCATGGCGACGGCGCTGGCGGCGGCCGGTTGCGACATCGTCGGCGCCAACCGCTCGGACCCGGCGGAGACAGCCGCGCGCGTGGAAGCGGCTGGGCGGCGGTTTGTCGACGTGCGTGCCGATCTGTCTTCGCTCCAGCCGATCGGCAGCATTGTCGAAGCCGCGATGGACACCTTCGGCCGCGTCGACATCCTCGTCAACAACGCCGGCATCATCCGCCGCTGCGATGCGCTCGAATTTTCCGAAGCCGATTGGGATGCAGTCATCGACGTCAACCTCAAGGGCGTGTTCTTTCTCTCGCAGGCGGTGGCGCGGCAGTTCGTGCAACAAGGCGGGCGCGGCAAGATCATCAACGTGGCGTCGATGCTGTCGTTCCAGGGCGGCATTCGCGTGCCGTCTTACACGGCGTCGAAGAGCGGTGTGCTGGGGCTCACGCGACTGCTGGCCAACGAGTGGGCGGGGCGCGGCATCAACGTCAACGCCATCGCGCCCGGCTACATGGAAACCGCCAACACCGCGCAACTGCGCGAAGACCGGCAGCGCAGCGAGGAGATCCTTGCGCGTATTCCGGCCGGGCGCTGGGGCGTGCCGGACGACCTTGCGGGCGCCGTGGTGTTTCTGGCTTCGGCCGCATCGGACTACGTGCACGGCCACACGCTCGCGGTGGATGGCGGGTGGCTGGCGCGATAGCCAAATCGGCAAGTGGATAGGTGGAACGCGGTATGAGACCGGTTATGCTCTCTCCAGATTTTGAAATCACGGAACCACGAGAGATGAAAGCCACGCGCCGGCAACGCAAGCCGGAAGACCCGTCCGCCAATGAACCCGTTGATGCCGGTGCCGATAAGGCCGAGTCGGTCTCGGCGGTCGACAAGGTGTTCACCATCCTGGCCGCGATGGGCGAGCTTGGCGCCGTTGGCCCGAGCGAGCTGTCGCAGCGGCTCGGCATGTCCAAGACGACCGTGCACCGCTTCCTACAGACGCTCAAAGGCCTCGGCTATGTCGCGCAGGAAGGCGACACCGATCGATACCGGCTGACCATCCGCCTGTTCGAGCTTGGCGCCAAGGCGCTGGAAAACGTCGACCTCGTCCGTGAGGCTGACACCGAGATGCGGCGCATCGGTCAGCTCACGCGCGAGGCCGTCCACCTGGGCGCGTTTGACGAAGACGCTATCATCTACATCCACAAGATCGATGCCGATTACGGCTTGCGCATGCAGTCGCGCATCGGCCGGCGTAATCCGCTGCACAGCACGGCCATCGGCAAGGTGCTGCTGGCGTACATGCCGCCGGAAGAGGCGCGCGAAGTGCTGTCGAAGGTGGAGTTCAAGAAGTCCACGCAGAAGACGCTCGCCTCCGCCGAGGCCGTGCTGAGCATCCTGCCGCGCGTGCGCCAGCAAGGTTTTGGCGAAGACAACGAAGAGCAGGAAGACGGTCTGCTGTGCATTGCCGTGCCGGTGTTCGATCGTTTTGACCGCGTGATTGCGGGGCTGTCGATCTCGTTCCCGACCATGCGTTGCGGCGCCGACACCAAAGCGCACTACGTCGCGCTGCTGCAGCAGGCTGGTGCGGCCATCTCTTCGCGCCTGGGCCACCATCCTGCTTCCCACTAAGGGCGCTGCAGGATTAGCCAGTCCGTCCTATCCTCTGCGTTGTTTCCCGCATCTGAGCCTGTGCGCTCAGCATTCCATTCCCACCGTATTGGAGTCGATCACATGCGTTACAACCAACTGGGCCGGACTGGCCTGTTTGTATCGGAGCTGTGCCTGGGCACGATGACCTTCGGCGGCAACGACGGCATATGGCAGCACATCGGTGATTTGCAGCAAGCCGACGCTGAGCGCCTGATCGGGCGCGCGCTCGACGCCGGCATCAATTTCATCGATACGGCCGATGTATACGCCAACGGCGTCGCTGAACAGATGACGGGGCAGGCGCTCAAGAACCTGAAAGTGCCGCGCGACAGCGTGGTCGTCGCCACCAAGGTATTCGGCCAGACCGGCGACAGCGTGAACGCACGCGGCGCCTCACGCCTGCACATCATGGACGGCATCAAAGCGAGCCTGAAACGGATGCAGCTCGACCATATCGATCTCTATCAGATCCATGGTTTCGACCCCGCTACGCCCATCGAAGAAACCGTGCGAGCGCTCGACACGCTTGTCCAGCATGGCCACGTGCGCTATGTGGGCGTATCGAATTGGGCGGCGTGGCAGATCGTCAAGGCGTTGGGGATTGCCGAGCGGCTGGGCTGCGCACGTTTCGAAAGCCTGCAGGCGTATTACACGGTCGCGGGCCGCGACCTCGAGCGCGAACTGGTGCCGATGCTCAAAAGCGAAGGCCTTGGCCTGATGGTATGGAGCCCGCTGGCTGGCGGCCTGCTCAGCGGCAAATACACGCGCGAACAGCACGGCGAGCAAGACAGCCGCCGCAACAAGTTCGACTTCCCACCGGTGGACCGTGCGCGTGCCTACACCTGTGTCGACGCCATGCGCGTCATGGCCACTGCGCGCAGTGTGTCGGTCGCGCAGATTGCGCTCGCATGGCTGCTGCATCAGCGTGCAGTGACCACCGTGATCGTCGGCGCCAAGAAGATCGAGCAGCTCGACGACAACATCGCGGCCACCAAGGTTGAGCTGACGGCGGACGAACTGGCGCAGCTCGATGAGCTGAGCAAGCTGCCGCCCGAATACCCGGGTTGGATGCTGGAGCGGCAAGGTGAGTACCGGCGTGGCCAGCTTGCCGGAATGCGGCAGGCCGGTCGCTAGTCTGCCGGCTCAAAACGTTCGCCTTTGAACACGCGGTGCGGGTTGCCGCGCTCCACCTGATGATGGAGCGCGCGCCGTTGCGCACGCTGCGCCGCATCGGCAGCTGCGTCGTGGTCCGCCAGCTTGTGAGCGAGCAGCAGCACGGCCAGCCGTTTGTTGGCGTACTGGCTGCGCTCCGTCTGCACCTTCACGCTGATGCCCGTGGCGATGTGGGTGGCCCGTACGGCCGACTCCGTCTTGTTGACATGTTGGCCGCCGGGGCCCGACGAACGCGTGGTCTCGAAGCGGATCTCGCTCGGCAGCGTTGCCGATGGCGCCGCACAGCGCGCCACCCCAATGAACCAGTTCTTGCGCGCGTGCCGTGGCCGATACGGGCTCGGGCATGTCCACTGGATCGTGCCTTCCCATGCTCGCGCCACGGCGTCTTCAGTGTCACCTTCCAGGCTGATCAAGGCTGAACGCAGCGTGCCAGCGCGCTCTCCATCCTCCTGTTCCAGCAGCTCGAGTTTGACGCCAGCGTCTGCGGCTTCGCGTTGCAGTTGCGCGAGCGCTTTCACCACAGCCAGTTCGCATTCGGCCGGACCTTGCGCGGAAGAGAGTTGCAATAGCACCATCAGCAACACTCCCCGCGCGTCTTGTACGTCAACACCGGGCGCAGGCGCGCGAGCACCTTGACGAGGCCGGCATCCACCAGCGGCGCGATGACGCTGTCGATGGCCTTGTAGGCCTCGGGCGCCTCTTCGTAGATCAACTGCTTGTCTGCGCAGATGACGTGGCCGCCGAGCTTGGTGCGGTTGAGCTGCGCCGGCGTGAAGCGGCGGACGAGCCGGTCTTTGCACTCGCTGCGCATCCATTTGCGGCCCGCGCCGTGAGCGAGCGAAAACAAGCCGTGCTCGCTCGGGCGTGGCGCGACGAGGTAGCTGTAATCGCCACGCGAACCGGGAATGACGACCACGCCGGCATCCGACGGCGTGGCGCCCTTGCGATGCAACCAGCCGCGTTCGCCAAACACCGTGGCCGGTGCGACAAAGTTGTGATGCACGTCGAGCAGCGCCTTGCCCTGCGCGTGCAGGCGGTCGAGCATGCGGCGCGCGATCAGTTCGCGGTTGGCCCTCGCAAAGCGCAGCGTCGTCTCGTGGCGTGTCAGATAGGCGCCGCACGCCGCATCGTCCTGTGCGCGCCCGGCATGCCCATATGCGCGCACGTGCTCATCGAGGATGGCCTGGCCAAGCCCACGCGAGCCGCTATGCACAAGCAGCAGAAGCTGGCGCGGGTCGAGCGGCAGTTCCTCTGCGTCGTAGATCTCGTCAATGCGCTGTAGCTCGGCAAAGTGGTTGCCTCCGCCGATGGTGCCAAGCGCGGCATCGAAACCCGTACCAGCCGGCGCCGACGCTGCGACAAGTTCGCGCCAGCTCTCGTCGAGCGGCGTGTCGATGTTGCCCAGACGCTCTTCAAGCTTGTCGAGGCTGACTTTGCTGGCATCGAGGTCGGTCGACCACAGCGTCATGCCGCAGCCGATGTCGTTGCCGATCAGCGCCGGATACAGGCGGCCAACGGAGAAGAACGCAGCGCCAACGGGATAGCCGCGACCGGGATGCAGGTCGGGCATGCCGGCCACATGGCGCATGCCGTCGAGCGCTTTGGTGGTTTGAAGTTGTCGGATCGCGTCGCCTTCGATCCAGGTGTCGTCCGAGGCGATCAGGGAGACGCCGTCGAACAAATGCAAGATGCAATTGCCCATGAATGGTCCATATCAGGTCTGAAAAAAATCTGATGTGGCAGGCCGTAGGCCGGGGCAATGCGAAGACGCTGCGAACTACAGCGCGAGAGGTTCGATCAACCCAGGCAAGGGCCTGCAAAGGGGAAAGCAAGGTGACGCATGATGTTTTTTCCTCCTATGCAAAATGGTTGATCGGTAAGCGGGGCGGATACTAGCACCGCGCTTTGCGCACTCGCAAGTACGATCAAACGTAAGTGATGGATTGTTGAAACGCGACGGCGCTCAGGTTGCTGTTGCTGCTGGCAATGCAAGTCGCGCCGCCGTCAGCGCTTCGCGCAATACCGCCATGTCGCCGATATGGTTTGCGAGCAGCAGGATGAGCTGCGCGTTGAGCATCGCGCTGTGCTCATCGTTCAGGTTGCGATGCGCGTCGATCAGCGCCTCGTAGAAGTCATCGGGGCGCGGTAGGTTGGGTTGCGTGTTCAGCGGCATGGCGGTCGGCATTCAGCTCAGGCAGAGACAGTGGCGTGCGGCGTTGCCGCAGGCGCAGTTTGCCCGGTGGCACGAAGCAACGCAGCGGCCAGCTTGGCAGGCTCAAGCGCGCGCCAGCGTGCACAGACGTGCTGGTCGGGGCGGATCAAGTAAATCGTGCCGGGGCGTGCGTCATAGCGTTGCGCGACCAGCCCGTCGATGTCTTCCAGCGCGGCCACGTTGGCAGAGGCCGTGCCCATGCCGCCAACCGGGAAGACGGCCAGCGTAGGCAGCGGCAGCGCATCGACGTGTTCTCCCGCCTCGCAGAAACGTAGCGCCATGAAGCCGCCGTGCAGATGACTGAGCAGCCAATCGGCACCGCCATCGGCATTGCGCACTGGCGCGTCAAGTGCGACCGCACCGGGCACGAGTGCGCAGGCGAAGGGCGCGTCATCCTTTGTCTGCAATGGAGAACCTTCAAGCACCGTCGGCATCGAGAGCCGCCCGCTGTTGACCAGCGTTCGCGCAAACGGATAGTGCTTCGCTAGGCGCAGCGTGGCATCGCGAAAGAGCCGGCTGACCGCGCTCTTGGGCGTGATGAAGTCGGTTGAGCGGGTGGAGTGGCGGATATTGTCGTCGGCGGCGAACTCGCGCTCGCTCGCGTACGTGTCGAGCAGTGTGTCCGGCGCATCGCCGGCCAGCACCATGCGCAATTTCCACGCGAGGTTCTCGGCATCCTGCAAGCCGCTGTTGGCACCGCGCGCGCCGAATGGCGACACACGATGCGCCGCATCGCCGACAAAGAGCACGCGGCCGTGGCGGAACCGATCCATGCGTTCGCACGAAAACGTATAGACGCTGACCCATTCCAGCTCAAAGTCGACGCCTTCCCCCAGCAATGCGCGCACGCGTGGGATGACGCGCTCGGGTTGCTTCTCGGCTACGGGGTCGGCGTCCCAGCCGAGCTGGAAGTCGATGCGCCAGACGTTGTCGGGCTGATGGTGCAGCAGCACCGATTGATTTGGGTGGAACGGCGGATCAAACCAGAACCAGCGCTCGCTGGGGAAGGGCGCATCCATGCGCACGTCGGCGATCAGGAAGCGGTCTTTGAACGTCTGGCCGCGGGCTTCGAGGCCCATCATGTGGCGTACCGGGCTGCGCGAGCCATCGGCGGCGACCACGTATTGCGCCCGCTGCTCGTACGTGCCGTCGGGTGTCTCGATGGTGAGCGTTACGCCGTCGGCATCCTGCGTGAGGCCCGTCACCTTGTTCTTCCAGCGCAGCTCGATGTTCGGCAAGGCTTGCGCGCGTTGAACAAGAAAGCCTTCCACGTAGTACTGCTGCAGATTGATGAACGCTGGCCGGCGGTGGCCGGTTTCTGGCAGCAGGTCAAAGCTGTAGAGCAGTTCGTTCTTCAGGTAGACCTTGCCGACGTTCCAGCTCACGCCCTTGTCGACCATGCAGTCGCCGCAGCCGAGCCGATCGAAAATCTCCAATGACCGCTTGGAGAAGCAGATCGCGCGCGAGCCGGTGGACAGCGTGCAATCGTCGTCGACGACGACCACGGCCACACCTTGCTGCGCCAGATCGATGGCCGTGGCCAACCCCACCGGCCCGGCGCCTACGATGACGACGGGGCGGGCCGCCGGTGCCGCGCCGGGCTCCTGCTCGGCGCACGGCGCATACGGGAAGACGCGGTTCTGGAAGTCGGGATTCATGTTCAGCCTTGCAGGGCAGCCCACATTTCCTTGTCGCGCTCGGCTGTCCAGATGCGCGGGTGCTTGATGCCGCAGGCCTCATCAAAGGCACGCGTCACGTCAAACGGCAGGCAGTGCTCATAGATGAAGACGTTGCCGAACTTCGGGTCCATGGCTGCGCGGGTGTGCGCCATGGCGGCCTTCAGGTCCATCTTTTGCGCGACGGCTTCCTTGCCACGTTGCAGCAGCGTGGACACGAAATCACGCGTATAGGCGAGACCCTTGTCGACTTCGGCTGGATTGAGCAACGCGGGGCCGCGGCCGGGCACGAGCTTGTCGGCGCCGAGCGCGCGCAGTGCATCCAGCGTGGCGGGCCATTCTTCGAGTTGGGCGTCACCGCAGTAGCAGGCAGCGTCGTATTCGACGAGGTCGCCGGAGAACAACACCTTCTGCGACGGAATCCACACCACGGTGTCGCCCTTCGTGTGGCCGGGCCCGAGGTGCAGGATCTTCACTTCCAACTTGCCCAGGAACAGTGTCAGCTCGCGCTCGAACACCAGCGTCGGCCACGTCAGCCCGGGCACGGTTTCAACGCCCGCGAACAGGCGCGGAAAGCGTTCGATTTCGGATTTCATATCCGCTTCACCGCGCTCGACGATCATTTCGTACGTGCCGCGGCTGGCAATGATGTTCTGCGCGCCTTCGGCAAAGTAGGCTGACGCGCCGAGCACGCGCACGGCGTGATAGTGCGACAGCACCACGTGCTTGATCGGTTTGTCGGTGATGGCGCGGATGCGAGCGATCAGGTCTTGCGCCATCGCGGGCGTGGCGGTGGTGTCGACGATCAACACCGAGTCGTCGCCGATGATGACGCCAGAGTTGGGGTCGCCCTCGGCGGTGTAGGCGTAAGCGTTGGGGGAGAGCTGGGTGAAGGTGACTTGTTTGGCCTCGAGGTCGGCTTGCGAGGCGAAGGCTTTGGCCATTCTGTCACTCCTGGTGTAGTTGATTACGGTTGGGGGAATTGGTTTTCAACGTGCAGGGCCCGGAAAATCTGGGTTGGGGTGTACTGATACCAAGCCATGCCGAACGCTGGCAATCATAGACCGCAGGGTCGGGAGACGCGCCTAGGGTATACGTGAATTATGATTAGAAGCATGATTTCTACAATGCATAAAAATCAAAACTGGCCGTGAAAGCAAAGCTGCGTGCTACGCTCGCAGCACTTTGTCGGCCCAGCCGCAGCCAACGCGCCCCGAGACATGGAGACCACGGAAGTCGAAGACGACCTGCCACCCGATGGCGATGCAGAAGACGCGCGCGCAAGCCGTGACCGCTCGGGCATCCAATCCATCGAGGTCGGCTCTCAATTACTGGTGGCGCTGACGCGTGCCATGCGGGCGATGGCGCTCGGCGATTTGGCACGCGCGGCGGGTATGCATCCGTCCAAGGCGCATCGTTATCTGGTGAGCCTGCAGCGCGTGGGGGCCGTGTCGCAGGATCCGCTGACCGGCCGCTACGAACTCGGGCCCTTTGCACTTCGCCTGGGCCTGGCCAGCCTCAATCGCTCCGATGCCATCGTCCGCACGCGGCCGTTGCTGGCCGGCTTGCGAGACCAGACCGGCCACACCATCGGCATTGCCGTGTGGAGCGATCGTGGCCCGACCGTCGTGCATTGGGAGAAGGCTGGCGGCGCGCCTGGCGTGAACCTGCGTATTGGCGACGTGTTGCCGATGCTCAATTCCGCTACCGGCCGCCTGTTCGGCGCGTATCAGCCGATGGAACAGACGCTGCCGCTTGTAGAGCGGGAGCTGCACGAGCGTGCTGGCGACGACTTGCCCGGGCTGCCGCGTTCGCTTACCGAGTACTACCGTCTGTGCGAAGACGTCCGGACTGAAGGCGCATCATGGGTCACGGGTAGCCTGCTGCCGGGCGTGAACGCGCTGTCGCTGCCGGTGTTCGGTGCGCGCGGGCAGCTTGTGCTGGTGTTGATTGCGCTGAATCTGCAACCCCTGTTTCACGCGCAGCGCGGTGGTGAGCTGGAGCACACGCTGCGCACGTTCGTGATGCGCCTGTCTGCCATGCTGCAGGCGCCCGCGGTCAGCCCCGCCAAGGCCAGCAACCGGCGGAGCAGGGCGACGCGTTAGGGTTGTCGCCAATTTCATCCTGTCGTAAGAAATTTACTATCTCGTAACTCGTGGCGCCCCCTTGCCCGGTCCACATCCGGCGCGAACTCCACGACTACAAGAACGAGGAGCTTCATGGACTTGTCGATTGCCGCCATCCTGGCGCAAGACGGCGTGACATCGGGCGCGATCTACGCGCTGCTGGCGCTGGCGCTCGTGCTGGTGTTTTCCGTCACGCGCGTGATCTTCATCCCGCAGGGCGAATTCGTGGCGTATGGCGCGCTCACGCTGGCGGCCATCCAGGCCAACAAGGCGCCGCTGTCGGCCAGCATGCTGGTTGCGCTGGGTGTGCTGACGTTCCTCGTCGAGATGGGCCGCACGCTGCTGCAACCCGAACTGCGTCTGCATGCGTTGCGCACAGGCGCCATCTATGCGGTCAAATACCTGGTCTTTCCGATTGCGGTGTACATCGCCGCCAGCATGCTTGCACCGATGACGTTGCCCATGCCTGTGCAGGTTGCGTTGACACTGCTGATCGTCATTCCAATGGGCCCCATGATCTACCGCCTGGCCTACGAGCCATTGGCCGAAGCCAGCACGCTGGTGCTGCTGATCGTTTCGGTGGGCGTGCACTTTGCGATGGTGGGCCTCGGCCTTGTGATGTTCGGCGCGGAAGGTTCGCGCACGGATCCGTTCTCCGATGCGCGCTTTGATCTGGGTGCGCTCACCGTGTCGGGCCAGAGCCTCTGGGTGGTGGCTGTATCGGTGCTGATGATTGTGGCGCTGTACTTCTACTTTGGCCGCACGGTGTCGGGCAAGGCGCTGCGGGCGACGGCGGTAAACCGGCTGGGTGCGCGGCTCGTCGGCATTGGCACCACACAGGCGGGGCGCTTGGCTTTCACGCTTGCGGCGGCGCTTGGCGCGCTGTGCGGCATCCTGATTGCACCGCTGACCACGGTCTACTACGAGTCCGGTTTCCTGATCGGCCTGAAGGGCTTCGTGGGCGCCATCGTGGGTGGGCTCGTGAGCTATCCGGTGGCGGCGCTGGGCGCGCTGCTGGTGGGGCTGCTGGAGTCGTATTCGTCGTTCTGGGCGTCGGCGTTCAAGGAGGTGATCGTGTTCACGCTGATCATTCCGGTGCTGCTGTGGCGGTCGCTCACCACCAAGCATGTCGAGGAAGAGGAATAAGCCGATGAACACGCTGACCAAATCTTCGGAAGGCACGGCGCAGCGCGGCTGGCTTTCGCGCAATCGCGTGCTGACCGCCTTCTTTGTGGTTGTGCTTGCGTTGATTCCGATCGTGCCCACGCCCGAATTCTGGATCACGCTGCTGAATTACATCGGGCTCTACAGCCTTGTCGCGCTGGGGCTGGTGCTGCTGACAGGGGTGGGCGGCCTGACATCGTTCGGGCAGGCGGCGTTCGTTGGTCTGGGTGCGTACAGCACCGCGTATCTGACGACGCAGTATGGTGTGTCGCCGTGGATCGGCTTGCTGGCCGGGATCGTCATCACCGTGGTCAGCGCCTATGTGATCGGCCTGATCACGATGCGCATGTCGGGCCACTACCTGCCTCTGGCGACAATTGCGTGGGGCCTCTCGTTGTTCTTCCTGTTCGGCAACCTGGAATTCCTGGGCAAGTACGACGGGCTGAACGGCATTCCGGTGCTGAACGTGCTCGGCAAATCGTTGCAGACCGGGCGCGAGATGTTCTATCTGATCTGGGCCGTCGTCGTGGTGGCAGTGCTGGCGGTGCAGAACCTGCTGAATTCGCGCCCGGGCCGGGCTATCCGCGCGCTCAAGGGTGGCGGCACGATGGCCGAAGCCATGGGCGTGAACACGGCGTGGATGAAGGTGGTGATCTTCGTGTTTGCGGCGGTGCTGGCGTGCATTTCGGGCTTCCTCTATGCGCATCTGCAACGCGCGGTGAACCCGACGCCGTTCGGTCTGAACTACGGTATCGAATACCTGTTCATGGCGGTGGTCGGTGGCGTGGGCCACGTGTGGGGCGCGGTGCTTGGCGCGGGTTTGCTGACCATCCTGAAAGACAGCCTGCAAAGCATTCTGCCGAAGCTGCTGGGCTCCAACGGCAACTTCGAGATCATTGTGTTTGGCGTGCTGCTTGTGCTGTTGCTGCAGTACGCGCGTGACGGCGTATGGCCGTTCATCCGCAAGCTGTTTCCCTCGGCGCCGACGGCCCGTGCACCCGACGACGCACCGGCGCTGAAGCAGCGCGAGAAGCCGCATGCCGGTGAGCTGATCCTCGACGTACGCTCTGCACGCAAGGAGTTTGGCGGCCTGGTTGCCGTGAACGACGTCAGCTTCCAGGTGAAAGCCGGCGAGATCATCGGCCTGATCGGCCCCAATGGCGCGGGCAAGTCGACCACCTTCAACCTCGTGACAGGCGTGCTGCCGGTCACGCGTGGAGAGGTGCTCTACCGCGGCGAGCACATCAGCGGCATGCCTTCGCGCGAGATCGTCAAACGCGGCATCGGCCGTACCTTCCAGCATGTGCAATTGCTCTCGGGCATGACCGTGCTGGAAAACGTAGCGCTTGGCGCCCACCTGCGGGGCGACTTCGCGGCCCAGGGCGGCGTGCTCGCCAGCGTGGTGCGCATGAACCAGGCCGAAGAGCAAAAGCTGCTGTTTGAAGCGCGCCGCCAACTGGAACGCGTCGGCCTGGCCGATTGCATGTATCAGGAAGCCGGCAGCCTGGCGCTGGGCCAGCAACGCATTCTGGAAATCGCCCGTGCACTGTGCTGCGATCCGGCGCTGCTGCTGCTGGATGAGCCGGCCGCCGGCCTGCGCTACAAGGAAAAGCAGGCGCTGGCTGCGCTGCTCACCAAGCTGAAAGCCGAAGGCATGAGCGTGCTGCTGGTTGAGCACGACATGGACTTCGTCATGAATCTCACCGATCGGCTGGTCGTCATGGAATTCGGCACCAAGATTGCCGAAGGGCTGCCGCAGGAAGTGCAGCAGAACCCCGCCGTGCTGGAAGCCTATCTGGGCGGCGTGGAATAAGGAGAGCGCGCATGTCTGTCATCTTGGAAGTGAAGGACCTGCACGTCCGCTATGGCAAGGTGGAGGCGCTGCATGGCGCCAACCTGAAGGTGGGAGCGGGCCAGATCGTGACGGTTATCGGCCCGAACGGCGCGGGCAAATCGACGATGCTGGGCGCCATCATGGGCGCACTACCGACCTCCGGTTCGGCCAGCGGCGTGGTCTCGTATCTCGGCCACAACCTGACCGGTCTGCCGGTCGAAAAGCGCGTGGCACGGGGCATGTGCCTCGTCCCGGAAAAGCGCGAGCTGTTTGCCACCATGAGCGTGGAAGACAACCTCGTGCTCGGCGCGTACCGCCGTAAGCGGGCGGGCGAGCGCAACTATCTCGATCAGATGGAAGTGGTGTACGACCTGTTCCCGCGCCTGAAAGAGCGTCGTGTGCAGGAAGCCGGCACGCTCTCCGGCGGCGAGCGCCAGATGCTTGCCGTGGGCCGCGCTTTGATGGCCAAGCCCCAGTTGCTGATGCTGGATGAGCCGAGCCTTGGTCTCGCGCCGCTCATCGTCAAAGAGATCTTCCACATCATCAGCGACCTGCGCAAAACCGGCGTGGCGACGTTGCTGATCGAGCAGAACGCACGCGCCGCGCTGCAGGTGGCCGACTACGGTTACGTGCTGGAAACGGGCGACATGACGCTCGAGGGGCCGGCGCAAGAGCTGGCCGTCAACCCGCGCGTGATCGAGACCTACCTGGGGTTGGCGAAGAAGGCCGCCTGAGCGCGGCCGTGCGCAGGATCAATCGTCGTCGTCATGACGATGGTGCTTGCGCCACTCACGCTCGCGCCAGCGTTGTTCGCGCCATTGGCGTTCCTGCCATTCGCGGCCGCGGCCATCGTCGTAGTAGCCAGGCGCCACGATAACCGGCTGCGGCGCGACATAGACCGGTGGCGGCGCGTAGTAGGCCGGCGGCGGGGGCGGTGCGTACACCGGCGCTGGAGCATAGACCGGCGCGGGCTCGACATAGACCGGCGCAACAGGCACGCCGATTCCGATGTCGACATTGACGCGGGCCAGAGCCGCCTGTGACGACAGCGCGGCAGCGGCTGCCAGCACGTACAGCGCGAAGTTCTTATGCATATAGGAATTCCTCAAGACGCCGCACTGTAGTGGAACGGGGCGCGCGCAGTCTTACAGAAGATATACGGATGTTGCAAATTGTAACGGAGTGACTCGATGGCCGCTCAGGGCAGTGCGCGTTCCATCAATTCAGCGTCTTCGCCGTAGATGGCGCGCAGGGCTGCCCACGCGGCGCTGTCCATGTCAGCAGGCCGATAACCCAGGCGGCGCCAGAAGCCATCCGCGCCTTGCACCGCTACTAGCCGGGATTGGCCCAGACCTTGAGCCCGGGCGCTGGCGCATGCCATCGTGTAAAGCCGCTCGCCCAAACGCTGGCCACGGCCCTCCGGCGCGATAGCCATGTCATGCACGAACCAGAAAGCATCCGTTGCATCGGTGTCGGGCAGCGGCACGTGCAATTTGGGCGGTGTCCATGCGTGCCATGCATGCGAGAGCAGGTAGCCGACCACCTCACGACCGCGCAGCGCGACGAGGCACATGGCCGGGCTGCGCGCCCAGCGGCTGGCAAGCGCATCGCCCGGTTCCAGAAACCCGTCGCCGTAGCACGCCTGCTGCACGGCCAGGATGCCGGGCAGGTCGTCTGCAACGATCGGGCGGATGGTGAGTTGGGACATTGGCGCGCGACTGCTGAAAAACGGCAGAGTTTAACGGAGGGGTTTCGTGCATCATGCTGTTTTCGCATAACGTGGGCACACATCGGTATTCGCGGCATGGCGCACGTATCCTGTAGATTCGTTGGCAGGGCAGTCCCGCCCGCACCTGAATTCCTTCTCCCAGCATGTCCCGAATCATCTTCCTGAACGGCCAATACGTGCCGGACGCCGAAGCCACCGTCTCTGTCATGGACCGTGGCTTTACCTTTGCCGATGGCATTTATGAAGTCACCGCCGTGGCGCGCGGCAAGCTCGTCGACAACGACGCGCACCTCGCCCGCCTGACGCGCTCGCTGTCCGAGATCGGCATCGAGAACCCATACACCGCCGCCGAATGGACGCGTGTGTGCGAAGAGCTGGTAGCGCGCAACGGCCTGGAAGAGGGCGTGGTCTACATGCAGGTCACGCGCGGCGTGGCCGAGCGCGATTTCGGCATCCCCGCAGATATCACGCCGACGGCCGTGGCGTTCACGCAGGTCAAATCCATCGTCAACAGCCCGCTGGCGAAGAAGGGCGCAACCGTGGTGACGGTGCCCGACCTGCGCTGGAAGCGTTGCGACATCAAGAGCGTCGGCTTGCTGCCGCAGGTCATGGCCAAGCAGATCGCTGCCCGCGCCGGTGCGCACGAAGCCTGGATGACCGAAGGCGACCGCGTGACCGAGGGCGCGTCGTCGACCGCGTTCATCATCACCGCAGATCAGCGGTTAATTACGCGTCCGCTGTCGAACGCCGTGCTGCCGGGCATCACGCGCGTGTCGATCCTGGCGCTGGCGCGCGAACATGGCCTGACGCTGGAGGAACGCACCTTTACCGTGGCAGAAGCCCAGCAAGCCGCCGAAGCGTTCTATACGAGCGCGTCGACGTTCGTGATGCCGGTGGTGTTCATCGATGGCGTGCAGATCGGCAACGGCCAGCCTGGCCCGCTCACGCAGGCACTGCGCACGCTGTATCTGCGCTTTGCCGGCGTGGACGTTGCCGAGCCCGTTGGCCAGATGTGATGTAAGCGGTTGCGCCATCGCGGTAGAATCGCCCGCTGAGTTTTTGTAGCAAGGCGAGATATCCCATGACAACAGGAGGCTGGCGCTGGCAAAGCGCCATCGCGGCGACCGCTCTGGTGGCCGCGCAGTGGGCAGCGATGCCCGTATCCGCACAAACCGTGTCCGCGTCGGCGGCAGTGCCGACAGCGTCCGCGCAAGCCGTGACGGGCGGTGCCGCACCCGCGCCTGAATCGGCCAGCACCGATTCCCGCTGGCGCCGGTTCGAGAGCATCAATGGCATCGTGTCGTATATCGACCGGCAATCGGTCAAGCCGCAGCCCAGCGCCGAAGCGGATGCCGATTCGCATACCGTGCACTTCCGACTGCTGCGCAACGTGCTGCCCGACTTCACGATCAAAACGGCAGATGGGCAGCCGATCCGCTCTTCGGTCAAGCAGGTGGTGCTCGATTGCGCGCGACATAGCTACACGGTGATTGCGCAAACGCTCTATCGCGCGCGCAATGCCAGTGGCAAGCCGCTTTACCAGATCCACTACGGCGACGAGGCACAAAGCCGCTCGCTGCGCGAAGGCAGCGTGTTCGAATGGATTGCCGGCCGCTTTTGCGGGGCGGGCCGCTAACGCTGTGGTGCGCAAGGGCGGTGTCAATGCCGCCCGCCACGTTCCCGTTCAGATGGGCGCAGCTTCCCGGCTGTCGCTTCCGTCCTCGCTTTCTTCACGGCCCCGCGCGTAGGGCTGTCGTTCCTGCTCAAGCTCCGGATACCGACGTGACGCGAAGCCCATGGCGGCTTCGTACGAGCCAAACTGGTTGGATTCGGCGGCCACACCGTCGTTGACCAGAATTGCGTACCACTTCCCGTAGAGCGGGCCGTACACCACGACCTTGCTTTTCATTGTCTTGTCCCTGTTTCTTGTATCGATGGCCGGCAACGCGGTTTGCGCGAAGCGGCGGCTCGAGCCGTCCGGGCGCCAGGTCATGGCGCGCCGTCAGCGTGGTGGCGGACGATGATTACAGTGTGTTACACGCGCGTCAACGTTTGCGTTGGGCGCAATCCTCTAGTGGCGCTAGGGGCGTCAGGCCGGTGCCAGCGTGCCGGCCACTCGGGCCTGCTGCAGTTCGGCGGGCTCGTGGCCTGATTCGACATAGTTGGCAAAGCGCACGATGCAGTCCGCCACCCAGTCGGGGCGACGCAGGGGCAGCCAATGGCCGGCGTCGACCTCGTGGCGCCAGTAGTGCGACACCCAGGCTTCCACAGCGCGCGTCACGGCGGGGCTGACGTAGCGATCGCGCGTGGGCACGATCAACTGCACGGGGGCATGCGGTGCACGCGCCTGGGGGCGGGCGAGGCGATCGCGGAAATTTGCGCGATACATGCGCACGCCGTTGCAGGCATCGCGCACAAGCGTCGGCCGCGGCGCTTCGACGCGTATGCCTTCCGTCTTGTGCAGCCACCACGGCCAGGCGCGCGCCACCCACAGCCGCCACGACCATTCGGGCACCAGCGGCAGGTGGAAATATCCCACGTACCACGATTGCAGCCGCTGCTTCCACACCGCGCGCTTGGCTGTCCATGTGCCGGCATCAAGCTGCGTGCGCATCCAGTGGCCGACGTGGTCCAGGCACGGGCCCGAGATCGATGTGTACGAAGCGATGCGCCCGCGTAGCCGGTCCGTCGTTACCGATTCCCAGCTATGGATGGAGCCCCAGTCGTGCCCGACCAGATGGAAGCGCTCGCCGGGCAGCAGCGCATCGGCGACGGCGGCAAGGTCGTCGACAAATTCGGGGATGCGGTAACCGGTGGTATCTGCCGGAGCGTCCGACAACCCGGCACCGCGCACGTCGAAGGTCAGCACGCGGCGGTCGTGCGCCAGGGTATCGCGCACACCGTGCCAGACGGAACTGTCATCCGGATAGCCATGCACGAGAACGATGGCGGGGCGCAGCCGCGCAAACGCGTCGGCGGGCAGGGTCATGCGGGCATGCAGGCGAAGGTTGCCGGAACGCACCACGTGGCTGCTGTGCATCGGGTCTCCAGTGAAATTGGCGCGGGAGTCTCCAGCCTATGGGGCAATCGGCAGATGCGACAACGCGTGTTTTTACCCGTTTCAAGCAGTGTGCGATGCACTCGGCGGGGCGTCGGCTTGCAGCAGCGGTGTCGCTGCGGTGAAGGCCGCCAGATGCTCCAGCAGCGTCCTCACCTTGCGTGGCAACTGTTGCTGCGGCCACACCGCGTAGATGGGCCGCTGCGGCGTACGCCATTCCGGCAGCAGGCGCACCAGCCGGCCTGCTTCAAGCGCCTGATGGCAGAGCGTGCGTGGGCAATACAGCAGGCCAAGGCCCGTTTCCGCCAGCGTCACGCCCAGTTCAATGTCATTCAGGTCGCAGCGGCCATGAGGCTGCAGTTCGATGGTTTCCTCGCCATCGGGTGAGGTGAAGCGCCATGTGGAAAGGGGCGACGACACCAATAACTGATGCTGTTGCAGTTCATGCGGATGTGTCGGGGCACCATGCTTGGCCACGTACGCGGGCGAGGCCACCAACACCATCCCGATGACGCCCAGCCGGCGCTGCCGCAGCTTCGGGTCGTCCTGCTGCCCGACGCGGATGGCAAGATCAGCGCCATGCCGCCATACATCTTCATTGCGATTGCTGAGCAACAACTCCAGGCGGATCTCCGGCCACGTCGCCATGAAGCTCGCATAGGCGGGTGCGAGCAGCCCGCGCGACAGGTTCAGTGGCGCCAGCACGCGCAGGGTGCCCTTCACCTGGTTGAGATCGTCGTCGAGCGTGGCCGTGGTTTGCGCAAGCGCGGTCAGCAGCGGGCGGCATTGCTCGTAATAAAGCTGGCCTTCCGGCGTGGGCTTCAGGCTGCGGGCGCTGCGCAGCAGAAGCTGGCAACCGAGCGCTGTCTCGAGCTTCTGCAGGCGCCGCGTGAGCGTGGCGGGCGGCAGGTTGGCATGGCGGGCCGCGGCCTGCAGGCTGCCGAGGTCCACGATGGAAACAAAGAGAGCCAAATCGTCGAGCATGATTCCATTTTCGGAATTTAAGTTTCAATAAACGTCTATAGTTTCTCGAAACGCGGTTGTCTAGCATACCGTCAATCACATTTGATGGCTTGCAAGGAGAACCGCCATGTCGATGCCCGTTTCCACTCCCACACGTCTTCGTATCATTTTTGCGTGGCTGATGTCCGGCCTGATGTCGTTGTTGATGACCGGCTGGATCGGCTGGATCAACGCCGGTATCAGCCCTGATTTTCTCGCGCGCTGGGCGCATGCCTTCGTGCTGGCCTGGCCGGCTGCGTTCACCATCGTGCTGATTGCGGCACCGATGGTGCAGCGGCTGACGCAGCGTCTGGTGTTGCCCAATCCAGCACAACCCTGAAAAGAAAACAGCCCACCGGGAGGACGGTGGGCTGCAAGGTTGACAGCAGGAAAAACCGATTGAAGCGGACGCCGGACTGGCATCCCGTGTGGTCCGGCGGTATGGCTGGTACAACACCCGACCCTTATCGTAGTGACGCTGATGTGCGTGGAGATCGCACTGCCCGGTACCGGGTCGTGACCGGGCCATGGAGCGCACTTTAGTGGGTCGAGGCTTTCAGCAAACTTTCTTCCGGCAACGACTTGTCTCCGGACAATCCCTAGGGCGGTGCGCTGCACACGCGCTGCTCATGGCGTCGCCCCACATGGCAACCGAGGCACGGAAGCACAAGCTAAGCCAAACGGTGGGAAGGCTGGCTGCACGCAGGGCAGCCGGCTGGCAGAATGCGCGAGCGATGCCACCCGCTCCATTCAGCCCTCCATGCCTACACCCGACGACCTGCAGATCCGCCCCATCCGCCAAGACGACTTCGCTGCCTGGAAACCTCTCTGGGATGGCTACAACGCCTTTTACGGACGCGCGGGCGAAACAGCCTTGCCTGACACCGTCACGCAGACGACCTGGCAGCGTTTTTTCGATGAAGCCGAGCCGGTCTATGCCCTGGTTGCCGAGCGGGAGGGCGCATTGCTCGGCATCGTGCATTTCCTATTCCACCGCAGTACCACGCAGGTGCAGATGAGCTGCTATCTGCAAGACCTTTTCACCGCCGAAGCCGCACGCGGGCTGGGCGTCGGTCGCGCGCTGATCGAGGCGGTCTATCGCCGCGCCGCAGAGGCGGGCTTGCCCCGCGTCTATTGGCAGACCCACGAAACGAACACCACGGCGATGAAGCTTTACGACACCGTGGCTGAGAAATCCGGCTTCGTTGTTTATCGCAAATTTCTGTAGGCGTGCGGTGCGGGAATCGTGCGTTCGCGAAAGACACCGTGCGTTCCTGGTATCGGTGCGGCAGTCGGTTGGGCAGACTCTGTGCGTGCTGCTGCGTCGTTGGCGCGGCAGCCTCCACGATTGCCGTTGCCAAGGAGTTGCCAATGTCTGCCAATGAAACCCGCCCGCCGGTTCCGCCGTTCACCTTCGAATCTGCCACCGAAAAGGTGCGTCTGGCCGAAGACGGCTGGAACAGCCGCAACCCGGAGCGTGTCGCGCTCGCGTACACGCCGGATAGCCAGTGGCGCAACCGCGCCGAGTTCGTCAACGGGCGCGAACAGATCGTCGAGTTCCTCACGCGCAAGTGGCGCAAGGAACTCGACTACCGCCTGATCAAGGAACTGTGGGCCTTTGGCGGCAACCGCATCGCCGTGCGCTTTGCCTATGAGTGGCATGACGATTCCGGCAACTGGTACCGCTCATATGGCAACGAGAACTGGGAGTTTGACGAGCACGGCGTGATGCAGCGCCGCTATGCCTGCATCAATGACCTGCCGATCCAGGCGGAGGAGCGTAAGTTCTTCTGGCCGCTTGGGCGTCGCCCGGACGATCACCCGGGGTTGTCTGCGCTGGGTTTGTGACGCGGTCGGCCAAAGAGAGGCGCCCGGTCTTGGCCGGGCGTCGTGCATTCAGCCATGCAGTTGATCCAGCGCGCGTCGTCGCCAGGTCGACGGGCTATCGCCCGCGAGCCGCTTGAATACCGTCGAGAAGTGCGCCTGGCTCTGAAAGCCGACTTCCAGCGCGATCTCGACCACCGTAGCGTCCAGTCTCATCAGCAAGGTCTTGGCGCGCTCGATGCGCCGATGCAAAAGATACGCGTGCGGACGCACTCCCGTGGCCGCGCGGAACTGGGCAGCAAAGTGCATGCGCGTGAGGCCCGTCGCCCGTGCAACGTCTTCCAGCCGGACCGACCTGCCAAGGTTCTCTTCGATATAAGCCGTTGCCAGCCGCAGGCGCCACAGCGGCAACGGCGAGAGCGCCGCTCGAGCAGGGCGGCAATCATCATGAGGGGTCGGAAAAGCAGAAGTCACGGTTTTATGAGACAGGTCTGTCTACATCATTGAGTAGACAGGTCTGTCTGTCAAGACCATACTGAAGCATTGCCTTCACGTTCATCGACATGGCCAAGACTGCCGAAATCCTCTCCGCCCGCGATCGCATCATGGAAACCGCCGAGAGGCTGTTCTTGCAGGAAGGTTTTCGTGCCACCGGCATCGACCGAATCATCGCCGAGTCGGGCGTGGCAAAGATGTCGCTGTACCGGCATTTCCCGTCAAAGAGCGATTTGATCGCAGCCTTCCTGGATGCACGACACGAACGGTGGATGGCGTGGTTTCGTGAGGCGACGGAAGCGCGCCTTGCCAGGCGGGCTGACCTCGACGTGCTGGCGGACGTGTTGGCCACGTGGTTCGACACCGAAACGTATCGCGGTTGCGCGTTCATCAACCTCGTTGCCGAATCCGGTACGGAAACCGGTGACGCGCAGTTGGTGGAAAAGGCCGTCCTGCATAAGGCCGAACTGGCGAGTTATCTGGCGGAGTTGGCCAAGCGTCTCGGCTATCCGCGCCCAAAGGCGATCGCCGAAGAAGCGCTGCTATGCGTGGAGGGGATGATCGTGCGGTACCAGATGACCGGCGAGCGCTCGGTCGTCGATGCTGGCCGACGTCTGCTGGCGCGCCTGCGCTAGCTCGATGCCCCAAGCTTTTGTCGGCCGCCTGGCCGACGTGTGACGCAGTCTTCCTTTTTGGAAACCATAGGGTAATCCCGCATCTGCGATTTCGAAGACGCGGTCTATAGTTGCACCTGTGTTCCAGATATTAACAGACGTTTCATAGGTAAAACAAGCGAAACGTGATGGAGTCGACAGACATGCAACCGCTATACAACCCAGACCTCGCTCCGTGGGAGCCGATTTCTCCGAACAACGTCGCCGGCAAGGGCCGTGTCGAGCGCCCTGGTCACGTCGCCAATCTGGTGTGGCAAACGCGCGCTGCCGAGCCGACCGCCTATGAGAACCAATTGGCCGATTCGCTGGAAGCGGCATTCCTGGGTGGCGCGCAAACGCCCGCCGACATCGTCGCCGTGCTGAACGAGCGTGGCCCGCGCAATGCCGCCGGCGGCGAGACCTGGACGGAAGACACATTCCTGGCCGAGATGCGCCGCCTGGGCGCCTGAGCCGGGCTGGGACCAACACGATTCGACGCCGCGTCGCCCGCAGAGGCGCCCGGCTCAACCCCATCAGAAGAGGCAAGCAATGGAAGGCAACAAGGAAGCGCAGAAGGAAGCGCGCATCAACACCGGTCTGCGCAACTACTGGTATCCGGTGGCGGCGTCGTGGAATGTGAAGAACGCGCCGGTGGGCATCACCCGCTTGAGCCAGAACATCGTGCTGTGGCGCGATACCGCTGGCCAGGTGCATGCGCTGGAAGACCGCTGCCCGCATCGCGGTGCGCGCCTGTCGATGGGTTGGAACCTGGGCGACCACGTGGCTTGCTGGTACCACGGCGTCGAAGTGAACGGCCAGGGTACGGTGACGAGCGTACCTGCTGTCGACGCTTGCCCCATGGAGGGCAAGACCTGCGTGCGCAGCTACCCGGTGCAGGAACGTGCCGGCGCCATCTTCCTCTGGTTTGGCGACAAGGCCCCGTCGGAGTTCGACGACGCTGTCGGCACGCTGCGGCTGCCTGAAGAGCTGACCAGCGACGAGCACAGCCACTTCCTCTGCTTTGCACACTGGAACGTCAACTACCGCTATGCCATCGACAACGTCATGGACCCGATGCACGGCGCCTACCTGCACGCCGTGTCGCATTCGATGGCCAGCGGCGAGAAGAAGGCCGTGATGGAAGTGGTGGAAACCGACCACGGGATCATGTTCCAGAAGACCGGCCAGCGCGGCGTGAACTTCGATTGGACCGAGTTTGGCGAGACCGGCACGATGTGGCTGCGCCTGTCGATTCCGTATCAACCGAAGGTTGGCCCGGGCGGCCCGTTCACCATCATCGGCATCGTGACGCCGGTGGATGAGGAGCATTGCATCGTCTACTTCTGGCGCACGCGCCACGTACAGGGCTGGCAGCGCGACGTGTGGCGCTTCCTGTATCGCAACCGCCTGGAAGGCCTGCACTGGGATGTGCTGGAGCAGGATCGCGTGGTGCTCGAATCGATGGCACCTGAAGCGCGCGATCACGAGACGCTGTATCAGCACGACATCGGCATCACGCGTATCCGCCGCGTGCTGGCACGCCGCGCCGCCGCTGAACTGGCCGATGCGCCTGTCGCCATGCTCAAGCCTGTTCCCACGGAAGCTCAACATGCCTGAGCGCAATTCAACTGCCGGATTGCTGGCCGGCCGCAAGGTGCTCGTGACGGGCGCTGCGCGCGGACTGGGTCTGGCCTTTGCCAAGTCGATTGCCGAAGCGGGTGGCGCCGTTGCGCTGGCCGACATTCTTGGCGAGCGCGTGCAGGAAGAGGCCGCAGCGCTGCGGGCGGCCGGCTTTGACGCCCATGGCTTTGCGCTCGATCTTGGCGATCCTGCTTCGATTCAGACGTGCGCCGCAGCGGCTGTGCAGGCACTGGGCGGGCTCGACGGGCTCGTCAATAACGCGGCCATCACGAACTCGGGCGGGCGCGACGCATCGTCGATTGACGTCGATACCTGGGACCGCGTGATGAACGTCAACGTGCGCGGCACATGGTTGATGACGACGGCTTGCCTGCCGGCGCTCAAGGCATCGGGCCGCGGTGCGATCGTCAACCTGTCGTCGGACACACCGCTGTGGGGCGCGCCGAACCTGCTGGCTTACGTGGCGAGCAAGAGCGCCGTCATGGGCATGACCAAGTCTCTGGCGCGCGAATGCGGCGCAGACGGCATCACCGTCAACGCCATTGCGCCGGGCCTGACGCTGGTGGAAGCCACCGAATACGTACCGGCGCACCGCCATGCGCTGTACCGCGACCAGCGTGCCATCTCGCGCGATCAGGTGCCCGGCGACGTGTGCGGCGCCGTGCTGTTCGCGCTGTCCGATCTTTCCCGATTCGTGACGGGCCAGACGCTGGCCGTCAACGGCGGTTTCGTCATGCAGTAATGCATCCACACACCATTCAGAAGAGGTATTCAATGAGCGATCTCTCCGAACAACAGCAAGTGCAACGCACGTGGGACCGCCCGGAAGGCGCGTCGTTTGAAGACTGGATGAACAGCCGCGTTGCGCGTTTCGCCACTCGCCGCTACGACTGGGATGCCCTCAAGTTCCAGGCCGACTTCGACCCGAAATACCGCCGTGCGCAAATGCGCTACCTCGGCACGGGCGGCACGGGCGTGGCGGCAGACACCAACACGGTGCCGGCCGAGCACTTCACGTTTTCGACCATGGTCATTCCGGCCGGCCACGAAGGCCCGTCGCACCTGCACACCGATGTGGAAGAGGTGTTCTTCGTCATTCGCGGCAAGCTCAAGCTGGTGCTGGAGAAGGACGGCGAGCGTTTTGAGACCATCCTGACCGATCGCGACCTCGTCTCGGTGCCGCCGGGCGTGTACCGCGAAGAAATCAACATCGGCGATGAAGACGCGCTGATGTGCGTGATGCTCGGCGCCAAGAAGCCGATCACACCGACGTACCCGCCCGAGCACCCGCTCGCCAAGATCAAGCGTTGATGCCATGAGCGTGCAGGCTGTCATGTCTTCCCATCCGTTCCGTGTTGCCGACGCGCTTGCCGTGCTGGGCGGCGACTTCGCCGAACACACCGTCGTGATGAGCGTGCGCGGCGATCGCATCGGCTATCGGCAATGGGGCGAGCGCGGGCCGTTGGTGGTGCTGTTGCACGGCATCAGCTCCAGCGCCGCGTCATGGCTGCCTTGCGCGCAGGTTCTTTCGCAGAGCATGCGCGTGCTGGCATGGGATGCGCCGGGCTACGGAAATTCCACGCCGGTTGCAGAGGCAGCGCCGCGCGCCGCCGACTATGCGGTGCGGCTGCAGGCGTGGCTTGCCGCGCTGGATGTGACGCCCGATGTGATCGTCGGTCACTCGCTGGGCGCGCTGATGGCTTCGGCGTATGTGGCCGCCGCGCCAGCGGCGATGCAGCCGAAGTGCCTGTTGCTTCTGAACCCTGCGCAGGGCTACGGCCAGCCGGGGCAGGAAGACAAGTCGCGCGCCGTGCAAGCGCAACGTCTTTCAACGCTGGACCAGTTCGGCATCGCCGGCATGGCGGAGTCGCGCCACGCGCACCTGCTGCGCCCGAATGCCACCGATGAAGAGCGTGCCTGGGTGCGCTGGAACATGAAGCGCCTCAACGATGGCGGTTACCGCCAGGCCGTGGCGATGCTCAGCGGCGACGACATCGGCGCCTATCTGCGCAAACGCCCCGCATCGACGCCGGCACAAGTCGCTTGCGGCGATGTGGATGGCATCACGCCGCCGCGAGGCTGCGAAGCGCTGGCCAAGACGTTCGGTCTGCCCTTTGCGCTGGTACCGGCTGCGGGGCATGCCTCCTATATCGATGCGCCTGACGCTGTCGCAGGCTGGATCGAACACGCCGTTCTCTCCCAATCTCAAAACGCCTAAGCGCCAAGACGTATGAGCAACGACCTCATTTCAGAAGACGTGCAGGAAAAGTACATCGTGCCGGGCCTCGAACGCGGCCTGCGCCTCCTGTGCGAATTCAGCCACAAAGACCGCGTCCTGTCGGCGCCGGAACTGGCTCGCCGCCTGAAGGTGCCGCGCTCCACGGTGTTCCGCCTGCTGACCACACTTGAAGTAATGGGCTTCATCGAGCGCGTAGACGGCGGCCGCGATTTCCGTCTCGGCATGGCGGTGCTGCGCCTGGGCTTTGAATATCTCGCCTCGCTGGAGCTCACCGAGCTGGGCCGCCCGCTGCTCGATCGCCTGCGTGACGAGATTCACTATCCGTGCAACCTTGTCGTGCGCGATGGCCGCTCGATCGTCTATGTAGCGAAGTCGGTCGCGCCCACGCCGTTCACCAGTTCGGTGAATGTCGGCACGCGCTTGCCGGCTCACGCCACCGTGCTGGGTCGTGTGCTGCTGGCCGATCTATCGCTGGCTGAGCTGCGCCAGCTTTATCCGGAGCCGCAGCTGGAAGTGTTTTCCGCCAACACGCCGCGCACGGTGGAAGAGCTGTTCGAGATGGTCCAGCGCGACCGCGAACACGGCTACGTGCTGCAGGAAGGCTTCTTCGAGGCCAACATCTCGACGATTGCTGCGCCCGTCCTGGATCGCGCCGGCAAGGTGGTGGCTGCACTCGGCACGACCATTCCGTCGCCGCGCATCGACGCGGCACAGCTCGATCTGATGATCGACAAGGTGCGCGCCGCCGCCGGCGAGTTGTCCTACCTGCTGGACTACCGCCCCGCCGGCGGCAAGGTCGTCAACCTGTTCCGCGAATGACCATGCCGATGATCGACCTCACTGGCAAGACCGCCGTTGTGACCGGAGGCTCCTCCGGCATCGGCCTCGCCACCGTTGAACTGCTGCTGGAAGCCGGTGCCGCCGTGGCGCTGTGCGGGCGCAATGCCGAACGTCTCGCGCAAGCCGAACAAGGTCTGCGTAGCCGCTTCCCAAGCGCCCGGCTGTTTGCTGCAACGTGCGACGTGCTCGACGCCGCGCAGACGGCCGCGTTTGCGGATGCCGTGGCGCAAGCGCTTGGCCCCGTCGACATGCTGATCAACAACGCCGGCCAGGGCCGCGTCTCGACGTTTGCCGAGACCGACGATGCCGCGTGGACGCAGGAGCTGCAGCTCAAGTTCTTCTCCGTGATTCATCCGACGCGCGCTTTCCTGCCGCAACTCGAGCGCTCGGAGCACGGCGCGATCGTCTGCGTGAATTCGCTGCTGGCGCAGCAGCCCGAGCCGCACATGGTGGCCACCTCGGCCGCACGTGCTGGTGTGCTCAACCTCGTGCGCTCGATGGCGACCGAATTTGCACCGAAGGGCGTGCGCGTCAACGGCATCCTGATCGGGCTGGTGGAATCCGGCCAATGGCGCCGCCGCTTCGAGGCTCGCCCCGAAGAAGATCGCCATCTCGACTGGGCCGCGTGGACGCGCCGCCTGGCCGCGCAAAAACATATTCCCCTTGGACGCCTGGGCCTGCCGGAAGAAGCAGCCCGCGCCATTCTGTTCCTTGCCTCGCCGTTGTCTTCGTACACCACGGGCAGCCACATCGATATCTCCGGAGGACACTCCCGTCATGCTTAATAGACAACAACAGGAACCGCAACTGGTCACGGTGGGCCACGCGATTGCAGCCTTCCTGGAGGCCTGCGAGGTCAAGGCCGCTTTTGGTGTCATCTCCATCCACAACATGCCCATCCTGGATGCGATGGGCGAGCGCGGCAAGATCCGCTTCATCATGGCGCGCGGTGAAGCCGGCGGCGCCAACATGGCCGACGCCTATGCCCGTACCACGGGCGGCCTCGGTGTCTGCCTGACCAGCACCGGCACCGCGGCTGGCAACGCCGCGGGCGCCATGGTCGAAGCACTGACCGCCGGCACGCCGTTGCTGCACATCACGGGCCAGATCGAGACGCCTTATCTGGACCAGAGCCTCGCGTACATCCACGAAGCGCCGGACCAGCTCACGATGCTCAAGGCCGTTTCCAAGGCGGCCTTCCGCGTGCGCAGCGCCGACACCGCCATCAGCACGATGAAGCTGGCCGTACAGACCGCGCTGACGGCGCCGGCCGGCCCGGTGAGCGTAGAGATTCCCATCGATATTCAAGCCGCGCTGATCCCGATGCCGGATGACCTGCGCCCGCTGCAGGTGCCGCAGCATGTGCCGTCGGCCCACGCGCTGGATGAACTGGCTGAACGCCTGTCGCGCGCGCGCCGCCCGATGCTGTGGCTCGGCGGTGGCGCCCGCCACGCCGCGAAGCAGGTCAAGCGCCTGATGGATCTGGGTTTTGGCGTGGTCACCAGCACGCAGGGACGCGGCATCGTGCCGGAAGATGACCCGCGCTCGCTGGGCGCATTCAACCTGCACAAGCCGGTCGAAGCGTTCTACCAGACGTGCGATGCAATGGTCGTGGTGGGTTCACGCTTGCGCGGCAACGAAACGCTCAAGTACGAACTCAAGCTGCCGCGCCCGCTGTACCGCATCGATGCGGATGCGTCGGCGGAAGGCCGTTGCTACGCCAGCGATTACTTCGTGTGCGGCGATTCGGCGCTTGCGCTGGATGGCCTGGCCGATCGGCTGGAACAGAAGATGCAGATCGATGCGACGTTCGCTGCCGACCTGCGCGCCGCACACGAGACTGCGGTGCGCGGGCTGATCGATGGCCTTGGCCCGTACGCCAAGCTGGTGGAGGCGTTGCAAGCCGCAGTGGGCCGCGAGTTCAACTGGGTGCGCGACGTGACGGTGTCGAACAGCACGTGGGGCAATCGCCAACTCCGCATTTTTGATTCGCGCGCCGGCGTGCATGCGCTGGGTGGCGGCATCGGCCAGGGTTTGGCGATGGGCATTGGCGCGGCCATCGGGTCGGCAGCAACCGGATCGGGCAAGACCACGTTCTGTCTGGCCGGTGACGGCGGCTTCATCCTGAACCTGGGTGAGCTGGCGACCGCCGTGCAGGAGCGCGCCAACCTCGTCATCGTGCTGATGAACGACAAAGGCTACGGCGTCATCAAGAACATTCAGGACGCGCAGTACGGCGGCCGCCGCCATTACGTGGATCTGCACACGCCGGACTACGCGGCGCTCGCGCAGTCGCTGCAATTGCGCCATCGCCGCGTGTCGGATCTGGCCGACGTGGGCAGCGCGTTGAAGGAAGCCACCAGCGGCGAGGGGCCGTTCCTGATGGAGATCGACATGCTCTCCATCGGCAGCTTCAAGACCATCTTTGCTGGCCCGCCCGTCAATCAACAAGCCAAGGATGGCCAGGGCGAGCGCGCTGCCGAGCGCACGACGGTGGTGGCGTGAACGCGCAACTGAGCCAATTGAAGGAGCCGGACATGCTGCATGTATCGATGGTCGGGTGCGGAGCGATCGGGCAAGGCGTACTGGAACTGCTCAAGAGCGATCCGGATGTGTGCTTTGACGCCGTGATCGTGCCCGAGCACGCGATGGACAAGGCGCGCGAGGCCATCGCCCCGTTCGCGCCGAATGCGCGTGTCACGACGCATCTGTCGGCGGACGCCCATCCTGATCTGCTGGTCGAATGCGCTGGCCACGATGCGCTTGAAGAGCATGTGTTGCCGGCGTTGGAGCAGGGCATCGACTGCCTGGTGGTATCGGTGGGTGCGCTGTCCGAACCCGGCGTGGCCGAACGGCTGGAAGCCGCGGCCCGCCGTGGCAACGCGCAAGTGCAGCTGCTGTCGGGTGCCATCGGGGCCATCGATGCACTGGCCGCTGCGCGCGTTGGCGGGCTGGATGCGGTGGTCTACACCGGCCGCAAGCCGCCGCGCGCCTGGAAGGACACGCCGGCCGATCAGCAGTTCGACCTCGATGCGCTGCGCGAGCCGACCGTGATCTTTGAAGGCAACGCCCGTGAAGCTGCGCGTTTGTTCCCGAAAAACGCCAACGTGGCGGCCACGCTGTCCTTGGCGGGCCTCGGGCTTGAGCACACGCACGTCAAGCTGCTGGCCGATCCGACGGTGGACGAGAACATCCATCACGTCGAGGCGCGCGGCACCTTTGGCGGCTTCGAGCTGACGATGCGCGGCAAGCCGCTGGCGGCCAATCCCAAGACTTCTGCGCTGACGGTGTTCAGCGTGGTGCGTGCGCTGGGCAACCGCGCGCACGCCGTTTCGATTTAAGCGAGGCCATTGCGCCATGACTGTCTCTATCTTGAACGCAACCGCAACGTCCTTGCTGCCCATCTGCATTGCTGGCGAATGGCGCCTTGGCACTGGCGAGCGCTATGTCACCCGTTACCCCGCCACGGGCGAAGTAGTGGCCGAACTCAACGCTGCCAGCGTCGCCGATGTCGAAGAAGCCGTGGCCGGTGCCTACCGCGCCTTTCTGTCCAGCGGCTGGGCGCAGCGCAAGCCGCACGAGCGCGCCGCTGTCCTGTATCGCGTGGCGGAGCTGATCCGCTCGCGCAGCGAAGCACTGGCCCAACGCCAGCGCCTGGATAACGGCAAACCGATCAACGAGACGCGCGCCCTGGTGGCAAGCGCTGCCGCCACGTTCCAGTTCTTCGGTGCTGCATGCGAGACGCTGGAAGAGGCGCTCACGCCCGCGCGTGGCGATTGCCTGACGATGAGCGTGCATGAACCCATGGGCGTGGTGGCCGCCATCACGCCGTGGAATTCGCCGATTGCCAGCGAAGCGCAAAAGATGGCGCCCGCGCTGGCTGCGGGCAACGCCGTCGTCGTCAAGCCGGCAGAAGTCACGCCGCTGATGGCGCTGGAGCTTGCCGCCATCTGTGAGGAGGCGGGCGTGCCCAAGGGCATGATCAGCGTGCTGCCGGGCAAGGGTTCCGTCATTGGCGATGCGATTACGAAGCATCCGCTGGTGCGTCGCGTGTCGTTCACAGGTGGCACGAATACGGGCCGCCATATCGCGCACGTTGCCGCCGACAAGATGATGCCGGTGTCGCTCGAACTCGGCGGCAAGTCGCCGACGATGGTGTTTGACGACGCCGATCTCGACCATGCGGTCAATGGCGTGCTGTACGGCATCTTCAGCTCGTCGGGCGAGTCGTGCATCGCAGGGTCACGTCTGTTTGTGGCGCGTTCACTGTATGAACCGTTCATGGATCGCCTGGCCGCTGGCGCAGCTCGCCTGCGTGTCGGCAATCCGGCCGATGAATCCACGCAGATGGGCCCGCTGATTACCGACCGTCACCGTGAGTCGATCGAGTCTTACGTGGCAATGGGCGTGGAAGAGGGTGGCCACCTGCGCACGGGCGGCTTGCGTCCGCACGTCGCCGGGTGCGAGTCGGGCTACTTCTACACGCCGACCATCATCGAAGGCCTCACCAACAGCGCGCGCATTTGCCAGGAAGAAATCTTCGGTCCGGTGCTCGTCGCCATGCCGTTCGACGATGAAGACGAATTGATCGAGCAAGCCAACGACAGCGTCTACGCATTGGCCGCCGGCATCTGGACGCGCGACTACAAGCGCGCATGGCGTATCGGTCGCGCGGTGCAGGCCGGCAACGTGTGGATCAACACCTACAAGCAGTTCTCGATCTCGACGCCGTTTGGCGGTTGGCGCGACAGCGGCCTGGGCCGCGAGAAGGGCCGCCTCGGCATCCTGCAGTACATGGAGCAGAAGAGCCTCTACTGGGGCCTGAATGAACAACCGCTGGCCTGGGCCAACGCCAACTGAAGCGGAAGCGCAATCAAACGCCCGGACCACAGGAGATGAAGATGAACACGATTCGAGGCATCGACGAAATCGTCTACGGTGCCGACGACCTCGCCGCCTGCAAGCAGTTCTTCCTGGATTGGGGCCTTGCCCTGCAATCGGAAGACGCCAGCGGCCTGCTTTTCGAAACGCTCAACGGCTGCCGCGTGCGCGTCAAGCGCAGCGACGATGCCACGCTGCCGCCCGCCATGGAGGCCGGCCCGACGCTGCGCGAAGTGATCTGGGGCGCCGATTCGCAAGCTGTACTCGACCGCCTGGTCGACAAGCTGGCCGATCAGCCAGGCTATGTTCATGTCGACGGCCGGGTCGGTTGCACTGACCCGAACGGCCTTGCAGTGCGCGTGCAGCTGACCACCAAGCGCGATATCGACGTGCAGTGCGCCGCGATGAACACGTGGACGGACAAACCGCGCCGCAACCAGCCCAGCCCGATCTATGAACGTGCCACGCCCATTGAAGTGGGTCACGTGGTCTTCTTCGTGAAGGACGTGGCGGCCACCGAGCGCTTCTATATCGACAAGCTTGGTTTTGTGCCATCTGACCACTACCCGGGGCGGGGTGCGTTCCTGCGCTGCGAGCCCGAAGGCGGCCATCACGACCTGTTCCTGTTGCAGACGCCGCAGGCCAAGAGCGGGCTCAACCACGTGGCTTTCACCGTGCGCGATATCCATGAAGTGTTCGGCGGTGGCATGCATGTGTCGCGCTGTGGATGGGATACGCAGCTGGGCCCCGGCCGTCACCCGATTTCGTCGGCGTACTTCTGGTACTTCAAGAACCCGGCCGGCGGCCTGATCGAGTACTACGCGGATGAAGACCAACTCGACGCCGACTGGCAGCCGCGCGATTTCGAGCCCGGCCCGACTGTGTTTGCCGAATGGGCCATCGACGGTGGCATTGACGGCAACACACGCCGGCAGAAAAACGTCGTCGGCCCGGAAGGCAAGTTCCTGACGGAAAAGCGCTGAAACGTTGCAGAGAGACGTGCTATGAATTCCCCCCTCAACCTGCGCGTGCATGCCATGCGCTACGAAGCCCAAGGCATCGTGAGCGTGGAGCTGCGCGATGTCGACGGCAAGACCTTGCCCGAGTACGCACCCGGCGCGCATATTGAACTGCATCTCGGCAACGGGCTGGTGCGCAGCTATTCGCTGTGCGGCGCGCCGGAGATGCGTAACCGCTATGTGGTCGGCGTGCTGCTCGACCGCAACAGCCGCGGCGGCTCGCGCTATGTGCACGAGCAGTTGCGCGTGGGCTCAATGCTCAAGATCGGCGGCCCGCGCAATCACTTCGAGCTGGACGAAACCGCGCCGCGCACAGTGTTGGTCGCGGGTGGCATTGGGGTGACGCCCATCGTATGCATGGCGCGTCGTCTGGCCGAGCAAGGCAAGACATTCTCGATGCTGTACTGCGCGCGCTCGCGTGCCGAAGCGGCCTTTGCCGATGAGCTGGCCGCCCATGGCGAGGCGGTGCGTTTTCACCTGGACTCTGAAGCCGGTGGGCCGCCCGATCTGAAAGCGTTGCTCGCGGGGCATCCGGCCGATACGCATTTCTATTGCTGCGGCCCCGGCCCGATGCTGCGGGCATTCGAGGCCGCCTGCGAAGCGCTGGGCTACACCAACGTCCATATCGAACGCTTTGCGGCGGATCCCGGTGTGGAGTCGGTGCAGGACGGGGAGTACCAGGTCAAGCTCGCGCGCAATGGCGCTGAGCTGTGCGTACCGGCAGGCAAGTCGCTGCTCGACGCGCTGCTGGAGATTGGCGTCGAGGTTGAACACAGCTGCAAGGAAGGTGTGTGCGGATCGTGTGAAACGCGCGTGCTCGAAGGCGAGCCCGACCACCGTGACAGCGTGCTTTCCAAGAGCGAGCGTGCATCGAACCAAACGATGATGGTTTGCGTATCCGGCTGCAAGGGCAAGCGCCTGGTGATTGATTTGTAAGCGCAGGATGGCTTAGGCGCGGGCCTGACCAGCCGCGCCCTCTTTTTTGCGCCGTGTTTTTCTTTTAAACGACGTTTCGTATACGAAACAAAGCAAGCACCACAACCAGCTCGTCCACCAAGACGGCGATAACAACTGGCGGGGCGGACACCTTGTCCAGTGGAGGAAACAGCAAATGAAGACAACTTTGTTCGCCCTTGCGGCGATGAGCCTGGCTGGCACGGCGGCGGCCCAGAGCAACGTGACGCTGTACGGCAGCATTGATGAAGGCGTGGCCTACATCAACAGCCTCAAGAGCGGCGCCGCCAGCGGCTCGGCCCTGCGCATGGACCCCGGCACCATGCAGCCGGATCGTTTCGGCCTGCGCGGCTCGGAAGATCTGGGCGGTGGTACGCAGGCCATCTTCCAGCTGGAGTCGGGTTTTCTGGGTGACACCGGCAACAGCGTGGTGGCCGGGAAGCTGTTCAACCGAGCGGCGTGGGTGGGCCTCACCAACGACCGCCTGGGTAACATCCAGCTCGGCCACCAGGCGGACTTCATGTTCGATTACCTCGGGCGTCTGAGCAACGGCTTCCAGCTCACCAACTTCTACCTGTTCCATCCCGGCAACTTCGACAACCTAGCCAACCAGTTCCAGATCGACAATGCCGTGCGCTACGTGTCGCCGATTTTCGGTGGGCTGCAACTGGGCGGCATGTACGGCTTTGGCGAGGTGCCGGGTTCGCCGTCCAAGAGTCGCAGCTACAGCCTGGGCGCGTACTACACCAACGGCGGCTTCCGTGCGGCTGCGGCTTATACCGCTTCCAATGACCGCGCGCTGGACATCGCTGGTCGCCTGGGTATCACGAACACGCTCGGCACGACGCTCGTGCCGGGCGTGATGACGCCGATGAGCTCGGTCAAGTCATTCGGTACCGGCGCGCTGTATCAGTTCAGCAGCCTGCCGGTGCAGATCAACGCGGTCTATACGCAAACGCGTATCACGCTGGGCGGCGCCAATGCCCGCGCTCAGAACGTCGACCTGGGCACGGCTTGGCATTACAGCGCCGCCAACACGCTCAACGTGGGCTATACCTTCAGCAAGTACGAAGGTGCTCGTTGGAACCAGTTCAGCCTGGGCAACGTGTATGCATTCTCCAAGCGCACGCAGGTGTACGTTCAGGGTACCTACCAGCGTGCCGCTGGCGACGCGAAGTCCGCTGCCATCAATGGCGTCGGTGTGGCGGCGCAGCGCAACCAACTGGTTGTCAGCACCGGCGTGCATCACTCGTTCTGACGTCCTGACCCAACGCGCCGCTGGGCAGCGACCCGGTGGCGCATCAACTTCCTCCGGAAGGAGCTTCACATGAAGCCAGGTGTTTTGATTGATAACGGAATTGATCACGATGGGCCGCTGGGCGGGATGAGCCTGGGCAAGATCGTTGCCCGCATCGAGCGGCTCAAGAGCAACGGCATGCACGTGCGCGCGCGCCTGCTGATCGGGCTCGCGACGTTCTTCGATGGTTTTGACGTGATCGTCATCGCGGCTACGCTGCCGCTGCTGATTGCGCAATGGCACCTGACGCCGGCACAGATTGCTTTTGTGATTGGCGCGCCCGGCATCGGTCAGTTGATCGGCGCATTGGTGTTCCCCATGCTTGCCGAGCGATTTGGCCGCGTGCGCATGATCGGCTATAGCGCGGGCATCATCGGCTTGATGAGCCTGCTGTGCGGCGTGGCGCCCAGTTTTGCCGTGTTTGCAGCACTGCGTATCGTGCAAGGCATCGGCCTGGGCGGCGAGCTGCCCGTGGCCGCTACGTACATCAACGAGGTCACGCGCGCACATGGTCGCGGGCGCTTCGTGCTGCTCTACGAGGTGGTATTCCCGATCGGCCTGCTGGTGTCCAACGCGCTGGGCGCATGGCTGGTACCGCATTTCGGCTGGGAGGTGATGTACTTCCTCGGCGGCATACCGCTGGTGCTGTTCTTCACGCTGCCCAAGGCCGTGCCGGAGTCCCCGCGCTGGCTGGCGACCAATGGCCGCATGGCCGAAGCTGACGCCGCGCAGGCGCGCTTTGAAGCCAAATCGAAGGAGCCGCTGCCGCCGCTGGGTGATACCTCGGCCTTCGAGCAGATGTCGCATCGCCACCCGAAACGCGGCATGCGCGATCTGTTCGGCCCCGTGTACATCAGGCGCACGGTGGTCGTGGCCATGCTGTGGGCGACGTGCGGTTTCATCCAGTACGGTCTGTCGACATGGCTGCCGACGGTCTACAAGACGATCTATCACGCGCCACTGCAACTGGCGCTCAACCTGGCGGCGCTGGCTTCGGTGCTGGGTGTGGTCGGCTCGTTGGTCTGCGCGATGATCGTCGACAAGGTGGGCCGCAAGCCGGTGATGGTGGTCTCGTTCGTACTGTGCGGCGTCTCGCTGGCGCTGGCTGGGCTGCTGCACGAGCAGTCGCTCTATGTGGTGGCGGGGTTGTGCTCGTTGGCGCTGGGGTTGATGGCGTGCGGCTTCATCACCGCCTATGTCTATACGCCGGAGCTGTATCCGACCAACATCCGCGCGATCGGTTGCGGCATGGGCGGCGCGTGGCTGAAGATTGCCGCCATCTTTTCACCGATGCTGATCGGTTCGACGATCGGCTCGGGCAACGTCAGCAATGCGTTCCTGCTGCTGGCATTGGTCCCCATACTGGCCGCGGTCACCATCTACTTCCTCGGCATCGAAACCAAAGGGAAAGTGCTCGAGCAACTTGAGTTGTAAGCCGACGCCGTCGACGGTCGCAAAACGGAGCGGGTGGTGCTCGCCTGGGCACGCCCCCGTTTTGGCTCAGGCAATGCTGTGATCCGCCATCAGTTCCAGTGCGCGCACCATGGCTGAGTGGTCCCATGCCTTGCCACCGTGAGCGGCGCACACGTTGAAGAGCTGTTGTGCGGCCGCGGTGTTCGGCAGGGCGATGCCGAGCTTGCGAGCGCCTTCCAACGCCAGGTTCAGATCCTTCTGGTGCAGTTCGATGCGAAAGCCCGGGTCAAACGTCCGCTTGATCATGCGTTCGCCATGCACTTCGAGAATGCGCGAGGAGGCAAAGCCACCCATCAACGCCTCGCGCACACGTGCCGGGTCGGCACCGGCCTTGGACGCAAACAGCAGCGCTTCGCCCACTGCTTCGATGGTCAATGCCACGATGATCTGGTTGGCGACCTTGCAGGTCTGACCAGCACCGGAGTCGCCCACATGCGTGATGTTCTTGCCCATCAAGGCGAACAGCGGTTTGGCACGCTCGAACGCGGCTGCTTTGCCGCCAACCATGATCGTGAGTGTTGCGTCACGTGCACCGACTTCACCGCCTGAAACGGGCGCATCAAGGTAATCCGCGCCCAGCGCTTCGACGCGCTTGGCAAAAGTCTGCGTTTCAATCGGCGAGATCGAGCTCATGTCGATGAAGAGCTTGCCCCCAGCCAAGCCCTGCGCGACACCGGCCTCGCCAAACAGCACATCAGCCACGTCCGGCGTGTCCGGCACCATGGCGATGACGATGTCCGCGGCTTGCGCCACTGCCGCCGAGTTGGCGACCACCGTCGCGCGCGAGCGCAGATCTTCCGGCACGGAATGCTTGCCGCTGACGATCAGCGTGTGGTCGCCCCTGAGCAGATTGCGGGCCATGTGAGCGCCCATGATGCCAAGACCGATGAATCCGATGGTAGCCATGATGTTCTTCCGAAGGCGTCTGGGTGAAGTGGGTGGGTAGCGTGAGTCACGCCGCAGCGCGTCTCACAAGCGTAGATCGACGCACCGATGAAGACCAGCCATGGCCATCATGCTGTGCGCTCCAGGATGCATGGGCGCCGCGCCCGGCAGGCCTTTGCGACGCGCGATGCCCATACGGAGATGAGACCCGGAAATAAGGGCCGAGAAGCGTCATTGCTCGTGCAATGGTTTGGAAGCCCCCTCTCATAGACTGAAAACGTGCCGATAAGACAGCTATCGGGCACGCCGAGAGGGGAGGGGATATGTCCACCACAGCCACCGCAGCAGCCAACTGGATCGTCGTCCTGACATGCGCGTACATGGAGTACAGCACGTGGCGGGGTATCAGCGTCTACCGCCGCACGGTCGGCTATGAAAGCGTGGTGTGGTGCTGACTAACGTACCGCAGGCTTGGGCAGCAACCTTCGGATGAGATCGCCATGTGCCGAATACTTTGCCAGCAGCGCGCCATCGTCGGCCAGTTCGAACTCGCTGAACTCGAACCCCGGCGCAACGGTGCAGCCGACGAGCGCATAGCCATGTTCTCCGGGCACGCGCTCGGCCGCAAACCAGCGGCCTGCCGGAACCACCGCCTGGTACACCGCCATCGCGTCGTCGGCCGCATTGCCCAGACGATGCGTGCTCACCGTACCGTCGTCCTCCAACACATGCACATTGAGTGAGTCCCCCGCATGGAAGTGCCACAACTCGTCCGACTGGATCCGATGCCAGGCGGAATATGCATCATCCGCCAAGAGGTAATAGATGGCGGTGGCAGCCGCACGTTCGACGGGCGGGATGCCTCGCTGGATGCGTTCCTCACTGCGATAGGTTTCGCGATAGAAGCCGCCTTCCGGGTGCGGTTCGAGACCGAGGCGGGCGATGAGGTGCTGAGCAGCGGCGGCGACGGGCATGACGTGAAACCTTCGACTCAGTTCTGCTGACGTCGGAACGGAAAGCGCTGCTGGTTGACGAAGCCGTCGGGCATGTAGTCACCTACTACGCCGTACTTTTCAGGGAAGGCCTTCTTCGATTTGACTGTGGTACCGAATAGATAGTCAATGAAGGCGAAATGCGCGGCGTAGTTCTTGTCGATCGCTTCGTCTTCCGACGAGTGGTGCCAATGATGGAAATCCGGCGTCACGAAGATGTACTTCAACGGCCCCCACGGCAAGTGCACGTTGGCGTGATTGAACACCGCCTGGAAGCCCACGATGATGATGTAGACATCGACCACGGCTTTGTCGAAGCCCAGCACGAACAATGGCCCAAGCACAGCCACCCGCGTGACGATCAGTTCAAGAATGTGTTGACGCGAGCCGGCCAGCCAGTCCATCGTCTTCACGCTGTGATGCACGGCATGAAAGCGCCAGAGGAACGGCACTTCGTGATACGCGCGGTGCGTGACGTACTCCATCAGGTCGGCCACCAGCATGCACAGCAGCAACTGCGGAATGAACCAGATGTGCTGCACCATTTGCTGGAAGTCCGCATGCACCATCCACCCGAACACGCGGTGGATCAGGAAGTTCACCACCAGCAGCACCAGCCCCACGATGAAGTGGTTCACTGCGAAGTGCACCATATCGGTCTGCCATTCTGCCCGGAACACCGGCTGCTTCTTGTAGAGCGGGAACAGCTTCTCAAGCAGCACGAAAATCGCCGTCGAACCGAGCAGGTCAAGAATGAACCAATCCATGCCGATATACGGCGTGTGATCCGGAAAATCGCCCACCGGCACGCGCGAGCCGCCCAGCGCAACGGCAATCACCACAAACAGGAACGCCAGACCGTTCAGGCGTCGGCGGTTATCCAGCACGATATTCGCCAGCGATAACCCGCCCGAAATCAGCAGAGAGACAAACAGAATCTGCCGAATCACATCCACCGAATACGCGCGCCGCAATTCGGGCGTCGTCAGATACTGGGGAAAGTGAAACGCCAGTACGCCCAGCAAACACAGAAAGCTAAGCACCAACGCCAGGATGGTGCCGATCATGCCTCGGCCGAACTTCAGGCCGCCGTTGGCATGCAGCAATGCATTGGCATCGCGGATCGTCGCGTCGGCCACGCGGACGATGACGGGTTGGTGTTCCTCTTCGGGCAATGGCGCCAAAGGCTTTTGGGACGCATCCATGGATCTGACTCGCAGTATTGTTTTGTTTTATTAACAATGCGATTACCAAAGGAATATTGGCTCTGATTCGCATTGCTGCGCGATTATACGGACCGGTTTCGTGTATTCAACGGCGCAATTGCCCAGCGTATAAATGATTTGCGATTGCCGCGCCTCCTCCCTGCGCGGCAGGGTCAGGAAGCTGCATCTGCGACGTTGAATGCGCGTCGCATGGCGTTGCCTTTCCGTGCAAGGCCATGCATTGTGAGGTCCGCGCTTGATGGGCGACCGACGATACAAGACTAGAAGGGGAGCAACCATGTCAGAAGGATTTCACGTGCACGGCGCGCATGACCACGCGCTCGAGCACGCGGCAGAAAGCGGCCATGCCGATAGCTTTGCCGGGCGTATTGCCGTCATGACGGCGATTCTCTCGACGGCCGGCGCCATCTTCGGTTACCAGGGCGGCGCCACGCAAAACGCCGCACTACTCGCCAAAAATGAAGCTGCCATCCACAAGACCGAAGCCGCCAACCGCTGGGCCTACTACCAGGCCAAAGGCCAGAAGCAGGCGATTGCCGAGCTGACCGCCCAGTTGCCCGGCACCGATCAGGCCGCCGCCAAGCGCGAAGCCCAGCGCTACGCCGCCGAGAAGGAAGACATTCGCCGTCAGGCGGAAGACCAGGAGCGCTTGGCAAAAGAGGCCGATGACGCGAGCGAGCTTGCCGTGCACCACCACCACCGGTGGGCGCAAGCGGTCGTCGCCATTCAGGTGTCGATCGCGCTGGCGGCCATCACGTTGCTTTCCCGGCGGCGCTGGATGCAGGTTCTGTCATACGGTGTGGCCGCTGTTGGTGGTGTCGTGGCCGTGCTGGCGCTGCTTCATATCTGATGGCCGACGGCACGCTGCTCGCCCAGATGTTTGCGTGCCGGCATAGTCAGTCGCCAGAATGGCGCTTTTGCAGCAGACATCCTCCCACATGAATCTGGAGCGAACACCATGGCCCTTGTAATTTGGGCGCAGCGCGCGTTGATGATTGCAAGCTGGTTGGCTAGCGCGTGCGCCATGGCGGCCGGGCCAGCCGTCGAGCCGGGCGAGTACGTCTACATCCTGGGCGACAGCGCGAGCGGCACGATGACGGTCAAGGGCGACAGCTTCAACATCTCGACGATTGGCGGCAACTGCCACACGTGCGCGATCGAAGGCACATTCCGGGGCCGCGTTGGCATCGACAAGGATGAGGGCAAGTGCCACATCGCCGTGTCGGGCAACAAGGACGCGCTCAAGCTGGATTCATCCGCCACCGCCGAGGCCTGCCGAGATTTCTGCGGCATGCGCGCCATGTTTGATGGCGACTACCGCCGTGCGCCGGTCGCCTGCACAGACCGCCAGCGTCAAGCCCGCATCGGCCAGGCCCACAAGCAATACGCCGCCAAGGATTTCGATGCAGCCCGCACAACACTGCGTTCTCTGCTCTCCGACTGCGATCCCTTCATGGACTGGATCGAGCGCGACAAGGCTCGCAGTGATCTTGCCGTGACTGAATACCATCGTGGCGACAACGCTCAATGCCTCGCTGTGCTGTCCGAGACGACAGCGATCAAGGCACAGAAGGACTCAACACTGATCCTGCCGCCGTGCGACGCCGACAATTACGCGTCAACGAGCAAGGCGATTCTCTACAACCAGAAGCTATGCCAAGCGTCGGGCAAGTATTGATGCCAACTGCATCTCTATAAGAAACGGGGCGGCGGCCGATGGCCCGGCCCAATCTGCGTCTCAGGTTGGCCGGACGCGGCGTTCGTCGGCCCCTCAACCTACGCCATAACCCTGCGGCGCATGGCGACGCAGGCCAGTCATCAGCAAGATTTTTGCGAGTGACTCACAAAAGTGCTTGCCAGCTGCGCTTCCGCACATTAGTATTCGCCCCTCGCTGCAAAACACAGCGCCGAAACGCAAGTGGCGGTGGTGGTGTTGAGTGGTGGAGAAGCAGGAGTGGAGCGGGTTTGCGGTCGATTGTGTGGTTGGCGATTGGCGGTAGATCGGGTG